>NZ_JBIIBQ010000003.1:0-143628 GCF_044239315.1 Aquirufa sp. | reverse complement strand
TTGAGCCCAGAGGAAGAGGCCAAAGGTCTTCGTTTAGAACACCCTTCGGTACGTAACCGAATAGTCAACGCAGCATTTCAACAAACTATAAAAGCAAAGCCTGCATCGCTCTATGCGGCGGGCTTTGCGAATAACATCAAGCTAGGCAACTTCGATGACAACCTATCCGAAATCAGTTCTGCTGACTGGATCATGGAAGTAGTCGTAGAAAACCTAGCCATCAAACAATCTCTTTACGAAAAGGTAGAGAAGTTCCGTACTCCTGGTACCTTAGTGACATCCAATACCTCGGGTATTCCTATTCACTTGATGTCAGAAGGCAGAAGCGCCGATTTCCAACAACATTTCTGTGGAACGCACTTCTTCAATCCTCCGCGCTATTTGCGTTTATTCGAAGTAATTCCTGGTCCGAAAACGGATCCGGCCATCCTCGAATTCTTGCTAAGCTATGCAGAGACTCAATTAGGCAAAACAGCTGTCTTATGTAAGGACACGCCTGCCTTCATCGCGAACCGCATCGGAGTTTATTCGATGATGCAGACGATGAAAGTGGTAGAGGAATTAGGCTTAACGGTAGAGCAAGTAGATAAATTGACTTCTAAAGTCGTTGGTCGCCCTAAGTCAGGCACCTTCCGACTTTCGGATGTGGTCGGTTTAGATACCACGGTTCACGTGGCGAACAATTTGAAAGCCTCACTCGTAAACGACGAAAGCAAAGAAATTTTCAACTTGCCGGTAATGCTGCAGCGTTTGATGGAAAACAAATGGCTGGGCGATAAAACAGGACAAGGATTTTATAAGAAGACCAAAGATGAAAAAGGCAAGACGGTTATCCTAAGCCTCGATCTAAAAACGTTTGAATACCGCGCCGCAGAACGCGTGAACTTTGAAACATTAGATCGCTCGAAGGCGATTGATAATTTAGCTGATCGCTTCGCGCTTTTACTAGCAGGTAAAGATTTAGCTGGTGAGTTCTATCGCAAAACTATCTTGGACGGTTTCCGTTATTCTTCGAATCGTATTCCGGAGATTGCGGATGATCTAGTTAAAATTGACCAAGCTATTTGCGCAGGTTTTGGCTGGGAGATGGGTGTTTTCGAAACTTGGGACGCCATCGGTGTGGTTCAGGGAATCGAGTTAATGAAAGCAGAGGGTTTAGCTCCAGCTGCTTGGGTGACAGAAATGGTCGCTGCAGGAAATACCACATTCTACAAAGTAGAAGGCGGAAAGCGGATGTTCTACGACATTGCCACCAAGAAATACCAAGCCATTCCAGGTGCGGAGAAACAAATCAATTTACAGATTCTAAAGCCTACGAAGACGGTTTCGTCGAACGACGATATGCATATCGTGGATTTAGGAGATGGCATTTTGGGCTTAGAATTCCACTCGAAGATGAATACCATGGGCCAAGGGGTGCTGGAAGGCATTCAAGAGGCAATCGCGACGGCGGAAAAAGATTTCCAAGGTTTAGTCATTGGTAATGAGTCAAACGAGGCATTCTCTGCAGGCGCTAACTTAGGCATGTTGTTCATGTTCGCGATGGAGCAGAAATTCGACGACATCAATACGATGATCGCGACCTTCCAAGAAACCATGATGCGTGTTCGCTATTCAGGTATTCCTGTTGTTGTAGCACCGCATACGTTAGCGCTAGGTGGCGGTTGCGAGATCAACTTGCACGCAGACAAGATTGTCGCTCATGCGGAATTATATATGGGTTTAGTGGAAGTAGGTGTGGGATTAATTCCGGCCGGTGGTGGAACAAAAGAGATGGCTTTGAGAATGGGCGATGCACGTCGCGCAGGCGATGTGGAGTTGAACCGTTTGCAAGAGGCCTTCATGAATATCGCTACAGCGCGCGTGAGTACCTCAGCGCACGAGGCGAGAGAGATGAATTATTTACGCGCTCAGGATCGCATTGTGTTGAATCGCAACCAAGTGATATCGGAGGCGAAAAGAGAGGCCTTAGCCTTAGCAGACGCAGGATATGTACAAAAAGCGAGACGCAACGATGTCTGGGTGGAGGGAAAACAAGGTTTGGCCCTATTCAAAGCAGGCATCCAAGGCATGTTAATGGGACGTTATATTTCAGAACATGACGCCTTGATTGCGAATAAATTAGCTTACGCGATCTGCGGAGGTGATTTAGACGCTCCGCAAGTCGTGAGTGAAACGTATTTACTCGACCTAGAAAGAGAGGCTTTCCTTTCTTTATGTGGTGAGAAAAAGACCATGGATAGAATCCAAAGTTTATTAGGTGGCGGCAAACCACTCAGAAATTAAATCGTACGAAGATGAATGCATATATCATAGCAGGTTACCGCACAGCAGTTGCGAAAGCCAAAAGAGGAGGTTTCAGAACAATGCGTCCAGATGATTTAGCGGCGGAAGTCATTAAACATCTGATGAAGCAAGTGCCTAATTTAGATCCGGCACGTGTCGACGATTTGATCGTGGGCAACGCCATTCCCGAAGCCGAGCAAGGGATGCAAATGGCGCGCTACATCTCCTTATTATCCCTTCCTAAGAGTGTTCCCGGTTTCATCATTAATCGCTACTGCGGCTCTGGTTTAGAAGCGATTGCTCTAGCCTCCGCTAAAGTAGCTTCCGGCATGGCTGATTGTGTGATTGCAGGAGGAACCGAATCGATGACGATGTTACCGATGATGGGCCACAAAACGGTCTTGAACTACGGAATCGCGAACGAACATCCGGATTATTACATCGGAATGGGTCTGACGGCAGAGGAAGTAAGCAAGAAATACAACGTGACGCGCGAGGAGCAAGATGCGTTCTCTTTTGCTTCCCACCAGAAGGCTTTAGCCGCACAAAAAGCGGGTAAATTCACGTCGCAGATTGTTCCCGTGGAAGTGACGGAAAATTATTTCGATGCTAAATCAGGTAAGAAACAAACCCGCAGCTGGACCGTGTCTGAAGACGAAGGACCGCGTGCGGACACGACTTTCGAAGCTTTAGGGAAACTAAAGCCCGCATTCGCGATGGGTGGAACCGTTACTGCAGGTAATGCGTCCCAAACTTCCGATGGAGCGGCTTTCGTTTTAGTCGTTTCGGAGAAATTAGTGAAAGAATTACATTTAGAGCCCATCGCTCGCCTGGTTTCTTATGCTACAGCAGGGGTAGAACCGAGTATTATGGGGATAGGTCCGGTAGAGGCGATTCCGATTGCTTTGAAAAAAGCGGGATTAACGCTGAAAGATATTCAACAAATTGAGTTGAACGAGGCGTTTGCGGCGCAGTCTTTGGCCGTCATGAAAACCCTCGATATCGATCCTACTATCGTCAATGTAAATGGTGGAGCGATTGCTCTAGGCCATCCACTGGGATGCTCCGGTGCTAAATTATCGATCCAATTATTTAACGAAATGCGCCTGCGTAACCAAAAATACGGTATGGTCACAGCCTGCGTAGGTGGTGGTCAAGGGGTAGCAGGAATTTACGAATTACTATGACCCCACAGGAGTACATTGATTTAGAGTCTGAGTTTGGAGCACATAATTACCATCCATTACCAGTCGTTCTTGAACGCGGTGAGGGAGTACATGTCTATGACGTAACGGGGAAAAAGTACCTGGATTTTTTATCTGCCTATAGCGCGGTAAACCAAGGGCACTGCCATCCCCGTTTAGTAAAAGCTATTTCTGATCAGGCATCACGTTTAACGCTCAGTTCCCGTGCTTTCCACACGAATCTTTTAGGTTCGACAGAGAAGAAATTAGCGGAGAAATTTGGCTACCAGAAGGTGCTGTTAATGAATACAGGAGTAGAGGCTGGTGAATCAGCTATCAAATTAGCCCGTAAATGGGCCTATGAGGTGAAAGGTGTTCCGGCTAATCAGGCAGAAATTGTATTTGCTGAGGGTAATTTTTGGGGAAGAACGATTGCGGCGGTTTCATCTTCGAGTGACCCATCGTCTTATAACAACTTCGGACCTTTTGTTCCGGGCTTTAGTCGTATTCCCTATAATGATTTAAAAGCACTAGAGGAGAAATTAGAAAACCCGAACGTGGCCGCTTTTATGGTAGAACCCATACAAGGTGAAGCAGGGGTGCTTATTCCTACTGCTGGCTATTTGAAAAAAGCGGCGGCGCTTTGCAAAAAACACCGCGTTTTATTCATCGCTGATGAGATCCAAACCGGTTTAGGCCGAACTGGTGCCTGGTTAGCTTGTCACCATGAATTGGTTCAACCTGATATATTGTTATTAGGAAAAGCCCTTTCGGGTGGTTTCATGCCTGTATCTGCCGTATTATGCAATGATGAAATCATGCTAACCATTAAACCAGGCGAACACGGCTCAACCTATGGAGGAAATCCTTTAGCTTGCGCAGTCGCGACCGTAGCAATTGATATCATAGAGGATGAAGATTTAGTCGAAAATGCCAAGATACGTGGATTGCAGTTATTGACCTTCTTAGAAAGTTTGCGTGACAAAACAGCCTTGATTAAATCAGTAAGAGGAAAAGGACTTTTATGTGCCATCGAAATAGACACCGATGAAGACAGTAAGGTGGCTTGGGAAATCTGTTTAGACCTGATGAAAAAGGGCTTATTAGCTAAACCGACACATGGCAATAAAATCCGCTTAGCTCCTCCTTTGACCATCACCGGTGCGGAAATGGATCAAGCCTGCAGCATTATCGATAAAGTTTTTCTGGGGTATTAATTGAAACCTGTGCGTTCATCGGGCTTCCGTGCCCAATGAACCACACTGGCTTAAATGATATTATCTATTCATGGATACTAAGAACTCTTCGTTGTTCCTAGTTCCCTTCATTTGCTGTTGCAAGAATTCCATCGCCTCTACCGAGTTCATGTCGGACATGTGCTTGCGCAAGATCCAAACACGTTGTAGTACCGCTGGATCCATCAACAGATCTTCGCGACGCGTTCCTGAAGCTGTCACATCAATCGATGGATAGATTCTACGGTTCGCTAGCTTGCGATCTAATTGTAATTCCATGTTACCCGTTCCTTTGAATTCCTCAAAGATAACTTCGTCCATTTTCGATCCCGTTTCGATCAAGGCCGTGGCGATGATCGTTAGTGAACCACCATTTTCGACATTACGAGCCGCTCCGAAGAAACGCTTCGGCTTGTGAAGTGCATTCGCATCCACACCACCAGATAAAATCTTACCTGAAGAAGGAACGACTGTATTGTAAGCACGTGCAAGACGTGTAATAGAATCTAATAAGATAACGACATCGTGGCCGCATTCCACCATTCTTTTTGCCTTCTCTAAAACAAGGTTAGCCACTTTCACGTGACGCTCCGCTTGCTCATCGAAAGTAGATGAAATTACTTCCGCACGTACGGAACGCTGCATATCCGTTACCTCCTCTGGACGCTCATCGATCAATAAAATGATTAAATAAACCTCCGGGTGATTGCGGGAAATCGCGTTTGCGATGTCTTTTAATAAAACGGTTTTACCCGTTTTAGGTTGAGCAACGATCATACCCCTTTGGCCCTTACCGATGGGCGCAAACAAATCCAAAATACGCGTCGAATAATTATCCGGCGTAGAAGATAGGTTCAGCTTTTCCTCTGGGAACAAAGGCGTTAAATATTCGAAGTTGATCCGGTCGCGAATCTCATCCGTCGTCTTTCCATTCACGGACTCCACTTTCAATAAGGCAAAATACTTCTCCCCCTCTTTCGGTGGACGAATTTTTCCTAATATGGTGTCTCCCGTCTTTAAACCAAACATTTTGATTTGCGATGGGGAAACGTAAATATCATCTGGAGACGCTAAATAATTATAATCAGACGAACGCATGAAACCGTATCCGCCTTCTTGCATGATCTCTAAAACCCCCTCATTTTCGATCAAACCATCCAATTCCTTGATGACTTGGTTGTAATTCGAACGGTGTTTGTTGTGGTGGTGGACCGGAGCCGGCGCCTCCTCTTTAGGCAATTTATCCAAATCGACAGGTGCATCCGTAGGAGAAACCTCGTCTTTTATGTTTTCTGTGCTTGTGATGAAGGAAGTATCTACTAAGAATTCTTCTGGAGCCGCCACTTCTTTGTATTCAATAGGTGCCTCAGCGTCCGCTTTGGTTTCCATTGGTAACAAAGGAGCATCTTCGTCGCTCTTCTTAATTCGTTGACGCTTAGGTCGTTCGTTTGATGATGATTCTTCTACTTGTGCTTTTTTTACTCTTTTGATAGGCTTATCTTCCATAAAGGGGGAATGATTAATTAAGATTGACAACAGACATCTCTGTCAGAATGTGTGCCAAATGAGAAAATTAAGGGACGTTTACTCGTTGAATTGTCAGAATCGACATGCAATACTACGGTATTAGCGGGTAATTGTCAAGGTTTTAGGCCAAAATTTGGGCTTCAAAATCAATTAATTGATAAAATACACGTCCAGAGCGATTATTTCGTAGTTTTGCAGCACAATAATTTATGGAAAACATTCAGCAGCAGCTTATTGACCTTTTGGAATTCCGTCGCAAAGAGGGCTTATTAAGGCAATTATCCGTGCTGGATGACAAAACCGATTTCTGCTCGAATGATTACTTAGGCTTAGCATCAGACCAGGCCCTGGCAGCAAAAATAGCCTACGATTTTAACGCTTTACCCACGGAATACCGCAAAAATGGCGCCACAGGCTCACGACTCATCTCCGGACAAAGCACTTTAATCGAGCAATTCGAAAACAATTGCGCTGCCTTTCATGGATCAGAGGCTGCCTTACTTTTTAGTTCAGGCTACGAGGCAAATATTGGTTTGATCTCTTCCCTCCCACAAGAAGGCGATGTCATTTTTTGCGATAAGCTATTACACGCGAGTCTAATTGATGGTTTACGACTCTCGAAAGCCGAAAGACGCATCTTCAAACACAATAACGTAGAAGATTTAATTCATCTACTCGATCAATACCCGGCCGAAACACGCAAGTGGATTGTCGTGGAATCAGTATATTCGATGGATGGCGACATAGCCCCATTGAAGGAATTAATCAAGTTGAAAAACAAATACCAGGCGGAACTCATCGTAGATGAGGCGCATTCTGGAGGTGTTTATGGCCCAGCAGGTCAAGGATTAGTGTATGAACTAGGCCTTTGCAAGGAAATTTTCGCTAGGGTTGTCACCTTCGGAAAAGCCTGGGGAAATGCGGGAGCGGTGGTTCTGGGGTCTTTGGCCCTCAAAGAATACCTAGTCAACTTTGCTAGACCCTTCATCTACTCCACAGCACCTACTCCGGCACATGTATCAGCGCTTTTAAGCACCTTACACTATTTGCCTTCCCAAAACGAAGCCAGAAAAAAACTTCAGGAAAACATCGCCTTCTTCCGAGAAAATGTGAAATCCGATGCCTGGGGAGAAAGTAAAACAGCCATACAAACTTATTTTGTCACAGGGAATGAGGCCGTTCGAACGAAGGCGGCACAAGCCAACGAATTCGCCATCAAGCCCATCGTTTTCCCTACAGTGGCGAAAGGTAAAGAACGCATTCGCATTACCCTAAGCGCTAAACACACAAAAGAACAAATACAATCACTAATAAAAACACTTGAATGAAACAGTTTATCGTCGCCGGAATAGGCACTGAAATTGGTAAAACCGTAATTTCAGCGGTTTTAACTGCCGGTTTGAAAGCAGAATATTGGAAGCCCGTACAATCTGGGGATATAGCCACTGGGGATGCCTATTGGATCCGCAAATGGGTCCCAAACGCGACCATACATCCATCTACTTATGCCCTAACACAGCCCTTGTCTCCGCACAGTGCGGCTGAAATTGATGGTATAACTATTCAATTAGATGATTTTAAAATTCCTACAGACCAAACCTTGATCGTCGAATTAGCTGGGGGAATCATGGTCCCATTAAATGATCGTGAGACAAATTTAGATCTCATTAAGCACTTTAATTTGCCTGTCATCTTAGTCAGTAAAAACTACTTAGGCAGCATCAATCATACCATTTTGAGTTATGAAATGTTAAAGCAACACGGCGTTCAGATGGCTGGAATCGTGTTCAATGGGCCTGAAAACCCATCAGGGGAAAAGTTTATTTTAAACCATACAGGCTTACCGTTGGTTTTACGAGTAAATACCGAAAATGAAATCAATGAGGCCGTCATCGCCTCGTATGCAGATAAAATCCATGTCTAATCAGAATTTAGCTTCTCGGGATGCAGCGGTGATTTGGCACCCATTTACGCAACACCAGATTGAACCTGCTTCAATTCCAATTGTGAGCGGGAAAGGAGCGCATCTTTTTGACTCCGACGGCAAAAAATACATTGATGCCATTTCCTCTTGGTGGGTGAATACCCATGGGCATGGTCATCCTTATTTAGCAGAAAAGGTCTACCAACAGGCCTTGCAGCTCGAGCAAGTGATTTTTGCAGGCTTTACCCACGAACCTGCAGTTCGACTTTCGGAACGCTTATTGAGTCACTTACCGGCTAATTTCGAGCGGGTTTTCTTCTCAGATAACGGTTCCACTTCCGTGGAAGTGGCCATCAAAATGGCCTTACAATTCTTCCATAATCAAGGAAATACTCAGCGCAGAAAAATTATCGCCTTTGCGGATGCTTACCATGGGGATACTTTTGGTGCCATGAGTTTAGGTGCGCCTAGTTCATTCAATGATCCTTTTCAGGATATGCTTTTCGAGGTGGAATTCCTTCCAAGTCCTCAAGACGCCGAAGCCTGCCTTGCAGCCATGTCTTCTTTAAACTCAGACTACTATGCAGCTTTCATCTTTGAGCCCTTAATTCAAGGGGCAGGAGGCATGAAAATGTACGAAGCGTCTACCTTGGATGCCTTGATTCGAATTGCCCACCAAAAAGGGATGTTCTGTATCGCAGATGAAATTATGACCGGATTCGGTCGTACGGGGAAGTGGTTTGCGATGGATTATTTGGCAGAAAAACCGGACATTGTTTGCCTCTCCAAAGGCTTAACTGGCGGCATGATGGCCATGGGTTTAACGCTCTGCAGTGAAAAAATATTCCAATCCTTCCTATCGGATGACCGCCGAAAAATGATGTTCCACTCTCATTCTTTCACAGCAAATCCACTAGCCTGCGCTGCGGCCAATGCAAGCTTAGACTTGATGGAAAAACCCGAAACATGGGAATCGATAGCTCGCGTGGAATCAAAGCATCGTGCATTTGCTGCAACTCTCGCACAACACCCAATCTTGAAAAATGTCCGTATTCATGGCACCATATTAGCTATGGAAGTGGAAACGGGAGAAACAGATGGATATTTACACTCGATAAGGGATGATATCTACCAGTATTTCTTGAAAGAGGGTATATTGATGCGACCTTTAGGAAATACCATCTATATCCTCGCCCCTTATTGTATTGAGGACGAGGATCTAGCGTATATCTACGGGAAAATTAAGGCTTTTGCGCAGGGACTAATTTAGTCGATTGCCAAGAAACCATTTGCCAACGCTTATCTGCATATACGAATACGTCGGTAAAACGTAAGCGCAACGTCGTTTGCGTACCATCAGCTGCTTTTTGCAGGATGTTTACAATCCCTGTATTAATCCCGGTTTTACCATACACGCGATGCTGCAGATCCTCTGGGTTAATGGCTAAATAACTGGATTTTCCAGACGCGATGGAAGCGATATAGGATTCTTTATTGTCCTGAACGCCACTGGAATGAAAATACACTAAATCCTTGTGTAAGGCCTTTTCTAAACCTGCTTGATCTTTCGCCACCATCAAATTAAAACGGCTTAATTCCGCTTCTTTCAAGGATTCCTCGTTTTGAGCAAAGCCAGCAAAGGAGGCTAATAGGCAGCCTAAAATCAATAATTTTTTCATAGGTTCTTTTTCATTAAAACGCATTTGCGTTGATTATTTACTCAAAATTAAATCTGCCGCTTTCTCCGCAATCATGACCACTGCTGCATTTGTATTACCCGAAATCACATCCGGCATAAGTGACGCATCTACGACCCGCAAACCTTGCAAACCTCTGACTTGAAGTGTCAAAGGATCACAAACCGCCTCCGCATCTGTTCCCATCTTACACGTTCCCACCGGATGGTAAACACATTCAGTGGCCTGCTCCATGTGCTGCTGCATCAATTCTTCTGTCCATTCACCTGCCGGATAATTCAATTCAGACCCTTTTCTAAGTCCATCAAAAGCGGAAGACAAGACAATATCGCGCGCAATTCGCATCCCGCGTTTTAGTGTTTCGCGGTCCTGCTCAGCTGATAAATAGCGAGGGTCAATCACCGGTGCTTCGTCAAAACGAGAAGATCGAAGACTTACTGTTCCCCTACTCTTCGGTTTTAACAAAGTGGGTAATATGGTAAATCCATCGCTTAAAGGCATTTTACTGTAATCGTACATATCCGCTGACCAGGCAGAAGAAAAATGAAATTGTAAATCCGGTACATCGGTTTGATTTACTGAATCAAAAAATGCCGCTGCCTCTAAAGGACTCGAAGACAAGGGCCCTTTTTTATGCAAAGTATAATCCACGTAGTTTTTTACCCCCAAAGCCACATTATAAGATTTCCCTTTCGTACTCGCCTGCGCATTCATATTTACAAAGAGGTGATCAGATAAATTCTTGCCTACCCCTTTTAAATCCAGCCGGGAATCAATTCCATGCTCTCTCAGTTCCGCCGCATCGCCTATACCTGATAATTGTAAAATTTGTGGACTTTGGAAGGCTCCAGCTGATAAAATCACTTCAGAGGCTTCGAATTCGATGGCCTTTTTTGAGCCTAATTTATAGCCTTTTAGACCAGTCACCCGCTCCCCTTGCATGACTAAGGAAGCCACCTGAAAAGAAGTTTGAATATGTAAATTTTTACGAGAAAGAGCCGGCTGAATGAAAGCTTTCGCTCCCGAGGAGCGCTCGCCATCCTGAATATTGAATTGAAATAAACCTGCTCCTACTTGCTTCGCGCCATTAAAATCCGGATTAGCAGGGATCCCCACCGTTCCGCATCCTTGAATGAAGGCATCTCCAAAAATCGTCAAATGCCTATTCTTCGCCACTCGGTGCAAACCACCGGTGCCATGGAATTCGTTTTGGAAATCTTCGTTATCCTCTGATTTTTTGAAATAAGGCAAAACATCCTGATAGGACCAACCCTCACAACCCCAAGCCGCCCATTGATCATAATCTGCCTTGTTTCCACGAATGTAAGCCATACAATTAATAGCTGAGCTACCTCCCACCGTTTTACCACGGGGTTGGTAGAGCCTACGACCCCCTAAATGCGGTTGTGGTTCTGTAAAAAAATTCCAGTTTAAATAGGTGTGATTCAGCAGTGCATACGCAGATGGCATGGAAATTCGGGGATCTCTAAAATCTCCTCCTGCCTCAATTAGCAGGACTTGATTCAAGGGATTTTCCGATAAACGGTGCGCTAAAACACAGCCTGCCGTACCGGCTCCCACAATAATGTAATCAAATTTCATAGACAGGTCACTATTTTCTCTTTGAATATCCCTATTTTTGGTCAATAAATAACAAAACGTGAGCAATTTTTCTGTCTATCTTATGTTAGGTTTAGAGCATATCCTAAATTGGGCTGCCTTGGACCACCTGTTATTCATCCTATCGCTGACCTGCGTTTATGTCGTGACCGATTATAAAAAACTGCTTTGGCTAGTGACTGCTTTCACGCTAGGTCATTCCATTACTTTAGCCCTTGCCACTTTACATATCATCCAGGTGAATATGGCTTGGGTAGAATTTTTGATTCCTTGCACCATTTTACTTTCAGCCATTTCGAACTTAATTAAGACTAAACAAGGCTATAAATATGGGGTGGTCGCTATTTTTGGCCTGATTCACGGCCTAGGTTTCTCTAATTATTTACAAAGTTTACTGGGGGCAGAAAGCTCCATTTTTGCGCCTCTTTTAGCCTTTAATATTGGATTAGAAGTAGGCCAAATCATCGTAGTTTCCATCATACTCGCCTCTTCTATCGTTTCCTTGCACATACTAAAATGGAAGCAAGGAGCTTACATAAAAGTAATTTCAGGGATTACTATCGGTCTAGTTTTACCCATGATCCTGGAGCGCTGGCCGTAATCGTTGACCTACAAAATCGCAAGTACTTTCAGGCCACAAAAAAAGCCCCGATTTTCATCGAGGCCTTTTCCTGAAATGTATATACGACTAAAAGTCTTCGTCTAACGAGAAGGACATCGAATCCTTGTCAGACATAACCCCAGACTTCTGGTATTCAGCCACACGCTTCTCGAAGAAGTTCGTCTTTCCTTGTAAAGAGATCATCTCCATGAAATCGAAAGGATTCGTTGCATTGTAGTGTTTCTGGCAACCTAAAGCAACCAATAAACGATCCGCGACGAAATCAATGTACTGACACATCATCTCTGCGTTCATACCAATTAAGGATACAGGAAGTGCAACAGTTACAAATTCTTTTTCAATCTCTACGGCTTCTAAAATGATTTCATAGATACGCTCTTGTGATAATTGATTTTTAATGTGATCTGTATATAATAAACAAGCAAAATCACAGTGTAAACCTTCGTCACGTGAGATCAATTCGTTCGAGAATGAAAGACCTGGCATTAAACCACGTTTCTTTAACCAGAAGATAGAACAGAAAGAACCAGAGAAGAAAATACCCTCCACCGCAGCGAAAGAGATTAAACGCTCTACGAAGTTATCTGACTCGATCCATTTTAAAGCCCAATCCGCCTTTTTCTTCACGCAATCGATTGTCTCGATGGCACGTAAAAGATGGTCTTTTTCTTTCGGATCATTAATGTAGGTGTCGATAAGAAGCGAATAGGTTTCTGAGTGGATGTTCTCCATCATGATTTGGAAACCGTAGAAACATTTTGCTTCAGCAAATTGCACTTCTTTTAAAAAGTTATTCGCTAAATTTTCATTTACGATTCCATCCGAAGCAGCGAAGAAAGCAAGTACGTGAGAAACGAAATGACGTTCGCCATCGTTCATCTTTTTCCAGTCAGCTAAATCTTGAGATAAATCGATCTCTTCCGCTGTCCAAAAAGACGCTTCTGCCTTCTTATAAAATTGCCAAATATCATCGTGCTTAATCGGAAAAAGCACAAAACGGTTGGGATCCTCAACCAATAAGGGTTCTACTGCTATCGTTGACATAAAAATTTAAATTGAACTCGAAATTAAGAAATTCTACCTGATATACAAGACTCGAAAAGGGCTAAAATTGTTTTAAATTTTAAAAGAAAAATCCGCCTACTTGAACAACCAGCGGTGAGCCGTAGGGAGAGCGCCCTGAAGAGTAATTTAGGTCATACATAATCGATAAATTAATACCTATTTTAGATCCTAATCCTACACCCACTAAGACCGGATTGGAATAATTAATTCCCGAGTTATCCGAAAGATTAGAAAAGTTTTCAATTTGACCTGTTAAATAGGCTTGGCCTATCACTTGACTCAAGGCAGGAACTTGTTGGCGAAAAAAGATTCTTTGGCCTAATAAATTACTCGTTAAAGACCCCAATGAACCAAAACTAGCCCAATAATATTGATAAGTTAAACCAACACCAACTATGGCGTTATTAGTCAACGAATAACCAACCATAGGAGAAATACCTATACTGGTCGGGTTTCCAAAGCTTAAACCACTAACACCCCCACCAAAGTTTAAGCGTTTACGAAATGGTAATTCTCGCACATCTACTTCCGCGTCTAAATCGCCTTCCGCTCCCTCCTCTTTAATGACCACCGGTTCTTGCGCGAAAACCTCAGAAATTCCCCCAAAAGTGAGGAGCGAAAAGAATAAAAGTAGTTTTTTCATTTGGCTTAAATTATTTACCAAAATTAAAGGATATTTTTGTAAAATGAATACGCCACAGTCTAAGCATAACATAGAAAATTGTGATCCTAAAACGCACATCATCATCAAAGGTGCGCGTGTACACAATCTTAAAAATGTGGATGTGGCGATTCCGCGCAATCAGTTAGTTGTTATCACCGGTTTGTCGGGATCAGGTAAGTCCTCTTTAGCCTTTGATACCTTATTTGCTGAAGGCCAAAGAATGTACGTCGAAAGTCTGAATAGCTACGCTCGTCAGTTTTTGGGACGAATGGAAAAACCTGCAGTCGATTACATCAAAGGGGTTTCACCTGCGATTGCTATCGAACAAAAGGTAAACACTAAGAACCCTCGTTCGACGGTAGGTACCACTACAGAAATCTATGATTATTTAAAATTACTTTTTGCCCGCATCGGACGCACCTATTCGCCTATTTCAGGACAAGAGGTTCGCAAAGATTCGGTCTCCCAAATCGTCGATTTCATCGCTCAAGCGGACGGCAAAAAAGTACTAATTCTGGCACCATTAATTCACCATGTAGAGCGAAGTCTTGAAAATGAATGTCAATTGCTCATTCAGAAAGGCTATTCCAGGTTAAAATTTCAAGAGGAAATTATTGCTTTAGAGGAATTAATAGAAGACCCAGCGCAACTACAAAAGCTGGCGAAGAAACCTTCCGAAATCGCGATTCTCATCGACCGGTTGGTCTCTAAAAAAGACGACGAGGAAACGCAATTCCGGGTGGGAGACTCTGTTCAAACAGCCTATTTCGAAGGAGAAGGCGTTTGCTGGATTGAAATCGAAGGAAGAAAGCGGGACATATTTTCGAATAAATTTGAACTGGATGGGATGGTTTTTGAGGAGCCAAGTTTGAATCTATTTTCCTTCAATAATCCCTACGGTGCTTGCAAAAATTGCGAAGGCTATGGCAAAGTTCTGGGTTTAGATCCCGATTTAGTTTTTCCAGATCACGATCTATCTATTTATGAGGGAGCGATTGCACCTTGGCGAAGCGAGCGGATGAGCGAGTGGCTCAGTCCCTTGTTACGCAATGGCATTCAATTCGACTTCCCTATTCATCGTCCTTACAAGGATCTAACAGCGGCAGAGAAAAAACTCTTATGGACTGGGAATAAATATTTCGCAGGTTTAACACACTTTTTTGATCACCTAGAAAAAGAAACCTATAAGATTCAATACCGTGTTCTTTTATCCCGTTATCGAGGCAAAACAAATTGCCCGGAATGCCAAGGATCACGTTTGCGGATGGATGCCAGCTATGTAAAAATAGAAGGGACCTCACTTGTCGATTTGGTGCTTTGGCCTCTATCGAAAACCAAGACCTTCTTTGAAAACCTGAAGCTAAACGAGCATGATCAAAAGGTTTCAAAACGCATTTTAATCGAAATCAATAATCGCCTAGAGTATATGGATCGGGTAGGTTTAGGCTATTTAACCTTGAATCGCTTGAGCTCTACGCTTTCCGGGGGTGAATTTCAACGCATTAAGTTAGCCACCTCCCTGGGCAGCGCCTTAGTAGGTTCCATGTACATATTAGATGAACCGAGCATCGGATTACACCCAAGAGATACAGAACGATTGATTTCTGTATTGGAAATGTTGAAAAACATGGGGAATACGGTTATTGTGGTGGAGCATGAGGAAGAAGTGATGCGCGCAGCAGACCAAATCATCGACATTGGTCCAGAGGCGGGTCGTCATGGCGGAAATTTGATCTTTCAGGGGAATTTAAAAGAGGCTTTGGCAGATAAAAAAACCGATAGTCACACTTTGCGCTTTTTAACCGGAGAAGACCGAATCGAAGTACCGTATTTCAGACGCAAAGCATTAGCTCAGATCGAAATTACAGGAGCTTCAGAAAATAATTTAAAGAATGTAGACGTCGCGATTCCCTTGGGAATTATGACCGTGGTTACGGGTGTCAGCGGCTCAGGAAAATCTACTTTGATCCGCAAAATTTTGTATCCGGCAATGCTGCGTTTACTGCAGCAAGGCACTGAAGAAACCGGCCGATTCCGCGAAATCAAAGGAAGTACAAACAAAATTGCGAGCATCGAAATGGTCGACCAACAGCCGATCGGAAAATCGTCTCGCTCGAATCCCGTAACTTACATAAAGGCCTATGATGCCATCAGGGCATTATATTCCGAATTACCTGTAGCGAAAGCCCGCGGTTATAAACCCGCACACTTCTCGTTTAATGTGGAAGGTGGTCGTTGCGAGGTTTGTCAAGGAGAAGGGGAAATCACCATCGAAATGCAGTTCATGGCAGACATCAAACTGCCTTGCGAATCGTGTGGTGGTTCCCGGTTTAAACAGGAAATTTTGGACGTAAAATTCCAGGATAAAAATATTTCGGAAATTTTAGATTTGACCGTTGAAGAGGCAGTAGAATTCTTTAGCGAAAAACAAGCACGCATTGCCGACAAGATCGATCCCCTCTTCCAAGTGGGTTTAGGCTATATTAAATTAGGTCAATCCTCGAATTCCCTTTCTGGTGGGGAGGCGCAGCGTGTGAAACTGGCTAGCTTCCTGGGCAAAGGAAATCCGAACAAAGGTCGGACACTCTTTATTTTCGACGAACCTACCACCGGTCTACACTTCCACGACATCAAAAAGCTGTTAAAGGCGATGAATGATCTCGTGGAACAAGGGGATTCTGTCGTGATCATCGAGCATAACATGGAAGTCATTAAATGTGCTGATCACATCATTGATTTAGGGCCGGAAGGTGGTGAGAATGGGGGCTACATTTGTTTCCAAGGCACTCCCGAAGAGATGAAAGGCCTGAAAAACAATCCAACTGCCCATTATTTAAGCCAAAAACTCTAATTTAGCACATGTCTTCGTTCGCAAATATCAGTCAGCTCGCAGAAAGAATCCAGTCCATCACGGCTGGACTTCACCTTGCGATTCCTGAATTGATCATAGCCGGAACGATCTTATTTAGTTTGTTGATTGAATTATTTTTACACGGAAAGACGGAAAGATTTAGTACCTCTTGGCGCTACTTTACCTGCCAAATTCCCCTATTATTAGCCCTTTCTCTTAGTTTCCAACGTTCAGAATTAAGCTCAGTTGGAACATTTGCATCTGGCTTGTTTGAGGCAAATTTGGGTTCTAATTCGATTAATACCTTGATTTTAGGGATTGGATTCTTGCTCATTTTGATGAACCAAATCCACAAGAAATCATTCACCTTCGAAGAACTGATCGGATTTCTATCCATATTACTAGGCGCACTATTCGCGACCATGAGCACTTCCGTTTTAAGCTTGTTTTTATCCATCGAATTTATGTCGATGGGCACCTATGTGTTAGTTAGCCTTCGAAAAGAGTCCTCTAGGGCCAGTTTACCCTATATTTTATTCGGCTTAGGATCCTCCGCCTTGTTCATTTATGGCATCTCCTTGATCTATGGTTTGACAGGAACACTGGATTTTACGAGCGTAGATTTTTCCCGGGGAATTTCCGTAGCCGATCCTTATTTGCGAGGATTCGCTCTAGGACTTTTTGCTGTGGGATTTTTGTTCAAAATGTCTTGGGCACCCTTTCATCCGTGGAATCCGGATGTGATGGAGAATTTGCCTGCTGCTTGGATGACTTGGATTTCGACTGCACCTAAGTTAGCGATTGCCTTCGTGGGGATACGTCTGTTACCTACTTTGCCTGTTTCATTTGCGAATGAATTAGCAGCTTTAGCAATATTAACTCTATTGGTAGGAAATTTAGGGGCTTTAGGCCAAAACAAAACAAAACGCCTTCTCGCCTATTCCAGCATCGCACACGGCGGTTTTCTGGCGATGGCTTGGTTCTTTCAACCCATTCAGGCTCTTGATGCCCTCCTTTTCTACGGATTTTTGTATAGCGTTGCCAGCTTATTAGTGTTTTACCTGATCGACGAGTTAGCCGCTAACGATATAACTGATTTTGCTGGATTAGGCACTTCGAAGCCCTTGCCTGCCTTTTTCCTACTGACCGGACTGATTGCTTTAGTGGGGCTTCCTCCAGCCGGAACATTTATTGCAAAAATAACCTACTTCAGTTTATTGTGGTCAAATTATGAAGTAAGTACCTCCATCGGCCTCCTGGTTTTGCTGATTACAGCCATTTTAGTGACGGCGATTTCGCTCTTTTATTATTTAAAGATTCCATTCCAATTGTATTTTAAAAAATCGACCAAAGAATCGGAACTATGGAAGAATGTAACATCTATTGAAATCTACTCTTACGGATTCTTAACAGCGATTTTGATTGCATCTATCTTGTTTCCAACGGTCTTGACGAACCTTTGGAAATAGTCGATAAAAAATTAAAAAAATCAGCTTGTTGGTCATTTATTTTGGCTAATTTTGGACTTAATTTTTAAAATAGCCCCACGTTTCCATGTCTGATTCTATTAAGCACGAATGCGGAATTGCCCTCATCCGCCTACGAAAGCCTTTTCAGCACTACTTAGACAAATACAAAACACCTACATACGGACTGAGCAAACTTTATCTGATGATGGAGAAGCAAGTCAACAGAGGACAAGATGGCGCCGGGGTGGCAAACATCAAAATCAACGTAAAACCAGGGCACCGTTACATTTCCAGATACCGATCGGTAGAGCCACAAGCAGTGGCAGATATTTTTGGAAAAATCAACAAGAAATTTAGTAAAGCGCAAAAATTAGCCAAACAAGTCTTTAAAGAAACAGGCATCGACGCCGTTCATGATGCCGAGTGGTGGCAAGAAAACGTGGCCTTCACAGGTGAAGTTTTGTTAGGTCACTTGCGCTATGGAACGCACGGCCAAAACGAAATCGAAAACTGCCACCCCATGTTACGTCAAAACAACTGGAGAAGCCGTAATCTAGTGATGGCGGGTAATTTTAATATGACGAATGTGGACGATTTATTCGATAAATTAGTCTCATTAGGTCAACACCCAAAAGAAAAAGTGGACACGGTTACCGTGATGGAAAAAATCGGTCACTTTTTAGATGAAGAGAATCAACGCCAATTTGGCAAATACAAAGACCAATACGAGAATCCTGAATTATCCGATATTATCGCCCAAGAAATCGACCTAAAACGTGTTTTAGAGCGCTCATGCAAGGATTTTGACGGTGGATATGCGATGGTCGGAATGACGGGTTATGGAGCGTCCTTCGTGGCACGTGACCCAGCCGGAATTCGTCCTGCATTCTACTATGTAGATGAGGAAGTGGCGGTAGTGGCTTCTGAAAAGCAAGCCATCAAAACCTCATTTAATTGCGCATACGATCAAATTAAAGAGATCACACCAGGTCACGCCCTTATTATTGACATTGAGGGAAATGTAAAAGAAGTTCCGTTTATCGATCGCCTAGAACAAAAATCTTGCTCTTTCGAACGCATCTATTTCTCTCGCGGATCTGATCCAGATATTTACCATGAACGTAAAAAATTAGGTCAATTATTGATCCCTCAAATTTTAGAAGAGGTACATCATGACCTGAAGAATACGGTCTTCTCTTATATTCCCAATACGGCAGAAACAGCGTTTCTTGGAATGATTGATGGATTAGAAGACCATTTGGCAAAAGAAAGAAAAAAAGCCATCATGGATGGCATTCTATTCGAAGAAGAATTAGAAGAGCTTTTGACCTTCCGTCCGCGCGTCGAAAAACTAATCTCTAAGGACGTAAAAGTACGTACGTTTATCACCTCGGACGATCAGCGCGATGACATGGTCGCACACGTTTATGACACGACCTATGAGGTAATCAATAAAGAAGTAGATTCAGTGGTCATCATAGATGATTCCATCGTTCGCGGAACAACCTTAGAAAAGAGTATTCTGAAATTATTGGATAAATTATCCCCTAAGAAAATCGTCATCGTTTCCTCCGCTCCTCAAATTCGATACCCCGATTGCTACGGAATCGATATGTCTAAAATGAAGGAATTCGTTGCATTCCGTGCAGCATTAGCCCTTTTACAAGAACGCGGCTTAGAGAACATTTTAGATGAGGTGAATTTACGTTGCTTACACGCACTAGAAAATGGAACTGCTCAGCAAGAAAACTTTGTAAAAGCCATTTATGCCCCTTTCACAGACGAAGAAATCTCAGATAAAATCGCGGAGATCGTTCGTCCTAAAGGTTTAAAAGCTGAACTTTCAATTGTCTACCAAACAGTAGCTAACTTAAATGTAGCTTGCCCAGATCACCTAGGAGACTGGTATTTCACAGGTAACTTCCCTACTCCTGGTGGAAATCAAGTGGTAAACAAAGCATTCGTTAACTTCATGAAAGGGATCGAAGTGAGAGCCTATTAATAGGTAATAACCACCGTTCCCCTTAACTCCATCACACCCATTTCCGGCATATCGATAGAAGAATACTTTAGTCGATAGGCATAGGTGTTTTGTGGAACTGCAGTTCCATTAATTTTCCCATCCCAACCTAGCCAAGAAGAGTCTATAGCACTATTGGAGTATATCATCTCACCCCAGCGATTAAATATCTCAAACGATTCAATCACTGTTCGAGCTTTTACCACGGTAGCAGACACAGAAGACACGGTTTCAAAATTTCCAACCGGTCTAAAATAATCATTAATGCCATCGTCATTCGGAGTGAAGGCTGAAGGAAGCTGCAAAATAGGCGCACATTTATCCTTCACCACATAGGTAATGGTTAAGATACAATCATCGCGATCCTTAATGGTACAAACATAAGAACCTGACTGTGTGACTTGTACCTTATCTTTGTTTGCCGCACTCGGAATTCCAGCCCAATCAATGGATTTCAAACTGGAAGCTGGCACAGGTAATTTCAATTCAACAAAAGTGATATTTTCCTTAAAGGCCGCAGCATTTACATTGTCATCACAAATAAATAAATCCTTAGGTGGGTCGAACTGACTATTCGTTGTAAAATTTACTTTTGTAGCCTTAGTTAAACTACATCCACTTGCAGGGTCAGTAATCGTTAAATCAAACGCGCCACCCGGTTTGTTGACCGTTATTTTATCTGTCGTTGCATTCGTACTCCAAAAATACTTTAATCCTGAAATAGCAGGTAATGAATCTGCTTTAATCTCTGTCGAATTTTTGCAAATCACACTAAATTCTGGCGCTAAATAAAAAGGCTTCAATAAATCTATTTCAAACTTCTGTGCGTCTAGTAGAGAATCAGTTACACACTTATTGGAAACCTTGGCTGTTACCACGTAAGTACCGTTTTCACTAAATGCATAATTAACGCTATCACCCGTAAAAGTAAATAGTTGAGTCGTTGCAGGGTTTAGCGGCACAATAGTTCCATTTGCGTTTCTTACAGGATTTAACGTTGTCTTGTAAATGTTCCAAATTATTTTCGTGTCTTTAATTGGATCGCATAGTTTTCCCGTTAATTTATAGGAGTACTTCAAACCGAAGCAGGATTGCTTAATCGAAATTCCTTTTCCATCCGATGAGGTAACCGAATAGGAGGCCGGTAAACCTAATTTACTTTTAGCCCCCGGAGGAAGTGCTGCTCCACTCAAAGTAAAACTGGCCCCAGAAGGGGTCCCTACCACACCATCAATAGAGGTAATCTTACCCAAAAAGGTTTGGTCCAAAACTGCCACGTACAAATCCGTACCATTCACCGGATCAGGCTGAATAGCTCCTATTTTTTGATTTATTAAAGACCCGGAAACTGTTTTCATAGTCCCCTCATAGGTCGTCGAGTCATTTGCAGAAATATCCAACTGAACAATAGATGACTTATCCGCTGGTGAGTTACCTTGTAAGGATGCATAAAGAAGTTTGCTATTCTTCGAAAATTCTAATCCATACACTTTCTGTTTTGTAGAAGATCCAAGGGAAATAGAAACCTTATGTTTGACCTTTCCAGAAAGAGTGTCAATGTTATACAATTCTATCTTGTTGAGTGGCGAACCTGCATTAGAAATGGCTAACAATTGTTTATTGGGACTCACCTTCATCGTCGATGTAGCTAAACTAGCCGCCGAAAAACTAGCCTTAGATAAACTTAAAATGGGTGCTGAAATGCCTGTATTAGAAATGATAAAGGAGCGAATATTACCACTTAACAGATCCTGAGTAAATAACAAGGAGGAATTTTCTGCTAATGGCATTGAAACCATTCGAGTGGATGTGTTTGTTGCCGAAATCATTGAGCCTTCCACACTCATTCCTCCTTTACCTCCATTTAATTTAAAATCTATAGTCGATTGAAAGATTTGCCTTTCATTAAAGCTATTCCTCTTTGTATAGATCACATAATATTCTGCTTGGCACCCTTTACAGGTCGCCTTAGGAATGATCACTAAGCCTTGCGAATTAGATTCAGCTGCTAGGCTTTTGCCTGGGATAAGGTCATTCAATTTAGCATCATACACTTTTTTCCCATCGGAGAACAGGAGTATATTATTTTTTGTATCATTTATTTTTGCAATAGCTTCATTTGTAATAGGCATCGGATTGCCCGCTTTGGGGGTCGGAGTTCCCCCTTGACCAAAATTGAGCCCGGCCTTCTCTCCAAAATACCAAGTATTATCAGGTGGGGATGCTGGTGGAGGAATTTCCCCGCAAACTATAACCTCTAAATTACCCTCTGAACTACAACCAGAGTTAGAGTCAGTCACTTTGACCGAATAACAACCCGACTTATCCACTGAAATAAAATCAGTCGTCTCGCCTTTAGGAAACCACAAATAAGAATAAGAGGCTAACGGATTTTTAACTCGTAAAGTGATTCTATCTCCTTTACAAATCGTAGTATCTACCTTCGTGCTATCTTGACCTAAAACAAGCGGTGGGACAAAACCTATCTTAAATCTATATTTTAAATATACGACACTTCCATTTAGGTATAAGTCAACCGCGTAATCCCCTTTTTCACAAAATTTAAAACTACCTGTTCGCTTATCCGAACTACCAAGAACTGTCGAATAACTATTATCAGAACCTGCCTTGCGAAACACCCAATTAAACTTGACACTGGCCGAAGATGCAAGTGGCTTTGCATATTCAAAAACGGTAGAATCCACCGAAGTCGAATCACTACAATAGGCGCATTTAGTAATACACGTATTACGAATGACAATATCTTGAGCCGATAAACTCCAAGAACAGAAAAGCAATAAAACGATGATAAAGGTTTTTCTGTTCATTATTTTAAATTGCCAAAAATTGTTTTTCATACGACTTGAACGTAAATTGCTTGCTCACGAGTTACCCCAACAGGTATTCAATAAATGAGACTACTGTTTTTTTTCACTTTAGCTGTTTTCATTCCACTTATGGGGTATTCGCAAGATCCCCAGGTAACTCAGAACTATGCATTACCGTTAAACATGAATCCTGCCTTCGCTGGAATTTCGAACAATGTGAACGTTAATTTAATGCACCGCAATCAATGGCCTAATTTAACTAGCAATTACCAATTTTCCGCTATGTCTGTTGATATTGGTTTACAAAAATACAAAAGTGGGGTAGGCTTATTAATTACTTCTGATTCTCAGTTTTCAGCCCTAACGACCAGTAGCATCGCGTTACAATATGCCTATCATATCTCCCTAACAGAAGATTATTCTTTATCCATGGGAATACAAGGAGCCTACGTTAATCGAAGTCTATCTCCAGAAAACTTGGTTTTCGGAGATCAATTAGCTGGATATTTAGGCTCTGGAGGGATTGATGCCACTTCGAACGATTTGATCCCCAAAACACCCAATTTTACAAATCCTTCCTATGTTGATTTGTCAGTAGGATCCATGTTGTATTCTGGCAAACACTGGATTGGTGTCAGTGCCCATCACCTAAACCAACCTAATCAATCTTTAGTTAGCAATTCAACTTCTGCTCTAGATATGAGATTAAGTGTACAAATGGGGACCAAAATAGCTTTAGGAAATTCAAGCTACGAGGGTAATGATCCAGAGAATGCCTTAAACTACGAGAAAAGCCTTAGCCCCATTATTCACTTTAAAAAACAAGGGGTATTTAGTCAATTAGATGTGGGGACGTATTTAACTCTTGCACCCCTAGTGATAGGCGTTTGGTATCGAAATTTTCCCATAAGTCCTCCCTCAGTTGAAAAATTAGATATGCGCGAATCAATGACCGGATTAATTGGATTTAGAAAGGACAAATTTGCAATAGGATACTCCTACGATTTCACCCTTTCAAACCTGGCGCCATCCGGTGGAGCTCATGAGATAACCCTGTCTTATGTATTTGGGTTTAATTTATTCCCCAATAAATACGATAAAAGTCTCAGCAGAAGTTTAGCTTGTCCTAAATTTTAAGATTCAAACAAAATTATACATTTAGCTATTTCTACTCTTGCATAAAAAAGGGAGCCATAGCTCCCTTTTTTAACTTATATCCAGTAGTCAGTAGACGGTAGTCAGTAGTAGCCGCTTCGCGGCAGTCGCTAGTCGATAGTCCGAAGGGAAGAAATCTAGAGTAGAGAGTAGAGAGTAGAGATACTAATAAACGCAAAAAAGGGAGCCAATGCTCCCTTTTTTAGATTCAGAATAGACTGAAATAAGTTTTCAAATCGTAGAAAATATACCGAAGGCCATTTTCTGATTTGAAGGCTTATTTCAGGGTTCGCTTTACTTCTTTCATTTCGTAGCACTCCAGCATATCTCCCACTTCTAAGTCGTTGAAGTTCTTGACAGATAGACCACACTCATAACCGAATTTGACCTCAGCGACATCATCTTTGAAACGCTTCAATGCAGAGATCTCACCATCATGAATAACGACGAAATCACGAATGACACGAATCTTGTTCGCACGTTTAACCGTGCCATCTAATACGTAGCAACCAGCGACCGTACCAATTTTGGTAATCTTAAACACATCACGAACTTCGATATTCGATGTGATAACTTCTTCGAATGAAGGAGCTAATAAACCTTCCATCGCCGCTTTAATCTCGTCAATCGCTTGGTAAATGATGGAGTAGTTGCGGATTTCGATTTGTTCTGTTTCTGCTAAACGACGAGCGTTTTGAGAAGGACGAACTTGGAATGCGATAATAACGGCGTCTGAAGTAGACGCTAATGCCACATCCGACTCAGAAACTTGACCTACCCCTTTGTGAATAATACGAACTTGCACTTCCTCCGTTGATAACTTCATTAAGGAATCCGAAAGAGCCTCCACTGAACCATCCACGTCACCTTTTACGATTACGTTCAATTCACGGAAAGTTCCGATAGCCTTACGGCGACCGATCTCTTCCAAGGTAATGTGCTTACGCGTACGCAAGGTTTGCTCACGTAGGATTTGCTCACGCTTGTTTGCGATTTCACGCGCCTCACGCTCATTTTCTAAGCAAAGTAATTTATCACCCGCTTGTGGCGCACCGTTCAGACCTAAAACTTGAACTGGAGTAGATGGACCTGCTTTCTTTAT
Organism: Aquirufa sp.; assembly: GCF_044239315.1. Classification (GTDB taxonomy): domain Bacteria; phylum Bacteroidota; class Bacteroidia; order Cytophagales; family Spirosomataceae; genus Aquirufa. Next base: position 118,379 of record NZ_JBIIBQ010000003.1, on the reverse strand, counting down.
TTTGTTCCCGTGGTGGTCAAACATCGCTTTCACACGACCGTAATTATCACCCGCTAACATCATGTCCCCTACGTTTAATGTACCCGCTTGAACTAACAAGGTAGTTACATAACCACGTCCTTTATCTAATTCGGCCTCGATCACTGAACCTACGGCTTTCTTGTTCGGATTCGCCGTTAATTCAAGCATCTCAGCTTCTAATAATACTTTTTCTAATAAGTCATCGATACCTAAACCTGACTTAGAGGAGATTTCTTGGCATTGGTATTTACCACCCCAATCCTCCACTAACATGTTCATTGTAGCTAATTCCTCTCGTACTTTGTCCGCATTGGCTCCGTCTTTATCGACTTTGGAGAACGCGAAAACGATCGGTACACCAGCGACCATTGAGTGGTTGATGGCCTCTTTTGTTTGAGGCATGACAGAATCATCCGCAGCAATAACGATAATAACGATATCGGTTACTTTTGCACCACGCGCACGCATGGCAGTAAAGGCTTCGTGACCAGGCGTATCTAAGAAAGTCACTTTCTTTCCTGATTTGGTCTCTACAGAGTAGGCACCGATGTGCTGAGTGATACCACCCGCTTCACCTGCGGCAACTTTGGCCCGACGAATATAATCTAGCAACGAAGTTTTACCGTGATCGACGTGACCCATAATCGTAACGATGGGCGCACGAGGCAATAAATCTTCTGGAGAATCCTCCACTTCTACTTCAGCAACATCAATTTCCTCTTCAGCTGAAACGAAACTTACCTCAAAACCAAACTCATCGGCAATAACAGTAATGGCTTCAGCGTCCAAACGTTGGTTAATGGATACGAACATACCTAGGCTCATGCAAGCCGAGATAACCTCGTTCACGGATACATCCATTAAAGAAGCTAAATCCGATGCCGAAATAAATTCCGTCACCTTCAATACTTTTGCCTCCTCATCTTCAGCCATCATACGAGCTTCCTCTGCCTCTGCACGACCTTTACGCTTCTCCCGACGCTTATCAGCACCGAAACTTTGCTTATTAGTCGCACCTTGCAAACGAGCCATCGTGGCCTTGATTTGCTCTTGGATGTCTTTATCTGACAATTCTCCTTTAGGTGCTGGTTTAGCACCAGGAGCTGGTTTCTTATTAAAATCTTTTTTATCACCCGGACGACCACCCGTGCCTGGAACAGACGGTGCTGGTTTTTTCTCTTCCTTGATGATGCGCTTGCGCTTGTGTTTGGCATTATTTCCACCACGATCACCTGCAGCTGGTAAATCAATTTTACCTAAGACGGTTAATCCTTTCAAGGTTTCTCCACGTGCTTCGATTAACTCGATATCTTCCAACACCTCTTCAGCCGCTGGAGCTGGTTCAACTGGTTTAGGTGCAGGTGCAGGCTTTTCAGCTACTGGCTCAGGCTTAGGTGCTGGAGCCGGTGTTGGCTCAGGAGCCTTTTCTGCCTTAGGAGCAACAGGATTACCTTTTTTATCCAATTCGATTTTTCCCAAAATCTTCAATCCCACCGCTTTTTCTTCTACAGGAGCCTCTACCACTGGAGCAGATACTTCTGGAGCTTTAGGTACTTCCGCAACTGGAGCTGGCTTCTCCACCACTGGCTCTGGTGCTGGTGCTGGCGCAGGTGCCGGAGCAGCAGCTACCGGTTCTGGTGCTGGAGCTGGCTTAGGAGCCTCGACAGAGGATTCCAAAATATGGTTTGCACCATATTCCTTCGCTAACATAGTCAACTGCTCAAAGTTCAGTTTGGCGTTGGGGTTATTGTCAATTTTGTGACCTTTCGCAGAGAGAAACTGTAGGATCGTAGACGTTCCCACGTTTATTTGCTTTGCTACAAGGCTCAACCGCATTGTTTTTTCTTCTGCCATAAAAATTTACAAAAAACTAAATTCTTTTTTCTTAATATAAATTACTCAAACTCAGAACGCAATACCGCTAAGATCTCATCGATCGTACCTTCTTCTAATTCCGTTCTACGCTCTAACTCTTCTTTAGATAAGGCCAAAACTTGTTTCGCCGTATCTAAACCGATTTTGTGAAGCTCATCTAAAATCCAAGCCTCAATCTCGTTAGAGAATTCTGTCAATTCTACATCCTCATCATCTAGCTCATCCTTAGGCACATCACGGAATACATCGATTTCGTAACCTACTAATTTACCCGCTAATTTGATATTTTGGCCTCCACGACCAATCGCCATAGAAACCTGATCTGAATTTAAATAAACCGAGATACGGCGACGCTCTTTGTCAATAGCCATCGAATTCAACTTCGCTGGGCTTAATGTACGCGCTACTAATAACTCTAAATTATCTGTGAAGTTAATCACGTCGATATTTTCATTTTGTAATTCACGAACGATACCGTGAATACGAGAACCTTTCATACCTACGCAAGCACCTACTGGATCGATACGGTCATCGAATGACTCTACCGCCACTTTAGCACGCTCACCTGGTTCACGAACGATCTTGCGAATTGTAATCGTACCATCGTAGATTTCTGGAATTTCTTGCTCGAATAAACGCTCTAAGAAGACCGGAGAAACACGAGATAAAATGATACGCGGTGTACCATTTGCCATTTCTACTTTGTGAATAATCGCTTTAATCGTCTCCCCTTTCTTGAAACGATCTTTAGAAATCATTTCTGTCTTAGGCAAGACTAATTCGTTGTCTTCGCTATCTAAAAGGATCAATTCACGACCTAAGATTTGGTAAACCTCAGATGTCACTAATTCTCCTACTAAGTCTTTGTATTTTTCGTACAAACCTTCTTTTTCAATATCCTTGATCTTTTGGATCAATGTCTGGCGAGCAGTTTGAACCACACGACGACCAAAATCCTCAAGCTTCACAAGCTCAGCTACCTCTTCACCGATTTCGAAATCGGGCTCGATTAACTTTGCCTCACTCAAAGGTATTTTGTCGAAATCCCAAATATCTTCTGAATTATCATCTACGATCTCGCGGCTACGCCACATCTCTAAGTCGCCGCTTTCGGCATTGATAATAACATTAAAATTTTCGTCTGCCCCGAATTTCTTGCGAATCATCGTACGAAAAACCTCTTCCAAAACCGCGATCATCGTCGGCTTGTCAATGTTTTTCTCCCGAGCAAAGTCTGAAAATGACGAAATTAATTCAACACTGTTCATTGCTATCTCTTCTTTGTTTATTGAAATGACACTTGTACTTTTATTTTATCTACCTCTGCTAACGGAAACCAAGTGGCCTCTTTCGCAACGATTTTTCTATGCTTGACGGTCTTCTCTGTTAAGATCTCCACCGCTTCCTCTGTAAAAGAAACCAACGTCCCTTCTACATTTTCTGCGTCTTTATTTTTCATCCAAACCTTTACCTTACGGCCCAAATTCTTTTGAAATTGCCAACCTTGACTTAAAGGAAAGTCTAAACCTGGCGAAGACACTTCTAAATTGTATGCTTCTTCGATTAACACACCCTCTTCAATGAAGTGAGCTAATTTACGGCTCATTAAAGCGCATTCATCAATCGTAACTCCCTCTAATGTATCCACTAGAATTGTAATTAAGGTTCTTTTAGCACCCTGAGTAACAGAAAAATCCACTAATAACAAAGGGCCATCGCCTATGTAAGCTACTGTCCACTCTTTCAGTTTACTCGTCAAATCCATCTTTCGCTCGGCCTATTAAAACAAAAAGAGGGATCAAAAACCCCTCTTCTTTTCCTTAAATTCTTCACAAAGATACGCATAATTTTAGAAAATCCAAGTATTTGATGCTTTATAGCGTCTTTAACCCAAAACAGATTGAGATTTTTTTCGTTATTTGCGATTGAATTTTTTTCCAAATGAAATTAGCGTCGCTATTCTTTTTATTCAGTTTACATGTCTTTGCTGGCGAGCGCTTGCCAGTTCCCCCTGATTCCCCTATTCGATTATTTTTTATCCAAAGAAGTACGAATATAAATGTGGCCGTATACGATGCGAACTTAATTGCAGGTAAACTAAATCCACAGGACCCAGTTAGAACCTATTGGTACAAATTCAATGAAAAGCCCCCTATTGAGGAATTAACTATGATTCAAAGGACATTAGCTTATGGATTATATACCACCGCTATTCAAGGAATTATGAATGCTTTTGAAGGACATTTCCTTGCCTATAGAAAACGTAAATTCATAGTTAAACAAGATGCGTCAGGAAATCCGATTGCGCTTTTTTTAATTAATGGCAAAATGCAGATTTTGAAAAGAGTCTATGTAAAAGTAGATGAAACAAAATTTCTGACCACCGTGGAATACATTGAGCTTTTCGGGAAAGATCCGGTGACGGGGAGGGATGTGTATGAGAAGTTCAAGCCTTAAACTAGAGTAGAGATAAGAGAGTATAGAGTAGAGATAAAAATCTCACAATCTTCTCTCTACTCTATAATCTATACTCTTTACTCTAAAAATTTCCCGTTAGGGATATTTGTAAGTTCCTCGGTTGCCCGCTATACCCCGTTATCTCTGTGATTTCTTGATTCAGCGCGTTTTTCAATATGCCTGAAAGCTTCCAATTTCGATTGATTTGATAATGTATAGATAAATCAGTCCACAAATAACCATCCATCGGGTTTGCCTTGACGGAATAGCTGGATTCATCGTAGAAGTAGTCCGTTCTTTGGCCTACATACTGATTATTCATCCCCACGGACCATTTTTTGTGGAGCTTATATTGCAAACTTAAATTCCAGGCATTCGAAGGACGGCGAATCAAGGACGAATAGGTCGAATCGCGATCAATCATCTCCCCTTTCAAATAAGTGTAATTGAAATCGGCTTGAAACTTAGCTTTTTGATAACCTAACTCGAATTCGATGCCATGCGTTTTTTGGCGAGAGATATTTTGGTATTTGCCAAAAGGCTCCACGGCCATCGACTGAAACACAATCCCCTGATTCACCTCGTTTTGAAATCCCACGACGCGTATTTTCCAAGATTTGTATTTCTTTTCTGCGCCTAATTCGATTGTTTCACCTTGCTCCGGCTGTAAATCTAGATTACCATAAGGTGAAGCTAATTGATAGATTGAAGGCGTCTTAAAACTCGTATAATAATTCCCAAAGAGCTTCGCTGTCTGCGAAATAGCCCAATAAGGATTAAAATTATACGTAAAATAATTCCCAAAAGTCGATTGTACATTCCAGCGCGTCCCCACTTCGTAACCAAACTTTCCCCAACTCTGCTGAAAGGTAAAATAGGTCCCCAGAATCTGCTGAGTCTTTTGTTTTTCAGTTAAATCTGGTGAAATATAAAGACCATACTCACTGATGGAAAGATCGCTTTGGTCCGTTTTTTGGCGTCTAAATTCTGAACCAATTAACAAAGTGGCATTCTCTTTGACTAGAATTTTTACGAAAGACTCAAATCCTTGATTCAAACCCACATAATTGGAAAGGCTGAATTTATAGAAAGCGTTTGCCGCTACGTTTGTCGAATCATTCTTAAATTCTCGGTGAATTAAATCCTGAAAAGCACGAACCGTCCAATTTTTCACCTGATACTGTGCTCTAAACGAATGACTAGTCGCTTTAGAAGCGAAATCACGATCATCTACAAAAGGCCCATTGTCTAAATTCCCTTGGTACAATTGCGATGAATAAGAGAAATCAAGATTTCCATTTTTGCCCAAATCACGCCCCCATTTCAAACCCCAACTTTGTTGCTTAAATCCATCAGCCTCCGCTACGCCTTGCGCAATTTTGGCTGAAGAAAAGCCATCTGTCGCATAATTTTGGGCCTGAATTTGAAGTCTATTAGTTCCTTGTCGAGTCGACCAAGAGATCCGTTCCTGATGCGTACCTAATCCTCCCCCTTGTAAAACTACATTCAATCCTTTTGCATCTTTTCGCGTCACTAAATTGATGACCGCAGCCATCGCGTCCGAACCATATAATGTTGATTGCCCCCCTTTCAGGATTTCAATTCTTTCGATGTTTGCCAAATCAATCAAGTTCCAATCCATTACCGACGAAATATGTGACGGATCATTTAGCGGAAAACCATCCATTAACAAAAGCACATGCCCCGTATTCGCCCCTCTTACATAGATCTCTTGATTTGTCCCCGGCGCGCTGCGCGCGCCTACTACTGCGACACCTACACTCTGTTGGAGTAATTCACCTAGACTTTTCCCCTGATTGGCCTGGATCATTTTGGCTGAAATCACCGAAACTACTTTTCCTGTGCGCGCTAATTTCTCGGGATACTTGGGGGCGGAGATGGTGACGTCTGCGAGCGTGGAATCTTTTTGAATGGTAAATGGTGAATGGTAAATGGTGGATGATTCCGCCGGACTACTGTCTACTGAATACTGACTACTGGCTACTGTCGACTCCCGACTAGCGACTAGCGACTGTTGCGAAGCAACTACTAGCGACTCCCGACTACTGACTACCGGATACTGATTACCGGCTACTGACCACTGACTACTGACTACCGGATACCGACTACCGACTACCGGATACTGATTACTGACCACCGCTGACCACAACGTGGTCGCAACTAATACTACGTTTAACATTTTTTTGCCCTTTCAGGCCTGTGAAATAAATAGGTAATCGAACGCTCGACCTCGGATCATCCTCCGTAAAACAAGGTCAAGAATAGTAAAAGGCAGGTCTCCTGACTCATTTCCATTGCTTTTCGGCCTTCCCAGCGACGCCAGTGACCCTAGATTGAAAAGCTTTTTGAAAATTTACAGTTGCGGGGACAGCTTTGGACTTACACCAAATTCCCTATTAATCAACGCCGTTCGAAGCGGCGCAGAACCTTTCGCTGACACAAAGGTAGTTCAATTTCTATTTTATCAAGTTGTTGGGCCAAAGATTCGAAATATATTCTTCTATTTTGTAAAAAGAAACCCGAAATAATGGACAATAAAATACGCTGCCGCTGGTGTGGCACAGATGAATTATACCAAACTTACCACGACCTGGAATGGGGCAATCCGGAGCACCGAGATGACGCGCTTTTTGAGCTCCTCATTTTAGAAGGCTTCCAGGCCGGCCTCTCTTGGATCACTATTTTGAAGCGACGCGAAGCCTTCAGAGAAGCCTTCGCGCATTTCGACTACCATCTTCTTTCTGACTGGTCTGATGACCAACTCGAGGCCCAAATGCAAAATGAGCTAATCATCCGAAATCGGTTAAAAATCAACGCCGTTCGAACGAATGCGCAGGCTTTTATTAAAATTCAGGAAAAATTTGGTAGCTTTAACCAATATATTTGGGAGTTTGTGGGCCATACGCCTATCCTAAACCACTTTGCCCATCACGGAGAATTACCCGCTAGCACAGAAACCTCTGTCTTATTGAGCAAATCTCTAAAAAAGAATGGATTCCGATTCGTTGGACCCACCATTTGTTATGCCTTGATGCAGGCGGCTGGATTAGTGAACGATCATACGATCGACTGCTTTCGCCATCCTAACAATAGCTAAATGAACAAAAGGATAGTCATTATCCCCACTTACAATGAGATTGAAAATATCGAAGCCATCCTTTTAAAGGTGCTGAGCTTGGATCCCATTTTCGATGTCTTAATTGTGGATGATGGTTCTCCTGATGGAACAGCCCAGCAAGTGAAACGCCTCCAAAAAGCAAATGAAGGACGTATCCACTTATTGGAAAGAAAAGGAAAATTAGGACTAGGCACTGCCTATATTGAAGGCTTTAAAATCGCCCTAGATAAAGGCTACGACTTCATCTTTGAAATGGATGCGGATTTTTCCCACAATCCAGATGATTTAGTTCGTCTATTCAAAGCTTGTGCAACACCCGCTGAATTGAAGGCTGAAAAACTAGTAGAATCAGAAGCAGGAAACGGCGATATGTCCATTGGGTCTCGATACATTAAAGGTGTAAACGTCGTGAATTGGCCGATGAGCCGTGTTTTAATGTCCTATTTCGCTGGATTTTATGTGCGATTTATTACAGGAATGAAGGTGCAGGACGCCACCGCTGGATTTGTTTGTTACCGCAGACATACGTTAGAAACATTACCCTTAAATCAAATTAAATTCATCGGATATGCCTTCCAAGTGGAAATGAAATTCACTACCTGGAAATACGGATTTAAATTGGTGGAAGTGCCAATCATCTTCACGGATCGCACGAAAGGAACGAGTAAGATGTCAGCGAATATCTTTAAAGAGGCGATTTTTGGGGTGATACAGATGAAAGTCAATAGTTTGTTCAAACGTTACCAAGCCTAACATGAGCTATACGGTCTTAAAATCCCTTCATATCATTTTTGTGGTCAGTTGGTTTGCTGGGCTGTTTTACCTTCCCCGTTTATTGGTTTACCACGTAGAGGCTCAGGATAAAGACGAACCAGAGAAAAGTATTTTGGCAAAACAATTCGAGAAGATGCAAAAGCTCCTATTCAATGCCATCATGATTCCAGCGATGTTTTTGACTTGGATAACTGGACTATCTCTAATTTATGTGGCTTGGTTGAGCAGTTTCGCCAGCCAAGGTTGGCTACATTTGAAATTAGCCTTTGTGGTGGCCATCACGATTTATCACTTCGTTTGTAGACACCTGATTCTTCAATTCAGAAAAGGGAATTTCTTACTTACTGGCCCACAACTACGTCTTTTCAATGAAATCGCTACGATTCTGTTAGTCGCTGTTGTATTTCTAGTGGTGGCTAAAAATACGCTGGACTGGATGTATGGATTGGGTGGATTTGTAATTTTTGCCATCGTTATCATGGCGGCCGTGACGATTGTCAAGAAAATCAGAACGAAAAACTAGGATAAAGAGCGGTCCATATCTCGCTTCACATCTTTCTCTTTAATGTCGTCCCTTTTATCGAAGGTCTTCTTGCCTTTCGAAAGGGCGATATTCAATTTCGCGTAGCCTTTGTCTGAAATGAATAAACGCGTAGGGATAATCGTTAAACCTACGTTCTTTAATTCCTTCTGTAATTTACCTAGCTCGCGTTTGGACAATAATAATTTACGGTCACGAAGAGGCTCATGGTTATAATGAGTTCCTTCGTCGTAGGCGGAGATGTGCATGTTTCGGACAAAGAGTTCATCTTGAAAGAAGACACAATAGGCATCCGTTAAATTGGCCTTCCCCTGACGAATTGACTTAATCTCTGTTCCCATTAAAACCAAGCCCGCCGTGAAGGTATCGATGAATGCATATTCAAAGGATGCCCTACGATTCTTGATTTCAACAGTCTTTTGGATTTTCTCTTTTGCCATTGGAATAAAAAAAGCCACACAGCGAAACGCTGAGTGGCCAAATGTAGCTAAAAGCTATTATTTATCTTCTTTTTTGTCGCCTTTTGTCGCAGCGTACTCTTTGTTCAAGCCTTCGATGATTTTGTTTGTTACATCTACAGAAGGATCTGCGAATAATATTCCACCACCCACTTTCGAGTACCCTAAAACAAACTCATATTTGTTAGCCTTGTTTGTTTTTGTGATATAGTCACGAATGTTGTTGTACAATTCTTCGTTTTTCTTTGCTTGCTCTTGACCTAACTCGGCCTGCTTTTGTTGAGAATATTGTTGCAATTCAGCACCTTTCTTCTTCAACGTCATATCAGCTGCTTGTAATTCAGCTTGAGTCATAGCAGATGCACGTTGTTGAATGGCTTGCAATTCACCTTGTAATGCTTGCTCTTTTTGGCCTAAATCAACCTGCAAACGGTACCCTTTGTTCTCAAACTCCTTTTGAGCGTCTTTGTAAAACTGGTAATTCGTTAATAAGGAATCCGAATTTACGAATACGATACGTTTTCCATCAGCTGTCGAAGCACCTAAGCCTGCAGACGAGTTATCTGAATTTTTGTAAAATAAAAAGGCAATTGCGATGGTTAAAACGCCCAACCAAGCGTAAGGTAAATTTTTCACGTGTATTAATTTTATTTATTGGATTGTCGGCAAATATACAAGGTCTGTATCGTTTGTCCTAAAAAATTATTATTTCTGTCTTAATCTAGCTCCTGCCCAGGTCCAAATGCCACTAAATAAGCCTCCTAGCACACCAGTCACGGCAAATAAAGCAAACACATTCCCCTTCAATGGAAACACTTGAGCCATCCGGCCAGGTAATGTACTCGGGTGTTGCAAATCCAGCCACAAGGCTGCTACCACCCACAAAATAAAGCCCGCCAAGAAGCCTGTTAAAAAACTTGACTTTACAGGCATATTCAATGCAAAGGCGATTAAACCGAATGCTATACCCATCGCATACCAAGGCAAATAAATACCCACTAGGGCACCTATCACGATCAATATCAAACTATAAATTAACTTGCTCATAGACTTATTTAGATAAAGTGATTTTCTTACGTAAACGATTCGATTTCTCCTCTGGAGATGTTAAATAAAGAAGAGGTTTAAGCTCTCCTTTGGCCCATGTATCAATCAAATCATCGTAATGACTACTACCCGGATTCCCAGACTGACCACCTGGATACACGCCATAGGCTCTCGGTTTTCCCTCCTTCGAAAGCTCCACCACTAAACGCCAAGATGGACCAGTCTTCGTAGTAGAAGCATTCACAATCGTTCCGCCACCCCCAATCGGGATATTCAAGCGAGACAAGGCATCCATACCTGGAATCAAGTGACGAACCCCCGTTTGTTTGACCTTATACCAAGCCCACTCAGGTCCCTGCGGACCGTGATGTTTTACCAAGGAATCCAAATTCGCTTGTAAGGACTTCATGACGATATCTGACATCGACTCCTTAATAGGGGTCTTCGTATCATCCCACCAGCGTGCGGAGGGCTCCGATTTAATCAATTGAATCGTGCGGTCCATCGAAGGACGGCTCATAGGAACCTTTTCATCCTCTGAGAATTCATCATCCCAAAGACAACTCTGCAATGTCAATACCCAGTTTTCAAAAATCGTTGCTCCCACAGATTCTGGGCTATTCACTAGATTCCATGATTTCAAGGCAGCCAATGCTTTCGATTGAGCAGCGTTTGGCGATTTTACCTGTGCAAAAAGAAGTGGCAATAATTCACGAGCACGGATGTTAAAGTTGTCGTTTTGGAGACCACGTAAGGAGTCCATCGTAATTTTCTCCATCACCGCTAGGCGCTCATTGATGCGACGCCCACGCTCAGATGGCGCATATTGCCAGCCTAAATAATACGGATAGGATGGATCTACTGAAAATTGATTAGCTGAACTCACGAAGCCACGTACTGGATTTTTCACATGTGGATTGTGTGCTTGCGGAATAAATCCTTGCCAATCCGCCGCCGCATCCGTTCCGTCTAATAAATACTTGCCTTGCAATTTCGACTTCAAAGGAAATTTACCATTCACCCATAAAGCGATATCCCCTTCATTACTAGCAAATACGAAGTTTTGAGCCGGAGCAGAATAGTAGGTTAATGCTTTCGCGTAATCGGCATAGTTTTTCGCGCGATTCAGCTGATAGAAAGTTGTTAATTCTTGAGATTTCTCATGCGCAATCCAACGAAGAGCATGACCTACCGGAATATTCGAACGGAACGGCTTTTCATGAGAAAGATAAACCACAGGACCATGGTGAGTAAAGAAAATCGTGTCCACCATATCTTTCTTACCCTTAATCTTGAAGGTTTCGATACGCATGGTGGTTTTCTTCCATTTCCCGTCGTGCCAATACTCCTGCTTCGAAGCATCCTTGAATTTCACTTGGTACCAATCTAAGACATCAGAACCAACGTTCGTTACACCCCAAGCCACATTTTTATTGAATCCAATGATCACGTTTGGTGTTCCTGGCATCGTAGATCCGTAGACATTCACACCGGGTGCAACTAATTGCATTTGGTACCAAATCGATGGAAGAGATAACGTTAAGTGCGGGTCATTCGCTAAGATTGGTAAACCCGAAACCGTTTTGTTTCCTGAAACAGCCCAGTTATTCGAACCGATATTTGGATCTTTTTCTGGGGTAGTCATCGAGCTTCCTAAACCGGTGAAGTCAGCCGGTGCAGCTGGAATAGGCACGGGTTTGAAATCGACAGGAGAACCTACGGGAATGATTGGACTTTCTTGGAAAGGATAGTTTGGAAATAAATCCTCTGCTACCTCGCGGCCGTATTTGCGCAAGATGTTAGTCATCTTCAAATCGTCAGTTCCCGAAGCTAATACGAAAGACATATTCTTCAAAAACAAGGCGCTCTTGATAGGTGTCCAAGGTTCTGGACGGTAGTTTAATAGTTTGTATTCCAAAGGTAATTGGCGATCTGACAAAGAACCAATGTAGGCATTAACCCCTGCTGAATAAGCTTCAAGAGCCATCTTGGCAGCAGGATCTTGTTGCATTCCTTCGAAAGATTTCTCGGCTCCATAAACGGAACCCATTCTGCGTTGGAATTGATCGGATGCCATTCCTTTTTCACCTACGATTTCAGAAATGCGACCGCCAGCAAAGTGGGTTTGGAACTCCATTTGCCATAAACGGTCTTTGGCAGTTAAATAACCCTGAGCCAAATATAGATCATGGTCATCCTGTGCAAAGACGTGTGGCACCCCCATCTCATCATACACGACTTGAACGGGTTGATGAAGGCCATCAATTTGCAAAGTTTCTTCTGTAGGCTCGCCTGATTCTGGACTTTCGGCATTCATCCAGAAGCCATGGAAAGGACTAAATATTTTACCGATGGGAGGAATAGTTCCCCAGCTTTGGTTCATCGCATAGGTTAAAAACAGGGCGATTACCAAAGGAAAAGCAGATTTAATGATTTTCATTGATGAAATAGAGGGAGATTAATGAAATATCCGAAGATTTTTTTCTATTTTAGAAAGACAATTTTACAAAATTGTTCCTTTACGCCCAAATAATTTATCTTTAAAGCTATATGAAAAGACGCACCTTCCTTCAAACCTCTACCCTTTTAGGCGCCAGCTTAGGAGCCACCGCCCAGGCGGCGACATCAGAACCTCTCATTATTGCCACCTGGAAAAATGAGAAAGCGACCATCGCAGGTTGGAATAAATTGATGGAAACAGGGAAAGCGCTTGATGGCGTAGAAGCTGGGGCTCGAATTCCGGAAGCAGATCCAAATGACACGTCGGTAGGTTATGGCGGTTATCCAGATCGCGATGGCCATGTGACTTTGGATGCTTGCATTATGGATCACTTAGGAAATGCCGGGTCTGTCACCTTTTTAGAAGGCATTATGCACCCCATTTCAGTAGCCAGAGCCGTGATGGAAAAAACACCTCACGTCATGCTCTCGGGTGCGGGGGCCCTGAAATTCGCTAAAGAACAAGGCTTCAAAGTAGAAAATCTATTAACGGAGAGCTCAAAAAAGGCCTGGGAAGAGTGGAAAAAAGAATCCAAATACGAACCCGTTATTAATATTGAAAGACACGATACCATCGGTTTATTAGGGATCGGGAAAGCGGGCGAAATTGCGGGTGCTTGCACCACGAGCGGTTTGGCTTTCAAAATGCATGGACGTGTAGGCGACTCCCCTATTATTGGTGGAGCCGTTTTTTGTGATGATGAGGTAGGCGGAGCTTGTGCGACGGGATTAGGGGAGTTTGTGATGAAGACCTTGGGATCATTTCTAATTGTTGAATTAATGAGACAAGGAAAATCCCCACAGCAAGCTTGTGAAGAAGCTGTGATGCGGATCGTGAAACGCTATAAATACAAGGAATTCCAAATCGGGTATTTGGCCCTCAATAAAAAAGGCGAATATGGCGCCTATGCCATCCAAAAAGGATTCAATTACACGATTACTAAAAACGGGAAAACGCAAGTACTAGAAAGTGCTTCCTACATGTAATATTTATGCCAGCAGAAAAGAAAAAATATTTATTCGAGATTGCCTGGGAAACCTGTAATCAAGTAGGTGGAATTTATACCGTCATTAGAACAAAAGTACCATCGATGGTCGAAAAATGGGGCGATGATTATGCCTTAATTGGACCCTATTTTCCCCAAACAGCAGCCGCAGAATTCGAGCCATTAACAGTAACTGAGGATACCCCTTTAGAGAGAGCTGTTTTGAACCTGCGCAAATCTGGCTTAGGTGTCCACTACGGCTATTGGTTAATTACGGGAAAGCCTAAAATCGTTCTTTTTGAACTTGAAACCTTGATTTCTGAGGTAGATGCGATTAAAGGTCGCATCTGGGATAACCATAAAATTTCCACTTTAGGGGTTGAGGATTTAGTGAACCAAACCATTGTTTTTGGCGAAATGATCCGTCTTTTGTTAACGGAAGTAGCTGAAGAAAACAAGAATAAATCACACATTGTAGCCCACTTCCACGAGTGGATGGCATCCACGGGACTACCGGATTTAAAGAAAGAAAAGGTCAAGATAGCCACCGTTTTCACCACACATGCGACCATGCTAGGTCGCTATTTAGCGGGCAATGTGCCTAACTTTTATGATGTCATCGAAAACTTCGATTGGCACAAAGAGGCAAAACATTATGGCATCGAGGCGCAAGCCTGTTTTGAGCGTGCTGCCGCACAAAAAGCCGATGTTTTAACCACAGTCAGTGATATTACGGCAAAGGAATGCCAGTATTTCCTAGGCCGAATTCCGGAATTGATTCTACCAAATGGTTTAAATATCCAGCGTTTCGCTGCACTTCACGAGCACCAAAACCTGCACTCAAAATACAAGCAAAGCATTTCGAACTTCGTCATGGGGCACTTCTTCCAAAGCCAACCCTTTGACCTAGATCAAACCCTGTATTTATTTACCTCCGGTCGCTTCGAATATTCGAACAAAGGATACGACATCACCTTGGATGCGTTAGCTATTTTGAATCGCAAGATGAAGGAAGCGGGATCAAAGAAAACGGTTGTCATGTTCTTTGTAACAAAACAACCCTACCATTCGATCGACCCCGAAGTCTTGCATTCTCGTGCGGTATTGGATGAAATCCGAGAGAATTGCCATGCGATTGAGAAAAAAGTAGGGGATCTTTTATTCAATGCCTCCGCTTCGTCCAGCGACTTACAAATGCCAGATTTGAATGCCTTCGTGGATGAATATTGGCGGATGCGTTTACGTAGAACGGTGCAGACCTGGAAGACGAATGCGCGACCAAAAGTCGTGACCCACTTATTGAAACAAGAGGACGATATCATCCGGAATTTACACCGCACGAATCTCTTGAATAACCCTGAGGACAAGGTCAAAGTGGTATACCACCCAGACTTTATTGTGTCGACGAACCCGCTTTTTGGTTTGGATTATGGCCAATTCGTACGCGGTTGTCACTTAGGTGTTTTCCCTAGCTATTACGAGCCATGGGGCTATACGCCACTAGAATGTATGGCGCGCGGGGTACCTACGGTGACTTCTGACCTGTCTGGTTTTGGTGATTATATGATGCAAATTATGCGTGATTACGAACAATGGGGCGTAAGCGTGGTGAATCGCAAAACGCAATCCTACCAGGAATCTGCGGAGCAATTAGCGAACTTATTGTTCAAATTCGTACAGCAATCGCAACGTGATCGAATCACGCAGCGTAACCGCGTAGAGAGTATTGCAGATACCTTTGATTGGTCAAACTTGCGTTCGTATTACGATACGGCGCACGAACTTGCGATTATTAAAAAGAAAAGATAGTTAAAGATGCTTTAAGGCCTCGCGTTTACTCAGCGGGGCCAAAGCATTGTTTCCCACAAAATCCATCACCCATTCTTGGTCCGTTCGAGCGTATTGACGTAGCGCCCAGCCAATCGCTTTTTGAATAAAAAATTCCTTCGAAGAGCTCAGTGCTTGAATGTTTTTCGCTAGCAACATGGTATCCGTTTTGCCTTTGTAACCTAACGAAAAAATAAGGCAAAAACGCTGCAACCAAAAATTCCCTGAATTCAACCAGTGCTCAATCCACACATCGCGATCTTCGGGAAATTTCAAGAAATAGGGCCCTAGAATTTGTGGCGCTAAGAAATCAACCACATCCCACCAAGAGTCCTCCCCTACCCAAGATTCAAACAAAGCCGGCAATCGCTTGTCCCAGGATTTTTTCGCCTGCTTTACATATTCCATCGCGACATACTGAAATTCCCGCTCTGGCATCGCAAATAGCTGAGAGGACACCTCGAACCAATCTTCTGAGGATCCGTATTGCTTATACAGGTGCTTAAAAACCTCTTGACGCTCCGGCTTTTTTACCCCCAGAAACGGGTATTTCTCCCGCATGTACTTGCGCATCCAAAACGCATTGTCTGCATCTGCTAGATCACGTAAGGCTTCTGTGATTGCTGGAATAAATTGACTCATCGATTCGTGAAATAGATTTTACCTTTCATTCCTCCGTCTTCAATCACCCATTTCGAGGCATCGAAAGGCTTGTACCGGATATCCACAAAGTTAATCTCATAGAAATTCTTCCAAACTACTCCTTTCTGATCCATCTTCCGAATGCGATTTGCGGAATTGGAAACCACTTCGATTTCCACCTGATTTTGCTCTTGCAAGATGCCTGCAGGAATAGCCAGTTGGAACGGAAGCGACCAAATCATACCGATCTCTTTTCCATTGATACGCAATTTGGCCATATCTCGTAGGTCTGTCAAATGTAAGACTTTCGCTGCAGCTATCTGATCCGAAGTCAAGCTCAGATTAAAACGATAGCGAGCGGATGGAGAATCTGCTAAAGTAGTATCTAAATGTGTGTAATAGTCAAAATCTGGTAAATCAAATGTGCGGGCACCGACGGAAACTTGGAGGTTTTGGGGCGTGATTTCCGTGGTGATTTTTGCTGCAGCTATCGGAGAAGCCGAAGGAATTTTAGCGACCGATTTAATGATCACGCTTTGGCCAGGAGCTAAAGAAAGCCAGGCATCAGAACCTTTTTTGCCATAGCTTTTCGCGTCCGTTAATGGATCCCAAACCTCGTAATTTCCAGCTATTTTTTTCAAGGAAATCGACCCCTCCGAAAATTTCGATTGTAAATTCGTCACAAAATAAGCCGCGCCGGCAGGCGTCTTTTTACGAAGGAAGGATAGCCCTTTTGAAGTCATCGACTCTGTTGAAACTCCTAAGCGAGCGAGTTGATCTGCAGGATCTGAAAGCACGCGCATTAATAAGGCGTTACGGGCATTCTCCCAACGTTCTTTGGCCTCCTTCTTCGCCCCGTATGTATTCAAGTTAAGAGGCAAATGTTCTAGGAAATAGACCGGATAGCCTTGCTTTACCCATTTCGCAAGCAACTCTAGCGTCTCCACGGAAACATAGTGCGCGGCCGGAATTAACAAAACTTTGTAATTTCCACCGGACTTAGTCTTAAAGGTCTTAGTAGGCGTCAGCACAAGATCAGTCAACAGATCATCTGAAATATAGTCTACCGAGAAACCTTTGTTCTGCAATAGTTCGGACCATTTTCCGAAGGACGTATTCTTCAACCATTCCCGGCTATTCGCGTGCAATTCCAAGGTGTGCAATTTGCCTGACCCATTATTGACATGCCAAATATCTTCCATCGGAAAATACAACAAGGCGTCGCTATCCGTCGGATTTGCCTGCAACATCGTTTGTACGTTTTCAATGTATTTATTTAGAGCCGGCATTGCCTCCCAAAAATGACTTTGGGGATTAAAGTTCGTGCTCGCATAGAACAACCAACCTGGCCAGGCGATTTCGGGTGGAGAATAGGTCACTCCATGAAAGAATAAGTGATTCACACCCCCCACAAAAACCTGATCTAAAACCGGTTTTACTTGTGCGATAGACACCTTAAAGTGATTCCCTAACCAAGTCGCCGTTTCAGCAGCAACTAATTTCTTTCCAGTCAAATTCGCTGCCGAACTCGCTAATTTGAGCGCCCGTATATCGGGTATCCCAAAAGTCGTGGAATCATAATCCGGATCTACCCGGTAGCCCGGAATGTCAAAGGGTTTAGAACCAAAAAACTCGGCCTCCGGAATATCCGCAGCCGCATAGAGATCCAATAAATTCCCAGGTGATCCGTGTGCTTGGCTGCGCGAGATGAAGCCCATCGAATTAATCCAATGGTCAAATGGTAGCGCAAAATTACGCTGCAATAAAGTCGACATCGTCCGATGGTAATCGGCAAAAATCTGGTTTTCTTCCTCTGATTCTGCCTTCTTTTTCGACAGTACATCAAAATGCTTCCGCAAATCGTAGCCATTCATTCGCTGAAAAGCGGGGAACAAATCGGGTGTATAATTCGAACCATAGGCCTCATAAGAATCATTGTAAATGGCACGCAGCGGAGAATGTGCTTTCTTTAAAAGAGGCACAAAATTGTGACTGTATTTCGCAAAGGCCTTAATGTCGAAGTGATCGAGCACGAGCCCTTCTCCGCCAGGTGCAGCACGTTTCACTTTTTGGCCAGTCAGATCTGTTGTAAATACGCCCTCTTTAAATTGGTATTTTTTTGCTGCTTCCTTTTCGGTGATGGTCGGTCCACCTAAAGGCCAGCCCGTCCCCATGGTCATATCGATGCCAATTCCTAAGCGCTTGGCTTCTTTTAGGGTATAAAAGAATTTAGATTGCCAGCCAGGACTTAAATAATTTTGGAATAAGGCCTCTGCCCCTTTCGCCCCGTAGATGGGAACGATGTGAAGGCCGCCAAAACCTGCTTTTTTAAAATTCTCTAAATTATATGTTATTCCCTTTTCTGTCACCGCACTACCCGGCCACCACCAATAGGCCCAGGGTTTAGCGGTAGAAAAAACAGCAGGATCATCGGATGACCCTGCTGTCGCTATCAATCTAGAGGCAAAAAACAGAAGGAGTAAAAAAAATCTTTTCATACCCCGAATTACGTATTTTTAAACAAAACGGCCTAACAAATTCTCTAAGTATTCTTGCTTACCAGAGATCTGAGCAGGTTCTCCCACTTCAACAGCAATTTTATATAAATCTTCTAATTTTAATTTTCCAGCTGTATAATCAGCTCCTTTTCCCGAGTTAAAGCTAGCATAACGCTCCGCTTTCAAACGGTCCATTTCGCCATGTTTCGCCATTTTTTCTGCGATTAATAAGGCGCGAGCAATCGTATCCATACCACCGATGTGTGCATAGAATAAATCTTGCATATCCGTCGAATTACGGCGACGTTTCGCATCGAAGTTAATTCCACCACCCGCTAATCCACCTTGCTTTAAGATGATAGCCATCGCCTCCGCCCACTCGTAAACATCCGTCGGGAACTGATCTGTATCCCAGCCATTTTGATTATCTCCGCGGTTTGCATCGATAGAAGCTAGCATCCCCGCATCAGAAGCCACTTGGCATTCGTGTGCAAATGTGTGTCCAGCCAAAGTAGCGTGGTTAACTTCTAAATTTAGACCAAACTCAGATAATAAATCGAACTCACGAAGGAAGCCAATAACCGTAGCTGCATCGTAGTCGTATTGGTGTTTTGTAGGCTCACAAGGCTTAGGCTCTATGAAGAACTTCCCTTTGAAACCATTGCGACGCGCATATTCTACACAAGTATGTAACATGCGAGCGAAGTTTTCACGCTCTAATTTCATGTTCGTATTTAACAAACTCATGTAGCCCTCACGACCTCCCCAGAACACATAGCCTTCGCCACCTAAGGTAATCGTTGCATCTATCGCTCCTTTTAATTGAGCACCCGCGTGAGCGACCACTTCAAAGTTCGGGTTCGTCGAAGCACCGTTCATGTAACGCTCGTTTGAGAACAAGTTCGCCGTTCCCCACAAAAGTTTCACACCACTTTCAGCTTGTTTTTTGGCAAAAATATCGGTGATAAACTTCACGCGATCCCCGAATTCTTTCGGATCATTGTGTCCATCAATCGCATCCACATCATGGAAACAATAGTAAGGCGCACCTATCTTCGTAATGAATTCAAAGGCTGCATCTGCTTTATCAGCCGCACGTTGACGCGCATCTGAAGCAACGTCCCATGGGTAATGATGTGTACCTGGTCCAAAAGGATCTGCGCCATCGCCACAGAAAGAATGCCAATAGGCAATCGCAAAACGAAGGTGCTCCTTCATGCTCTTACCCGCTACGATGCGATTCTCATCATAATAACGGAAAGCTAATGGATTATCTGATTCTGCACCTTCAAATTTGATTTGACCAATGCCTTTGAAATATTCCTTTTGACCAATGATTACACTCATGATATATAATGCTTAAAGATTTTACAAGTAAAGGCCCAAAACTACATAATCTACCTATTATATACAAATATAATTTAGCACAGATTAGCACAGCTATTTTTTTCCTGAAAAATCACTATTTTGCAAAAAAATAACCTTTTCAACATGCTTAAAAAACTACTAAAGCTTGTCGCGCTGACCATCATTTTGTTGCCAGCGAAAGCTCAGACCTCATTTAATGCGAATAATCGATTCGAACAATTAGAGTCGACTTTGCCTACGCCTAACTCCTACCGGACTGCGAGTGGTTCTCCAGGTAAAGATTATTGGCAACAACGCGCAGATTATGACATCAAAGTCGAATTGGATGACATCAATCGCAAAATTATTGGATCGGAAACGATTACCTATTACAATAATTCACCTGATGATTTACCTTATTTGTGGATTCAATTAGACCAAAATCTATTTGAGAAAAATTCTCCGGGCAAAACCACTAAAACAGGTGAAATCAGAAATGGTATCAGTGCAGGCGCTTTTCAAGAACTAACAGATCCGAAGGATTATGGCTATAAAATCACAGCTGTAAAAGATGCTAAAGGAAATCCATTACGCCACACGATTAATCAAACGATGATGCGTATCGACCTTCCGACTCCGTTAAAATCAGGAGCTTCGGTTAGCTTTGGGATTGATTGGAATTATTTGATCACCGCATATTATGGCCGTTCTGGCTATGAAGTATTGGGCAAAGAAAATATTGCCAATTATTTCATCGCACATTGGTTTCCACGTTTAGCTGTTTACAATGATGTATATGGCTGGCAACATAAGCAATTCATGGGGCAGGGAGAATTCACCTTGAATTTTGGTAATTATAAAGTGGCGATTACGGCTCCTAATGACATCGTCGTGGGTGCTGGAGGAGAATTATTAAACCCAAATCAGGTACTGACAGCTACCCAATTAAAGCGTTGGGAGCAAGCAAAAACAGCGACTCGTCCTGTAGAAATTGTGACGCAAGACGAAGCGATCAAGGCTGAGAAAAGTGTACCAACTGGAAAAAAGACCTGGGTATACAAAGCAGATAATGTACGTGACTTTGCGTTCACGGCATCGCGTAAATTTATTTGGGATGCCATGCAAGTCGATGTAGAAGGGAAAAAAGTGTGGGCGATGTCCTATTATTCGAAAGAGGGAAATCCACTTTGGGGTAAATACTCGACGATGGTCGTAGCACACACGCTTCGTTCGTATTCTAAGAGAACCATTGCCTATCCTTATCCAGTAGCCATTTCTTGTCACTCTACAGCGGGAGGTGGAATGGAATATCCGATGATTTCCTTCAATGGCGGACGTCCAGAACCAGATGGAACCTACACAGAAAACGTGAAAAACGGAATGATCGGTGTGATTATCCATGAGGTGGGTCACAACTTCTTCCCGATGATTGTTAACTCAGACGAGCGTCAATGGTCGTGGATGGATGAGGGTTTAAATACGTTTTGCCAATACTTAGCCGAGCAAGAGTGGGATCGCAACTTCCCAGCACGTCGCGGAGAGGCACAAAGCATTGTTCCCTACATGCGTTTAGATTCGAAGAACCAAGTGCCTATTATGGCGAACTCGGAGAACATCATGGATTTTGGAAATAATGCATATGCCAAACCAGCTGCGGCCTTGAATATCCTTCGTGAAACGATCATGGGTCGTGAATTATTCGATTATGCGTTTAAAGAATATGCACGTCGTTGGGCATTCAAACAACCTTATCCAGCTGACTTCTTCCGTACCTTAGAAGATGCATCAGGCGTGGATTTAGATTGGTTCTGGAGAGGTTGGTTCTATGGAACAGAGCCTGTGAATCAGTCAATTGAGACGGTAGAATGGTTTGGAATTGATACCCAGGACCCTGCGATCAAAAAGGCAGGAGATAAAGCGGTGGCTGAGTCCAAGGCAAAAACCATGTCTGCTATTCGTAATAAAACAGATATCAAGCGTACCGTAGTGGAGGAAAATCCAGATATGACGGACTTTTACAATACCTACGATCGTTTTGCTCCTACGGAAGCAGATAAGAAGAAATACCAAGACTACATGGCTTCATTAAATGAAGATGAGAAAAAATTAGTCACAGAAGGTAAGAACTTCTACGTAGTCAACTTCAAGAATAAAGGCGGTTTACCGATGCCAGTGATTGTTCGCTTGAGCTATGAGGACGGCACGGATGAGGTGTTACGCTTCCCTGCGGAGGTTTGGCGATTGAACGATGTGACGGCAAAGAAGATTATTCCTACGTCGAAGAAGGTCGTTAAGTGGACGCTAGATCCATTCTACGAAATTGCAGACATCGATACAGAAGACAACGCATTCCCTCGCGAGCCTGCACAACCTACGAAGGTCCAATTGTTCAAGATGCAAGGCAGAACCTACAGCGGAGGTCCTAACCCGATGCAAGAAGCCAAGAACGCGAAAGAGAAAGCTGGAGCGGTCACTGGATCGAAAAACAACTAATAAAAAAGCCCCTTTCGCGAGGGGCTTTTTTTATTCTTGATCGATCAGATTCAATTTCGAGAGATCTAACTCCGTCCGCTGATTTCGGCTGAAATACATAGGTAAGAATCTAAAGCCAAACTTAAAGTCTTTGATCGCATAGGAAGCGCGCGCTACGACCACACTCGAATAGACTTCATCGAAGCCGGTCAGATAAGCTGATATCTCAGGTTGTAGGTTGACTATATCTTTTTGGGATAATCCAAAGAATGGGCTATGTTCATCAATCGGATGCACCACCGTCCAGTTCAATACTAAACTATCTACGTGGCTACGCTCTAAGGTTAAATTAAAAAATTGGTAGCCCTTATTTTTCGTCACGATACGCGCATTCAATTTTACCTCCGCATTCGTTAACAAGTGATCGTCTTTGTAACAAACGAGACGAAACATAAAGGCATATCCCTCTTTATACTTCGCATACACCATACTCTCCGAAAAACGAATAAAGGATCGCGGGCGTGAAAAACGACCATATAAAAGACCTGCCGCAATGGCAAACGAAAGGAAACCAATCAAGGATTCTACCGCCGCAATCCAATTCGTTAACTCACTAACCGGATTCACGCGACCATAGCCCACCGTCGTAAAGGTCTGGGTAGAAAAGAAAAATAACTCCTTAATTCTTCCCCAAAATTTCACTTTCTCCACCCCTTCTAAACCAGACGGGCCAGCTAACCAATACAAGGCTGTAAAGAAGCAGTTAATTAAAAAATAAAAAAGGAAAATAATTCCTAAAAAGCGCCAACGAGGCATCGTCAGCATGCTTTGGTAGCCACTCGCCCGATCCCGAACGCTGATACCAATTCGTTTGATATTAAAACTCCCGTCCTTGTTGACCATTCGGCCACCCATATCCGAGGTTCTTTCCCCAAATCCTGTGTCTTGATTTACGTTTTCGATCATAGTCTATTAAACAAACCACAATTTAAGAGATGCAATCACTAATACCAAAGCCAAAATCCATTTCACCTTCGTATTCGAGGCAATGGCGGCTCCCCATCTCGCTCCTAAAAAGCCTCCTAACAGCGAGGCCCCTAACCAATAAATCATTTGCGATTGGTCTAAGGGAATCCAGGATTTCAATCCAGCTAAACCTGAAACAGAATTAACGAAGATAAACAAAGCAGAAACGGCAGCCGCTTCTTTCAAAGAAGCCCAACGGAAAAGTAGTAAAAGGGGGCTCAGAATAATGCCTCCACCTATGCCGATCATTCCAGAAAGTAAACCGATGGCAGATCCAGTGAGTATGCCTACTCCTAGGTTTAGTTTTTGAGATGAGTCTTCTTTCAAAACGACTACCATTCTAATCACCGCTAAAAACAAGCAAGCTCCCAGAATCTGTTTGTAAGTTGAATCAGTTAGCGGAATACGTGCGCCTACAAAGGCGAAAGGGATGGATCCAAGCGCGAATGGCCAAAATAGATTCCATTTAAAATAACCTTGGCGGTAAAAGGCGATGAAAGACATGAGTGACACGCCTAAATTCAACAGCAAGGCCGTTTGCTTCATGATGGGTGGTGCGATGGCAAACAAGGCCATCACCGCTAAATATCCACTGGCACCTCCGTGTCCTACAGAAGCATACAAGAAAGCCATGATACCCAGCAAGACGATTAATTCCACGCTATTTTCGGAGAGCCAATTGGAAATAAATGAACATCTTCTCCCAGTCTGCCACTCGGATACGTTCTTCCTTAATTCTGGAAGCTGGTAAAGACTTAATTTTCTCAAAAAGTCGAATGTAATATTCGTAGGCTAATAAACAGCCTTTGCGAGCGACGTCAGGCAAGCGGTGTATTCCGCGTAAACCCGCATCAAAATCTAGCTGAATATCCGCTTCGATTTCTTTTTTCTCTTCATCTGTGAAGGTGTTGAAATCGATTCCTGGGAAATAAACCCTGCCACGCTCATCGTAATCGGAACGGATGTCACGTAGAAAATTGATTTTTTGGAAAGCGGAACCCAGCGCACAGGCATCTTCTTTTAAGGAATCGTATTGCTGTGCATCTCCATCACAGAATACACGTAGACACATCAGACCCACTACCTCAGCAGATCCATAAATGTATTTTTTGTATTCCTCTGGATTATAATCACGCTTGGTTAGATCCAATTCCATGGAATATAAAAAGGCATCGATTAATTCGCGCTCCATCCCGAACTTATTCACCGCCCATTGAAAGGAATGAAGAATGGGATTTAAACTTATTTTCTCCTCAATCGCACGGTAGGTATCCTCTCTAAAACGTTGCAGTAAAGCGGCCTTATCATGACTATGGAAGGTATCAACAATCTCATCTGCTAAACGCACAAAACCATACACAGCATAGATGGGATCGTGCACCTTTTCATCCAACGTGCGAATTCCCAGAGAGAAAGAGGTCGAATAAGCTTTCGTTAGCAACTTACTCGAGGCTAAAGAAACCTCTAAATATAAATCCATATCATCCTTTTAATTCTTTATCGACTTCAGTCGCAACCACGATCCCCGATATCAAGGATGGAGGTACGCCCGGGCCTGGAACCGTTAATTGTCCTGTATAATACATATTATCCAAGTGCTTATTTTTCAAAGTAGGCTTCAAAATCGCCGTCTGCATCAGCGTATTAGCTAATCCATAGGCATTCCCCTTGTAAGCATGGTAATCTGATTTGAAATCTCGGTGCGCATACGAACGCTTGTAGACAATGGAATCACGAATAGAAACGCCGCAATGGGCCTCTAAACGATTCATCAGTTGCTCAAAATATTTCTCTCTCTGCTCTTCCGTATCCTCTAAATCTGGGGCTACAGGTATCAATAAAAAGACATTTTCGCAACCCTCAGGTGCGACAGACGGATCTGTAACAGAGGGTGCTGAGGCATAGAATAAGGGATCTGATGGCCATGCTGGATCCGTGTAAATTTCATGTGAATGGACCGTAAAATCACGGTCAAAAAACAGATTATGGTGCTTTAAATTAGGTAAACGCTTCGAAATTCCTAGATAAAATAGGAGCGACGAAGGGGCCATCACCCGTTTGTCCCAATACGCTTCATCGTAATTGCGCAAACCTTCACCTAGTAATTCTTCCACGTGATGGTAATCTGCACCAGCCACCACTGCATCTGCCTCGATTAAGCCAGCGGCCGTTTGAACACCGCGCACTTTTCCGTTCTTGATGTCAAAGCCTAGGACCTCAGCATTATAAGTTATCTTCACCCCTTTTTCTTCGGCTAAAGCCACCATCCCTTTCACGATGTTGTGCATGCCGCCCATGGGGTACCAAGTACCTAATTTGATTTCAGCGTAATTCATTAAGGAATACATCGCCGGTGTATTCTCCGAAATCGCTCCTAAAAAGAGGATTGGAAACTCCATCAACTTCAATAAAGTGGGCGATGTAAAGAATTTGCGAATGTGCTTGTAAAATGAGGTGAATACATCGATTCTTACAGCATCCACCAGTAATTTCAAGCTTAAGAATTCCGTGATTTTCCGGGAAGGTTTCCAAACAAACTCCTGAATTCCCACCTTGTATTTATAAGCTGCCTGTTCCATAAAGGCATCCAGTTGTGCACCGGCACCTGATTCATAAGACTCAAATAGAGCTTTTAAATCCGTATAATTCGCTGGTAAATCTATTTTTTCAGAATCCGAGAGTATAACTGAATAAGAAGGATCTAATCGAACTAAGTCATAATAGTCAGAGGGCTTTTTGCCAAATCGACCAAAATACGTCTCAAAAATATCTGGCATCCAATACCAGGAGGGACCCATATCAAACGTGAAACCATCCGATTGAAACACACGTGCTCTACCTCCAGCGTGGTCGTTTTTCTCTAAAATTTGGACCTCATAACCTTTCGATGCCAGCTCAGTGGCTGCTGAAAGACCTGAAAATCCGGCACCTATGACAACTATTTTTTTCATACTAACCTCTAATTTAACAAAAATACGAATCTTTCTACTGACCAAAGGGGTAAAAAGAAAAAGCCAGATAAAATCTGACTTTTTAACTTCCTTCTGTTAACCAAAAAACTAATCAAAACCTATTATTTAATTACTTAAGCATACATATGTAAATGATTCTTCAAATCACGTCTTGCCATAAAAATCCGATTCTTAACAGTACCAATAGGTAAATCCAATTCTTCTGCGATTTCGTGGTATTTGAATCCCTCGAAATACAACATAAAAGGTACCCGGTACATAGCATCAATTTTTGCAAGTGCAGATTGAATGTCTTCGCTTATAAAGGAGTTCACTGCAGTGTTTTCCTGCAGTGACTCCATTGAGTTGATGAAGTGTAAATTATCTGTTGTGTCGATGAAGGTATTACGACGTACCATGCGTTGGTATTGCGTGATGAACGTATTCTTCATGATCGTGAATAACCAAGCTTTCAGGTTTGTCCCATCTTGGTATTTATCACGATTCGTGAAAGCCTTTACTAAAGTGTCTTGCACTAGGTCGTTTGCATCATCTCCGTCCTTCGTCAAACGAAGCGCGAAAGGGCGTAAAAACTTTGAAAAAGTGCCTATTTGGTAAGTAAACTCAAGAGCTGTCATATTGGTCGTCTGTTTTGTTCAACAAATTTATAAAAAGATTAAACAAAACAAATAATTTGTTTAAAAAAATTTAAAAAAGTTTAAACAAAAAATTTTGTAGTCCTGATTTGTGCATTCATCGACAGAGGAAGAGGGTTAATCGTTTAGGTGAAGGAAGATTCGGTTAAAAGGTGGATTTAGCCTATCTTTAAACCCTATTTGTCTCATGAAATACCTTTTTATTCTTCTTGCATTCCTTCCTTTCACTGGCTTCTCGCAAACGAATTGCCACTGTACGCTAAAGGGTATTGTAGCCTCCAAGGAGAATAAAGAAAAAGTACCCGGAGCTTATGTTTACATCAAAGGAACAAATAAAGCCACCATATCGGATGCAAAAGGAGCTTTTGTCATCAAGGACCTCTGTCCTGGAAAATATACCTTAGTTTGTCAAATGGCTAGCTTCGATCCCATCGAAACCGTCATTAATTTAGAAGATGAAAAAGAAGAAGATTTTCTGTTAAGTTCTCATGAGGAACATTTACAAGAGGTTTTCGTGCAAGGTCGAAAACAGGAAATTACTTCTCAATTAAAAGGTGAATTAAGTGCAGAGGAGCGTTCTCAGAAAGATGGTTTATCTTTAGGTGAGATGTTAAAAGGACTAACGGGCGTTCAAAGTTTGCAAACAGGAAGCTCCGTTTCAAAACCAGTCATTCATGGATTGCACTCTAGTCGCGTCATCATTTTAAATCAAGGCGTAAGGCAAGAGGGTCAAAATTGGGGTAGTGAACACGCACCAGAAATCGATCCTTTTGTTTCCAAAAACATACAAGTGATTAAAGGTCCAGGTGGGCTTCGCTACGGTGGAGATGCCATCGGGGGAATCATCATGCTAGAGCCCAATGCCTTACCTGACAGCGCTGCTCTGCATGGGTCTGTTCAAAGTATCTACTTCACGAATGGTAGACAGGGTGTTATCTCTGGTCTATTGGAAGGAGGGATTCCGCGACATAAAGGATGGGGCTGGCGCCTGCAAGGTACATGGAAAGACGGTGGAAATGTACAGGCAGCTGATTACTACCTGAGCAATACAGGTGTGAAGGAAGAAAATGTTTCCTTTGCCCTGGGTTATAAATCGAATCTCTTTGGAACAGATGTATTTGTCAGCCGTTTCCATACCGTTATCGGTATCTATGAAGGCTCTCACATTGGAAATATTTCCGATTTAGAAAAATCCATTGCACTGGATAGACCGCTAAAGGTCTTTACTCCGGATAAATTTATTCGAAAAATAGATCGTCCTAATCAGGATGTTTGGCATGATTTGGCCAAAATAAAAGCCTTTTATCACCTTCCCAATCAGGCAACCCTTCGTGCCACAGCGGCTGTTCAATCAGATGAACGCTGGGAATTAGATGTACTTCGTGCAGGTAAAAATGTCAATACCCTACGCTTCAATTTGAATACTTCTTCGGTTGAACTACTGTATGATGAGACAAATACGAATAAGCTTTGGAAAGGACAAGCTGGTTTGACGTTCCTGGATCAAGGGAATATCACTTCGGGCCGAAAGGTACCCAATCCCACACTTACCACGAGTCTTCTACCCAATTACTCGTTGCAGAATACCGGGATTTTTGCCATCGAGAAAAGAACAACAGAAAAATGGGAACTCGAGGCAGGTTTGCGATATGATGTAAAGGAAATCGAAACACATCGTCCGAGAAATAATTTCTCACCTACCATCCTTCGAACAAAACAAGTATTTGCAGGCTTTTCGGGTAGCTTAGCGTTTAAATACCATTGGAATCAAGCGACAGAGTCATTTATCTCCATTTCGCGAGCCTTTAGAGCTCCAGGAGGAAATGAGTTATTCTCTAATGGCGTCCACCATGGGGCGGGAGCCTATGAAATCGGGGACGCTAGTTTGAAGGGGGAAAAAGGAACGAATCTCAGCTTATCCACTAATTTTAATCCAGAGCGCTGGGATATCGAAGTCGGTTTATATTCGAATTTCATCCAAAATTTCATCTATTTACGTCCAGAGGTACAAAATGGCAAAGCGGTTTACGCTACAACTGTGAGAGGAGTATTTCCTATTTTCACCTACCAACAAATCGATGCACGGTTCCAAGGGGTAGATTTTCAGGCTACTTATCTCATTAGCCCACGTTTATCGGTACAACAAAAGACAAGTTTGGTCCGAGCTTTTGACACAAAAAACGATCAATTTATGGTCAACATCCCTGTCGACCGTTTTGAATACCTGATTCGGTATGCTTTCCAAAATAGAAATGCCTATATAAGCGGAGGAATCACACAAGTATCTAGACAAACGCGTGTGGAAGCAGGGTCTGATTATGCTTCTCCACCAGCTGGCTACTTTTTAGTTAATTTGAATGGGGGGATTACTTTCAAGAAGATCGACGTCAACCTACGCATTTCGAATGCCCTTAATACGGCTTACCGTGACTATTTGAACCGCTTCCGCTATTACGCAGATGATCAGGGTAGAAATATCAGCCTAAGAGTCTTGTATAATTTTTAACGGCGGAGCCAGGATTCTGGATTTTGGCGTACTGTATTTTTCCAAACCTGAAAATTAATTTCTGCCGTCCCATCTTCATCTGAAGCAACAGAACCGATTCGTTGGCCTGTTCTCACGCGCGTACCTACACTCACAGAAACATTCGCAAGCTTACTATAAACGGTAAAATAATCTCCGTGTTGTATAGCCACTACCATGTTAATCCCCGGAATATTAACAACGGATTGCACCACACCATCATAAACGGAGTGTACAGGCGAACCTGGTGAAGTTTGAATATCTATCCCATTATTATTGATCATCACTCCCTTCAATAGCGGGTGCTTATGAACACCGAAATGATCTGAAATAAAACCTGAAGGCACAGGAAATGGCATTCTACCCCTCAAAGCAGCAAATGAACTTGCTACTTTAGCCTCATCCGCATTCATATAATAGGTGTTACTTTCAATCTTCTTCTCTACTACTGGTGCAGGCTCGGCTTTTGGCTTCTTTACTTCAGCTACCGCCGCTTTTTTCTCTTCCTTAGCTGCTTCTTTCTTTTCTGATTTAGCATCTGATTTTGTCTCAGCTACAATCTTTGTTTCCTCCCCCTTTTTTATTTCTGGTAAGGCAGGTTTTACGACCTCCACTTTCTTCACTTGACGTGCTTGACGAAGTTTACGCTCTCTTTCAATACTTTTTTGGATTTCTCGCTGTACGATTCCAGCAATTAAATTGTCTAATTTCCGAACAGCTAATTTTTTACGCTCTAGCTCTGTCTTTAATTTTTTTTCTTGCTGAGTTAAAACCGTAACTACCTTATCTTCTTTTGTCTTTAACACCTCTAATTTCTTTTTCTCCCCCTCTTTCTCGACGAGCACTTTTTTCTCCTCCTGCTTTTTATAAACTACTTTTTGCTCTTGAGTCATTAAATCCTGACGCGTTTTATAGATCAAATCTGCTTGCTTTTTCCGATTGGATGAATAGTGACGCAGGTAATCAAAACGGCGAACAAACTGTCCTAAATCATTGGATAGCAACAAAAAACTCATTTTATTATAGACAGACGACGTTTTTTGTGCCTCATAAATCATCAAGGCATACTGCTTCTTTAGGCGCTCTAATTTAGCCTTTAATACATCGCCCTCATTACGTAATTTTTGTGCCTCCTCCGCTAAGATTTGTTGATTTTGTTCTAAAACCGTGATCTGCTTTTTCTGTACACCGATTTGCTCTTTGATTACATTAAGCTTTCCTATAGACGCTTTTTTCTTCTTGGAAGTTCTGGAAATGATGGAATTGAGCTCCTTAATTTTAGATAAATTATCTTTCTTCTGCTGCTCTAAAGCTGCTTTCTTGTCAGTCTGCGCGAAAGATGAACTGGATAAAATGAACGCAAATATTAGTAAAAGGTATTTCAAGGCTTTAATAGTTTGGCTGGTACTTTAAAGGGGAATTCCAAAGGGGTATCTAATAACTCAACTTTAGAATATTTAATCGTAATTAAGGTCTGATTCACCTGATTTTCTTTGTTCTTCACGTCTAAGGTGATTGAACTGGAGAAGGGGAAAATCGCGGAATTCAAATTCGCAAAATCCTCGTAATCCAAGGTCAATTTATTCGATGATGGAAGATCACTCACCGATAATTTCTTCAATTTACGATTAGGCCCTACCCAGTTATTGACCTCCACGTGCCCCTCTTGCTGTTTCACTAAGAAATTTTCATTCTCGCGAACCACGCGGCGCGTATTGTTTTTCTTATAAGGTTGGTTGCCTACGATCATGTTTTGAATCAGATCATAGCCTACTTTAAAGCCTAAACTGGTACTTAGACTATCATAAGTCAGATTTGTATATTCGTTATTAATCTTATGATAAAATTGAACACGATCTTTAGTGAATAATATCGCCGCACCGGAAATCATCGAAACGGAAATATTTGCCCAGATAATGCTATCCTTCTTCATGCGAATATCTACGATATAGGTATCTGAATTGTCTTTGGTCTTCCAAACTACTTTCGATTTCGCCTTCAAATAAGTGAAATTCAAGTCATCTGAAGCAGATTGTTGATCTACATTTTCGACAGGAGCAGCTGGGGCCGCGACTGGTATGGAATCTATTCGAATGCTGTCAGCCTTAGGAGTCTGAATCGTAGTCACTGTAACCTTAGGAGCGCAGGCGCCTAAAAGAAACAGCAGAACAAGACTTAACAGAATCCGCATTGGGAGGAATTTTGGTAACAAAAATAGCTCAATTTTCGGGAATTCGTCGCAATCGAATCTTTTTATCTACAGTTTCACGAGCTGGATCTACCCGTAATGCTTCTTTCCATGCCTCGATCGCTTTGTCCACTAAATTCAAACGAAAAAGAACATCTCCGTAGTGTTCCCACAAAGTGGCAGAAACATTTTCTTTGTCTTTCAAAGCGGCTTCCATTGCTACACGCGCTTCCGGATAGCGTTTAAGTTCATACAACACCCAAGCACGGGTATCTAAATAGGTTCCATTTTTGGGATGGTCTTTGACCAACCGCGCGGATAGCGAATCCGCTAGCGCTAATTTTTCTTTTCTGATCGACAAGAAATAACTGTAATTATTTAGCACGTGATCGTCTTTCGGATTTGCAGCGAGTGCTTTCTCAAAAGCCGCATCTGACGCGGAATTATTTCCTAAAGCTTGGTAAGCATCTCCTAAAATAGGATACGCCCAAGGGGCCATCCGGGGGTAGTTTTCTAGTGCCTCTAAGGCATGTTCCACTACCGCTTCTTTTCTATTTAATTCCCAATCTAATTGTATGATCCGTACCCAAAGTTCTTCTTGAACAGGTCCTAAGTCTGCTGCTTTCAAATAATACGCATTTTTCTCTGCCGCATCTTTACTTTCATCACCCTTAAACAAAAAAACGAACTGCTTCACCCTGATCATATCAGGTTCAGCATCAAAACGGTGATCGTCGTAGGCTAATAGATTCTCAAAACAGGTAAGCGCTTTTTCGTATTCCTTGTTGGCTAAGAGTAGGTCTCCATATAATAGACCATAATCGAAGGAATAGGGTGATAAAAGGTGTGCCTTTTCTGCATTTGAACGAGCAGAGGTAAGTTGTTTGTCGGCGAGGTAGCTTTTGGCCAAATAATAAAAAACAGCTGGCTCTTTCGTTTGAATCTTGGCTAGTTTCTCAAAAACCAAGATCGCATCGCCAAAATTCTCCTTCATGTAGTGCTTCATCCCCTCGACTAGTAGGGCTTCAGACTGCACTTCTGATGGCGATTTCGTCTGTGATTTCGTCTGCGCATTTAGCTGCAAAAACCCACAAAGCAACAAGAATAAGCACGTGAGTTTCCGCATTATTTTAGGCTACTGTTACATTCACAAACAGATTAGACTCCTCAAAGGTAATTTCGGTCGATGCTGCCTCCACCCATTCTAAACTCAAGGCCTGCACTTCCTGCGAAATATACGTTTTAAATTCGTTCAAGCTGGCCGTCCATTCGTCATCCGAACGCTGCACTTGGATATTTATTTTATCGGTCACATCGAAACCAGAATCTTTACGCAGGTTTTGGATACGGTTCACGAATTCACGCGCATTTCCTTCGCGCACTAATTCAGGTGTCAAGGTATTGTCTAAGGCAATCGTCAAACCACCCTCACTCGCCGTTAAATATCCTGGCATATCCTCTGTCAAGATTTCAATGTCCGCTAATGCAATCTCAAAACCTTGAATCTTTGCAGAACCAGCTGATTCAATCGAAGCTAAATCATCTGCAGACATTCCCGTAATCGCCTCCGCAACTACCTTCATATCTTTCCCAAACTTAGGTCCTAAAGCTTTGAAATTAGGCTTCACTTTCTTGTTCAAGACACCAGAGGCGTCATTTAGATAATTTACTTCCTTCACGTTCACCTCTGATTTAATTAGATCTTCCACGCGGCGGATTTGGTCTCTAACCGACTCTTGCAACACCGGCACTAAGACCTGCGCTAAAGGCTGACGTACTTTCAAACGGTGTACTTTACGAATCGAGTGAACGAGCGAACAAATACCTTGCGCTAATTCCATCGACGTTTCTAAAGCTGGGTTTTGCAGGCTTGGATTTACCTTCGCAAAATGCGTCAAGTGAACCGATTCTTTACCCGTTAAATTCTTGTACAACCACTCCCCATAGAACGGCGCGATAGGCGACATTAATTGCGCCACCGTCTCTAAACAGTGGTATAAAGTCTCATAGGCAGCTTGTTTATCCGCGTTAATCGCCTGGTTTGCCGTTTCCGGATTCCAGAAGCGACGGCGTGACAAGCGAACATACCAGTTAGACAAGTGGTCACAAACGAAATCTTGGATCGCACGACCCGCTTTCGTAGGCTCGTAAGACTCAAATGACTCGTCTACCTCCGCGATCAAATTCATTAATTTAGATAGAATCCAACGATCTAATTCCGTCAAGTCCTCCTCCTTAATGCCTTTTTGCTCGAATCCATCTAGATTAGCATATAAGGCAAAGAAATTATACGTATTCGTTAGGGTACCAAAGAACTTGTTGCGCACCTCTGTAATCCCGGCTAAATCAAATTTCAAGTTATCCCATGGCTGCGCATTCGTAATCATGTACCAGCGAGTAGGATCCGCACC
The DNA here is from genome assembly GCF_044239315.1 of Aquirufa sp. Taxonomy (GTDB): domain Bacteria; phylum Bacteroidota; class Bacteroidia; order Cytophagales; family Spirosomataceae; genus Aquirufa. Next base: position 84,040 of record NZ_JBIIBQ010000003.1, on the reverse strand, counting down.
GTAACTATTCAGCGTTTCGAATGGATCAATGGCGTTGCCAAGACGTTTAGACATCTTGTTTCCATTCTTATCTAAGACTAATCCCGTCGAAACGACATTCTTAAATGCCACAGAATCCTCCACCATGCTTGAAATAGCGTGCAAAGTAAAGAACCAACCACGCGTTTGATCCACCCCTTCCGAGATGAAATCCGCCGGATAACTCTGCTTAAATATATCTTGATTTTCGAATGGATAATGCCATTGTGCAAACGGCATCGCACCCGAATCGAACCAAACGTCAATCAAATCTAATTCACGTGTTAACACATTTCCAGTCGCAGAAAGCAAGAATACCTCATCTACAAATGGACGGTGTAAGTCTGCCTCTCCAGCTGCTAAAGCCTGTAGAAAAGCATCGTTACCTTTCTTCTGTACTTCTGTTAGTGTTCCAGAAGCCTGTGCCTTCTCAATCTCCTCTTTCAATTGAGCTAAAGATCCGATGCAGATTTCCTCTGAACCATCTTCCGTTCGCCAGATAGGCAACGGAGTTCCCCAATAGCGAGAACGTGACAAATTCCAGTCCACTAAATTCTCTAACCAGTTTCCGAAACGACCTGTTCCTGTCGACTCTGGTTTCCACTGAATCGTCTTGTTTAAAGCGATTAATTTATCTTTTACCGCCGTCGTCTTGATGAACCAAGAGTCCAATGGATAGTATAAAACAGGCTTGTCCGTTCTCCAGCAATGTGGATACGGGTGATCGAATTTCTGTACGTTGAAAGCTTTGTTTTCCGTCTTCAATTGAATCGCAATGCGCTCATCCACTGATAGATACTTATCGCGACCTTGCTTTACGCGCTCTGCTTCTTTCTCCTCATCTGTTAAGTAAGCTTCTTTTACGGGTTCCAAAGCGTAGTCTGTCACCTGAGTCACAAAGCGGCCTTGGCGATTCACTAATGGTACTTCTTTGCCGTTTTCGTCTGTAATTAAAAGAGCAGGGATATTGTTTTGGGCTGCGACTCTAAAGTCATCTGCTCCAAAAGTCGGTGCAGTATGCACCATACCCGTTCCATCTTCTGTTGTCACAAAGTCTCCTAAAATTACACGGAAAGCGGGTGCAGATGGTTGTACATACGGCATCAACTGCTCGTATTCAACACCATCTATATCGGAACCTTTGCAGGTGGCAACAATCTTATATGGGATAGCTTGAGGCTTTTTCTCTGCCGCTTCATAAGCCGCAAAATCGCCGTTTTCAGCAGAAGCTTGGAAGTAATTTTTGACTAAGTCTTTGGCTAAAACCACATGAACCGGAACATAGGTATACGGATTAAAGGTCTTCACTAATACGTAGGAAATATTCTTTCCTGCCGTTAATGCCGTATTCGAAGGCAAGGTCCAAGGCGTGGTCGTCCAAGCCAATAAATAGACCGGCGCATCGCCTGAGGCCTTAAATAAGAACTCCGACTTTGCATTCTTGATCGCCTTAAATTGCGCGGTCAAGGACGTATCCTTCACATCGCGGTAGCAACCCGGCTGGTTTAATTCGTGGGACGAAAGACCCGTTCCCGCTGCCGGAGAATAGGGCTGAATCGTGTAACCTTTGTATAATAATCCTTGGTCGTAAAGACGCTTCAATAAGTTCCAAACACTCTCAATATAATTCGCCTGGTAGGTCACATAGGGGTTTTCTAGATCCACCCAATAGCCCATTTTCTCCGTCAAATTATTCCACTGATCCGTGAATTTCATCACCGTTTCGCGGCACTTTTTATTGTATTCTTCGACCGAAATGCTCTTACCAATATCTTCTTTCGTAATGCCTAATTCCTTTTCTACCTGCAATTCCACCGGCAAACCGTGTGTATCCCAGCCCCCTTTACGCTTCACCTGCTTGCCTTTCAGGGTTTGGTAACGGCAGAAAATATCCTTGATCGCACGCGCCATCACGTGGTGAATACCCGGCGTTCCATTCGCAGAAGGAGGTCCTTCAAAAAACGTAAACGTAGGCTGTCCCTCTCTCGTGGAGATGGATTTTTCAAAGATGTTATTCGCGTTCCAGAAATCTAGAATTTCATCTGCCAAAACGGCGTAATCTAAATTTTTGTATTCCTTAAAGCTCACAGACGTGTGGGGTTAAATTGAAAAAATCGGCAAAATTGAGGCAAAAATACAAAATTATACCGAACATCTCACGTGAAGATTTGTATTCTGAAAGCAAATCCCTAGGTTTGAATATGAAGAAGGTGGAAATCCGAAAAGTAGTTATGGCGCGTAGGACTCAATTGAGCGAAGATGATTTTTCATTTCGGCAAGAGGCTATCATCGAAACACTCAAAAACCTACTCATTCCTACACAAACCATCGCCAGCTTCAAAGCCATCCCGCATCGCAATGAAATTAGTTTAGAAACACTCGAAGGCACTTTTGCTTATCCACGAGTCGTATCTGAAAACGGAACAATGGAGATGGCTCAATCCACTGAATTCGCTAATTCCGAATGGGGTATTCCCGAGCCGGTAGGAGGATCCGTTCTGAAACCAACCGATTTCGATATCGTTTTAATCCCTTTACTCGCATTTGACTTAAATGGAAACCGGGTGGGTTATGGGAAAGGCTTTTATGATCGATATCTGTTAAATTGCCGGCCCGATTGCCTTAAAATAGGCATCAGTCTCTTCGATCCGGTCGAGAGCATTGAGGACGTAAAAAGCCACGACATTCCTTTAGATATCGTTATTTGCCCAGCGAAAATGTACGATTTTCGCTAATTTTCCTTTCGTTTCCCCATTTTAAGCCCTAATTTTGTAGGCCAAAATCCCAGCTTTGCTTTGAAAATCAGGAGCTTTATTTTCTTTTTGTTTGCATTCAGCTATTGCGCTTCAGCTCAAGAGAAAAAACTTATTCCGATTGAAGATATGCAAGGGGTTTTGAGTAGAAAATTTATTTATGACAGGCAGGTGATTGATCATCCTTTGGCATTACAAATACCTTTGCTTGATGCCAAAGACCCAGAAATCAGCGTCGAATTCTTGAAATTCAAACGTCAACGTAAAATTTCCAACTGGTTAGCCGGTTGTTCTACCGCACTCGCTTTTTCCACCTTTATAAGCAAAGGCGGTATTTCTGACGGCTTTTATTGGTCAGCATTAGGGGGTATTGCTATCGCAAATGTGTACATTGGAACAGTAAGTAATAGGCATTTTAACAAAGCCTTGAAACGATATAACGAATTGAGTAAAGCCCAAATGGGGATTAAAGTAAGCTCCACTGGAGCAGTAGGAGTAGGAATCACATATCCATTATAAAATAAATAGAATGAAAGTTGCAGTAGTAGGCGCCACTGGACTAGTAGGCGGAGAAATTTTGAAAGTATTAGCGGAAAGAAATTTTCCTGTCACGGAGTTAATCCCAGTAGCATCCGAGCGTTCAATCGGTAAAAAGGTAAATTTTAAAGGCCAAGACTTCACGATTGTGGGTTACGAAACTGCAATTTCGATGAAACCAAACGTAGCCATTTTCTCAGCAGGCGGAAGCAGCTCATTAGAAATGGCTCCTAAATTTGCAGCTGCTGGCATCACCGTAGTGGACAACTCGTCTGCTTGGCGCATGGATCCGACGAAAAAATTAGTCGTTCCAGAAATCAATGCAAGCACGTTGACCAAAGAAGATAAAATCATTGCAAACCCGAATTGCTCGACCATCCAAATGGTGGTCGTATTAAATCCTTTGCACAAAAAATACAAAATCAAGCGTGTAGTCGTTTCCACTTACCAATCAGTCACAGGAACTGGAAAGGCAGCTGTCGATCAATTATTCGATGAGCGCGCTGGAAAAACGGATTATGCGAAAGTGTATCCACACAAAATCGACTTAAACGTATTGCCTCACATTGATGTTTTCCAAGATAATGGCTACACGAAAGAGGAGATGAAGATGATTTTAGAGACCAATAAAATCATGATGGACGATTCGATCAAAGTAACCGCAACGACGGTTCGTATTCCTACGATCGGCGGACACTCGGAGGCAGTAAATATCGAGTTCGAAAACGACTTTGATTTAGCAGAGGTTCGTACGATCTTAGAAAAAGAAGAGGGAATAATCGTTCAAGATGATCCGAAGAACTTCTTATATCCGATGCCGATAACGGCACACGGAAAAGACGAGGTATTTGTAGGTCGTATCCGTCGTGATGAGTCCCAAAAGAATACCTTGAATCTGTGGATCGTAGCAGACAACTTGCGCAAAGGAGCTGCCACAAATGCGGTTCAAATCGCAGAATATTTAGCGGCTCATCACCTGATCTAATGACCAGACTCAGTGTCAATATCAATAAAATTGCCACCTTGCGTAATTCACGAGGTGGTCATAATCCAGACCTCATTCAGGTGGCTTTGGATTGTGAACGTTTTGGCGCACAAGGAATTACAGTTCACCCACGCCCGGATGAGCGTCACATTCGTTACGCGGATGTGTATGCATTAAAAGAGCGCGTTACAACGGAGTTTAATATCGAAGGTAATCCGATGGAGGCCTCTTTTGTCGAATTAGTTTTAGCGGTGAAACCTGAGCAGGTAACTTTAGTTCCGGATGCTTTAGGCCAAATCACCTCTAACCACGGATGGGATACGATTAAACACCAAGAATTGTTGAAGAGCCTGATCGCCCCATTCAAAGAGGCAGGTATTCGCACATCCATCTTCGTAGACCCAGTCTTAGAAATAGTCGAAGCCGCTGCAACCACTGGAACGGATCGCATCGAATTATATACGGAACCTTACGCGCATGATTTCCCTTCGAATCCTACGCAAGCCGTTGCCTCTTACCGCAAAGCAGCATTCAAAGCACATCAAATCGGATTAGGCATTAACGCCGGACATGATTTAAGCCTAGAAAATTTAGCTTTCTTTGCAGCGAATGTGAATCCTTTGGACGAAGTTTCCATCGGCCATGCGCTCATCTGCGATGCACTTTATTACGGCTTAGAGAATACGATTCAACTCTACCGCAGACAACTGAAATAAAAAAAGGGGCTTCGATCGATACCGAAGCCCCTTTTTTATGTAGTAATTAATTATTCAACTGCACCAGTCAGTACAACCGCACCACCAGCAACTGATAATTTAATTGTCTGCACTTTACCAGCCGCACGACCAAAAGTGATCTCTGCCTCATACCCTTGCAATGATGTAGCAAACGTATCTGGCGTAGATGCCGCTGTTAAAACCGCCGCTTCAGATGGATTCGAATCCGACGAAATCATCAATTTGCCGTCTTTTGCGACAACAATCATTTTCTTCACATATTCGTTATCTGCCATTTTAAAGGTAGCTGCATAATCAGCAATCCCACCAGCAGCAGACGCAACTGCAGCACCCGCTTTAACGCCTTCTAACGTTTGGCCTTGCGCTTCAATTTTCAATTTTGTTACCGCTCCACCTACACGAGTAAAGCTAATATCGCCACCCATTCCACCTAACACAAAAGCATCAGGCTTGCTACCAGGAGTTAACTCTGTGTCTGGAAAACCTTCCGCTGACATGATTAATTTTCCTTCTTTGTCCGCTAATTTCAAGACTTTTACATAAGGATTATCGCTCATTGTGTATTCACCCGCATAATCAGCGGCTTTTTGAGCAGTAGAAACAAAGGCCAAACAAGTCAGGGCCATAGCTGACACAATTGAACGTAGATTTTTCATTTTTTCTTAAAAGTTTAGGTGTTCAAAATTACGGATTAAAATGAGCTTCCAAATTTTGTTATCGAAATTTATTCAAAAAGAAATAAAATTTTGGATGTAAAAAAGATTTATTTAATATTGCGTCACAAACAATTCGCCCATTTAGCCCCTACTGCATGAGATAAACCTCTACATTAACCATTTTACTTTTTTATGAGCAAAATACCCGTTAATGATGCAGCGTTAATTTCCGCGTACATACAAGGTGATTCTAAAGCGTTTGAGACTCTTCTTAATCGCAGTAAATCGAAAGTTTACACGACTATTTATTTAATTGTGAAAGACCGCTATGTGGCGGAAGACCTTTTGCAAGAAACTTATATCAAAGCTTTGGACGTTATTAACCAAGGCAAATATAATGAAGAGGGGAAATTCCTTCCCTGGATCGTACGCATCGCCCACAACATGGCGATCGATCACTTCCGAAAAGAGAAGCGTTACCCTAAAATTGTATTAGACGATGGCTCACCACTTTGGAATAGTTTTCAATTTTCTGAAGAAAGTTCAGAGGACAAACAATTAAAAGAAGATTCGATCGTTAACATTAAGGACTTGATAAAAAAACTTCCAGATGAGCAGCGCGAAGTGCTCGTGATGCGTCATTACGAAGAATTAAGCTTCCAAGAAATTGCCGATTTAACCCATGTTAGTATCAATACAGCATTAGGGCGTATGCGTTATGCGCTCATTAACCTGCGTAAAATGTTAGAGAAACAAAACCTTGCCTATGACAAAAAACTCTACCCCGAATGACCTGATTAAACACCTTTATGAGCCTGAAATAGGGTTCCAGCAAACATTAAATGAAGACGAGAAGCAAGAGCTTGCTCGTTTAAAACAGGTCCAAAATTTGCTGAATTTGGCTTATACCGAGCCCTCCGAAAGGAGCATAGAGAACATTCTCGAACATGCTCGTCAGAGTAAAAAGCCCCTTGCACACTAGGGGCTTTTTTATTCAAAAAATCTCGCTAATTTTAAAAAAAATCAAATCCTATGGACGCAGCTAAAGTTGACCTATTTATCATGACCCATGGTAAGAGTTTTGAAACGCATCAATTATCATATATTCGAGAGAAACTGCTTGAGCTAGATGATTCCCAATGGATTATAATACAGCATGTGCAAATTAAAGACCCCGTTCTTAGCCTGATTGTGTCTATTGTGGCTGGTGGCTTAGGGATTGATCGATTCCTGATCGGCGATACTGGAATAGGCATAGCAAAATTACTTACCTGCGGCGGAATAGGGATTTGGGCAATCATCGATTGGTTTTTTATTATGGATGCAACGCGCGCCAGAAACTTTGCTCTATTACAACCCTATTTAGTTTAATGACCCGTCAGCAGCTTTACAGAACTATCTTACTAGCCTGCACTGCTGGATTTATTTATTTGTGGACAGGAATAGGCTTCCCTTGTTTTTTCAAAACAATCACCGGCATTCCTTGTCCGTCCTGCGGAACGACTCGCTTTCTTTTAGGGGATTTCACCCATGGAAACCCACTTGGTATCATCGTAGGATTCGCTATGCTATTACCCATTGGTGTAATTTTTGACCTGTTCACTGGAGGTGATCGGGTATTTCGGATGTATCTTTGGGTGGAGAAAAAGTGTCGCCAGCCTTTGCTTGCGGCTTTTTTAATCGGGATGGTGGTGTTGAATTGGATTTGGACGATAGCTAAAGGATTATAATGTTAAAAAAGGAGCGATTTCAGGCTTTTGTGGATCATTTTTCAACGCGCTTTCCCGAAGCGGAAACCGAATTGCATTATACGAATCCCTTCGAATTGTTAGTGGCAGTGGTTTTATCCGCACAATGCACTGATAAACGCATCAACCAAGTCACTCCTGCCCTATTTAAGCGATTTCCAGATGCAAAATCTTTGGCGGAATCTAGTGTAGAAGAGATTTTTTCCTACATTCGCTCCGTCTCTTATCCGAATAATAAGGCAAAACATCTCTTAGGTTTAGGCCAAAAAATCACCGATCAATTCGCCGGCGAAGTACCCGAAACGATGGATGATTTACAAAGTTTACCGGGAGTAGGCCGCAAAACGGCAAACGTCATCGCGTCGGTCATCTACAATCAGCCTGCAATGGCCGTGGATACACATGTATTTAGAGTTTCACAGCGACTAGGACTCGTTCCAAAAACGGCGAATACACCACTAAAAGTAGAAATGGCTTTGATCAAAAATTTACCAGACGAAGTGATTGCGACAGCTCATCATTGGTTGATTCTACATGGCCGCTACATTTGTTTGGCTAGAACCCCTCAATGCGCAAAATGTGACATTACCCATTTCTGTGCGTTTTTTCAGAAAAATAACAAGGGATGAGCCTAGTCGAGATCTTAGCCATTATTGCCTCTTTAGCCGGCGTGTTTCTTAGTATGGCTAAGAAAAGTGCGGCATGGATTTGCAATATCATTGCCTCAGGACTTTATGGATATGTTTTTTGGCAAAATGGGCTCTATTCTGACATGGAATTGCAGGGATTCTTCATTTTAATGGCTCTGTATGGCTGGTGGACTTGGTCCCGCGCAGAGCAAAATTGGAAACCTGAAAGAGCTTCAAATTCGCAACTTATGGGAGGTCTTGCCATAGCGCTACTTTTCGGTGCCGGATCTGGATTTTTACATTTGAACTATTTCCCTTCCGTCAGCTTCCCTTTTTTAGATGCCAGTTTAACTGGCTTAAGTATTTATGGCACCTGGCTTGCGACGAGACGCAAAATCGAAAACTGGCTCGTATGGATTGTGGTCGATATCGCCTACGTAGGAATGTATGCCACGAAAGAATTATGGGGCACGGCTGCCCTCTATTTGGTCTTTATTATTTTAGCCATAAAAGGCTACCTAGACTGGCTTAAACCCCTGAAAAACAGCGATTAAAAAATTTGTCAGAGATTTTATCCGTTATATTACCTTATTCCGATCGAGCTAATTATATTTGTGCCCTATTACAAAAAATCATATTTTAGATTATGGCGAACGAAGAAAAACAAAGATACTCTGCCGAAGAATTGAAGGAGTTTGAACAGATCATCAAAGCGAAGTTAGAAGACACCCAAGCAGAATTAAAATATTTAAGAGAAGCGTTAAGTAAGAAAAACGATACGGGAACAGACGCAACTTCCGGAAACTCGAAAGTAATGGAAGATGGAGCTGATACTGCAGAAAAAGAAAACTTAAACCAATTAGCTGTTCGTCAACAAAAATTTGCTGTTAATCTGGAAAATGCATTAATGCGCATTAAAAACGGGACTTATGGCGTATGTATTGATTCAGGAAAGTTAATTTCCAAAGAACGTTTACGCTTAGTACCGCACACGCAACACTCGATTGAAGCGAAGTTAAAGCAAAAATAAAATGGGTTTTTTCGAAAACAACCGCCTAGTTGAATTAATAACTAACTATCTCAAAACACAATTTGAGATCATCAAGTTAGATATTCAGGAAAAACTAGAGGAGATCCTTGTTCGGATTTTCAAACTATTTTTAGTGGCAACTGGTTTCGGAATTACCTTATTCTTCCTTCTTTTAGGCGGATCTGAATGGCTCAATCAAGTTTTAGAGAGCCGTTTTATCGGTTATTTCATCATGGCTGGTATCATTGGCGTAGCTAGCATCGTTCTTTTCTTATCCTTAAAACCACGCGAAAATGAGTCAGAATAAAGAGAAAAGAGAAGAATTAGAAAGCCAAGCAGCTGAAATTCAAGAAAAATTAACGGAAACCGTCACTGAATACAAAAAAGTGGGAAACCAGATGTTAATCGCTGGAGGCATTGTAGCCGGCGCTTACCTTTTGTATTCGACCTTCTCTGGTTCAAAGAAAAAAGGTTCTATTGTGGGTGATGCTATTAAGTCCTACGCCCTAGCGCTTGCACTCTCGTATGCAAAAGATTTACTAGTTGATTACCTAGCTTCACTAGAGCAAGAAACTGAATCAGCCGCTTCCGTCGAAGAAACCTCTTCGGAAAAAGCCTAACTCGTACACTAGACTACCGATTACCGACTACCGGCTACTGTTTACCGTCTACTAATTCTCCATCAAATACGCCTTAATAAACTCATTAATCTCCCCGTCCAGCACCGCATCTGTATTCGATGTTTGGTGATTAGTGCGGTGATCTTTTACGCGGCGATCGTCTAAAACATAGGATCTGATCTGAGAGCCCCACTCGATTTTCTTCTTTCCTGCCTCCACTTCGGCACGTGCAGCATTCCGCTTATCGATTTCGATTTGGTATAATTTGGACTTCAGTAAACGCAACGCTACTTCCTTGTTCATTAATTGTGAACGTTCTTGCTGGCAAGCGATGATGATTCCAGAGGGTTTGTGGGTCAAACGAACAGCAGTTTCTACTTTGTTCACGTTTTGGCCCCCTGCCCCACCAGAACGGAAGGTATCCCAATCGATGTCCGCTGGATTGATTTCGATTTCGATCGTATCATCCGCTAAAGGACAGATATAAACAGATGCAAAGGAGGTGTGACGACGTGCGTTCGAGTCAAAAGGAGAAATACGCACCAGGCGGTGTACCCCATTTTCAGATTTTAAATTTCCATAGGCAAATTCGCCATCTACTTCGATAGTCACGGACTTGATTCCCGCTACGTCCCCCGGATTTTCATCCACTAGACGTACTTTGAAGCCGTTCTTCTCCGCCCACATGTGGTACATACGAAGAAGCATAGATGCCCAATCTTGGGATTCAGTTCCACCCGCACCGGCATTAATTTCTAACACGGCGCTCATATTATCACCCTCGTCAGACATCATTTTGCGGAATTCCAAAGCCTCCAGGTTTGCTTCTAGCTTTTCACCTTCTGCATCCACTTCCGCTTCGGTCGCTTCGCCCATTTCGTAAAATTCCCAGATGGTTTCTAAATCGCCTTGTGCACTCGCGAGTTTATCGAATCCGTCCGTCCAAAACTTCAGCCCACGCATCTCACGCATCGTGCTTTCCGCCTTGTCAGGATTGTTCCAAAATTCGGGATCCAAGGTGACCGTCTCTAGTTCAGAGATTAAATATTTCTTGTGATCGTAGTCAAAGATACCTCCTTAAAGCCTCTATTCTGGCTTTCAGGTCATTGAACCTGTCTCTAGTCATGTGTTTTTCTACTTAATAAAGTGCAAATATACCCGATTTTGTGCTAAATTGCGGCCTCATTCATTTAAATCAAGCAATAAAATGGCGCAACAATACGATTTGATCGTGGTAGGCTCAGGCCCAGGAGGTTATGTAGCAGCTATCCGAGCTTCTCAATTAGGTTTGAAATGTGCAGTAGTTGAAAAAGAATCCTTAGGTGGTATTTGCCTAAACTGGGGATGTATTCCAACTAAAGCCCTTTTGAAATCTGCCCAAGTTTTCGAATACATCAAGCATGCTGCCGATTACGGAATTACCGTAAAAGGCGCTGAAGCTGACTTCTCTAAGGTTATCTCCCGTTCTCGTGGCGTGGCAGATAGCATGAGCAAAGGCGTTCAGTTTTTGATGAAGAAAAATAAGATTGACGTGATTATGGGTTTTGGAAAAATTCAACCTGGTAAGAAAGTCGAAGTAACCGACGCAGACGGAAAGAAAACCGTTTACGATGGAAAAAATATTATGATTGCAACGGGTGCTCGTGCTCGTGCATTGCCTAATGTACCTATCGATGGCGAAAAGGTGATCGAATACCGCAAGGCGATGAGCTTAGAAAAACGTCCGGATTCTTTAGTGATTATCGGTTCTGGTGCGATCGGCGTTGAATTTGCCTACGTATATGCGGCCATGGGAACGAAAGTGACGATTGTTGAATTCTTACCCAATATCGTGCCGGTAGAGGATGAAGATGTTTCCAAAGAATTAGCGAAGCAATACAAGAAAATGGGTATCGACATCTTGACTTCATCGAGCGTGGAGTCAGTGGATATCAAAGGAAAAGGTTGCAAAGTGAGCATCAAGACTCCGACAGGTAATCAAGAAATCCAATGCGATATTGTTCTTTCTGCAGCAGGTGTGACTTGTAACTTAGAAAACATCGGTTTAGAAGAAGTAGGTATTATCGTGGACAAGGGTCGTATCCCGGTGAATGCTTGGTATGAGACGAATATTCCAGGTTATTTCGCGATTGGAGATATTACTCCGGGACCAGCTTTGGCACACGTTGCATCAGCTGAGGCTATTATTTGTGCAGAGAAAATGGCTGGTCACAAGACAGAGGCATTAGACTACACAAACATCCCAGGATGTACATATTGCACACCAGAAATCGCGTCTGTAGGTATGACAGAGAAGAAAGCGATAGAGGCTGGATATGATATCAAAGTGGGCAAATTCCCGTTCGTGGCATCTGGAAAGGCGACTGCAGCAGGAGCACGTGATGGTTTCGTTAAGGTTATTTATGATGCCAAATACGGTGAGTTATTGGGCGCGCACATGATCGGTTACAACGTAACGGAATTGATTGCTGAAGCGGTAGTGGTTCGCAAGTTAGAAAGCACTGCTTACGAGATCATGAAAACGGTTCACCCTCACCCGACGATGTCAGAGGCCTTCAAAGGCGCGACTGAAGCGGCATATGGAGAAGCGGTAGATTTATAAGACTTTATCGTCAAAATTAAGGGGAGCTCGAAAGGCTCCCCTTTTTATTTAGTTCAATTTCACCTGAACACTTTTATAAGCGATCCTGCTCTTAGGATCATGTGCTTGAATAGCGATGGTTCCTGGTTGAATTCGCCTGCCTTCCGTTTTACCAGCTGGCTCTACAAAATCGACTACCGTCCTTCCGTTGATTTTCGTGATTATGCGATTCCCTTCCACCTTCACATACAATTCAAACCACTCCTCATCATGCACTAATTTTTCAGCTGTGTCCACAATGCCATAAAGGCTTGCTGTTCTACGCCAATCCGTGTGTGAATTATTGACTTGAATTTCATAGCCTTGAGAAGGCCAGTTGTTTTCTAAGAAGGCGGTACAAACATATAAGCCTGAGTTTGCTCCTGGGTAGGTTTTTACTAGGGCTTTTACTTCGAAGTTTTGGAAAGAATGATTCCCTACAGGTCCATCGTAGAAAAGATGTCCGCGGGGACCAGCTACAACTAGTTCACCATCTTTTACTTGAAAGGAGTTCGGATTTTCGCTGGTTTTCCAGCCGGATAAATCACGGCCGTTTAGGAGTTCGACCCATTGAGCGTGGGCGGAGAAGTTTAATAACAAAAGGAGGACGAAGAGATTTTTCATAATAGGTTTAATTATTTCAGGTAAATATTAACTTTTAAGTTTAAAAATGAAATAGTGGTGGGGATTAATCTACTTCCACTCGAAAGAATAATCTTGCATCAAGTGCATCAAAAACTTTAAGTATTGTATCAAAACGAGCCTGCCTTAAACTATTCTCTATTTTAGAAATCTGAGCTTTTTTAACACCTATCAAATCACCTAATTGCTCTTGAGTCAAATTTCGATCTTTTCTGATTTGCCTAATTTGTGATCCCAAAATATCAAGCCTTAACTCTTTTTCAAAAGCATCACGTTTTAATGAGCCTATTGGTCCAATGTATTTATCCGTTAATTCTACTAAGCTTTTAGTTTTCATTTTGTACGTATTTTAACCTGAGGTTCATTGCATGATGTAATTCTGAAATCGGCAGCTTAACAGTCTTCTTAAAGAAACCGTGTGTAACTATCACTAAAGCAACCATTTTATTTGCCTTATCCCAAAAAGAAAGCATTCTAATGTTTTGGTCTGCATACAGCGTTCTAAATTCCCAAATTTCATTACTGACCTTTTTAAATAATTCTGGGTCTAAAAGAGCACGTGACTTCCAAATAGTATATAAAACTTTATCCCTCGTTTTTTCAGATAACTGTTCTAAAAATGAAATGGCTTCTGGTAAAAAGCGGACATCAAATCGATAATTTATTTTCGACATACGAATGTATTAGTTTCCTTTAAAGGAAACTAATATTTCCATTGAAACTTCAGCAAGCTAGCTTTGAATAAGCGTGGATAAAAATGCTTCGCGCAGATTATCATGTAATTGATATTTCACAAAAGGGAGTGACAGCTCCACTACGTTCCGCTGTCAGCCCGCAGGGCATCTTGCACAAAGCCTACAGCATTCGCTGCGCGAATCCTATCCTTTTTTCATATGGGGCCGATTAACTTCGCGAGCGCATACTCGGCCCCATATGAAAAAAGCCTCCCTGCTAACGCTGGGAGGCTTTGTAGAGGGGAAGGGATTCGAACCCTCGGTAAGCTTGAGACCTACACACGCTTTCCAAGCGTGCTCCTTAAACCACTCGGACACCCCTCTGATTGGGATGGCAAAGTTATCAATTTATTTCGACGAATCGAAAAAGGAATCAATATCCTTCTTGAATTGGATCAAGGATGGTTTGTGGATGTAGTACATGTGACCAGATTCGTAGTATTTGATGTCTACGCGGGAGCGTTGCTCAGGGCGCAAGAACATGTGCTCGATGTCGTAGACCGCCGTGAAATACGGGGTTGCGAAATCGTAGTAGCCGCAGCCGAGGTACACTTTGAGGTTCGGATTTTTGGCCATCGCATCACGAAGACTTTCTGCCACATTCAGATATTTGTTTTGAACGTTTTTGTACGACCAAGGATATACTTCGCCGAAGACATTGTAGCCTTTCTCCTCTGTGAACTTCAATTCTCTCGATAAATAATCGTTGATGGTAGCCGTGAATGGACCGTCGATATTCGCGAAGGATGGATCGAAATCAACATATTCGCCGGCGTCATCTAGGTTACGACCCGTGAAACGAGCGTCTAAACGACCTACTGAAAGTCCATCCGAGCGGCGTAAGGCTTTGTAGAAACGATTTTCCTCTACGCGTAAGTTAGCTTGAAGGCAAAGCTCTTTGGAAAGACCCGTATAGTAAGCCATTTTTTCAGCGATGGCTGATTTCTCTGCCTCAGACATCCAACCGCCTTTAATTAAAGCAGTTGCGTAAGGTCCTATCGCCCATTGCTCTGATTCCTTTAATACGTCTGCGATGGGTCTCGCTAGTAATGCAGGAGCTAATTTCTTGTGGTACCAAGCTGCTGCGGTGTATGATGGAATGTACAAGGCACGAGGTAGATCATTTCCGACGTTGTAATCATTTGTCCCAAAATTCAAGACAGCAGAGATTAAAATAACCCCATTAATGTAGATGCGGTGCTCATCTTGCAAGAATTTAGATAATCCTGCGGCACGCGTCGTACCGTAGCTTTCGCCCGCTAGGAATTTAGGCGAGGCCCAGCGATCGTAGCGACCTAGGAAGTTGCGTACGAAATCGCCCACGGATTTGATATCTTCTACATAGCCATGGTATTTGCTTGCGGGTTCGCCCACGGCGCGGGAATAGCCAGTCGAAACAGGATCTATGAAGACTAAATCCGTCTTGTCTAACCAAGAAAATTCGTTCGGAATGTAAGAATAAGGAGCTGCAGTTGCAGTGCCGTCGTCTTTTAAAACAACGCGTTTAGGACCTACGCCACCCATGTGCAACCACAAAGAAGCTGAGCCTGGGCCACCATTGAAGGTAAAAGTAACTGGGCGTTTAGCGCCGTCTTCGTCGTCTTTGGAATAGTAGGTGAAGAATATTTTGGCCAAAACCTTACCCGTATCTGCCTTCATATGCATATAACCGGTGGTCGCCGTGTAATTGATCACCTTACCGGCAATCGTAATGGAGTGTTTCGTTTTAACTACTTGCACGCCAGCCGGGTCTTTCCCGATCTGAGCGTTTAGGCTAAGTGCGAGTGCACAAAAAAGAATGGTCAATATTTTTTTCATAGTTCAAAGATTTTGAAAACGAATATAAAAAATCTTTGGCAATAAAAGGTATTTTCGTAGATTTGCATCTAATCTATATATTATATAGACTTTATAAACTTATCAAGATTAAATTATGCAAAGCTTCCGTTCTGAGATAGAAAACCCAGTCGTAGAAAAAGACATTCTGGATTTAGCGAAAAAAATAGCTCAATTCAAGGCTGGCGAGATCCACGAGGAAAAATTCAGAAGTCTTCGCCTGGCTCGCGGGGTCTATGGACAACGTCAACAGGGGGTGCAGATGATCCGCATTAAATTGCCATACGGCAAGATTCAATTCCACCAATGGAAGCGAATTTCGGACATTTCAGACGAATATTCGACCGGAAACTTACATTTGACCACACGTCAAGATATACAGATTCACTATGTATCGTTGGACCGCACGCCAGAACTTTGGGCGAAATTAGAGCAAGACGATATCACCTTACGCGAGGCTTGTGGAAACACGGTGCGCAACATTACCGCCTCCCCTACTTCTGGAATTGACCCGAAGGAATTATTCGATGTAAGCCCGCATGCGGATGCGGCATTCCGCTACTTTTTGCGTAACCCGATCTGTCAGGAGATGGGGCGTAAAATCAAGATTTCTTTTTCGAATACAGATGAAGATACGTCTTTGGCCTATTTACATGATATGGGTTTTATTCCCAAAATCGTAAATGGAAAACGTGGTTTCAAAGTAGTCGTGGGTGGTGGCTTAGGTGCACAACCAATGCTCGCTCATGTGGCCCACGAATTCCTTGCTGAAAACGAAGTAATCCCCTTCATCGAGTCTGTTTTACGCGTTTTTGATCGCCACGGCGAACGTAATTCCCGCCACAAGGCTCGTATGAAATTCTTAATCCAGAAGATCGGATTCGATGCATTCATGGATTTAGTGAAGGCGGAGACTAAAGCTTTGAAAAATCATTCTTTTGAGATTCCTGCGGCAAGCGCCTGGGAAGTTACGCCGCCTACCTTGATTGCTGACGTGGTGGCACCATCTACCGAAGCATACGCCACTTGGTTAGCGACGAATACTTTTGAACAAAAGCAAAAAGGATTCCACGCGGTCTATGTGCGTATCCTAAATGGGAATATTTCCAGTGTTACGTCTCGATCATTAATCGAAGCTTTAACAGGTTATATTGGCGATGATGTTCGCATTACCATTAACCAAGGTTTGATGCTAAAATATGTGCCATCTGCGAATTTGGCCCACGTCTACTCCGTATTGGACGCGCACGGATTAGCGGCACCGGGAGCGAACTCTATCGCAAATATCACGGCCTGCCCGGGAACAGACACCTGTAATTTAGCAATCTCCGATTCAACGAATATCACGTCAAAATTAGAGGCCGTCATCAGCGAGGAATTCCCATCCTTGATCCACGACAGTGCGATGAAAATCAAAATTTCTGGTTGTATGAACGCCTGTGGACAACACAGCATGGCATCCATTGGATTCCATGGTTCATCCTTAAAAGCAGCAGACAAACGAGTATTACCAGCGCTCCAAGTCCTATTAGGCGGTGCCACTTTAGGAAATGGTGAAGGTAAAATCGCGGATAAAGTAATCAAAGTTCCTTCCAAAAGAGGTCCGCAAGTATTGCGCACGCTATTGAATAACTTCGAAGAGAACGCGCAAGCAGACGAGTATTTCCACAGCTACTACGATCGCCAAGGCGAGAAATATTTCTACGATCTATTAAAACCCATCGCTGATTTAAGCACATTGGTAAACGATGATTTCATCGATTGGGGTGCTTCAGAAAACTTCGCCACCGAAATCGGTGTGGGAGAATGTGCAGGCGTTGTGATCGACTTAGTGGCTACCTTACTTTTTGAATCAGACGAAAAATACGAATGGACGGCAGCGGCATTAGAGGACAAACGCTATGCGGATGCCATCTACCACGCCTACAGCGTCTTTATTTCTGCAGCGAAAGCACTCCTATTAGATAAATCGATTTCGGTTCCTACCCAAACTTCGGTCATCACCAAGTTCGATGAGAACTTCGTAGCAACAGACGAGTTTGCTGTAGATGCCCCATCGTTCGCTGAATTAGTATTACAGATTAATCAAAACGAGCCCTCAGCGGAGTTTGCTACAAGCTATACCGCTCAAGCTTACGCCTTTTTACAATCCGCTAAAGCCATCCGCTCTTAATCCCTATGAAGCATTTAAGCCATTTCAGACAATTAGAACCCCACCCGAAATTAACGGTGGTGGGTGCTGGCCCAGGTGATCCGGAATTGATTACTTTGAAGGCCATCAAAGCCATCGCATCTGCGCAAGCGGTTTTATATGATGCTTTGGTAGACCCTTCTTTGTTATCACATTGTTCCCCTAGCTGCGAGCAGATTTATGTGGGTAAGCGAGCAGGCTCAAGCCATTCACAAGACGCGATTAATACCTTGATCGTAGAAAAAGCCTATGCTTTAGGCCATGTGGTGCGCTTAAAAGGGGGTGACCCTTTCGTTTTTGGCCGCGGTCAAGAAGAAATTGAATATGCCCGCAGCTTCGGTTTATTAACAGATTATGTCCCGGGTATTTCGTCTTCCTATGCAGCTCCCGGGTCAGCTGAAATTCCGTTGACGATCCGAGGGGTGAATGAGAGCTTTTGGGTGATGACGGGAACGAAATCGGATGGATCCTTGACTACAGACCTTGCCTTAGGTTTGCAATCCACTGCTACCATAGTGATCCTGATGGGGATGAATAAATTGAAAGAGATTTCGGATTTATGCCAAAGTCTGGGCAAAGGCGATGTTTCTTGTGCGATTATCCAAAACGGCACGATGAAAAACCAAGGAATCGGCGTATCTTCCGCTTCTGAATTAGCCTCCATGGCTTCTAAAGAAGGTTTAAGTAATCCAGCCATCATCGTCATAGGCGAAGTAGTTCGACATGCAAAGCCTGAATTATGGAAAAAAATCACGAAAATTAGCAAAGAAAATGAGCAATAGAATTAATATCTCCAGCGGCTCCCCTTTTGAAGACACTTTCGGTTACTGCCGTGCCGTAAAAACTGGAAATCTGATAGAAGTTTCAGGAACTGTTGCCTTAATTGACGGCGAAAAAGTGACCTCAGATGACCTATACGCTCAAACCTACAATATCATCGAACGCATCTCGGTCGTATTAGAGGAAGCTGGTTCCTCCCTAAATGACGTGGTTCGTACCCGTATTTTCACAACGGATATGTCTAAAAATGCAGACATCGCTAGCGCTCACTCGCATTTCTTTAGGGAGGTGAAACCGACAACTGGTATCTACGAAATCTCTGCTTTGATTGCTCCACAGTATAAAGTGGAAATTGAATTTACAGCATGGGTGGGGTAGATTAATTAAATCTTCCTAGCTTCCCTCTTCAGCAACTCCACATCAATCGGAACTACCCCTAAGGATTCACAGACTAATCCCCCGCCTAAATTAGCGAGTTCAGCAATTTGCTTAGCCGTTCCACCAGCCGCTAGTGCACAAGCTGCAATCGAAATAACGGTATCTCCGGCTCCGGAGACATCGGCGATCTGGCGAATATGGGCTGGGATTTGAATTTGATCTGAGGCAAAATCCATGTAAACACCACGTTCGGACATGGTTACAAACAGTCCTTTAAATGATTGTGAGGCTTTAAAATTGGCTACGGTTTTAGCGATATTATTTGGACTCGTTGCCGACGCATCTAACCCTAAACCATCACGCAATTCATTTAAATTTGGCTTGAATAAGGTAGCTCCTGTGTAGGCAAAGAAATTCTTTTTCTTGGGATCGACCACTGTAGGAATTTGATGAGCAGATGCTAAGGCGATTATTTCTTGAATCAATCCAGCACTTAAAACCCCTTTGTCATAATCTTCAAAAAGGATCACATCCACTTCTGGCAACCACGCTTTTACTTGTGCCAATAAAGCTGAAGACGAGAAAGATGAAATGGGCGCTTCTGTTTCTGAATCAACGCGAATCAATTGTTGAGATCCAGCGATAACTCGTTCTTTTACCGTCGTGGGACGACCTTTTTCGACAATAATACCTGCTGTTGATAATCTCGCTTCTTGTAAAATAGTTTGTAGAGTTTCGCCAGTGGAGTCATCTCCGATAACCGAGCAAACATAAGGTTTAGCGCCTAAGCTGGCGATATTCAACACCACGTTTCCAGCACCCCCTAAACGAGATTCGCGCTTAACTACATTCACAACAGGAACGGGAGCCTCAGGTGAAATGCGATTCACCTTTCCCCAAGTGTAGGCATCCACCATTAAATCGCCAATCACGAGAACGCGCAGGCTAGAAAATTTCTCAATCAGGCTTGATAATTGACTCATATTTATCCTCCAATAGTCGTCATCGATTCTGTAATGACTCCTTTCCTTTTATTTTCTGCTTCAAAACCGTCTAAAGGACGTTTGTTGAATAAAGTTAACAGTTGTTTTTTCACCTCCTCATCACTCACTCCACCGCGAAGATACGCCTTCAAATCAAAAACCCCATCATCATAGAGACAAGTCTTGACTTGGCCTTTGGCAGTTAGACGAATGCGATTACAAGTGCCACAGAAGGTTCGACTGAAGGCTGCAATCACTCCTACATTTCCTTTAAATCCGGGTATATCATACGTGTGAGCCGTTTCTCCATATAAAAATGGTCTGGCTAGTAATCCTGGGAAAGCTGATTTAATGCGATCCAAAATCCGAATATGGTCCCAAAACAAAGTCTCCTCTACCAGCCCGGAGCCGTTAAATGGCATCTCTTCAATGAAACGAACGGACACTGGATGCTCGCGAGCGAACTCGGTCAGCGTAATGATATCTTCCTCATTTTTGCCCTGCATGACCACAGCGTTAATCTTCACTTGGAAACCGGCTTGAATCAAACGAAGGAGATTGTCGTATACTTTTTGGAAATCATCTCTTCGCGTAATTTGCTTAAAACGATCCCGATCTAAGGAATCTAAACTTAAATTAATGTGGTTAACACCCAGCTTTTTCAAGGCATCGATGTAATCTCCCAAGAACACTCCATTCGTTGTTAAACAAATTTCTAGGTCCTTCAATCCTGCCAAGTCTGTCAAGAAATCAAGCAATCCATTGCGAACAAATGGCTCTCCACCCGTGATGCGCACCTTCTTGATACCCATCTCGTGCATGATCCGAGTCAAGCGAAACATCTCCTCCCAGCTCAACAACTCCCGCTCTGGCATATAGTTAATCCCCTCCGCCGGCATGCAATAGGTGCAGCGCAGATTGCAACGATCCGTCACCGCGAGTCGTAAATAACTCAATTCGCGGCCGTGATTATCAAAAAGCTGAGGATTATCCAATATATTTGTTCAATTATTCAAAGGTACAAAAAACGATGTCAACCTACCACATTCTTCTCTTTGGGATTTGCCGTGATTTATTAAAATCGCCCACTATTTCGATCGAAAAAGAGGGAAAGGTGACCGTAGAAGAGCTTTTGCAATCGTTACGTTCGATGCACCCGGCTTTGGAAAAATTACCCTCCTTACGTCTCGCCGCTGAACATCGCTTTCCAGAACCGGATTTTATCCTGTCAGAAAGCATGGAAATCGCCCTAATTCCACCCGTGAGTGGCGGATAATCCGTATATTTGCGATTAAATCTTTGCAATTATATGGGATTAAATCTCCTGTTTCTTGGAGTGCTCTTGTTACCTTGGGTTTCTGCCCTTTTGGTGGCTTGTTTCCCTAAATCCCTTGTTTCGATTTCCCTTTCTGCCCTGTTTAGTGTTGCCTCGCTCTATTTCCTTTCGAGCGTCGGAACTGATTTCAAAATAGCTTATACCTGGTTTCAATTAGGAGGGCAGGAAATCAATGCCAGTTTTTGGGCGAATACCTCAGCGCAATTAGTGCTCGGTTTAGTGGCTTTAGTATCGTTTTGTGTACAGCTGTTTTCGAAATCTTATCTGGCTAAAGACCCTTCCATTGGCCGCTATTATATCTATTTGCACCTATTCGTGGGTGCGATGACACTGTTACTTTTAACCGATTCGGTGTTCCTTTTTTACGGAGCTTGGGAGTTAGTGGGGGCGTGTTCGTATTTGTTGATTAGTTTTTGGCATCAAAAACCAGAAGCCACGCAAGCAGCGAAAAAAGCTTTTTTGATTAATCGTTTAGGTGATATTGCCCTGTTATTCGGCCTTATCGGTTTAGGATTACACTTTAATACGTGGCAATTTTCTGCGATGCAGGGTATCGCACCTACCTTGATAGGGGTGGCGATTATCACCGGTGGAATCGCTAAATCAGCACAATTCCCATTGATGTCTTGGCTACCCGATGCGATGGAAGGGCCTACACCAGCCTCTGCTTTAATTCACGCAGCTACGATGGTGGCGGCGGGTGTTTTCGTGGGTGTCCGCGTTTTCGATATCACGAGTCCAGAAACCCATCTATTTATGGGTATTATTGGTGCGATTTCTTTCTTATCAGGTGCTGTATTTGCCATTTTCCAAAATGATATAAAGAAGACCCTCGCCTATTCCACCATCTCCCAGCTGGGATTAATGTGGATGGGAATGGGCTCAGACGCGTCATTATTTCACTTATTTACGCATGGCATTTTCAAAGCTGGCTTGTTTTTAGCAGCTGGCGCCGTGATCCATACGGTACATTCCCAAAGCCTGAACGACATGGGCGGCCTTCGAAAAAAAGCGCCGGTGGCAGCTTTTGCTTACCTTATTTTCGGTGCCGGACTAATGGGATTACCCTTAACTGGCGGTTTTTTCAGTAAGGAAAACCTGGCCGGCTTTTTGTATACTTCCGGTCGCGTCGAATTACTCGTTGTTTTAGCGCTAGGCATGATGTTGACCAGTTTCTACATCAGCAGGCAGTTTTACTTGATTTTTATGGGACCCTTGAGAGAGGGCGCAGCAGCAAAAAATCCTGCTCAAAACATCCCCATCAGACTGTTAATCATCGCGAGTTTATCCATATGGCTTTCTCGCCATCCATTAGAAATGACCGAGAATGCCTTCATAACGATTTACCACATCCCTTCCTTTTGGTTGTACATAACTGCCGCGACTTGGGTTATAGGAATTGCCGGGGTGTATTTATCTAGAAACTGGATACCTGCTGGAAACTATCAATTCCTGCCTCGTTTTTGGCCTAGTTTATTTCGCTTCATTCGCTGGAAAAGTAGGTCTGCGTTAGTTTTCGAAACACAATTTATTGATCGTTTCGTAAACGGAATCGCGGCACTTCAAGTGATTATCGCCCACCTATTAGCATGGGTAGACCGTCATCTAGTGGATGGTATTTTAGTGGGAGGAAGTTCCAGCCTTAGTGCAGGGACTGGAAAACTTTTAAGTCGCTGGCAGTCAGCTAAAGTCCAAAGTTACTGGGCTATGATTATTGTGACATTTGCCTTATTTTTACTTTACGCGCTATTTATTAAATGACGAATTTACCCCTATTATCGCTCTTGATTGGATTGCCCTTGCTTGGTGCTTTGGTGCTTGGACTAGGCCAATTAAAAGAACAGGCAAGAAGCATAGCTATCGGTCTTTCGACGCTGCAATTAGCGCTTTTAGGCTATATCTACACCGCCTTCGATAAAACATCCGGTTTATTTCAATTCAACGAATCGCACAATTGGTTCTCCATTTCACTGGGCTCGATGGGACAATTTATGTCCAAATACACCATCGGTATTGATGGATTGAGTATTTCATTGATTCTCTTAACGGGATTAATTACTTGGGTGGCGCTTTGGAATTCGACAGAAATTAAAGAAAAAATAGGCGGCTATTATGCCTTAGTCTTGCTATTAAACGCCTCGATTATGGGTTGTTTTATGGCCAAAGACCTTTTCCTCTTCTACGTCTTCTTCGAATTTATGTTGCTTCCGATGTATTTTTTAATTGGAATTTGGGGTGGACCACGCAGAAATTATGCTTCTTTGAAATTTTTCCTTTACACGCTGATTGGATCCCTTTTGATCCTGATCGTCATGTTAGGTATGGGCGTTGCCTACGTAGATCCCTACGAAACGGCTTTGTTAAATAACTTAATTCGACCAGAACAAGACTTCAATCTTGAGGCATTGAAAACAGTGCAGCAACTAATTCAGTCACAAGAATTAGCGACGTCATCCTTAGTGCACAGCTTCGATATGCAAGCTTTATCGGATTTTAAAAATTGCCAAATCACTAGCATTCTTCACATCGGTTCTGGCTGGCAATTAGCGGGAATGAGCGCTAGAGAGTGGGGATTTTGGCTATTATTCATCGGATTTGCGATCAAATTACCGATGGTTCCTTTGCACACCTGGTTACCCGATGCCCACGTGGAAGCACCTACGCCTATCTCTGTTTTATTAGCTGGGGTTTTATTGAAAATTGGTGCCTATGGCTGGCTGCGAATTACTATTCCCTTTTTTCAAATAGAGGCCTTAATGGCTGCTAACATTTTAGCCGTATTAGGTGCCCTATCCATTATTTATGGTGCTTATAACGCCTTAGCGATGACGGATTTGAAGAAATTAGTGGCCTATTCGTCTGTTTCTCACATGGGTTTTGTGTTACTCGGAATCGCGGCCTTTACGGCAGAAGGTTGGCAAGGTGCCATCTTCCAAACGATCTCACACGGAATCTTATCTGCCTTATTATTCTTAATTGTAGGTGTGTTGTATTCTCGCACCGGAAACCGTGAAATCGACTCCTACTCCGGCTTAGTGACCTTGATGCCACGCTTCACAGTCATTTCCGGAATCGCGATTTTTGCCTCTTTAGGCCTTCCCGGATTCTCCGGATTTATCGGAGAATTCTTCAGCTTATTAGGCGCCTTCAGCAGCCCGTTTATACAGCCAGTGATTGCGGTGTTCGGGGCTTTGGGACTATTATTAGGCGCTGGATATTTATTATGGACCTTCCAAAAAATCTACCTTGGAAAACACTACCAGAAAAATGCGGACTGGTCTTTACCCGATTTGAATAAATTAGAATTAATTAGCCTTTTTGGTCTAGGAATTATCAGTATATTGCTAGGCGTTTACCCGGGCTTATTATTCGAGCTTAGTGAAAAATTCGTCACCGGATTACTAAAATAAACCTATTAAAATTTAAACCTATGGAAAACAAATTCAGCCGGAGAGACATCCTAAAAAGTTCTGCAGGATTCGCTGGCCTTGGAATGATGGGCCACCGTTTTCAAGAAGCAGATATTCAAGCGGGCCTCGACCTGAAAGGAAAAGTACATCACTCAGCTTGTCGCTGGTGCTACCAAGATATTCCTTTTGAAGAATTAGTGATTAATGCTAAAAAAATCGGCTTACAGTCCATCGAATTAACAGGTCCTGCTGAATGGGATATCCTGAAAAAACACGATATGACCGCGGCCATCGGCTGGGGAAAATACCCAGACGGCATGAACATCCCGAATTTCTTTAACCGGACAAAAAATCACGATGGTTTAGTCGGATTCTACGAAGATATCATCCCAAAAGCGGCGAAAGCCGGAGTAAAAAATATCATCGCCTTCTCTGGAAACAGAGACGGATTGAGCGATGAAGATGGTCTAATCAATTGCAAAAAGGGCTTACAGCGAATCATGAAAACCGCTGAACGGTACGATGTGACTATCTCGATGGAGTTATTGAACTCTAAAGTCAACCACAAAGACTACCAAGCAGACACGACCGAATGGGGAGCTGCCCTTTGTGAAATGGTAGGTTCCGATAAATTCAAATTGCTATACGATATCTACCACATGCAAATCATGGAAGGGGACGTAATCGCAACCATCAAAAAATACCACCAATATATCTCTCACTACCATACAGGTGGTGTTCCGGGTCGTAACGAAATTGATGAGACGCAAGAATTAAACTATGCGGCTATCATTCGGGCCATCTACGATACGGGCTATAAAGGCTTCATCGGACAGGAATTTATTCCAGCCCGCAAAGACAAAATGGCGTCCTTAGAACAAGCGGTGAAAATCTGCGATATTTAAGAATACCAAAAGCTTGATTAAAACGCAAACTGCTCCGAATGAGTGGTTTGCGTTTTTTATTTATCAGCCTGTTGATAATCGATTTTTTTGCCTAGTTCCCTAGCGTTTTTCACTCCAATTTTAGGGAATGAAAACGCTCTTTTTTCTCCTTTTATCTTTTCTGTCTATCGCACAATGTGCGAGCATCAGCACGCAACCCCTCCCTCAAATCACCTGTGAAGGAGACTCCATACGACTATTGGTTAACAGTTTAGCTGGCACCTTTCAATGGGAAAAGCGCAGACCCACAGACACAAAGTTCACCAGCATCACAAACGCCCGCGCGACACGCTACGCTTTTCTTTCCGGCGGAGCTACCCACCCTTCAGGATCATATTACCGCTTAAAAATAACCACCAGTAAATGCATTATTTACTCAGATTCTGTACTTATCACGCTAAGGAAAGCGCCGGTCATTTCTAGCTTAACCGTTTGTGAAAAGACGCTTATACCCCTTACCTCTGCCTATTCCTGGACACTCAATCGCCTTCCCGTCGATTCCCTTATAGCAGTTCCCTCCCTCCATGGCGCTAAACTAAAGGCATTCGCACGGCACGTCACTTTTCCAACCGGCACCTGTATACTTGCTTCGAATGAAGTTAGCTTAAGTGTAACATCGTTACCTTCTGCTCCTACACACGTAGTGAAAGTTGTCAAAGCCTGCGCAGGGATCCCTTTCTCATTAAATGCCACTGGCTGTTCTCCCTCGTTAACCTTTTGGTACAATGCAGCTGGCATAAAAATGGGTGAAGGCAGTCGTTTGCCACTCGTAGCATCTGATAGTTCCATTTTTCGCGCATCCTGTGTCAAATCAGGCTGCGAGGGACCTTTGTCCACAGGCGTAAAAACAGTCCTATTCGCTATACCGTCCCCACCCATCAACACCTCAGCTACTTATTTTTGCTCAGGTATCAACTTTATATTACAAGCCAGTGGAGGGCTTAATAACATATGGTATGCATCTGAAACTGCCAAATCGAGCCTAAGTACGGCAACAGCATTCGTGATAAATGCAATTCATAATAGGAGCGCAAAAGATTCCATCCTAGTACGGTTCGCTTCCGTTAAAATTAATGACTGTGAGAGCGACCGCATACCCATTACCGCTCGGATTAAACCACATTTGAAACTCCTACCCCTTTCGCCTATTTCGCTAACGGGTGAAAGAACACTAACTGTACCTGAAGCCCAAACCATAAATGGTACACCACCCTATAAAATCTCCTACAATTCAACAGCTAAAAGTCTTTTTGGTCCATTTACCACCAATGGATTCTTTTTTAGAACCGTTACCGATTCACTCGGCTGTAATACAAAAGATACAACTCTGGTAAATTATGTACGAAATGGCCCTATCATATATCATTTAACGGCTCAATCTGAAACCAATTGTCTAAAAAACAACTACCAAATTCGAATTACAGGCTGCCAATTAAAAACCTCTGCCACCGCAGGAAGCAAACGTTTCGAATCCCCCTTAGCAGAGTTCATCCTGTCTGGCGGAAACTACACTTTCTTCTGCAACGATGGTGAGACGGACACGCTCCTTTTAAACCTACCTGTTTTAAAGCAACCTAGTTCACTACTTTACAAATCATTCACTGGTCAAATTTGTGAGGCGGATAGTGTGACACTTAGCCTCTCAATTGACTCAACTGTGCGCTTTGTTGGCTGGGAGAAAGACAGCCATCTTTTTTCTCAAGACAAGACAATTACAGGCTTATTGCCAGCTGGAGAGTATCAACCTATTTTGGAAGAAAATGGCTGCTTTTATCGTTCAGATAAAACAATTCTGGAGAGAAGACCCAATCCTCCAACCCCTAAACTAGAAAAAATGGGAGCCTATTTTATCAAGTCACATTCCCTAGGCATATCCGAATGGCTCATCGACAAAAGTCGATCGACAGATAGTATGTCTATTCGAAAGATTACAGATGGACGCGAATTCTATGTTCGGGCAAAATGGATGTATAAGAGTCTTAACTGCTATTCTCCCTTCTCAAATGTGTATTATGTGGAACAACCTGCTACTTACGAATTTACTACTTACCCCAATCCTTTATCGGGTATTTTGACTATCGAAATAGCTTATGAAATTGAAAATGCCTTGCTTTATTTATTCGATTTAAAAGGGGAATTAGTTGCTTCAACTGAAATAAAAAATTCCAGCAGGATAATGAATTGGGATATTTCCCGATTCCCCGCTGGAACTTATATTCTAAAGCTATTATCCGATGGAGTTAGCCAAGAAAAAACTATTCGTAAATCCCCTTAGCTATCTTTTCAGAAATAGCCTTAGGTGCTAACCAAGCTAGAAAAGCGCCTAACTTGTTTACGAAACCGGTAATCACTTCTTGCTTTTTAGCAAACATGCCATCCACAGCCATTTTCGCTACTACCTCAGGGGTCATCGTGATCTTCTCCGCTGCTTTACTCGCTTTTGCCGGCAAGTTTGCTCGATCGTTAAAATTCGTCGTAGTAGCGCCTGGGCTAACGGCTGTAACGGTAATTCCTTTAGCTTTCCATTCGTGAAACAAGCCACGAGAGAAGTTCAAAACGAATACTTTAGAGGCTGCGTAAACACTCATCAAAGGAATCGCCTGATAAGCAGTCGAACTGGCAATATTTAGTACATAAGCTTGTCCTTTGCCAGAAAGCATCGGATAGAATCGGAAACAAGATTCCACTAAGGCATTCATGTTAACTTGCATCATTTTTTGAGTTTCCTCGTAGGAATAACTCTCAAACTCCCCCACTAAGCCATATCCGGCATTGTTAACCAAAATACGAAGATCTATCTGCTTAGCTAACACCCACTCATACAGCGTATTTACAGCTGTAGGATCTGCTAAATCTGCTACTAAGTAATCAACCTCCAGCGAATACTTTTTCTGAATTTCTTCTTTTACCTGCTGAAGCTCATAAGAATTACGTGCAACTAAGAATAGATTATACCCTCTCTGCGCTAATTGTAAGGCAATCTCTTTGCCAATTCCTTTACTTCCTCCTGTAATAATTGCGTATGACATAGTAGTATTGTAAATGAAAAAAGCCGCCCGATGAGCAGCTTTTTTCGATGATAATTTTTTATTTATTTTTTAGGAGCCGCGGCTGCTGGAGCTGCTGGATTCAAATAATCATTGATATCCTTGTCATCCGCCTTAATCTCCTGAGCCTTTACGAAATAATCTTTCACCTTAGCCTCATCTTTGGTTACGGTTAAATGATATCCGCCTAGAAATTTATAGGCCTCGAATAATTGATTCTTATCCTCCTTAAATGCCGTAGATTTTTCTTCTTTCAACTTAGCCGCTATTTCTAAGAACTTCTCATAATAAGGTACTCCTAACCACTTCGTACCCGTGTAATCAATTAAGTTGTTCGTACGAGCACGGTTAAGGTAGAATGGAGGCCATTTATCATTTACAGTGATCGCCTTTGCAAACAACGTATCAGACTTCATTGCGATTAATGGACGATTTAAGGTATCTGCTTTCGGTGTAAATGCAGCCACAAAGTAATAATCCATCGCAGCTTTAAAATAATCACCTGAACCTACCGCTTGATTTTTCTTTTGTTTCCACTCAATACTTTTCAAAGCCGCCGCAGCTGCATCATTATAACGCTTTTGCTTGTAGCGAATATCATGAATAATATTATATACGTTGTTATTTGTGTCAAGAGGTGCAGCACGCTCCAAGTAATTTAAAGCAACAGAATCTTTACCTAGACCTTGATATCCCTTTCCGAAATACAAATCATCCATGTAATAAGGCTTCACACCTGAACGAACCATGCCTTCTAGGTTATCAATACCCTGCTGGTAATTCTTCATTTCTACGTTTGAATAACCACGCATACGGAAAATGTCATTATCCTTAACACCCTTCTTATCTGCCTCATCCGTGTATTTCATCGCACCCTCATAATCTTGAGATAAGAACAACAACTTAGCTGTTTCTAAGGTAACTTCAGGAGTAGCTTCAGCTTTCTCTAAATACTTTCTAAAATAACGAGATGCATTTTTGTATTGGCTTCCTACAATCAAATACTCACCATAACGCTTGTGTGCTGGCGCAAAGTTTGAATCCAAATCAATAGCCTCTTTGTAACGAGCTTGAGTCTCACGGTAGTTTTTACCACGTAAAAATACAGTACCGATTTTTACCTTAGCTTTCACGTTTCTAGGATCTTGCAATAAAGCTTGCTCATAAGATGAAACGGCATTACCACCATCATTTTTAATTAAGAAAGCGTCTCCACGAACGATCATCTGCTCTGCGTTTGGACCTTTCTTCGTCTTTTCTAACATCAAGTCAATTAAACGAATTGCCTCTGCCGGGTCGTTATTATTCGCATTAAACTCAGCATCACGACCTAATTTATAGAACATAGAATAGGCTTCTGCAATACGATGAATAACATCGCCATTTTTGTATTTTGTTTCCTGTAGGATACGGTCAAAATCTACTTTCGCTTCATTGACTTTGTTTTGGCCTACTTTGATAGAGGCAAGACCTACTTGATTCAAATAGTTTTTAGGATCTGCTGTCAAGCCTTTCTTGAAAGCATCTTCAGCTGCTGCCCAATCTCTACGAGATAAATGGTAGTAACCTAAATAATAATAGTTTTCCCCGGTAGGAGAAGCTGACACTAAATTTTCAAAAACTTGTTTTGCTCTGCTTGGTTGATCGCGATCGATTAAGTGTAATCCGTCTGCGATAGTTTGTCCCATTGCCATATTGGTGATCAATAAACAGATTGCCAATATCCACGATTTCATTTTCTTCATTTTGTTGTTTAATTAATAGCTTTCAATCTTTTTCCTAGGCCTGGAACACCGAAATGTCCAATTTTATACACTTAACTTTAAATTCGTTAGAACAACAAAAATAAAAACAATCTTCTATTTTCCCTACATTACACAAAATAAAAATACACTATTGATTGATTTGATAGGTACGAATCGTGATAGGTCGGGTCAGCGGAATTAATCCTGCCTTCAATACAATGAGCTGTCCTAGATCTCCTGATACATAATTCAGGAAGCCTGTTCCTAAGCCTTGATGAGCCTCCTTCAATATATATTTGATTTCGCGACGTAGAGGGTATTTTTTCAAGGCTAAATTATAGCCGAAAGGCTGCGTGTAGGGCATACCCTTACCTTCAGCCACTGACATCACATTCACTGAACGTATAAAACCCAGTGAAGTGGGATTATCTCCATCACTAATCCAATTAGACCCTACAATACCAATCGATCGAGCATCATTTTTTACCTGCTTGATCACTTCTGGATTAGAACCAGCTGCCACCACATGCAATTTCTCAGCACTTGAAATCTTTAATTTATCTAATAAAAATTTCAAATTACTTGAGTTCGCTTTGTCCACCACTAGCGTATACTTAGTCGAAGTTCCTACAATTAAATCTTTCAAATCAGCTAGGGTAATGAGCGTATCTGAATTGGATTTATTGGCTAATAACGCGATTCCGTCTGCTGCTATATTGAAACTGCGGTAAGTAATGGCCTTGCGAGTGAAAATTTCCTTTTCTTTGGCCGTCAAATCCCGTGTCACCACCACCCCACGAATCTTGTCATTCAGCATATCAGCGATAACTTCATTCTCCGGACTGAACTTATACTTGATCTTAGCGTATTTATATTGCTCCTCGAATGCCGTCTTCTCGGCCTTCATTAACGGCTCAAAAGACTCATCCACGCCAAGGGTAATTTCTCCAACTGTGGCTGAATCTGTAGGTGTCTCCTTTTTATCTTTAGAGCATTGGAAAAAACTTAGCCCAATAAGTAGAGCTAAACTAATATTTCTGATATTCTTCATCATCTTCATCTGTTGAGTTAAAGTAGGCATAGGCTCTCCAAATTCGAAAAAGTCCATAGGCCATAAAAAGTAAACCAAATAAAACGATGGTAGGTACACCAAAATTAGTACCTAAATCAAACTCCGAATAAAAAGCCACATACAAGCCTAGCAGAAAATAGGCGAAGGCAACGATTAATCGAAATCCGACATTAATCCAAACAGCAATAGGTCTTTTCATATTCATTTAAAAAAACAGACCTGCTAAATTACATTCAGCAGGTCTGTCTATGTTTAATCAATTCTATCTTATTCAGATAAAACGAACGTAATCGGTTGAGTAAAACGAGATCTAACCGCTCTTCCAGACTGCTTACCAGGATTCCATCTTGGCATAGACTTGATTACGCGAATAGCTTCCTCATCACATCCGAAACCAACACCTTTCAAAACTTGTACGTCTTGAACGGTACCATCCGTGTTAACAACGAAAGATACGAATACTCTACCACCTACGTTCGCACGCTGAGCA
Organism: Aquirufa sp.; assembly: GCF_044239315.1. Lineage (GTDB taxonomy): Bacteria > Bacteroidota > Bacteroidia > Cytophagales > Spirosomataceae > Aquirufa. Next base: position 52,119 of record NZ_JBIIBQ010000003.1, on the reverse strand, counting down.
GCAGAAGGGTATTTCAACGTTTTCTGTAAGAAACGTCCCCATGCACCAGGTCCTCCAGGGAATTCTGCTTGTTGCTCAACCGCCGTAAAGATTTCATCTTCAGCAGGCTTAGGTGGCTCAACAGGCTCAGCTCCCTTAGCATCTGGGTCAACTGGTGGCTCATACGATTCCGTTTCCCCTTTCACAGTTTCAGATGCCGTATTACCTCTTACCTCTTCAGGTGGAGGCTCTGGCTTCGTTACTTCCTCATCATGCTTGATCTCAGGAGGTAAGAATTTCGTCGTTGTCACCTTAGGGATTTCCTTGGGTGGTGGCGGTGGCGGCGGTGGAGGCAACTCTACCTTTTTAGGTGGAGCAGGCTTGTCCAATTTCATTACTTCAGCAGTCACCTCAGTCTTATCTTCCGCAGCGGCAGTTAACTGTTTCCAGAAAGCTGCTAACAAAAGAGCACCGACAAAGAGTGCAGAGCCTAGTAATACGGACCGCTTCATTACTTTAGGATACGTCTTTCTTAAAACGAAGGCACCGAATTCACGATTCTTGTTTTTGAAGATAATATCGTCCAAAGTAGCATCTTGGCTTATTACTTGTGACATAATATTCGTTTAATTTAAAATTAATTTAATAAGCTTATTTTCCTGATCGTTTAATCAATGCCTCCGTATCCGGATCGATCTCTAACAGAGCATAACGCTTGTTGTTAGTTATCGCGCATTCATCAAGCATGTCAATCATGTTGCGATACTTCGCACCTTTGGTTGGCTTGATCACGATAGTAAAATTATTACCCACTTTCGCTTTCAGATCCGCGATAACCTTGCGAATTCCTGTCTCCGAATAGTTAGTAACTTGCATTACTGTACCTGCTTCAGTAGGGATACCTTGGTAGTAATACACCTTTTTCTCATCTGGACACACGGTAAGTGTTTCAGATAATTTTACAGGTGATGTTTCCTTTGTATCCGTTTTATCAGGCATGTTTAATTGCATGGTAACGGGCTTTGCTAACGTTGTAGTTAACATAAAGAAAGTAATCAAAAGGAAGCCTAAGTCCACCATAGGTGTCATGTCGATTTTGGTCGACATTTTCTTACTGCGCTTCTTTCCTCCGCCTTTCTTCCCGCCACCGGAGCTATCTATTTCTGCCATTTCTTTTCGTAATTAATAATTAAAATGAAAACTTATCTCGGTTTATTTTCCGGTCCAGTTACTAATTGGAAGATATTGATATTCTGAGCCTGCAAAGTACCGATGATATCGGCAAAAACTTTGTAGTTAGAATTTTGATCTCCTTTAATAGCAACTTTCAACTCTGGATTAGACAATTTCGCATAACCCACCCAATACGAAAGTTCGTTATTAGTTGAATCAATTGGAATCCCCTTGCTTAGCTTTTTAGCTTCTGAAGGTTTCATATTTAACACCTGACGCATTGCTCCTAGAGGATAGCCTACGATTTCTGAAGCCATAAAGTTCTTCTTCATCTCGGCTGTTACAGCGACACCATAGCGATTAGCCATGCGCTCTAACATAAACTCACGTGCCATTTGATCATCAGTTGCCAAATAAACGCCTCCTTCTGGTGAAACACTAACCATCAGCATACCATCTTTAATGTTCAGAGGTTTCTCTGAGATAGAAGATGGAGGAGTGATCGTAACTGCCTCTTCTGGACGGAACTTCGCGGTTAACATGAAGAACGTCAAAAGAAGGAAAGCCACATCACACATCGCTGTCATGTCGAGTGAGACACTTTGTCGTTTAGCTTTAACTTTTGGCATAACAATTATTTTTTTGAACGGTGAATAAAATTGAATGAAAGGGCAAGGCCCCTAAATCAGTTCAAATATTAATTGTGATGTGTAGCGTAGTTTTGGTTAACGCTTAAGCCGATTTCGTCAATGCTATAAGTTAACTCATCAATTTTCGCTGTGAACACGTTGTATGCAATGATACAGATCGCTGAAGTACCGATACCTAATGCTGTGTTGATTAGGGCTTCAGAGATACCATTTGCTAAAGCGGATGAATCAGTTGATCCACCTGAGTTACCTAATGACGCGAAGGCCTTAATCATACCGATTACCGTTCCTAATAGACCGATCAAAGTTGAAACGGATGCTAAAGTTGCGATGATAGTTAAGTTTTTCTCTAACATTGGCAATTCTAATGAAGTAGCTTCTTCCACTTCTTTGCTCAATGCAGCTAATTTTTGCTCTTTGTCTAAAGATTTCTCCGTAGTCAAAGCTTTGTATTTTTTGATGGCAGCTAAGGTAACGTTACCTACAGATCCTTTTTGCTTATCACAAGCTTTCAAAGCACCGTCTACGTCATCCTTGTCTAAGGAAGCTTGAATTGAGCGAACAAAAGCATTCACATCACCAGTTCCTTTTGCTTTACCGATTGTGAACATACGCTCGATTGAGAATGTTAATGCAGTTAAGAAACAAGTCATCAAAACTGGCACGATAACTCCACCTTTATAAACTACACCAAAGTAGTCGCCTGGTAGTGGGTGTCCTTCATTAGTACCGCCTTCAAAGTGAGAGCCATCACCCATTACAAGTGAATAAATCGCTACCGCAATGGCAAAAAGGACAATTAGAATTAAACCTGCAGAAATACCGCCAGATTTTTTTTCGGTTGCAGCTGGCTTAGCAGCTGGCTTTGGTTGTTGTGTACTCATTAGTTTGGTAATTTGGGGTTAAAGAATTATTTTTTAATAAAACTTGTAGAAAATGCGGCGATCGTAGTTTTCATAGTATAGACTTTCGCTTTCTTTTCGATAAAGGCAAAAGTAATAGAATTCTAATATAATTTTCATCCTTTAAATAATCATTATAGGGTTCTGAGCAGGTCACAGATTTTGGACTATTGTACTAATCCGATATTTTCTACTAATAACGGATAATTTCAGGGTACTATTTTGGGATTATTGAATTATAAAAAAATTAAAAAAAAATTAAATTTTGTTGAGAATTTCCCGGTTAAACCTATTTAATACCTTAATTTTGGAAGTCAAAAACAAGCTAATGATCGATTCCCCATTCAATCCTAAAGGCCCTCGAGCTTCTACACGAAGTAAGGATAATATGAGCTTGAAAGAAGCAATTGAATCCCTTTTACGAGTCTATAAGTTGCAGAATAAATTCGACGAGACCTATATCGTGGCACACTGGGAGGAAATTATGGGAAAACCAATCGCAGCTAGGACTACCAAGGTCTATATAAAGGATAAACAACTATTTTTAGGGATCGATTCCGCGCCTTTAAAGAAAGAGTTATTGATGGCCAAACAGAAAATGATTGAGCTTTTAAATAAAACGGCTCAGCAAGATATCATTACTGAGGTTGTTTTTCTTTAAAAAGATCCCATACTAGAGAAAGCCCCTATACGGTAAGTCGACAGACCATATTTGAATCCCCCAATAACCATAGGGCTACAATTCTTCCGCCCTGCCAGGATGCGGGTTTTAAATCGGGTGTACAAGATTTAAATCTGCAGGTGCGATGGGAAAGGATTTTTACACTATTACGAAATTTAGCCCTTGAGGATCCTAAAAAAAAGCAGATATTTACGCTATGAATCGGATTATACCACCGTATTTAAATCCAGGCGACGAAGTCGCCATTTTGTCTCCAGCCTCGTTTCCTCCTACGGAAAACTGGAAGCAGGGCGTACAGGTGTTAGAAAACTGGGGGCTTCGGGTGCGAAATGCGCCTAATTACTTGTCTCGTCATTTTGGCTTAGGTGGCACGGATGCCGAACGTTTATCCGATTTACAGCAAATGTTGGACGACCCCTCGATTAAGGCCATATTCCCGATTCGGGGTGGATATGGGTCCTCTCGTTTATTGGATTCGTTGGATTTTTCAAGGTTTATTTCGTGTCCCAAATGGATCGTTGGTTTCTCGGACATCACCGCCCTTTTGTGTGAGGTAGACCGATTAGGTATTGCCAGTATTCACGGACCTATGCCCCATAATTTTTGCCAAAAAGGAGGTGAATCTGCCTTGCAAAACTTGAATTCTCTTTTGTTCGAGGGAAAGATTTCCGTTGCTGCTCCTGCACATTCGTTGAACCGCTCTGGAGAGGCCTCCGCAGAAATTGTTGGAGGAAACCTGTCCCTTTTATGTCATTTAGTAGGTAGCTCCACTTTCGCTTCAGCTGAAGGTAAAATCTTATTCATAGAAGAAGTGGGAGAACGCCTATACCATGTGGATCGGATGCTTTTACAATTAAAGCGAGCAGGATATTTCCAAAATCTAGCCGGACTAATCGTAGGGGGATTCACCGATTGCAATGAGGCTAGTTTGGCGATTGGAAAAACGGCTTTTGAATTAGTCGCAGAACATACATCGTCCTACTCCTACCCTATTGCTTTTGATTTCCCAGCTGGGCATATTCCGAATAACCAGCCTTTAGTTTTTGGCGTGAAATCCAAGATGTTGGTTAATTCTAATGAAATCCAATTAACTGTTATTTAATCCCTCCACTTTACGCTAACCTTGTGTCTTAATAGACCACTATGTTAGCGAAAACATTTGGCAGTGCCCTCGTGGGCATACATGCCTCCATTATCACCATTGAAACCCACGTAGGTCAAGGATCTAAATGTTACCTGGTGGGCCTACCCGATTCCACCATTAAGGAATCCATTCAACGCGTCGAATCAGCCATCAAACAAATCGGCTATTTTTTCCCACGTCGTAAAGTAGTCATCAACCTTGCCCCCGCTGACATTCGCAAAGAAGGTTCCGGCTACGACCTCCCTATCGCATTAGGCTTATTGCAAGCGTCTGAACAAACCAAAATGAATGGGCTATCTGACTATTTAATTATGGGAGAACTCTCATTAACGGGGGAAATTCGCCCGATTAAAGGTGCCCTTTCGATGGCGATTGAGGCCAAAAAACAAGGCATCAAATCCCTAATTTTACCCTGTGAAAATGCAGTAGAGGCCGCTTTAATCGACGGTTTGGATATTTATGGAATGGCTAACTTACGTGATACGATTCGATTCTTGCATGGAAGAAAACAAGCCCCCGTGAAAGCCCCTAATATTTTAGAAGTTAGCCTAAAATACGAAGACGATTTCTCCCAAATAAAAGGACAAGAAAAAGCTAAACGAGCCATTGAAATTGCGGTGGCGGGCGGGCACAACCTGATTCTGGTGGGCCCTCCTGGTTCAGGAAAAACAATGATGGCAAAACGTATTCCATCCATTATGCCTCCGATGAACCTCCGCGAGATCATCGAAACAACCCAAATTCACTCGATCGTGGGAAAGCTAAGTACAGAAAATCCACTCATCACCGAAAGACCCTTTCGAGCCTTGCACCACAGTATATCGGCTCCCGCATTGATTGGTGGGCGAACCAATCCGCAACCCGGAGAAATTTCTTTGGCACACCAAGGAGTATTATTCCTTGATGAACTTCCAGAATTTCAACGGCACGTTTTGGAGCTATTAAGACAGCCTCTAGAAGAACGAAAAGTTCCCATCTCCCGCGCACATGGAACGGTGGAATTCCCAGCAAATTTCCTGTTGATCTCCGCCATGAACCCCTGTCCCTGCGGCTATTTTCATCATCCCGAAAAACCGTGTACGTGTAAACCGTTCCAGATAGAACGCTACTTGCATCGAATATCAGGGCCCTTACTCGATCGAATCGATATGCATTTAGAAGTATTTCCCTTATCGTATTCAGAAATGTTTCAATCTACTGAGAGTGAATCAAGTCCACCTATTAGAGAACGAGTGAAAAAGGCTAGAGATATTCAAACGCAAAGATTTAATAGGAGTTTTATCCGTACTAATGCGGAAATGAATTCCGATCAAGTAAAATCGATTTGTCTACTGGATACAAACTCCGAAGCCTTACTGCAGACCGCCATAGAAAAACTACAATTGTCCGCGCGAGCTCATGATCGAATTTTAAAAATGGCTAGAACCATTGCAGACCTAGCTAATTCTTCCACAATACAAGCAAAACATGTAGCTGAGGCCATCACCTACCGAAATTTAGATCGCGAAAATTGGTCCGGCTAATTGCGTTTTTCTTCGAAAAGGCCTACATTTAAAGTGATAATTCAAAATTACGTATGAGAAAATTGACCCTTGGGATTTTAGCACTATTAGTGACCCTTTTCGCTAGTTCATTTACTCCTGTAGAAGGAGAGGAAGACTGGAAAGTGGTTTTCAAAAAAATTAAAGAGGAAGTAGAGCTGCACTCTAAAGCATACAGCACGTTGGGAGATGCATGTAAGACCATAGGACATCGATTAACCGGAAGTGAAAAGGGGAAAAAAGCGGAGGAATATGCTTTTCGTTTATTAAAAGAATACGGCTTTAAGGACACAAAGTTTCAAGGATTTCAAGTTGAAGCTTGGGCTCGCGATACAGTCACTTTATCTATCGCCCCTCCTAAATCAGATGATTTCAGAGAAGTACCTGTGGTATCGTTAGCAATGACACCCGTTGATGCTAACATACAAGGAACGATAGTAGATCTAGGCAATGGACTAGATGCCGATTACGCGGGCAAAGAGGTGAAAGGGAAAGTCGTATTAGCAAACATCGGACTCTTAGATGCTGCCGCAGGAACAAAAAATTTGCACCGCTCTGAAAAGACCGCTTTAGCCATTCAACACGGAGCCATCGGAGTCATTTTCGTAAATACCGTCAAAGGTCAGGTATTATTAACCGGTACAGCTTCTGTTACGGGAAATTTAATCTCCATTCCAGCGGTGTGTATTTCATTAGAAAATGGAACAGAGATCAGGAAATGGATGAAAGACCAACCAGGCCTTTTGAGTTTAATTGAAATGCACAATGTAAGCAAACCAATTAAGGCACGTAACGTAGTTGCGACATTAAAAGGAACAAGCTCGAAATTAAGAAATGAGAAAATTATCATCGGAGGTCACCTGGATTCGTGGGATCTGGCGACAGGTGCCATCGATAACGGTATTGGCTCATTCTCTGTTTTAGATGTGGCTCGAACTTTTAAAGCATTGGGATTAAGCAGCAAACGCACCATCGAATTTGTGGCTTTTATGGGTGAAGAGGAAGGACTACTTGGTTCTAAGGCTTATGTGGAGCGTGCTAAAAAACTTGGAGAACTAGATCAAATCGTATATATGATTAATCTGGATATGACCAATAATGTATATGGATTTAATGCAGGTGGTCGTGACGAAATGCTTTCTGTCTTAAAGTCTATCGGTGATCAAATTAAGGCTATCGATGGAGAATTTGGCAATTCACTAGTTAATTCCCCTGGTCTACATTCAGACAACCAGACTTTTTTAATGGAAGGAATACCGGCTGCTGATCCTATGGGGAGATTAACCCGTAGTGTTTTGGATTGTTACCATGCAAACTGTGATGATTTTAGTTTAGTTAATAAAAAGGAAATGGAGAATACCGTAAAGTATACCACTATGCTCCTGTATGGCTTAGCTAACATGGATCAAATTCCAGCTAAAAAATTAGACTTTTATTCTACTAAAGAATTTTTTATCAAACATAACCTCCGCCACGAACTTGAATTAGGGAATGAGTGGCGCTGGGGGAATGACTAAATAATTTGCAAAATTCTGTTATTTTTACACTTTAGAAAATTTGAATTGACACAATGAGTAGCCAAAACCCTTCCTTTTTTGACCATCAAATCGAAGTAGTACCTGAAACATCATTTAAATCCATTATTAAAGTAATTGGAATTGGGGGTGGCGGATCCAATGCGGTGAAGCACATGGATAATCTGAAGATTAAAGGAGCTGATTTAATTATCTGTAATACAGATTCACAAGCTTTAGCTTCCAATTCGGTCCGCACAAAAATCAAATTAGGAGAACAAGGCTTAGGGGCTGGCACAGACCCTGAAGTGGGAAAACAAGCTGCTCAGGAGAGTCAAGAAAAGATCAAAGCCGTTCTTTCGAATGAAACGAAAATGGTCTTCATTACAGCCGGAATGGGTGGAGGAACCGGTACCGGAGCTGCACCAGTGGTAGCTGAAATCGCTCGAGATCGCGATTTATTAACGGTGGCTGTGGTTTCATTTCCGTATAACTGGGAAGGAAAAGAGAAAATTCAATACGCAAGAGACGGGATTGAAGAACTAAAAACGTATTGCGATACGGTTTTAGTAATCATGAACGATAAAATATCTGAGCATTACAAAGATTTAGCCGTAAAGCACGCCTTTGCAAAAGCAGATGACGTATTAGCAAAAGCAGTTAAATCAGTCGTAGACGTTATTGCGAAACCAGGAGATATCAACACGGACTTCATGGACGTTAAGAAGGTATTGACGAATGCGGGTCAAGCGATGATGAGTTCTGCGCTAGGTAAAGGAGAAGAAAGAGCGAAGGCGGCTATCGTGGAAGCTTTGAACTCTCCTCTATTAAATTCACAAGAAATTAAAGGGGCGAAACGTATCTTAGTAACAGTTTCTACGAGCAGCTCGAAAGATTTATTGATTTGGGAAAAAGATGCCATCATCGAATACTTAAACGAACGAATTGATGCGCAAGCGGATATGGTCAAGTTTGGTTTCTCTACCGATGAGGATTTAGGAGAAGACCTCTATTTAACTGTTATCGCTGCTGGTTATGAGCAAGATTCTAGTGGAATGGATGGCGGTATGCGTAAAGTAGTCAGAAAAGCAGCTCCTGTATTCTTAAATCCAGGCGACAGCGTGGAATTAGATGGCGAATTAGAAACGGCGTCTCCTGTTTCAGCTGATTCGGAGGAAGCTAGATTTGCTCAAATGATTGAGAAATTCAAAAATGGCTCTATGTCAGATGCTGAATTCAAAATACCTACCTACAAGCGGACCGAGGTAGGATTATATGATATTACGACTATGCCTGAGAAGGCATGGCAAACAACGGATTTATTCGCTGAATAATTCCTGAATTTTGGAGATAGCTGCTCGGATGATTTCTTCACTCGAGTAGGCTACCTCGAATTCCGAGATTGCCTCTACTCCACCCATCGATATTCCTGGACGTCTATATTCCATTTTAGAATTACGCGTTGTTCTCGCACTTAAGTGGATCGCATCCACACCTATCTGCACAAAATCTAAGCAATTCACCGGCTTTACTCCACTTCCTGCCATAATTTGGATTCGGCCTTTAGCTGCTGCTACCAATTCTGCTATGTTTTCAATGCCATCTAGGGCCTTATCTTTGCAGCCCGAAGTTAGTATACGGTTAAAGCCGATAGCGATTAATTGTTCCATCACTTCCAAAGGTTCACGAGAAACATCAATGGCCCGATGGCAAGTCAATTCACGACCAGCGGCTATCGTCTTAAATTCCAGCATAAACTCAACATCTAAATCTCCATTGGGTTTCAGCGCACCCACCACAATTCCATGCACACCTTGAGCCAATAGGGACCTAGCTTCAGCGAGCATCGTCTGTTTTTCCGTTTCATCATAGACAAAATCTCCACCGCGAGGTCTAACCATCGCATGAATCTCCAACGATGTAGATTTCAAAGCTTGTTCCACGAGGCCTGCGCTGGGTGTTGTTCCACCTTCCCAGGGGGAAGCACATAATTCAACCCGCTGCGCTCCCGCCCGGTCTGCGGCGATACAGGAGAATAAAGAATAGGCACAAACTTCGACAGAAACGGGACTAGATAGAGTCATAAAAGAGGGAAAAAATCAGGGTTTTGATAATTAATGAAAATTTAAAAAATAAATCTTTCATAAATACATTTTTATTTTACTTTTGCAATTAGGTAGGGTTTACGTTTAAGAAAACCCCTTTTATTTTTGAAATAAAAATTAGCTATAAATTATGTATTGGACACTAGAACTTGCCTCCTATTTAGAAGACGCGCCATGGCCAGCGTCGAAAGATGAATTAATTGACTTCGCTATCCGTACAGGATCTCCATTAGAAGTAGTAGAAAATCTACAAGAGCTGGAGGACGATGGTCAACCATTCGAGAGTATTGAAGAAATTTGGCCGGATTATCCGACAAAAGACGACTTCTTCTTTAACGAGGACGAATATTAATATTAAGAGGCGAAAGCCTCTTTTTTTATGGCCTTTAGTTTTTCTGCTAAAGCTTCATCTCTAATGGCAATTCCCCATCGGCGCGATAAGACGTCATCCCAGGTAATGGCCATTTCATGCTCTTTTAAGTAATTCAACTCGCCTACTAGGTAGGGTTGGTTTGGTAGTATTCGATCAGCTCCATACCCATACACTTCCCCAGCAGAAGGACCATAGATTTCTTCCAGGTGGGTACGAATATCCGATTCAACATCAGACGGTAAGGCCACAGGAGAAGCAGGAACTAATAGATGATCCTTCGTCAAACAAGGCTTTAAAGGCACCTTTAGCACCTCTTTTTCTAACACATCTAGCGTATCAGAGGCCATAACGCGGTAGGTCGTCCACTTGCCACCCATGATACTAACTAGTTTAGATCGGCCATCTACTTCCACCTCATGATCCCGAACTAAGGATTTTGTATCGGTATTTAGTGTTGAGTCAAGCTGAGCTTGGAGTAACGGTCTTTGGCCTACAAACGTAGCACTAATGTCCTCTAATGTCGCTTTCTTCGAGGAATAGCGATTAAAATAAGAAATAAGGTATTCTTTCTCCGTAGCTAAAATGACCGGGGATTCAGATAAGGTATCCGGATCATCCGTGGTTCCCACTAAGACATAGTCCCGCCAGGGTATCACAAAAATCACTCGACCATCATCCGTTTTAGGAATTAAAAGTGCCGTTTCTCCTTGCCAAAACTCCGCCGGTAAGACCACGTGCGCTCCACGACTGACCTTCATGCGAGGCTTCATCCGCGGATTAGCAAGTGCTCGGATTTTATCTGTATAAGGCCCAGTAGCATTAACAACGGCCTTAACTGGGATGGTATATGATTCCTTCGCCAGCAGATCTGAGAATACGACTTTCTTAATCTTTAGACTTTTTGCCCCTAATTCGAAGGATGCTAGACTCGCATAGTTTAAGACACAAGCACCTAAGCGTTCCGCCTCCTTTAATATGGCTAAGGCATAACGCGCATCATTCAATTGCCCATCATAATACAAAACGCCACCTCTCAAATGATGGGATTCAATGGACGGAAATTCCGATTGTATCTCTTTCTTGCTCAAGCCACGACTTGATTTCAAATTCGTGCTCCCTGAAATTTTATCATAGAGCCACATGCCTATGCGGTAGTACAAACGTTCCCAGCGTGTGTAGCAAGGTGTTAATAAACCTAAAGGATAAGCTAGATGTGGCGCATTTTGAAGTAAGGTTTTACGTTCGTGTAAGGCCTTGTAGACCATTTTGAATTGATGCCAATCTAGTTTTTTAACGGCTTGTTCGAGATAACGAACCCCACCGTGTACTAACTTAGTCGATTTCGAGGAAGTCTGGCAAGCAAAATCCCCTTTTTCGATCAGGAGCACTTTGTACCCTCTTAACGTTGCATCTAAGGCAACTCCCGCACCTGAAGCCCCTCCACCAATGATACATAGATCAAAAGACTCGGTGAGTTTACGGAGTTGGTCAGGGCGATTAAAGGACATACAGGTTTATTTACCTCAAATTTGAAAAATAAAATGCAAAAGATTCCACTAATGTGGATAAAAATGAAAGAGATTTTATAATTTTGCAGTCCTTTGGCACCTATAATAATCTGCCAACCGAATTAATGACCTTATGGCAAAGAAAGAAAAAGTAGAATCAATTGAAATTATTGAGAGCCCAGAAGCTCTTCAACAAGAAGTTTCTAAAGTAACTGAATTAGTTGAAAAGAATAAATCTAGTGTTGCGACGATCTTAGGGATTTTAGTTGTAGCTGTAGCTGCCTATTTTGGTTACCAATGGTATTCCACTACCCAAGATGCAGAAGGCGAGAAGAAATTATACAAAGCTGTTTATGCTTTCGAATCGGATTCTTTAGCTGCTGCAGCGAAGGATTTATCGAAAGTTTCTGATGAGTTTGGTGGTAATACACAAAACTTAGCAGACTTATATTTAGGAATTACTTTGTTAAAGCAAGGTAAATTCGATCAGTCTATTGAGAAATTGAAAAACTTCTCTAGCTCTGATTTATTAGTTCAAGCGCGTGCGTATTCGTTAATCGGAGATGCGTACTCAGAAAAGAAATCTTTCGCTGACGCGATTGATTACTACAAAAAAGCAGCTGATCACAAGCCGAATAAATTCTTCACTCCTACCTATTTGTTAAAGTTAGCGAATGCTTACGAAGCGAATAAACAAGTGAAAGAGGCTGTTGATACCTATTCGATTATTGTAGAGAAATACGGACAATCGGCAGAGTCGATCCCAGCGAAGAAATACAAAGCGATCTTAGAAAGCTCTATCTCTGAATAATTTTTAGAACAGATTATAGGATGAGGGATAAGAGCTTGAGCTTTTATCCCTTGTTTTTTTAACCCCTATTATGGCTTCAGCACTTAAAAACCTGAGTGATTTTACCACCGAAAATTTGCCGGACGTTTCAGGCAAAACCTTCGCCATCGTTGTTTCCGAGTGGAACACGGAGGTGACGCATGCCTTGTATTCAGGCGCGTATGATACCTTGTTAAAATACGGTGCGAAGGAAGATAATATTATAAGCACTAAGGTTCCAGGTAGCTTCGAATTAAGTTTAGGAGCTCAAAAAATGGCTCAGCAATCGAATATCGATGCCGTCATTTGCCTAGGCTGTGTGATTCAAGGTGAGACACGACACTTCGACTTTATCTGCCAGGCAGTGGCGGATGGGATTACGAATGTGAGTTTGAAGTATGACAAACCAGTTATTTTTGGGGTTTTAACGCCTAATTCACAAGAACAAGCGATGGATCGCGCAGGTGGAAAACACGGAAATAAGGGCGATGAGGCGGCCATAACAGCCATCAAAATGTTAGGAATATAATACGAGAATATATGCAAGTTTGGAAATTTGGAGGTACCTCCGTCGGAAAACCAGAACGAATGAAGTCTATCCGCTCCTTAATCACGGAAGACGGACAACCAAAAATTGTAGTGCTTTCTGCCCTTTCCGGTAGCACGAATACCTTACTATCGATTTCAGAATCATTAAATGCAGGAAATACTTCGGAAGCGAAAGCGAAGGCGAATGAATTACGTGCGCATTATGATCAATTCTTAACTGAATTATATTCGACTCCTGCTGGCCTAGGAAAAGGACAAGCTATTGTTGAAAAAGAATTTAATTTCATCGATAGCCTGATTGCTACGGCTCCATACACCGTGAAGCAAGAGAAGGAAATGGTCGCATTAGGCGAATTGCTTTCTACTCAAATTTTCGAAGCTTTCTTGCAAGAGGAAGGCGTTAGTTCTGCCTTATTGCCAGCTTTAGATTTTATGGTCATTGACGAAGATAATGAGCCTATTTTATCCGTCATCGAACAAAAATTAGCAGCCGTATTATCTCCGGTTAAAGGAAAGCAAATTTTCGTTACACAAGGATTCATCTGCCGTAATCCGGCTGGTGAAGTAGATAATTTAAAACGTGGTGGATCCGATTACACGGCGTCCTTAATCGGTGGGGCCATTCAAGCGGAGGAAGTTCAGATCTGGACGGACATCGACGGAATGCACAATAACGATCCGCGTATCGTGAAGAATACCTTCCCGATTCGTGAGCTTTCGTTCGCTGAGGCGGCGGAGTTGGCTTATTTTGGGGCCAAAATCTTGCACCCAAGCACCATCACACCGGCGAAATTAAAAGGGGTTCCGGTTCGTTTGAAAAACACCATGGAACCGAGCGCTTTTGGAACCTTAATCTCAGAAAAATCAACTGATATAGAGATTAAAGCCATCGCTGCAAAAGATAATATTACCGCCATTTACATTCACTCAACACGCATGTTGAATGCTTATGGCTTCTTAAAACGTGTGTTTGAGGTGTTTGAAAAATACAAAACACCGGTCGATATGATTACGACTTCAGAGGTTTCTGTGAGTGTAACCATCGACCAAACGACGCATTTAGATGCGATTATGAGTGAATTGCGCGAGTTTGCGGAGCTAGAAGATCCAGACATGAACCAAGTGATTATTTGTATCGTGGGTAATTTCTGGGCAGATAAAGAAGGAATTGCTATTAAAGTTATAAATGCAGTCAAAAGCATTCCTATTCGCATGATTTCATACGGTGCATCCGAACACAATATTTCTTTATTAGTCGATGCTTCCCACAAGAATGATGCATTAAATGCATTAAACGAAGGACTTTTCTAAAAAAACCGAGCTATGTTAACCTTACCCTTTATTCGCGCGAATCAAGAAACTACGATCGCTGGTTTACAAAAGAAGCATGTTGCGGATGCGGCTGAAATCGTAGCGAAATTGATCGCACAAGACGATCAACGCAAAGCACTTTTACAGCAGGCGGAAGCAGCTTTAGAGAAATCTAACGCGGCAGCAAAAGAGATTGGTGCATTAATGCAATCCGGCCAAAAAGAATTAGCCGAAGGCAAGCGTGCAGAAACAGCTGCCCTTAAAGCATCGATTAAGGAAATGGAAGAGGCTGCGAAAGCCGCCGAAAAGGAGTTAACTGATTTGTTAGTGACCTTACCAAACCTTCCTCATAGCTCAGTTCCGCAAGGGAAAACGGCTGATGACAATGAGGTAGTTTTAACGTGGGGATCTGTACCTGAGTTACCTGCGGATGCACAACCACACTGGGATTTGATCAAGAAATACGATATCATCGATTTCGATTTAGGGAATAAAATTACGGGGGCTGGCTTCCCAGTTTACAAAGGAAAAGGCGCGCGTTTACAACGGGCGCTAATTAACTTCTTCCTAGACGAAGCTATTAAAGCGGGTTATTATGAGATTCAACCTCCTATTTTGATTAATGAAGAGTCGGGTTTTGGGACAGGACAATTGCCGGATAAAGAAGGCCAAATGTATGTAACGAAAGAAGAGGGTTTATTCTTAATTCCTACAGCAGAGGTACCTATAACAAACTTATACCGCGATGTGATCGTGAATGAGAAAGAATTACCAATCAAAAACGTGGGCCACACGCCCTGTTTCCGCCGTGAAGCAGGTTCTTGGGGAGCTCACGTGCGTGGTTTAAATCGTTTGCACCAATTTGACAAGATTGAAATTGTTCAGATACACAAACCAGAGAATTCTTATGCGGCTTTAGAGGAAATGTCACTACACGTGCAAGGATTACTTCAGAAATTAGGATTGCATTACCGCGTGCTTCGCCTTTGTGGCGGCGATATGGGTTTTGCTTCAGCTTTAACTTATGATATGGAAGCATGGTCAGGTGCTCAAAATCGTTGGTTAGAAGTTAGCTCGGTGAGTAATTTCGAAACCTTCCAAGCAAATCGATTGAAGTTGAGAACGAAAATCGATGGAAAATCGATCTTGTGCCATACGTTAAATGGATCGGCTTTGGCCTTACCACGCATCGTAGCATCCATTTTAGAAAATAATCAAGGGCCGGATGGAATCAAGATTCCAGAAGTTCTAGTCCCTTATACAGGCTTTACGCACATTAACTAAAGCCCTTCTACACTCAATCGGAAACCCTCGCCGTGCAGATTCAAAAGCTGGACGCGAGGGTCTTCTTTTAGCATCTTGCGCAACTTCGTCATGTATACATCCATACTGCGCGCATTGAAATAGGTATCATCTCCCCAAATCAATTTCAAGGCGTAACTACGGCTCACTGGACGACCTAAATTCTCACACAAAAGTTTCATTAATTCGTTCTCCTTCGGGGTGAACTTTAATTCGGTATCTCCGATGCTTAGACGCATTTTCGCTGGAATATACGTGTAATTACCTAAGGTAATTTCATCTGCTAAACTAGGCACCGATTTATCGGAATGACTTCTGCGAAGAATAGCTTCCATTCTTGCCACAAGAACCTCCATCGAGAAAGGCTTAGTTAAATAATCATCGGCTCCCACCTTAAAGCCGTGAAGTGTATCTTCCTCCATCGACTTCGCTGTTAAGAAAATGATGGGCACCTGTTGGTGATTTGCTCGGATGTCTTTGGCCAAAGAAAAACCGTCTTTCTTAGGCATCATCACGTCTAATAGACATAAATCGAAAGAACCTTTTACAAAAAGATCCAATGCTTCGTCCCCGTTCTGAGCCCAAGACACTTTATATCCCTTCTTTTTCAAGAATTCTGTTAACAATAACCCTAAATTCGGGTCATCCTCAGCGACTAAAATTTCAGGCGTCTTTGACATAGGGCAAATAGATTTCAAATGTACTTCCTTCTCCTAATTTACTTTTTACGGTCACTTTCCCTTCGTGGGCTTCCACGATTTTCCGCACATAGCTTAGTCCTAAACCGAAGCCCTTCACATTGTGTACATTCCCAGTAGGCACCCGGTAAAAGGCATCAAAAATGTTGTTTAGCGCTTCTTTCGGCATTCCCATTCCTTGGTCTCTTACAGCTATTAAAATACCTTGATCCTGTGGACGGGCAACGATTTCGACTTGAGGATTGGAGGGGCTATACTTCACCGCGTTATCCAATAAATTATTTAATACATTGGAAATATGTACCTCATCAAGTAAAATAGAGGCGGGCAAATCCGCTAAGTTTAAGGTTAAGTTCCCGTTAACGGAATCAAGTAATGGCCCATTTATCTCTGCTACATGATGTATTAAGGCCGATAAATCAACAGACTTGCGTTTGAGCGTGATTTCCTCTTTCTCCATTTGGGCGGTTTGCAAAACGCGCTCCACCTGCTGACCTAGGCGGGTATTTTCCTCTTTAATAATGCCTAAATAACGCAAAATAGAGTCATTTTTTCCTGGCTTCAATTCTTCTTGTAACAACTGTGTAGCTAGTGAAATCGAGGTTATAGGCGTCTTAAACTCGTGTGTCATGTTATTGATGAAATCATTTTTAACTGTTGCCAGTTTCTTTTGTCTCAAAATGGTCAAAACCGCAAAATAAAAGCAGCCGATCATCACGAGCAATAATAAACCTGAACCCGCTAAACTAAGGCCCATTGTTTGCCAAATAAAAGCGGCACTATCGGGAAAATAGATTTTTAATATATTTTTAGATGGATGCAGATCATTCGGGAATAAATCCGCTTCAAATACTTTCTTTTGGTTCTTAATTTCAGGGGATGAAGTGTAAATCCAGGATTTAGGAGAATTCTGAATGCCAAAAGAATAGTCTAGCGCAACACCTTTATCATGCAATTCTTTTTGAATTAAACTGTCTAAATAGGCTGGTTGAAGACGCTGCAGGATCGGTCTTTCCTTGAATAAAAAGTCAGAAAAAACCTCTTTCGCTAGCTGGGTTTTCTTCAAAACCTTTTCTAAATCCGCACGTTCAGATTTCTCTTTCTCCAGTTTTTTCAACGACTGGGAATTTCGATCTTCTTGACTCTGATTCTGACGATCAGGTCGACGTCGCATTTTAAGCAACGCTTTCATTTGTTCCCGCTTAAACATCCGATTCATCGCAGCCTGTGCTCTTAGCCGTTGGCGTGTTTCTTCCGGATCTTCATCTACGGTATATTCTTCCGTAACCTCAGCTAGTTGCCCATTCGGTAACATGAAAGATTTTTGCACAAATACAACTTGTTGCTGTGGAGGTAACAGAATAGGATGCTCTTCTGCTGAGGCGCTTTCTATTACTGGAGAGGGGATAGCCTTCTTTTTAGGTTTCACCGGAGGATTTGCAGCTATGGCATCCAGCCTTTTTTGACGCTCAGCAATAACCAAAATTTCCTGCTTCTCTAATTTTCTAACTACCTGCTCGAGGCTGTTACGGACGTCTTTGGCAAAATTTTCTTGTTTAGTCTCTAACATAAAACGCAACCAATAGGCCTGAAACCCAATCAATCCTAAAAGGGCAAAAGACATCAAGGCAATCAATAAGCGTATTTTACGTTTCGACATAAGGCCAAATAATTGAATGCAAATGTAAGAGATAAAAAGCAGCCGCTCATCACATTAACACTCTTTAACATTTTCAATTTAAAGGCTTTTCGTAAGTTTGCATCGGATCAAAAACCAAAATTTATGAAATATCTATTTATTACCGCTTTAGCCGTTTGCATGTCAACAACCGCTTTTGCACAAGAGAAACAAGAGGCTACCGTTAAAATCATGATTAACGAAAACGGTAAAGAACGTGTCATAGAGAAGAAATTCTCTGACTCAGATAAAGCTGACGCTGAAATCAAAAAATTAAATGATTCCCTAGATATCAACATTACTACGACCGGTGGCAAGAAAAAGATCGTTCGCGTCGATGTAAACAAATCTCATTCAACGATATCAGACCAGCCTAGTGGTATCATCATGGAGAAAATCGAAGGTGGTCCTGAGGGAGGTCCAGATAGGCGCATCATTATTCGCCGCGGCGGACCAGGAATGGCACCAGGTGCACATGGACAAGAACCTAAAGTAATGATCTTCCGTGGAGAAGGTGGGCCAGAAGGAATGCCGAAGGAATTTTCATTTGAAATGGATGGCCCAATGGGCAGACCTGGCATGCGTTTGAAAAAACTTAAGAAATGGGCTGAAGAAAATGGTCCTAAAACTATCCAAGGTCTTTCAGGAAAACAAAATCAACCATTTAATGGCAAATTAAATGTTCGCTTTAAGGCCCCTACAAAAGGAAATGTAACCATCGCCGTTTCAGATGTAAATGGAAAAGAGATTGCAACAGAAACAGTGAAGGATTTTCAAGGCGACTATTTAGGTCAAATTGACTTAAAGAAAGCTGGTGCTGGAATTTATTTCTTACGCGTTACGCAAGGAAATGACGGAGCTGTTAGAAGAGTAGAAGTAAAATAATCCGCTTAAGGTTTGAGAATGAAAAAGCCTGGAATGAATTTTCCAGGCTTTTTCTGTTTCATTATTTGCCCATGTTGTATAGAACAAAGGCATAAGAGTCAGCTGTTAGTTCAATTAACTTAGCAGTGTTCGAAGAACCGTGACCACTATTCGTATCAATTCGAATAATCATCGGCTTGGCAGCGGTATT
The DNA here is from genome assembly GCF_044239315.1 of Aquirufa sp. Lineage (GTDB taxonomy): Bacteria > Bacteroidota > Bacteroidia > Cytophagales > Spirosomataceae > Aquirufa. The sequence goes on along the minus strand of NZ_JBIIBQ010000003.1, from coordinate 33,106 downwards.
CTTTTCTTGAAGTGTAGCCGCATATTTAAATGAATGTGCTGGTACGACACGGTCATCGTGATCTGAAGTGAAGACCATGGTGGCCGGATAGTTCACCGCCTTAATATTGTGCAATGGCGAGAAAGCATATAATGCTTTGAATTCATCTGCATTATCGCTACTACCATAATCCGCGACCCAATTCCATCCGATGGTGAATTTTTGGAAACGTAACATGTCCATTACGCCCACACCTGGAATCGCCGCCGCGAATAAATCTGGACGCTGGTTTATTGCCGCTCCGACCAATAGGCCACCGTTTGAACGACCTGATGCAGCTAAATAGGCAGTTGAAGTATATTTCTCGCGAATTAAAAATTCAGCACCAGCGATAAAATCGTCGAATACATTTTGCTTTTTCAATTTCATTCCCGCTTCGTGCCACTTCTCACCATACTCGCTACCACCGCGTAAATTAGCCACCACATAAATCCCACCCTTTTCTAACCAAGGGATCAAACTCGCTGAGAAGGAAGGCGTGGAGCTGATATTGAATCCGCCGTAACCATAAAGAATTGTCGGGTTTTTACCGTTCAGACTTAGGCCTTTTTTGCTCACAATAAACATGGGAACCTGGGTGCCATCTTTAGAAGGGTAAAACTTTTGCACGACCGTGTAATCTGATGGATCGAAGGCCAAAGTTGGTTTTTGGAATACCGTAGACGTATTTGTCGCTAAGTCGTAGCGGTAAATCGTAGGTGGAAAATTAAAAGAAGAATAGGTATAGAACGTAAATTTATCCTCTTTCTCACCACCGAAACCACCTGCATTTCCTAAGCCGGGCAGGGCTACTGTTCCTAGAGCTTTGCCTGTGTAATCGTAGATAGACACGCGAGAAGTCACATCTTTTAAATAATTCAAGAACAACCGTTTGCCCACCGTATTTACCCCTTGTAAAGGCTCATATCTCTCAGTAACGATGGTTTTCCAATTTTCCTTCGAAGGATTCGCTGGATCCACACGAACGATTTTCTTATTGGGAGCTCCTTCATTCGTTTCCAAAATCAAGATGTCGCCATCGTTATCCACGATGCTGAAATCGTATTTCCCCGGTTCAGCCACAACAGGCTTAAATTTTGTTTCTTTTTTAGAAGCATCTAACACCCAAAGGGCGTTTCCATCCAAACCTTTACCACGATCCGAAATCGTTAAGAACGCAAAACGCTCATCATCCGACGTGCTCACTGTGTGGAAACGCTGCGGATTTTTAGGGTCCTCATAGATTAATTTATCCTGAGATTGAGACGTTCCTACCGTGTGGAACCATACTTGGTGGTTCTCATTTTTTGTACTCAATTCTTTTCCTTTACCTGGATCTGGATAGCGAGAATAGTAGAAGCCGTTCCCTTTCCAAGCCACGCCACTGACTTTCACCCAGCTCAATTCATCGGCTAGGTTTTTACCCGTTTCCATATCGCGAACATAATAGGTTTGCCAGTCGCTTCCGCTTAGGCTCAAGCCTACGCAGGCATATTTCCCTGTTTTGTTCAAAGAGAAAGCGGTTAAACGAGTCGTTCCATCCTTCGATAAAGTGTTCGGATCGATGACTTGCTCAGGTTTTCCATTGAGCCCTTTTTGGCGGTATAAAACGGATTGATTTTGCAAACCAGAATTCTTATAGAAATAATACCATTCTCCTTTGCGAGAAGGCGCAGAGATTTTCTCGTAATTACTGAGTGCTTCGATGCGTTTTTTGAATTCTTCGCGAAGCGGGATTTGGTTTAAATAACCGAAACTGACTTCGTTCTGCGCTTTCACCCAGGCTTTTGTTTCTTCGCTATTATCGTCTTCTAACCAGCGATAAGGATCCGCGACTTGGGTTCCGTGGTAATTATCGATATGATCGATTTTCTTAGTTACTGGGTATTTCATTTGGGCCAAAGTGGACGCAGAAACAAGCATCATCGCTGCGATTAAGTGTTTAGATGTTGACATAGGTTTGATTTAAAATAAAGATCCTGTCTCGGCTCTAGGCGCTATCCCCACATGGCGATACGCTTTTTCCGTAGCCTCGCGACCTCGAGAGGTTCGTTTCAAGAATCCCTCTTGAATTAAAAAAGGTTCATATACTTCTTCGATGGTTTCAGCCTCCTCGCCACAAGCCGTCGCGATAGTGGTAAGACCGACTGGACCACCTTTAAATTTCTCAATAATGGTCAATAGAATACGGTTATCCATTTCGTCTAGGCCGTTTTGATCTACATCCAAGGCGTTTAGGGCAATCTCTGCAATCTTTACATCGATGGAACCGTTGCCTTTCATTTGTGCAAAATCACGGGTACGGCGCAATAAATTATTCGCAATACGCGGTGTTCCACGGCTACGACGCGCAATTTCATATGCACCCGTTTCATCGATTGGCATATCTAATATTGCCGCCGAGCGTTTCACGATTTTCGTCAATAAAGCGGCATCGTAATACTCCAGACGGGCATTAATCCCAAAACGTGCCCGCAAAGGCGAGGTCAATAAACCGGCTCTAGTTGTCGCTCCGATAAGGGTAAATGGATTCAAACCGATCTGAATACTTCGAGCATTTGGCCCAGAATCCAACATGATATCAATCTTATAATCCTCCATTGCGGAATACAAATATTCCTCCACAATCGGGTTCAAGCGGTGAATTTCGTCAATAAATAAAACGTCGTATGGCTGCAAATTTGTTAACAAACCAGCTAAATCAGAGGGCTTGTCTAATACTGGGCCCGAAGATATTTTCAAGGCAGATCCTAATTCGTTCGCGATGATGTGGGATAAGGTCGTCTTTCCTAGACCCGGAGGCCCGTGCAATAAAACGTGATCTAAGGCCTCCTCGCGAGCTTTTGCCGCACCCACGAAGATCTGAAGATTGTCTACAATCTTTCCTTGTCCAGAAAAATCCGAGAAACTCAAAGGACGTAATGCTTTGTCAAACTCCTTCTCTTGCGGGTTCAACGCCTCGGAATCCCCAGTTAAATAATCTTCACGCATCGTCGAAATAGTAAATTGAAATCAAAGATAATTTTTTTATTGAGAAGATTTTATAGTTTTGGAAAACCAAAAATCTGAACCTAAACTTATGTCATCCATTTTCATCGGCGAATTAGCCGGAACTGCTACCCTATTATACCTTGGAAACGGCGTTGTTGCTAATATGCTTTTAAAAGACACGAAAGGAAACGGCACGGGATTATTAGCCATAGCAGCTGCCTGGGCATTTGCTGTAACGATCGCCATTTTTGTTTCTACCTATTTCGGAAGCTCAGGGGCTCACCTAAATCCCATCGTAACCATCGCAGGATGTGTGAAATCAGGGGATTGGAGTCTATTCCCTACTTTCATTGGAGCACAATTACTAGGTGCGATGTTAGGCCAATTATTAGTTTGGTTACATTACAAGCCACATTACGATGCGACGACAGATAAAGGAGCCATTCGTGCCTCTTTCTGTACAGATCCAGCGATAAAAAATACGCCCTTCAACTTTATTTCCGAAGCCTTTGCTTCTGCTTTAGCGGTGGTGGCTTTAGGCACTTTTTCAACGATAGAAACGGGATTAGGACCATTTATGGTCGGAATCTTGGTCTGGGCTGTTGGCCTTGGATTAGGGGGAACAACAGGTTATGCCATTAATCCAGCACGTGATTTAGGGCCGCGCATTATGCACGCTATTTTACCCATTCCCAATAAAGGGGATTCTGGCTGGGACTATGCCTGGATTCCGGTGTTAGGACCGGCGGCAGGTGCCGTATTAGGTGCCTTTATTTTGACTCTCAACTAATTGACTATGTACGTAGGATCCATTGATCAGGGCACAACAAGTTCCCGTTTTATCATCTTTAACAAGGCTGGAGAGATAATTTCTGTAGGCCAAAAAGAGCACAAGCAAATCTACCCCCAAGCGGGCTGGGTGGAGCATGACTCGGATGAGATTTGGAAAAATACACAAGAGGTCATCGGACTTGCGCTAGGCAAAGCGAACCTTTCAGCAAAAGATTTAGCCGCAGTAGGAATCACGAATCAACGGGAGACTACCGTGGTTTGGAACAAGAAAACGGGCAAGGCTTATTATAATGCGCTTGTTTGGCAAGATACTCGTGTGGGATCCGAACTAGCTGAATTAGCGAAGGATGGCGGAATGGACCGATTCAGAGCAAAAACAGGACTTCCTTTAGCGACTTATTTCAGCGGATTAAAGCTTCGCTGGTTATTAAATAACATCGACGGATTGCGAGCAGACGCAGAAAAAGGGGATGCCTTATTCGGCACCATGGACTCCTTCATTGCCTGGCATTTAACGGGTGGCGTTGAGGGCGGAATCCACATTACGGATGTGACTAATGCCAGCCGCACCCAATTAATGGACTTGCAAACCTGCGCCTGGGATGACGAAATTCTGAAGGTATTAAGCATCCCGAAAGCGATGTTACCAGAAATCAAATCCAGCTCATTGGTTTACGCCAAAGCGAAAGGAGTTCTAGGCGGTGTTCCTTTAGCAGGCATTCTAGGTGATCAGCAGGCGGCTTTAGTTGGCCAAACCTGTTTCGACCCAGGTCAAGGCAAAAACACCTACGGAACCGGCTGTTTCCTTTTGATGAATACGGGAACGAAGGCGATTCCTTCCCAATTTGGACTATTAACTACAGTGGCCTATCAATTGGGTAACGAGCCAGTTCATTATGCATTAGAGGGTTCTGTGGCAATCACAGGTGCATTAGTTCAATGGTTGCGCGATAATTTAGGGATTATCAAACATAGCCCAGATATCGAGAAATTAGCGAAACAAGTAGACGACAATGGCGGATGTTATTTCGTACCCGCCTTCTCCGGATTGTATGCCCCCTATTGGAAACAAGATGCTCGTGGCGCCTTGGTCGGATTAACCCGTTATATTAATAAATCACACATTGCACGTGCCGCTCTGGAGGCCACCGCTTTCCAAACTTGGGAAGTTTTAGAGGCCATGGAAAAAGATGCAGGAATTCCGATTGCCTCGCTGCGAGTAGATGGTGGGATGGTTGTGAATCAGCTTCTGATGCAATTTCAGTCCGATATCATCGGAGAAGAGGTAATCTGCCCTAAAATAATCGAAACGACAGCGCTAGGAGCCGCCTATGCAGCTGGACTTGCGGTAGGATATTGGGAAAACTTGGATGATCTACGAAAAAACTGGGGTATTGCGCATACTTGGAAACCAGCAATGGATCCCGATAAAAGAAAACTTTATCGCAAGCAATGGAAGAAAGCCGTGACTAAAACCTTTGACTGGGAGGAGTAGTATTCGCACGGGTCATTCCGTAAGCAGCGCAATTAGCTTGTCTTGAGCACGAGATAATTGTGCTAGCCATTGCTAATAATAGAACCCATTTTTTCATATTAGACAGAAGTTAATTTATTTTTTAAAGCTACTTCTTTTTTTTCTTTTTTCACAACTTGTTGATAACCAAGTATGTCTAACATGGGTTCACTCTTTTGCTCCTCGGAAAATAGGCGAGTGGTAATCGTGCCGTCTTCTAGGCGATCTATGATCACGTGTTTAGGCGCTGGTATCAAGCAATGTTGAATTCCGCCATAACCCCCTAATGATTCTTGATAGGCTCCTGTGTGGAAAAATCCTACATATTGACGCTCTGACTCCTCCTCAAAAATAGGCAAGTACAAGTCGGAGCTATGTGCTTCGGTATTATAGAAATCCATTGAATCACAGGTTAATCCTCCAAGGTTTACCTTTTGGTAAGGCATTCCCCAGTTATTCACTGGAAGCATAATGTATTTCTGATTCATTCCCCACGAGTCAGGCAATTGCGTAATAAATGAGCCATCAATCATATACCAAAGCTCCTTATCGTTCTGCAGTTTTTGGTCAATGATCTCATATAAAACGGCTCCACTTTCACCTACAGTGTAAGATCCAAACTCGGTAAAGATATTCGGAACTGGAATATTATTTTTATTGCAAATCCACGAGATTGACTCGACGATTTCATCCACCATCGCTTGGTAATCGTAATTGAATTGCAAAGAGGTTTGGATAGGTAAGCCTCCGCCTAAGTCGATCGAATCCAATTCTGGACAAATCTTCTTCATTTCGCAATACTTGTAAACGAATCGGCTTAATTCAGACCAATAATACGCAGAATCCTTAATTCCTGTGTTGATGAAGAAGTGTAACATCTTCAAGTTAAAACGTGGATTAGGCTTAATTTTTTCGTTATAAAGCGTATTTACATCGGAATAACGTACCCCTAAACGAGAGGTGTAGAAAGCGAAATCAGGCTCCTCATCTGTCGCGATTCGAATGGCGATATTTACCTTTTCAGCGGTCACCGATTTTTCGTAGAAATCGATTTCTTTCAAGTTATCTAGAACGGGTATACAATTAAAGCCATCATTGATTAACTCCGAAATGTATTGGGTATATAATGGCTGTTTGTAGCCATTACAAAGAATATACGTCGATTTTGAGATTTTCCCCTGGTTGTACATATCGCGAATAATCGGGATATCGAACGCACTAGACGTCTCTAAGTGTACATTTTGCTTCAAAACTTCTTCTAAAATGAAAGAGAAATGAGACGATTTCGTGCAATAGCAATAGGTATAATTTCCTTTGTAATTGTACTTTTTGATCGCATTTCTAAAGAGAAGCTTCGCATTCTCGATGTGTTCAGAAATTTTAGGCAAATACGAAACCTTTAAAGGCGTACCGTATTGCTTAATGATTTCCATTAAAGGCACATTGTTAAACAACAATTCATTGTTCTCATTGATATTGAACTCACGAGTAGGAAACTCGATGGTTTGGTCAATTAGATCGATGTAATTTTTCATCCTAATGTTTAAATGCACCCGAGTTCACCTCGAGTTTGTGGAAAAACGTGCAAAACTGCAATAAAAGTATGTACTTTGCAAGCTAAATACATATTAAGTTATTATGTCCAAAATTCATTTTATCGCCATCGGTGGTGCTGCGATGCACAACTTAGCCTTAGCTCTCCTATCCCAAGGACACGAAATAACGGGCTCAGACGATGAAATATACGAACCTTCTAAAAGTCTATTAGAAAAGCATGGCCTACTCCCAGCTGAATTTGGATGGTTCCCAGAGAAGATTAACCAAGACATTGATACCATTGTTTTAGGAATGCACGCACGCGCGGACAATCCTGAACTCTTAAAAGCGCAGGATTTAGGATTGAAAATCGAATCCTATCCTTCCTTCATCTACGAACAAAGCAAAAACAAGCAACGCATTGTCATCGCCGGAAGTCATGGAAAAACGAGTATTACCTCGATGATTTTGCACGTGTTAAAGACTTTAAACAGGAAATTCGACTATTTAGTAGGAGCACGTATCGAGGGTTTTGACTTGATGGCATCCATTTCAGATGCACCCATCATGATTATCGAAGGGGACGAATATTTAGCCTCCCCTATCGATCGCCGAGCAAAATTCCTACTATATCAACCGCATATCGCTTTGATTTCAGGCATCGCCTGGGATCACATAAATGTGTACCCAACTTTCGAATCCTATACGCAAGCCTTCGAAAATCTGGTGAAAGAGATGCCTAAAGCAGGTCATTTATTCTTCGATAAAACAGATAAAACCCTAGAAGCCATTGCTGAGGCTTGCCCAGCACACTGCCAATCAGAGGGATATGAAGCACACGATTCCGTGATTAGAAATGGCCAAACTTTCTTGAAAGGAAACGATGGAAAGGAATATGGCTTACAGGTTTTTGGAGAACATACCTTAAAGAATCTACAGGGTGCCTTGCACATCTGCACTCAATTAGGAGTGAGCGAAACTGAATTTTATACGGCGATTCAGTCCTTCAAAGGGGCTGCTAAACGCCTGGAGTGGGTAGGCGAATCAGCTACGCAATTATTGTACAAAGATTTTGCACATGCCCCATCGAAAGTAAAAGCGACTACGCAGGCATTAAAAGCACAATTCCCGCAGCGAAAATTAGTAGCCGCTTTAGAATTACATACCTTCAGCAGTTTAAATCCGGCATTTTTACCTGAATACAAGGGTACTTTAGCGGATGCAGATGTGGCGATTATCTATCTAAGTGAACATGCTCGCGCCATTAAACAGATGGATAAAATAGAAGCGGAAACGGTCCAGACGTATTTTAATCACCCGAATTTAATCGTATTACGAGAGCAAGCTGAACTGAAAGAATACCTGTTAAAACAAAATCAGGAAAACCAAAACCTATTGATGATGTCTTCTGGCACCTTCGATGGTCTCGATTTTCCTGGATTAGCTACCGAACTCGGATTACGAATTCAATAATTGATCTAATTCTTCTTTAAATCCATTCAATAAAATCTCCTTCATAGAAATTTTACGTTTCTGGGTATTGATTTTACTCATGGTGACTTTGTCCTCCATCATACGCGTAGCTTCTGCTTCTGCAATGGCCGACTCTAATTCACTTCGCTCCTTCTTCGCCATATAATCCATCTGGTTGATCATAATCTTCAACTGCTCGATGCGTGGCTTTTCATTCAAATTTGCGTGGCGATACGAAATCACACGCAGCAAATAATTCATCTCAAAAATCTTATCACAAATCGTGCGGAAACGCTCTGCAAGTGAGCGGTCCATGTTCTTCACTTGTGAGGAAATTTCTTTCCATTTCACTAGGTTGGCTTTGGCTAAATCGGCCGTAGCAACGATATTCACTTGATCTTTTAATCTTAATTCCAAATCGCCCGTCATGGCCGTCAACTCTAATACGCGTGGATCTACACGTGGCTTGTAGTCGATTCCTTTAATTCGGTTATATTTCTCGAAGAACATATCGTTTGCCTTCTTGAAGTTCTTCCAAAGCATCGACTGCTTCTTAGGTGGAAGCCCTAATACATTCTTCCATTCCTTCTGTATTTCCTTCACCTTAACCACCGAATCATCTATATCCTCCGCCTTGCGTAATTGGTGGACTTGATCTATATATCCCTGTAAAATCAGGATTTTTTCGTCTATCTGACGGTTTTTCTCTTCAAAATAGCTACGACGCTTCAAGAAAAAGGCATCTAATACCTCTTGGAATTCAGCCGTCAATTCGTCTTGAAATTGTTTGTCAACAGGACCCGTCTTCACCCACTTCATCTTGACCTCCATCAACTTATCTGTTGCTTCCACTACATCCTCTTCCTCCGATATTTCCTTCGCATCTTGAATCAAAGCACGCTTAATTTCCAAGTTTTTTACTTGATTAGCCTGAATTAATTCTTTCAAATAAGCTTCATGCTTCTCTAATTCGGCTAACAAGGGCTCGAAATCTCCTAATCCATCGAACTCGATGAGGTAGGTTTGCATTTGCAAAACTTTAGTTAAAAAGGAGCCTTTGTTTTGCGCCGCTTCGATTTCAGCAGACAAACCTTTCACCTTGCTAACGGCAAGATCAAAACGTTTCACAAAATAGGCTAATGCTTCCTCTTCTGAATTACGCACGAATCCGATTTCGCGCTCTGGGTAGCTTAAATAGGCGTTGATGAAAACTTTGCCGTCGCGGCAAAATCCAAATTTGTTTGAAGTGGGCTGGCTCATATGTTTTAAAGAAAGAGCTTCAAGCAGTTGCTTTGGCTCAAATGTTAATCGTAATTCTTATTTCTCCTCTAATTTATTTAAAAAATTGCGATATTTGTGGGTTGTACAAAATAAAATTTCATGAGTAACGAAACCATCATCTTTTCGATGGAGCGTGTGTCGAAAGTCATACCTCCTCAAAAGACCATTATAAAAAACATTTATCTGTCGTTTTTCTACGGCGCTAAAATCGGAGTTTTGGGTCTTAACGGGTCAGGAAAGTCCACTTTATTGCGCATAATCGCTGGAATCGACAAATCATATACGGGTGATGTCGTATTTTCGCCAGGTTATACGGTAGGTTTATTAGAGCAAGAGCCGCAATTAGATCCGAACAAAACGGTCATCGAAGTCGTGGAAGAGGCGGTAGAAGAAATCAAGAACCTGTTAAAAGAGTTCGACGAAATCAACGAAGCATTCGCTGATCCAGATGCAGATTTTGACAAATTATTAGCGCGCCAAGGCGAAGTTCAAGAGAAATTAGACCACTTCAATGCGTGGGAATTAGATACGCGTTTAGAAAAGGCGATGGATGCTTTGCGTTGTCCTCCATCTGATGCCCTAGTTAGCACGCTTTCTGGTGGTGAAAAACGCCGTGTGGCGCTTTGTCGTCTATTATTACAAGAACCCGATGTCTTGTTATTAGATGAGCCTACTAACCACTTGGATGCAGAATCCGTAGACTGGTTAGAGCAACATTTACGTCAATACAAAGGTACCGTGATCGCCGTAACCCACGATAGATACTTCCTAGATAACGTGGCAGGTTGGATTTTAGAATTAGACCGGGGCGAAGGAATTCCTTGGAAAGGAAATTATTCGTCTTGGTTAGAGCAAAAGCAAAATCGCTTAGCACAAGAAGAGAAGACCGAATCGCGACGTCAGAAGACCTTGCAACGCGAATTAGAATGGGTACGTATGGCGCCAAAAGCACGCCAGGCGAAGTCCAAAGCGCGTATTGGGGCGTACGAAAAACTCCTTTCAGAAGAGAACAGACAGAAAGAAGACAAGTTGGAATTATTTATTCCAGCGGGTCCTCGTTTAGGTAATAAAGTAATCGAGGTACAGGGTGTTTCGAAATCATTTGGCGACAAATTATTGTACGAAAACCTAAGTTTCTCTTTACCTCCAGCTGGAATCGTCGGTATTATTGGACCAAACGGTGCCGGTAAAACGACCCTATTCAATCTGATTACAGGAAAGATTCAGCCAGATGCGGGAACTTTTGAAGTAGGTGAAACGGTGAAACTGGCTTATGTCGACCAAGAGCACAATCAATTAAAATCCGAGAAATCAGTTTTCGAAACGGTTTCTGATGGTAATGATTGGGTGATGTTAGGTGGAAAACAAGCGAATGCACGTGCCTATGTCAGCAAATTCAACTTTAACGGAGCAGATCAAGAGAAGAAAATCAGCATGTTATCTGGCGGAGAACGTAACCGCGTTCACTTAGCGATGATGTTGAAGGAAGGCGCGAACGTCTTATTGCTCGATGAGCCTACCAATGATTTGGATGTGAACACACTTCGTGCACTGGAAGAAGGTTTAGAAAACTTTGCAGGTTGTGCGGTAGTCATCTCCCACGACCGTTGGTTCTTAGACCGTATTGCGACGCATATTTTAGCGTTTGAAGGCGATTCGCAGGTAGTTTGGTTTGAAGGTAATTATTCAGAATACGAAGAATCACGTAAGAAACGTTTAGGGGACACAACACCGAAGCGTATTCGTTACAAGAAATTACAGTAATATGACATCAAGAGAGAAAATTCAGGCAGTCATTGACGAAATGGGCAAGGTGGTCATAGGCCAAGAGCGCCTGATTAACCGCCTATTAGTCGGTCTTTTTACCGGCGGACACGTCTTATTAGAAGGGGTGCCTGGATTAGCTAAGACATTGACAATTAATACCTTAGCTAAAATTCTCGACTTGCATTTCCACCGTATTCAGTTCACGCCGGATTTATTGCCAGCGGACTTAGTGGGGACGATGATTTATAATCCGAAAAAATCGGAATTTGAAGTAAAAAAAGGGCCTATTTTCGCTCAAATCATCCTCGCAGATGAGATTAACCGTGCCCCTGCTAAAGTGCAATCTGCCCTGCTAGAGGCGATGGCCGAGAAGCAAGTGACGATCGGAGATACGACCTATCCTTTAGATAAACCCTTCTTAGTATTAGCCACTCAAAACCCCGTAGAGCAAGAGGGTACTTTCCCGCTTCCAGAGGCACAGGTGGATCGTTTCATGCTGAAGGTATTCTTGAATTACTTAGATAAAGATCAAGAGTTAGCCGTAATGCGCCAAAAGTCCAACATGGACTTCAACTACGAGCCTAAAACCGTATTAAACGCGGAAGATATCGCTAAAATTCGCAAAGAAATCAATGAAATTACGATTTCGGAGACTTTGGAAAAATACATCATTGAGCTCGTATTTGCGACGAGAAATCCGGCCGAATATGGTTTGACGCAAGAGGCGGGTTATATCCAATTCGGAGCTTCACCGCGTGCGAGTATTCAGTTGAATTTAGCTGCGAAAGTGATGGCTTACTTAGAGGGACGCGATTATGTGCTTCCGGAAGACATCAAGGAAATGGCTCCAGATATCTTGAATCACCGCATCATTTTGAATTATGTGGCGGAAGCGGATAACATCACGACCTTGCAAATCATCCAATCGATTTTAAGTAGCGTCGCAATTAATCGCTAATTTTTTTGGGTAAAATTGGGGTATTTATTGCTTTTAGAGCAAAATAGATCCTTATGAAATACCTTGTTATCCTGTGCCTTTTCTTTTTTAGTTTCACTGCGACCGAGCCCATGCGCGTTTTCCTGATCGGGGATTCGACGATGGCAGACAAGGTTTCGGCAGACTTTCCAGAGACAGGTTGGGGGATGCCTTTTTCACAGTTGTTTAACGAAGCTGTGGAAGTTCAAAATCACGCCTACAATGGCCGTAGTACGAAAAGCTTCCGTAGAGAAGGCCGTTGGGCGAAGGTATATAATCAGATCAAAAAGGGGGATTATGTGTTGATTCAGTTTGGCCATAATGACGCCAAAGTCTCCGACACAAGTCGTTACGCTCCTGCACAAACCGACTTCCGCGAGAACCTCATTCGCTATGTTCGCGAGACACGCTCTAAAGGCGGAATTCCTATCTTATTAACGCCTACACAACGTAGAAAATTCGATTCCACAGGTGTATTTGTGGATCAACATGCGGATTATCCAAGTGTAGTTCGCGAAGTAGCCTCCGCAGAAAAAGTGCTTTTAATCGACGTAGAGAAAGAAAGTAAAAAATACATCAGCGCCGAAGGGCCTGAGGGGGCTAAAAAAATGTTCCTACATTACCCTGCCGGCATTTTCAAAAAATTTAGCAAAGGGGTGGTGGACGATACACACTTCTCTCCTTTTGGGGCCAGAAAAATTGCATCAATCGTCGCTGAGGCTGTTTTAGCTTCGAATGAACACCTGCGCAGCTTCTTAAAGAAGTCTAGCTTCTCTCAGAAATATGCTTTTGAATTGCCTAATGTAGCAGAGACCGCCTTTAAAAAGGACACGTTAAATATCGTTTCATACGGAGCCGTTTCATCCGCAAGTGCCTTGAATACGTCGGCGATTCAACAGGCCATCGACATCGCGGCAAAACAAGGCGGTGGCGTGGTGCGGGTGCCTGCTGGTTTTTGGGTGACGGGTGCGATCACTTTGCGCTCGAATATTAATTTCCATTTAGACGCTGGTGCGGTCTTGCAATTCAGTGCAGATGCAGCACAATATCCCTTAGTTCGAACAAACTGGGAAGGTGTTGATGCGATTAGAGCACAGTCTCCGATTACTGCCGTAGGCGAGCGCAACATTGCGATTACGGGTTCAGGTATCATCGATGGAAATGGCGAGGCCTGGAGACCGGTGAAGAAAGGGAAATTAACGCCGGGCGAATGGGACAAATTGGTTCGTTCGGGTGGCGTTTTAGATGACAAGAAAGATACTTGGTATCCGACTCTTCGCGCCTTAAAAGGATCAACAATGGATCGACCAGGTGTCATAGCGGCAGGATTTACAGAGGCCAAAGCCGAGGAAATCAAAGAATTCCTTCGTCCTAATATGATCTCAATTCGCGAGTGTGAGCAGATTTTATTAGAGGGCGTTACCTTTCAAAACTCCCCCGCCTGGAACATCCATCCACTTCTTTCTAAACACCTTACGGTAGAAAACATCACAGTTAAAAACCCTTGGTTCGCTCAAAACGGCGACGGCATCGACATCGAATCTTGTGAATATGTGTCAGTCCGCAACTCCCGCTTCGATGTAGGGGATGACGGAATCTGTTTAAAATCAGGCAAAGATGCGGAAGGCCGTAAACGAGGCCGTCCAAGCGCACACATCACCATCGATAATTGTGTCGTATTCCATGGCCACGGCGGTGTCGTAGTCGGGAGTGAGATGTCAGGTGGTGTGCATGACTTATTTGTTTCAAACTGCCAATTCTTAGGAACGGACGTAGGTTTACGCTTCAAGACAGCGCGCGGTCGCGGTGGTGTAGTAGAAAATGTATACATCCAAGATATCAGCATGAAGAACATCGCAGGCGAGGCCATCTTGTTCGATATGTACTACCAAGGGAAAGATCCTGTGGCGACATTCGGGAATGGAGACGAAACTCCTAAAATCGAAAGCAAACCTGTCGATGCCGGAACGCCACAATTCAAGAATATCTATGTGGATCGTGTGGTGGCGAAAGGTGCAGAAACCGGATTGTTAATTCGTGGACTTCCAGAAATGCCGATTCACCACATTAATCTATCCAATTTAGATATCGAGGCTAAACAAACCTACCGCGTGATTGAAGCCACGGATATTCAATTAACAAATGCTAATTTTACGCAAACCGGAGAAAAAATACCGGAGTTAATTAATGTGAAACGCTGGAAATTGAACTAATATGGCTTATCCTTCTATTTACCTTGCTTCCACTACGGAAGAACTTTTCAGACGAATCGATCAATTGAATCCGGAGAGCCAGGCGCTTTGGGGTAAAATGTCTGTAGATCAAATGCTCTCTCATTGCGCCGTTCCTTATGAACAGATTCTGGGAATAAATACGGATCGACCACCTTTGTACATGCGAATCATTCTTAAAGCATACAAGGATTCTATGGTAAACGAAGTCCCTTACAAACAAAATTTACCTACATCACCCACGTTTATTAGAGCTGATTCTTACCATTTCTCAAAAGTGAGGGATCGCCTAAAAGAATTAATTAAAACCATTCAAGAAATGGGTGCTGAACAATTATCCAACACCCCTTCTTTAAGCCTGGGCAAACTGAGCGCCATCGAGTGGAACAACTTGCTTTACAAGCACATTGACCACCATTTGGCTCAATTTGGCGTTTAGTTTATTTCTCGATAATGATACTCGGATCAATCACATAACGCCCCGATTGATCTCCATACAGGGATAATCCGCCTTCTGTGGCCTCGAAACGCAAGATCAATTTTCCTGTTTTTGCTGCTTGCTGCCAAGCAGACGATGGAATCACCCCTTGGACTAAATAACCATAAGTTCCGGCCTCATCTAATTTTTTATTGCGCGCCTGGTAATGCCAAGACAAGATTCCTTGGTGATCCGCTGGGTCGTCTACTAAAATGGTTTCAGACGCAAAAACCCCATTCGCACTCACTTTCAATTTAGCAGGTGTGGTGTAGCGATCGGTTTGTGGATAAGCATTAGGATTAACGCCCGGGTCAAACGTCCCCTTCCCTAACATGTAGTCGCCATCCATTTTACCAGCATCATCGCGGTCCTTACCTAAAATTGGTTTAGCGGATGCCTCCACTAGGAAACGAACTTGCTTGATGTCTGCCGTCCCGGATGTAGGGAAAGGGATTTCATATTCGAAATATCCTGCTCCCGCACCGTTTAATTTATGACCTAAAACGCCTGCCCACTGTTTCTTTGGCCAGCTAGATGAACTGTAGCGTTCTACTGGCACGGAGATTAATTGACCTTTCGAAGGTTGGATAGAACCATCTTCAACAATCAAATGCACGAAATTACGATGCACCACTTTTCCGAATACATCAAATAATTCAAAAGCCAAGGTATTGATGGATTTGTCTGCTGGCAAGTTAATGATTAGGGAATCCAACGCCTTCACGTCCCAGGCAGCATAAGTTAAAATGGAGATTTTAGTCCAGCGATTCAATTTTTCGCCCGCCGCATTGGTTCCAGATAAAGTCATTTTTAAGTTAAGTGAACCGGCCGAATTGGTCATGGAAGAAAGATGCAATGGAATCTTGATTTTTTGGCCAGCTTTCCCTGCAAAGGTGATTTCCTGGCCTGTCGAAAGATAGAAAGGACTATGAAAATCGAGCAGCGACATACCTGGGACAATGGCATTTAAGCCGGTTTCCTTTTCGGTTCGATCGAATTTATAATAGCCATTCCACTCGTTAATCACATCGTGGTGCTCGGTATATAACCAACCCGCCATCTTCGGGTGATTCCGGAAAGAATTCATCGCCTTGTGGTAATCGAAAGTATAATCCACATCACCCGTGCTTCCCTGGTAACCCCAGACGTTGCCAAACTCTGAATTAATCATCGGTTGTGCTCCTTGTTGGTATCCTTTCTCGAAATTCCAGGTGCTTCCTGGATACGTTTTATCGGAATAATCCACCATCAACTTATCCCATTCATAACCTGCTTGATAGGCATGCCAAGAGTTGATATCGGTTTCGGTATGACCTCTGCCACAGCAAACAGAATTGTCTTCGACGAGGCGAGTGGGGTCTAGTTTTTTGGCCAAATGATACACCGACGCTACCCACTTCTGAGTCTCTGGCGTATAGATGGCCTTTTTATCTTTGTGAGTGAACAAACCCCAGGTTTCATTAAAGGTTATCCAGGAGAAAATTGCTGGGTGATTGTAGTCGCGCTTGATCATCTCATGCAGCGTATATTCAGACTCCTTTTGCATATCCGCCTCCGGATCGCCCCAAGAATTAGGCAAGTCAGACATCACCAAAAGGCCTAATTTATCCGCCCAATACAACTTACGGGGCACATCCACCTTGATGTGAGTTCGAATCCCATTCAAACCAATGCGCTTAGAACGTACAATCTCATCCTTCATAAATTGATCGGACGGAAAAGTATAAAAACCCGTCGGATGGTAACTTTGATCTAAGGCCAATTGCACATAAATAGGCTTATTATTCAATCCGATATACGGAATCTTCGATCCCGGTAAGTTCACCACGGAGATCTTCCGCATCCCAAAATACCCCTTCACCACATCATTCCCCGAGGTCATCGTTAATCCATATAAGTAGGGATCCTCTAAGGACCACAGATGCATCGCCATTATAGGAATGTCAACGCTCCCTTCTTGTTTTCCAGCAGGTATCTTCAGCACGGCTGATTGGCCATTGGAAAGCTTCACTTGAACAGATTGTTCCTTTGAAACAGGTGCTCCTAAATAGACCTTCACCTGCGCTTTTTTAGCATCAATATCCGGATTAACCGCATAATGATCAATGAAATTAGCGCCTCTAGCCTCTAGATAAACGGTCTGCCAAATCCCCCGCGCATTGCCATAACCCTGCTTTCCATACAGCGTGAACATGCGACGTTTGTCATCCGCTCTGATGGCAATATGGTGCGTGGAACCCGGTTTTACACCTGCTAACTCTGCATCAAAAGGCGTGTATCCACCTTGATGGTTTCCTATTTTAACCCCATCTAAATAGATCGATGTTTCCCAATCCGAGGCCCCAATGTTCAGGAAAATACGCTTCTCCGTCCAAGTGGCAGGGATTTTAATTTCCTTGTGGTACCAAGCCACATCCGCCTCATCTTTCACTTCTGAAAGCGGGGATCCCCAGGGGAAAGGCACTAAAATTTTCTTATCGTAACGTGACGGAGCTGTCAAAGAGGAATCAAAGGTAAAGTCCCAATAGCCATTCAAATTCACCCATTGCGTCCTCTCTAGGTCTGGACGTGGATGTTCTGGAAGGGGTTGTGACTTCTGTGCAAGCACACAAAAAGATAGTCCTGTGAGCAGGAATAAGGCGATTTTTTTCATAGGTTTAGATGTCAGCTATAAAAAGCTACGGTCACAAATTTGGCAAAAAATCCGGGATATTTATCAAATAAGCGTAATTTTACGGCATGAGTGAATTAGCTGAGTTAAAGAAAAAGATCCCCACCCAGGTGGCGGTCTTGGGTGGAGGAAGCTGGGCTACGGCTTTAGTGAAAATCCTTTCGGAGAATAATGTGAAAATTAAGTGGTGGATCCGCCGGAAGTCGGACGTGGAATTCATCCGTAAATACAATCACAATCCCAGCTATTTGACGGATGTGGCCATCAATCCACGTAAGGTGAAGACCTACAGCAAGATGGTGGATGCCCTAGCAGGTGTGGAATACATCATTCTTGCGGTTCCTGCCGCTTTCATTCCGAGTACTTTAAAGGACTTAAATAAGAAACATTTCGAGGGCAAAAAAGTGGTTTCTGCCATCAAGGGTATGATTCCAGACGAAAATCTGTTGGTAACAGATTGGATGGAGCGCGCCTTTAATTTGCCATTAGGCCAAACCTGTGTCATCGCTGGCCCTTGCCACGCGGAAGAGGTGGCCCTGGAAAAACAGTCGTATTTAACGATTGCTTCGCCAGATTTGAGCTTAGCTCAGTCCTTCTCGAACCTATTGAATAGCCGTTTTTTGCAAGCGCATGCCATCCAGGATTTGTATGGAGTGGAATATTGTGCCGTTATCAAGAACATCGTGGCGATGGCTTGCGGAATAACGCGGGGGTTGGGTTTTGGGGATAACTTCCAGGCTGTACTCGTGAGTAATGCAATGCAAGAGATTAAGATCTTCTTGGATGTCGTTTATCCGGAGAAAAACCGCGATTTGAATAGCTCTGGTTACCTAGGTGATTTACTGGTGACGGCCTATTCGCAGTTTTCGAGAAATAGAACCTTTGGAAATATGATCGGTCGCGGGTATTCCGTGAAGTCCGCTCAGATCGAGATGAACATGATCGCAGAGGGCTATTATGCCGTGCGAAGTATCTACAGCATCTCGCGTCAGCACAACATCAAGTTGCCAATTATCGAGGCGGTTTATAATATCGTGTACGAAAAAGCGAATCCGATGTTAGAAATGAGTAAACTGAAGGGCTTCTTAAAGTAAGAAAGAGCGAATTAATTCGGCTGTTTTTGCCAAAGATTCCGCTGACGGCTTCATCTTCTCCTGCGAGAAATTAATATCCAACATCCGATTCAAGGGTACCAAATGCACGTGTGCATGCGGCACCTCTAAACCAATCACCGCCACTCCTACGCGTTTGCACGGAATCGCCTTCTTGATAGCAGGCGCAATCGTCTGTGCAAACTTCATCAAATCACCTAGTAATTCAGGCTCTAGATCGAAGATGTAATCCACCTCCTGTTTTGGGATCACTAATACGTGACCCTCCACTAAGGGCATCACATCTAAAAAAGCTAGAAAGCAATCGTCCTCTTTGATGAGGTGACAAGGGATTTCTTTGTTGACAATTTTGGTAAATATCGTGCTCATATTAGTCGATGCGTTTCAAATTACATTTCGTGATCGGCTTAATGATCATAGGCACTTTCTCTAATTTTACTGCATCAGAATCAAGGCCAAAGTACTTGTCCTCCGAATGCGTAAACTGCTTCACGAAGAAATAAGCCTTCATCACCATTCGATCTAACAACGGTAATTCATTGTCAAATGAAAGGAATTTCTCCAACACCACGAAACGGAAATCACCGATCACATTTTGCTCGTTCAGGGACTTGTAACGTGACGTAATATCCACCTCTCCACGTGCCACCATTTCCTCTACCACCTTACGGAAGTACAAGTTAATGCGTTGCTCCACTTTAAAACCTAATTTAAAGTTCACCTTGATGATATCATCCGGTTCGATCACGGTCACTTTATATTCCATTGCATACGGATCATCCAAGGTATCTACGTGTACGAACCAGTAGATGTCGGCGCGCTTGGGACGTCTTTGGAAAATGGAATAGATAATCTTGGATTCAATATCGGAAACACGCCCCGCATTCGACATGAAGACTAAGTGCGTCGCATATTTCGGAATCGTTTCGTCCTTACTTAACTCTTTTAATGGCTCGATATAATCAGATAACTTCTCGTATTCGGTTAATTTCTTTTTAATGCGCGTTGCTCTGAACCATATCCACATAATCAAAATAATGACCCCAGCAATAAACAAGGAAACATAACCTCCATGCCAGAACTTCTGTAAGTTCGCTACTAAGAAGGAGACTTCTAGAGAAATATAAACGACAAGGAATAAGACTATCCACCACATGTCTATTTTTCGCATATGTAAATAATAGGCCATCAAGGAAGTCGTCATTAACATGGTCATCGTGATGGCAAGTCCGTACGCCGCTTCCATATTAGCGGATTCTTTAAACCAAAGAACTACACCCACACAACCCATCCATAATAAAATATTGATGGAGGGAACATATAACTGGCCTTTTTGATCCGATGGATAAACCAAACGAACGCGAGGCCATAAGTTCAACCGAATCGCCTCTGAAATCAAAGTGAAAGAACCTGAGATTAAAGCTTGAGAAGCGATAACCGCTGCCGCCGTCGCAATCATAATCCCGGTAAATAAGAATTCGCGAGGCAACAACTCAAAGATAGGTTTGCGTACACCTAACAAATCTCCTTGATGAGCTAACAACCAAGCTCCTTGTCCAAAATACTGCAAAACCAAAGCAATCTTTACAAAAATCCAGCTAACTCTAATATTCTCTTTTCCACAGTGACCTAAGTCAGAATACAAAGCCTCAGCTCCTGTTGTACACAAAAATACCGCTCCAAGGGTCCAGAATCCGGCCGTTCCTGATTGATGAGTAGTCAACAGCTCCCAAGCATACATCGGTGAAAGAGCTCTAAATATAGACCAATCTTGGCCGATCCAAATCAGTCCAGTCAAGGCTAACATCGAAAACCAAACGAGCATGATTGGTCCAAAAAGCTTCCCTACTACTTTCGTTCCAAAGATTTGGAAGATGAAAAGTACTGTCAAAATAACAATCACAATAGGTACCGTATCCGTCACAAAGGGTGTTCCGTCCGCGTGATGCAACATCTTTAATCCTTCAATGGCAGAGGAAACCGAAATGGGTGGTGTAATAATACCATCTGCTAAAAGCGTCGCTCCACCGATGATGGCAGGAAAAGTCAACCACTTCGCATGGCGTCTAACTAACGCAAAAAGGGCAAAGATCCCGCCTTCACCCTTATTATCTGCACGTAAAATTAAAATCACATATTTTAAGGTCGTTTGCAAGGTCAACGTCCAAAAAATACAAGATAAACCACCTAAAACAGTTAATGAATTGATTGGATTATCTCCGATGATTGACTGCATTACATACAAAGGAGAAGTTCCAATGTCCCCGTAAATGATTCCCATTGCTACTAATAAACCGGCAGCAGTGGCTTTACTTTTGTGTTTGTGTTCCATTATTAATCTCTAGGGAGTAAAAGTCTTATCAAACGGCTTTGTTTTGGTTACTAATTAAATGCAAAAAATGCTTAAAATTGTACTATTTCTATCTGTTTTCTTGAAATATTCCAAGAAACGGACGCAAATATAGTTCAATGTTTTAGATATCAAATAGCTTTAGAAAACTTTTCGCGAAAACGCTGACTGCGTGCGAATTAACGCTCATAATAATACCCAAAAATGATATTCATTTCATCTTCTGAGGTCAGACCAAATCCAATATCTTTATTCGTATCATTTACATAGGTTGCAACAGAGGTTAAACCCTCCCCAGCTTGCAACAGGATTGGAGTATCGTAATTAATGACTTTCGGGTGTTCCCAATCCGTATTTTCATAAATAACTTCTCCATCACGAGCGCCACCTTTAATTTTAATTTGGAATAATTTTCCTCTTGCGTGGTAATGAGAAGTCAACGAAACTACTGCCACAGGCTTATCAAATTTAAAATCGCGTGTGATGGTGGTTGTTTTATTCGCAGGTAAATTGAAACCAGTCGCATTAAAATCAATCATTTGTACGACCTGCTTCACCTGATTGGCAGGTACTGTGTAGAGGTTTACATAATTTTCCCCGTACAAATTATCTTTAGTCTTGTTAAAATAATGTGGATTCAAATCAATGGAGGCATTACTTGGGAGTTCAAGCGCCATACCGGCAGGAAATGTGTAATCCGAATTAGGATCGGTGCCTCCACCTAAAAAAATATGATTTGACATTTGAATCACCGTCGTCAGATTCAAGGAGTTGTTTAAATTCCTTAAATCACGAACTTCATTCAGTGCCGGTAAGGAAGTCTTTGATCTAAAGTCATACAGCACCATGTGGTGGCTATTAGCCCTAGATTTCAATTTTATGCGGTTAACATAGATGGGTGCAGCGTTATTAAGTGGCCGACGAACAAAAAGTTCTCTTTCAAAATTAGGCGGTACCACAAAACGGTCGACTTTTAATTGGACTCCTGTTTTACCCTCCTCCGCTGGTGAGGCCAATGGAGCGAAATTCGCATCCTCCACAAAACTTGGCGTTGTATCATCTAGCAAACTAGCATCAGCAACTACACCGGTGGAAGGTGCGCCGGCATCAATCCATCTTTGGACAAATGCTAAGGCTCCTTTACTTAGCGGCTTACCTCCTAAAGGCATTGGCGCACCATAATTAGCTAATCCATGATGACTAATGTCCCAATTTAATTTGTGAAATAATAAACTTTCAATGGAGGCAAATTTTTTAACGCGCAAGATGGAATTCTTAAGTGCAACCGGATTAACGGAGGCAACTCCCACTAAATTTGCGTAGGAACTACCTTTCGCGAGCACTAAACCGTGCTGAGCAAAACCGGCATCTTTATTAGATAAGTGGCATCCCGAAGTAGCGCAACTGGGCGTCAATAATTTGTCTTGTAACAGATCAAAAGAAGAGATAGCCGTTGTTTGTGGCGCAGGTGTAATGGCTGGATCATTTGCCTCTTTCGTACAGGCAAAGGGTAAAGCAGCTAACAATACGATCCATTTTTTCATTGCAAGGAATATTGATCTTGGTTTTCACCTGGTTCGATTTTCAGTACTCTACTTAAAACGAGCAACACTAATTTACGAGATGCTAACCAAATGGGCAAATTACATTTTAGGGCAAATTCAGAAAGGGAAATTTGTTGATTTGCCCGCAAATATTCCATTAACCAGCGTTCTATCTCTCCATAGGCAAAAGAAAGCCCTTCCTCATTCTCTCTCCTCAGAATTTGCTTCATTTCCTTACTCGCTTGTATGGTGCGATCTTTCGCCCGAACATAGCAAATGGGATGCGGAACCGTTTCGAGTTGGACAAAGTGGGGTTTATCCACGCTTTCATATATTTGGTAGACCAAAACTTCCCGACCATTATCTAAGCGAATTCGATAGGTCCGATACGTAAAAGCAGGAAAACAATAGTTGGAGATCGCACGCTCTAATAAGAATTGCTCTTCTTCAGCGAACTTTACTCCCTCAATTACCCCCGCATCGCTAACCCCTACAAAGAGGTGGCCGCCTTCCGTATTTGCAAAAGCGACTAATTCCTTCACGATCTTCTCCGGAAATTTCACCTTCATCTTGAATTCCAGTCGTAGACCTTCACCGTGACGCACTAGATTCTTTAGATTGCGAACATCTAACAAGCTTTCTTCTTCGTCTCCAGAAGGCAAATCCAATAAAATTTCTGAACCAATTCGCATGACACTCGAAGATAGCTAATTATTTTTTTATTTATTAGTATAGTTATTCAATAGACAATGTGTACCTTTGTGTAAATATCGCTTTATGGCACCCGCAAACCTCGAAAAAGAGCTCCTTTCTAGAAACCTCCCGGAACGCATTCAGTTCATTGCTGACTATTTTGCGGGAGAAAAAATCGTCTTTTCTAGCTCTTTCGGGCAAGAAGATCAAGCGATAACGCAGGCCATAGCGAGCACAAAATCGAACATCGAAATCTTTACCCTCGATACCGGTCGTCAATTCCAAGAGTCCTACGAGTTGATGGATTTAACGATAAAAAAATATGGTATCTCCATTCAAACCTTTTTCCCTTCTACACCTGCCGTTGAAAAACTTGTGGCCGAAAAAGGGTTTAACTCCTTCTATACTTCAGTAGAGAACCGAAAAGAGTGCTGTTTTGTTCGAAAAATGGAGCCTTTATCGCGTGCACTACAAGGAGCGAAGGTTTGGATCACCGGATTACGCTCCGAACAATCAGAAAACAGAGCGGACATGCCTATCCTCGAATGGGATGAGAGCCGTCAATTATTCAAGATCAATCCACTGATTGATTGGGATTTTAGCACTTTAGAAAAATACTTAACGGATCACAAGATTCCCCAAAACCCCTTGCACAAAAAAGGGTTCATTTCTATCGGATGCGCGCCGTGTACGCGGGCGATTTCGGAGGGTGAACATCCGCGTGCAGGACGTTGGTGGTGGGAGAATTCACAAAAAGAATGTGGTTTACACGCCTAAGATATGCAGACAATACAAGACAAAATCGGTCATTTTCCTCGCCAGCTAGAGGATGAATCCATTTATATTCTTCGCGAAGTAGCGGCACAATTTGAACGCCCTGCCCTACTTTTCTCGGGAGGAAAGGATTCAATTACCCTTGTTCGTTTAGCCCAAAAGGCTTTCTTCCCAGGTAAAATCCCCTTTCCTTTAGTGCACATCGACACGGGACACAATTTTCCTGAGACGATTGAATTTAGAGATTGGTTAGCGAAAGAAACGGGTGCAGAATTAATCGTGCGCTATGTGCAGGATTCCATCAACCAAGGAAAAGCGAAAGAGGAGTCTGGTAAATATGCTTCACGCAATGTATTGCAAACGGTTACTTTATTAGATACCATCGAGGAATTCAAATTTGATGCCTGTATCGGAGGAGCGAGACGCGATGAGGAGAAGGCGAGAGCGAAGGAGCGGATTTTTTCGGTGCGCGATGATTTTGGACAATGGGATGCGAAACGCCAAAGACCTGAATTATTTGATATGCTCAACGGCCGCATCGCAGTAGGTGAAAACGTACGTGTTTTCCCGATCTCGAACTGGACGGAACTGGATGTTTGGAACTACATCAAAGAAGAAAAAATGGAGATTCCGAGCATCTATTATTCACATCAACGCCAGGTGATTGAGCGGGATGGAATGCTTTGGGCAGATTCTGAATACCTGAATAAGGAGGCAGATGAGATTCCTTTCGAGGCTACCGTACGCTTTAGAACAGTGGGTGATATGACCTGTACAGCGGCGGTTTCTTCAGATGCTACCGATATCGATGTCATCATCGAAGAGATTCTTTCTGCCGAAATATCCGAAAGAGGGGCGCGTATTGACGACAAACGTTCAGAGGCGGCCATGGAAAAGAGAAAGCAACAAGGTTATTTTTAATTCAATCAGAGACAAGAACACATGGATATTTTACGCATAGCTACCGCAGGTTCCGTTGATGATGGAAAAAGCACCTTAATCGGCCGCTTGTTATACGAGACTAATTCGATTACCAAAGATAAAATTGAGGCCCTCGAAAGTGCCTCTAAACGCAAGGGCTTAGACTTTTTAGACCTATCCCTTTTAACCGATGGCTTGATCGCCGAACGCGAGCAAGGAATCACCATCGATGTGGCGCACATTTATTTCTCCACACCTACCCGCAAATACATCATTGCGGATACTCCGGGTCACGTGGAATACACGCGTAACATGGTGACGGGTGCCTCGAACGCGAAGGTTTCCTTAATCCTAGTGGATGCCCGCCAAGGTGTGGTTGAACAAACGGCACGACACTTGTCGATCGCCGCGATGCTACGCATCCCGAAAGTGATCATCTGTGTAAACAAGATGGACCTGGTACAATACCAGGAATCGACATTTAATGCCATCAAAGAAAGTCTATCCGAGTTAGTCGCTCAAACGACTTTCGAAGGACAAGAAATCAGCTTCTTGCCTATTTCTTCTTTGTACGGCCAAAACATCACCCAAAAGGCCAGCGAAATGCCTTGGTTTAGCGGCAATACACTCTTAGGCGAATTAGAGGCCTTCGAATACGCCTCTACTCTAGCGCAGGCGTTAGCTCGTTTCCAGGTTCAATTTGTCGTGAGACCGATGACTGAAGCTTATCACGATTACAGGGGTTATGCAGGAAAAATCAGCTCAGGCGCCTTCAAAGTGGGCGACAGCATTCGCGTCTTGCCTACGGGTCAAGAGAGTAAGATTGCGACGATTGAGAAATTTGACAACAAACTATCGCAGGCTATCGCAGGGGATTCTGTGACTATTACCTTGACGACAGATGTGGATATCTCTCGTGGAAATACGCTTGTATTAGCTTCAGAAGATCAGGCTCCACAATTAAAAGATTTTTCAGCGCAAGTTTGCTGGTTAGATCACACGGCATTGACTCCCGGTAAAACGTATTTATTGCAACACGGAATTAATACAACGAAGGCGAAAATTTCGCAAATCACCGAACGCCTAGACGTGGCGACTCAAACAGCTACAGAAGGTGTCTCGAGTTTGCAACTTAACGAAATTGGTACCATTGCCTTGCGCACGGCACAGCCGATTGCTGCCGATCAATATGCGGCAAATCCGGCCAATGGAGCCTTTATCCTGATCGATGAATTCTCAAATTCAACGGTAGGAGTCGGTTTCGTGAAATAAACTATTGGTATTTTTTAGGGGCGTAGAGGAAGCCAAAAGCCTCTGCGCCTTTTTTTGTATGCACCTCATGGTGCACATAATGCGCTTTCATAATGCGCTTCATGTAGGCTGATCCCGCCTTGTATTTAATCTTGATTCGGCGGTGCACAATGATATCGTGAAAAATAAAATAGAAAATACCGTAGGTTGCGATGCCTAATCCAATCCAAAAAAGCGGCCAATACGCTGGAATTTCAGCTCCCACAATGATGGTTAAAGTAGAGGAGATTCCAAAAACAACCGAAAACAGGTCGTTTTTCTCTAGTTTATTCTTGTGATGTACATGGTGTGACTCGTGCCAATTCCACATAATGCCGTGCATAATGTATTTATGGGTGAACCAAGCCACGCCTTCCATTCCTAAAAAAGTCCCTAACCAAAGTAAAATTCCGACTACCATCATAACGTTATTTGAACCAAAATTACGGCGAATTGTTTTAAAAACCACCCTCACCTTTGGCCTAAATCAATTATCTTTGTAGGCTTATAGAACACATATGATAGATAAGAATTACGCCCCGCAGGAAATTGAGCAAAAATGGTATGCTTACTGGTTAGAAAACAAGCTTTTCGCTTCGAAACCGAACCCAGAGAAAGAGGCATATACGATTGTTATACCTCCTCCTAACGTCACTGGGGTGCTACATATGGGCCATATGCTGAACAATACGATTCAAGATGTCTTGATTCGGAAGGCGCGTATGGAGGGCAAAGAAGCTTGCTGGGTTCCAGGAACGGACCACGCGTCGATTGCCACAGAAGCAAAAGTAGTCGCGATGCTGAAAGAAAAAGGCATAGCTAAGGCCGATATTACTCGCGAGGAATTCCTGAAATATGCCTTCGAATGGAAGGATAAATACGGCGGAATCATTCTCGATCAATTGAAAAAAATAGGCGCCTCATGTGATTGGGATCGTACCCGATTCACCATGGAGCCTTCTCTATATCAAGCGGTTATCGATACGTTTGTTCGTTTATACAACAAAGGTTTAATCTACCGCGGAGTGCGAATGGTGAACTGGGATCCGCAAGGAAAAACGGCTGTATCAGACGAAGAAGTGATTTATAAGGATGTTCAGGCCAAATTATTCCACATCCAATATCCCCTGGTAGATGGCAGCGGTTCAGTAACAATAGCCACGACGCGTCCAGAAAGCATTATGGCGGATGCCGCGATTTGTGTGAATCCAGCGGATGAACGCTACACACATTTACACGGCAAAAAAGTTCGTATCCCGTTAATCGACCGCGAAATCAGCATTATTCCAGATGAATATGTGAGCTTGGATTTTGGAACGGGTTGCTTAAAGGTGACA
Organism: Aquirufa sp.; assembly: GCF_044239315.1. Taxonomy (GTDB): domain Bacteria; phylum Bacteroidota; class Bacteroidia; order Cytophagales; family Spirosomataceae; genus Aquirufa. The sequence continues at coordinate 5,358 of NZ_JBIIBQ010000003.1, read as the reverse complement.
CCTGCTCACGATTTGAATGACTACGAATTAGGTCTAAAACATAAGTTACCCGTTATCGACATCTTGAATGACGATGGAACGTTAAATGAAAAAGCGGTATTATTCGTGGGCGTTGATCGCTTCGAAGCACGCAAACGCATTGTGAAGCAATTAACCGAGGAAGGGTATTTGACTAAAACAGACGAATACAAATCGACCGTGGGAACTTCTGAAAGAACGGGTGCGGTGATCGAACCGAAATTGTCTTTACAATGGTTCATGAAAATGGAGGAGATGGCGAAACCTGCGCTAGACAACGTAATGAATGATAACATCCAATTGCATCCGGCGAAATTTAAGAACACCTACCGTTCTTGGATGGAAAACGTGAGAGATTGGTGTATTTCCCGTCAATTATGGTGGGGCCAACAAATCCCTGCCTTCTATTTAGAAGACGGCACGCTGATTGTAGCGAAAGATAAAAAAGAGGCTCTTCGCATCGCCAGAGACAAATACCAGCTTTATGCCTTAGTAGAGGATGATTTGACACAAGATCCAGATGTTTTGGATACCTGGTTTTCGTCTTGGTTATGGCCTATCTCTGTTTTTGATGGCATCGAAAACCCTGATAATGAAGATATCAAGTACTATTACCCTACAAACGACTTAGTCACGGGACCCGATATTTTATTCTTCTGGGTAGCTCGCATGATCATGGCGGGTTACGAATGGAGAGATGAATTGCCGTTCAAGAATGTGTATTTAACAGGTATTGTTCGCGATAAGCAAGGTCGTAAGATGTCCAAATCGCTAGGCAACTCGCCTGATCCTTTGGAATTAATCGAGCGATTCGGCGCTGATGGCGTCCGCTCTGGTTTATTGTTCTCCGCTCCAGCTGGAAACGACTTATTGTTCGATGAAAAGTTGTGCGAACAAGGACGTAACTTCTCAAATAAAATTTGGAATGCGTTCCGTTTATTGCGCGGTTTAGAAGTAGTTCCAGGTGCCTCCTTACCAGAACACGTGTTAGCGACGGCTTGGTTTGAGTCAAAGTTAAACCAAACCATTATCGACGTTCAAGATCATTTCAGTAAATTCAGAATTTCAGATGCCTTATTAAGCATTTATGAATTAGTATGGGATGATTTCTGCGGTAAATACCTTGAGATCATCAAGCCAGCCTATCAAAGCCCGATTCACGTGGACACCTTACAAGATGCATTAGCTTTATTCGATTCCCTAATGCGATTGATGCATCCATATATGCCATTTATTACGGAAGAAATCTGGCAGGTAATCGATGAGCGTGCGAAGGGAGAGTCGATCTGTAAGGCAGAATTCCCTAGAGCGGGTGTCGTGAACGCTTCATTAATCGCTCAATTCGATGTAGTTTTCGAAGTAGTAACGAAAGTTCGTGAAATCCGTAATTCGAAACAATTATCACCTAAATTAGCTTTATCGCTAAATATCAAAGCCGAAAATAAAGCAGCCTATGCGCCTGTAGAGGCGATTATGATAAAGCTAGCGAATTTAGAATCCATCACTTTTGTGTCTGATGCGGTAGCTGATGCGCAAACCTTCGTGGTGAAAGCAGATCAATTCTTCGTCCCTCTGGCGGATGATGAAGATCCAGCTGTCGTGAAAGCGGAGTCGGAGAAAGAATTAGTGTATCTGTTAGGATTCAAAAAATCAGTCGAAGCAAAATTAGCGAACGAGAAATTCGTGGCGAACGCGAAAGCAGATTTAGTGGAGCGCGAAAGACAGAAATTAGCCGATGCAGAAACGAAGATTCAGTCGCTGCAAGAATTACTAGCTCGTTTAGGATAATGAAGTTTCTATATGCCTTTTTCGTCGGGTTGGCTCTTTTCTCTTGTTCTTCAGAAAAGTCGGAGAGAAGTGCACCAGAGATTCAATGGGATTTCCAAAGAATCGATCGGGATATGGCAGCTGCAAAATCGGAGACTGAAATGGCAGCTTTATTATCGAAGCACCCCGAGATCAGTGTTGGCTATTTCGGTGCAAGTCCTTCAAAGACTCCCTATTTAGCGCAGGATTTGTTTCGACTGTATGCAAACCCGGCCTTGCGAAAGTTCTATGACCAAAGCCAGGAGGCTGGTTTTTTCGGGGGTGATGCCTTGGAAAAAGAATTGAAGCAGGCTTTTACCAAGATTCAACAAGAGTTTCCAGGTGTAAAAACACCTAAGATTAGAACGGTTTTTTCTGGATTTGGCGGTGTAGGTGGAGGAGAATTTACGGCTCAAAATTTGGTCGTTTCTGACTCCTTGATCATCGTGGGTTTGGACTACTTTATGGGGTCTCGCGGTCTATACAAGGCACCTAATGTATATGCATACCAAATGCGCCGTTTGGAACCTAAAGCTTTGGTCGCACAAGTCATCTTACAATATTCTGCTTTTTTAATCAAACAAACGGAGAATGATGCGAGTTTATTAAGCGATATGATTTGGTATGGGAAAGGTTACGTTTTTGCGAAAACGATTTTGCCTAGCGTACCAGATAGTCTCATTTTTGGTTATACGCAGCAGGAAATTGCGGAGACGAATGCCTTCCAAAAAGAAGTTTGGGAACATTTTATCGATCGCAAATTGTTATTCAGTACTGACAAAACGATTAAGGCAAAATACCTGGACGATCGACCAAAAACCACTGAAATCGGTCCCGCCTGCCCAGGCGGCATCGGTCGCTGGTTAGGCTGGCGAATTGTGGATTCCTATTGGAAACAAAAGCCTAAAACAACCTTAGCAAAGATAGTGACCGACCCGGAGGCAAATCGATTATTTCTCGATTCAGGCTACCGCGGCGAAGCAGACAAACAATAAGATGGCAAAAAAACAACACGGTGATATAGGCGGAGGAGTAGATCCAAAAGATGCTGTCAAAGTCAGTAAACAAGGCTTAACCAAGGCTGTGAAAATATTCCGCTTTGTGATTCCTTACAAGTGGACCTTCATAGTAGGAATGGCGTTCTTATTGCTTTCTAACCTAACAACCCTAAGTTTCCCTTTATTGATAGGTGAGATGACGAAGGTCATCGAGGGCAAATCGACTTACAAAATCAACGAAGTTACCCTGTTCTTTTTCGCGGTTTTAATCGTGCAAGCCATCCTCTCTTTCTTCCGCATCTATACATTTGCGCAAGTCTCAGAGAAAGCCATGCGTGATGTGCGTCAGACTTTATACGCTAAAATCATCACCCTTCCCATTTTCCATTTCGAGAAAAGACGCGTAGGAGAATTGATGAGCCGCATTACGTCAGATATTACACAATTGCAAGACGTTTTATCGATTACCCTAGCTGAATTCTTCCGCCAGGTTTTCACCCTTGTTGGTGGTGTGGCATTGATTACCTACATCTCCTGGAAGCTGACTTTGTTCATGTTAGCCACCTTCCCGGTCTTGGTAATTTCAGCAATCGTCTTCGGCAAGTTCATTCGGAAGATTTCCAAAAAAGCCCAGGACGAACTCGCTAATACCAACATTATCGTCGAAGAAACATTGACCTCTATTCAAGCAGTCAAAGCTTTCACAAACGAAAAATACGAGGTAGATCGCTATACCACTTCCTTAAATAAAGTACTAGGAGAGGCTCTAAAAGCAGCTACGCTACGCGGCGGATTTGTCAGTTTTGTGATCTTCGCCTTATTCGGTGGCATCGTGGGAGTCGTTTGGTATGGCGCCGCTTTAGTCGCTCAAGGTGATTTAATCTTAGCAGATCTATTAACCTTCATTTTCTATACGGCGTTCATTGGAGGTTCCGTGGGTGGTTTAGGCGATATTTATGCCCAATTACAGAAGACCATAGGGGCATCTGATCGCATTCTTGAAATTTTAGGTGATCCTTCAGAAATTGATTTAACACATGATTCCTCTACATCTGCGGTCTCCTTCGGGCAAATAAAAGTACAAGATCTCGAGTTCTCCTACCCCTCCCGTCCATCAGTTCAAATCATTAAAGGAATCAACTTTACCATTGAACCCGGCCAAAAAGTAGCCATCGTAGGTACTTCCGGAACAGGTAAATCGACCTTAGCGCAACTATTCATGCGTTTCTACGAACCAAATGCAGGATCCATATCCTTAGGGGATCGTACCATCGCAGACATCGACATCACCGAATGGCGTAAAATGGTCGCCCTTGTACCACAAGAAGTACTTTTATTTGGTGGTACCATCCGCGAAAATATTGCCTATGGTAAACCCGGAGCTACTAAAGAAGAAATAGAATCCGCTGCTGAATTAGCCTACGCCAAAGAATTCGTCGAATCCTTCCCGGAGAAATGGGATACCATGGTAGGTGAACGGGGCGTAAAATTATCAGGTGGCCAAAGACAGCGCATCGCCATCGCTCGTGCCATTCTTAAAAATCCCAAGTTCTTATTATTGGACGAAGCGACCAGTGCCCTTGATTCAGAATCAGAAAAGTGGGTTCAATCAGCTCTAGAAGAACTAATGAAAAACAGAACGAGTTTGATCATCGCACACCGATTATCCACCATTCGTTCTGCTGATTTAATCATTGTGATGGAAGAAGGCAAGATTGTGGAGTCTGGCTCACACGAAGTTTTAATGAAGAAGAAATCCGGCATTTACCAAAACATGGTCAAATTACAAACTGAACACTTAGGCTAAATGAGTTCAAACTATTCTCTTACTGATTTTGATCTACGATCAACCCCTTGCAGAATCGACGTATTGTCTTCTTTTCAAGCCGTTGATTTTGCCTTAAGTCAGGGAGATATCGAACAAAAACTAAGTTCTCAATATGACCGCGTAACCATTTACCGCACACTCAAGACTTTCCTTTCATCAGGATTACTTCACAAAGTTTTAGATGATAACGGAGGAGTAAAATACGCCTTATGTAAAGAATTGTGTCATCAAGGTGATCACAATCACCAGCACGACCACGTACATTTTAAGTGCCATAAATGTGGTCAAACTACTTGCCTGGAGACTGTACACATTCCAACGATTGTTCTTCCTGCTGGATTTGTAAAGCAGGAAAGTAATTTGTTGATTCAGGGGGTGTGTGACAGTTGTCGGTAGTCGGTATCCAGTAATCAGTAGTCAGTAGTCAGTAACCAGTAGTCGGTAGTCAGTGTCTGGTAGTCCTATCTTTACTCTATACTCTCTAATCTCTACTCTATTCCCTGTTTACTGACTACTGATTACTGACTACTGATTACTGTTATGCAAAAAAAAACCGCTCTCCTAGGAGGCGGTTGTTTTTAAATAACTTGGAGCTTACTTACTTTCCCGGGTTTGATCCCAGTATCATCAGCGGTGCGGGGCTTAACTTCTCTGTTCGAGATGGGAAGAGGTGAACACCCGTCCTATCGGCTCCATACTTTTTACAAG
>NZ_JBIIBQ010000001.1:0-153419 GCF_044239315.1 Aquirufa sp. | reverse complement strand
TGCTGAGAATTTTCCAATCGCGGATTCGCGGGAAAACTTCGTTTTGTCGTTCGTTGACTACTCTGTAGATCCGCCGAAATATTCGGTAGATGAGTGTATCGACCGCGGTTTAACGTATTCAGTACCTTTAAAAGCGAAATTACGTTTGATCTGTAATGATACAGACAACGAGGATTTCCAAACCATCGAACAGGAAGTATTCTTAGGAAACATTCCTTACATGACAGAGCGTGGATCATTCGTGATCAACGGTGCTGAACGTGTAATCGTTTCCCAGCTACACCGTTCACCAGGTGTATTCTTCGCACAATCGAAGCATACAAATGGAACGAAATTGTATTCGGCTCGTATCATTCCATTCAAGGGTTCTTGGATTGAATTTGCAACGGACGTAAACAATGTGATGTACGCGTACATCGACCGTAAAAAGAAATTCCCTGTGACTGTATTGCTTCGTGCGATTGGTTACGGAAATGACAAGGACATCCTAGATTTATTTGGCCTAGCTGAAGAATTAAAGGTAGACAAGAAGACGTTAAAGTCTACGGTTGGACGTCGTTTAGCTGCAAGAGTTTTGAAAACTTGGCAAGAAGACTTCGTAGATGAAGATACAGGTGAGGTAGTTTCTATCGACCGTAACGAAATCTTGATCGAGCGTGATACGGTTATTACAGAGAACGAGATCGAGACGATTTTGGAATCAGGATCAAGCACCATCATCTTGCACAAAGACGATGCGAACGTGACGGATTACAACATCATCTACAATACTTTACAAAAAGATACTTCCAACTCGGAAAAAGAGGCGGTAGAGGTTATCTATAAGCAATTACGTAATACGGATGCACCAGATGAGCAAACGGCACGTGATATCATCCAAAACTTGTTCTTCTCAGACAAGCGTTATGATTTAGGCGAAGTAGGTCGTTACCGTATCAATAAAAAATTAGGCCACGATATCCCGATGGATATTAAGGTATTGACAAAAGAAGATATCATCTCTATCGTGAAATACTTGATAGGTTTGATCAACTCTCGCGCGGTTGTCGATGATATTGACCACTTGTCTAACCGTCGTGTTCGTACGGTGGGTGAGCAATTATATGCTCAATTCGGTGTGGGTCTTGCACGTATGGCTCGTACGATCAAAGAACGTATGAACGTTCGTGATAACGAGGACTTTAAGCCAGTAGATTTAATTAATGCACGTACGTTATCGTCTGTGATTAACTCGTTCTTTGGAACGAATCAGTTATCTCAGTTTATGGACCAAACAAATCCATTAGCCGAGATCACACACAAGCGTCGTATGTCTGCCCTAGGGCCAGGTGGTCTTTCTCGTGAAAGAGCTGGTTTCGAGGTTCGTGACGTTCACTATACGCACTACGGTCGTCTTTGTACGATTGAAACACCTGAGGGACCGAACATCGGTTTGATTTCTTCTTTTTGTGTGCACGCGAAAGTAAACGGAATGGGCTTCATCGAAACTCCTTACCGGCTAATCGAATCAGGTAAAGTAGATACGTCTACGACTGTTTCGTATTTAACGGCTGAAGAAGAAGATGGAAAGAACATCGTTCAAGCGAATGCACAGATTGACAAAACGGGTAAATTCTTATCTGAGCGTGTGAAAGCACGTTTCGAAGGTGACTTCCCATTAGTAAATCCAGCGGATGCACAATATATGGACGTTGCACCTAACCAAATTGTTTCGGTTGCGGCTTCTATGATTCCTTTCTTAGAACATGATGATGCGAACCGTGCCTTGATGGGATCGAACATGCAGCGCCAAGCGGTGCCATTGTTACGCCCAGAAGCGCCTATCGTAGGTACAGGTCTTGAGCACCGTGTGGCGATTGACTCTCGCACGTTAGTAGTAGCAGAAGGTAGCGGGGTAATCGAATATGTGGATGCCTTGCGTATCGTTGTTAACTACGATCAAACAGAAGAACAAAAATTAGTAAGCTTCCACGGATCTACTAAAGAATACAAATTAATTAAGTTCCGTAGAACGAACCAGGATACAACGATCAACTTGAAACCGATTGTCTTCAAAGGACAAAAAGTAGAAAAGGGTCAAGCGCTTTGCGAGGGTTATGCAACTCAAGCAGGTGAGCTAGCTTTAGGTCGTAACATGAAAGTGGCGTTCATGCCATGGCAAGGTTACAACTTTGAGGATGCGATCGTAATGTCTGAAAAAGTGGTTCGTGATGATATCTTTACTTCGATCCACATTGAGGAATTCGAATTAGAGGTACGTGATACGAAACGTGGTGAGGAGGAATTAACTTCTGAAATCCCGAACGTTTCTGAGGAGACAGTTCGTAACCTAGACGAGAACGGTGTTGTTCGCGTAGGTTCTGAGGTGAAAGAAGGAGATATCTTAATTGGTAAGATTACACCAAAAGGAGAGTCTGATCCTACTCCAGAAGAGAAATTATTACGTGCCATCTTTGGTGACAAAGCAGGTGACGTGAAAGATGCTTCGAAGAAAGCGCCACCATCGTTAAAGGGTGTGGTTATCGACACGAAATTGTTCGCTCGTCCTAAAAAGGATAAGGATCAACGTGATAAGTCGAAGGCTGAATTGAAGTTGGTTATGAAGCAATACGGTAAAGACCTATTAGAGGTTCGTAAGATCATGATCGAAAAGACCGTTGCTTTATTAGCTGGAAAAACATGTGGTGGTATCCGTCACAAGTTTGGTACAGTGATTGTAGAGAAAGGGGTTAAATTCACAGCGAAGAATATCGAAGAATTATTATTCCCAGATAAAAACTTATACCGCGATGAGTCAACGTATGCCGTTCCTGAAGAAGCAAATTTACTTTCAGATTTGATCGTAGAAGATGCTACGGCGGATGCAGCGACTAACGCGACTTTCTTAGCGTTAATTAAGAGCTTCCACGTTCGTCGTAACGAAATCGCTGGAAACTTTAAGCGTGAGCGTTTCGTGTTAGAGGTAGGTGATGAATTGCCTGCAGGTATCGTGAAATTAGCGAAGGTATATGTAGCTAAGAAGCGTAAGTTAAAAGTGGGTGATAAGATGGCGGGTCGTCACGGTAATAAGGGTATTGTTGCTCGTATTGTACGTGAAGAAGATATGCCATTCTTAGAAGATGGAACACCAGTAGATATCGTATTGAATCCACTAGGGGTACCATCTCGTATGAACTTAGGACAAATTTACGAGACCGTATTAGGTTGGGCTGGACAAAAATTAGGTAAGCGCTATGCGACGCCTATTTTCGACGGTGGAACTGAAGCAGAGGTAGCAGCTGAATTAACATTAGCTGGTTTACCAGACTGGGGTCGTACGTATTTATACAATGGTTTAACGGGTGATAAATTTGATCAACCGGTGACTGTAGGTATCATCTATATGTTGAAACTGGGTCACTTGGTGGATGATAAGATGCACGCTCGTTCGATCGGACCTTACTCATTAATTACACAACAACCATTGGGTGGTAAAGCTCAGTTTGGTGGTCAGCGTTTTGGTGAGATGGAGGTTTGGGCATTAGAGGCTTTCGGTGCAGCGAATATCTTGCAAGAGATCTTAACTGTGAAGTCTGATGATGTCATCGGTCGCGCAAAAGCTTACGAAGCTATTGTAAAAGGGGAGAATATGCCAAAGCCTAACATTCCAGAATCATTCAACGTATTGATTCACGAATTGAGAGGTTTAGCCCTTGAAATCACCCTTGAGTAAAACCAGTGGGCTTTGGCCCTATTAAAAGAGTTCATTTTCCAATAAAATACATAGAAAATGTCATTTAAAAAGACTAGAAAGCTGAATAGCGATTTCCAAAAAGTAACCATCTCACTAGCCTCTCCTGAGTCCATCTTAGAGGGGTCTAATGGTGAGGTAACACAACCGGAAACCATCAACTACCGTACCTACAAACCCGAAATGGGCGGTTTGTTTTGCGAGCGTATCTTCGGTCCTACCAAGGACTGGGAGTGTCACTGCGGTAAATACAAGCGTATTCGTTACAAAGGCATCATTTGCGATCGCTGTGGTGTAGAAGTAACAGAGAAAAAAGTACGTCGTGAGCGTATGGGCCACATCGAATTAGTGGTTCCAGTAGCACACATCTGGTACTTCCGTAGCTTACCTAACAAGATTGGTTACATGCTTGGTCTATCGACTAAGAAATTAGACCAAGTAATCTATTACGAGCGTTTCGTAGTAGTTCAACCAGGTATGTACGCGGAAGAAGGAAAGATTGGTAGCCAATACCTTGATTTCTTAACAGAAGACGAGTACTTAGATATCTTAGACAAGTTACCGCGCGAGAACCAACATTTACCTGATGAAGATCCACAGAAATTCATCGCAAAAATGGGTGCTGACGCGTTAAATATGTTATTATCACGCATCGAATTAGACAGCTTATCGGCTGACTTGCGTCACTCTGCGGACACAGAATCATCTCAACAACGTAAGGCTGAGGCTTTGAAGCGTTTGAAAGTAGTAGAAGCATTCCGTGAATCAGTAGGTCGTATCGACAACCGTCCTGAGTGGATGATCATCAAAATGGTTCCAGTAATTCCACCAGAATTACGTCCGTTGGTGCCATTAGATGGAGGTCGTTTTGCGACATCTGATCTAAATGATCTATACCGTCGTGTGATTATCCGTAACAACCGTTTGAAGCGTTTAATCGAGATCAAAGCGCCAGAGGTAATCTTACGTAACGAGAAGCGTATGTTGCAAGAGGCTGTAGATAGCTTATTTGACAACTCACGTAAAGTAAATGCGGTTCGTTCTGAAGGTAACCGTGCCTTGAAGTCTCTTTCTGATATGTTGAAAGGTAAGCAAGGTCGTTTCCGTCAAAACTTATTAGGTAAGCGTGTCGATTATTCAGGTCGTTCCGTTATCGTCGTAGGTCCAGAATTGAAAATGCATGAGTGTGGTCTTCCAAAAGACATGGCAGCTGAATTATTCAAGCCGTTTGTTATCCGTAAGTTGATCGAGCGTGGTATCGTGAAGACAGTTAAATCTGCGAAGAAAATTGTAGATCGTAAGGATCCAGTGGTTTGGGATATTTTGGAAAACGTCATGAAGGGACACCCTGTTCTTTTAAACCGTGCTCCTACTCTTCACCGTTTAGGTATCCAAGCTTTCCAACCGAAATTAATCGAAGGAAAAGCGATCCAATTGCACCCATTAACTTGTACGGCATTTAACGCCGATTTCGATGGTGACCAGATGGCGGTTCACGTTCCACTAGGACATGAAGCGATTTTGGAAGCCTCTTTATTAATGCTTGCATCTCATAACATCTTGAACCCAGCGAATGGTGCGCCTATTACAGTACCATCTCAGGACATGGTGTTAGGTTTATATTATGTAACAAAAGGACGTAAGTCGACACCAGATCACAAAGTGGCTGGTGAAGGATCTCGTTTCTACGGATTTGAGGAGGTTGTTATCGCCTTGAACGAGAAGAAATTGTCTAAGCACGCGAACATCGTAGTGAAAGCTACGGTACGTAAGGAAGATGGTACATTGGTTCAAGAAATGGTGGAAACTGTTGCGGGTCGTGTATTATTCAACTTATGTGTTCCTGAGCAAGTAGGTTACATCAATGAGTTATTAACTAAGAAAAAGTTACAACAAATCATCTCACACGTTCACAAGATCTGTGGTATGGCGCGTACGGCGCAATTCTTAGATGATATCAAAGAATTAGGTTTCCAACAAGCCTTCCACGGTGGTTTATCGATGGGTATTGGTGATGTTCAAATTCCTGCTGAAAAGGCTTCATTAGTGAAGAAAGCACAGGATGATGTTCAAGCGGTTTGGGACAACTACTTAATGGGTTTAATCACAGATAACGAGCGTTACAACGCGGTTATTGACATCTGGACTAAAGTTAACTCGAAAATTACCGAGACTTTGATGAAGCAGATGGAAGAAGACAACCAAGGATTTAACGCGATCTACATGATGATGCACTCTGGCGCCCGTGGTTCTCGTGAGCAAATTCGTCAGCTAGGTGGTATGCGTGGTTTGATGGCTAAGCCTCAAAAGAACTTACAAGGTTCGATTGGTGAAATCATCGAAAACCCAATCCTTTCTAACTTTAAAGAAGGTCTTGACGTATTAGAATACTTTATCTCAACTCACGGTGCGCGTAAAGGTTTGGCAGATACTGCCTTGAAAACAGCCGATGCGGGTTACTTGACTCGTCGTTTACACGACGTAGCACAAGACGTTATCGTGAACGAAGAGGATTGCGGTACGTTACGTGGTATCGAGGTGTTCCCATTGAAAGACAATGAGGAGATCATCGAGCCATTATCTGAGCGTATCTTAGGTCGTGTTTCTATTCACGATGTATACGATCCAATCACAAATGAGTTAATCGTTGCTTCAGGTGATGAAATCACAGAAACAGTAGCGACTAAAATTGATGAGACAGCGATCGAATCAGTTGAAATTCGTTCGGTATTAACTTGTGAGACTTTAAGTGGTGTTTGTGCGAAATGTTACGGACGTAACTTAGCAACAGCTGCGATGGTGAACTTAGGAGAAGCGGTAGGTGTAATTGCCTCTCAATCGATTGGTGAGCCAGGTACACAATTAACATTACGTACGTTCCACGTGGGTGGTACGGCACAAAACGTTTCCTTAGATGCGAGCGTTAAAGCGAAATTTGACGGAGTAATTAACTTCGAAGAGGTTCGTTCTGTAAGCTCTACAGATGCAGATGGAAATCCGGTAGAAATCGTAATGGGTCGTTCAGGTGAGGTTCAAATTGTGAACCCAGCGAACAAGCAAGTATTGATCTCTTCTAACATCCCATATGGTTCATTCTTACGCGTTAAGGAAGGCCAAGCAGTTAAAAAAGGAGATGAAATCTGTGCTTGGGATCCATACAATGCGGTTATCCTTTCTGAGGCTGAAGGTAAAATTGAATTCGAGGCAATCGAAGAAAACAATACCTACAAGGAGGAAGCGGATGAGCAAACAGGTATGCGTGAGAAGGTGATTGTAGAATCGAAAGATAAGACGAAGAACCCATCCGTATTAGTGAAAGCAAAAGGTAAAGAAGATTTAGTATACAACGTTCCAGTAGGTGCGCGTTTAGCGATCGACGAAGGAGATAAAATCAAAGCGGGTCAAATTATCGCTAAGATTCCTCGTGCGGCAGGTAAAACGCGTGACATTACGGGAGGTCTTCCTCGTGTAACGGAATTATTCGAAGCACGTAACCCATCTAACCCAGCAGTTGTTACTGAGATTGATGGTGTTATTTCTTACGGTGTGATTAAGCGTGGTAATCGTGAGATTATCGTGACACCGAAAGAGGGAGCTGAGCGTCGTTACTTAGTACCTTTGACAAGATTCATCTTAGTACAAAATAATGACTTCGTACGTGCTGGTTCTCCACTATCTGATGGTGCAATTACACCTTCAGATATCTTGAAGATCAAAGGACCTACAGCGGTACAAGAATATTTAGTGAACGAAATCCAAGACGTATACCGTCTACAAGGTGTGAAGATCAATGATAAGCACATCGAGTGTATCGTTCGCCAAATGATGCAAAAAGTTCAGATTTTAGAGCCAGGTGATACCCAATTCTTACAAGGTCAAAATGTAGATCGTTTCGTATTCCGTCACGAGAACGACTTGATCTTAGATCAGAAGGTGATCACCGATGCTGGAGATTCTGAGAAATACAAAGCAGGTATGATTCTTTCAGCTCGTGCTTTACGTGATGAGAACTCTTCGTTAAAGCGTAGAGATATGAAGTTAATGAAGGTGCGTGATGCGCAAGCAGCGGTTTCTTCTTCTAACTTACAAGGTATCACGCAAGCTTCGTTAGGAACAGAATCATTCATCTCAGCTGCATCGTTCCAGGAAACTACGAAAGTACTTTCTGAGGCATCGATTCGTGCGAAAGTGGATACGTTAGACGGCTTGAAAGAGAACGTTATCGTAGGTCACTTGATTCCAGCAGGTACAGGTCTTCGTCGTTACAAAGACATCTTAGTTACATCGAAAGATGAGTTAAGAGCGATCGAGGCGAAGAAAGAAGCTGCAGAAATCGCTGAGGCGAAAGAAAAAGTAGAAGCTGCAAACTAATTTGTAGATTCATTTGAATAGACCCCCGGCTTTTCTTAAGTTCGGGGGTTTATTTTTTACCAAAAAAGAAATATGGAAAACCCCACAGAAGAAAATCAATTAAATATCGAGCTTCCAGAAGAAATGGCGGAAGGTCATTACGTGAATTTAGCGCTGATTGCGCATAGCCCATCGGAATTTGTGATGGACTTCATTCGCATTTTACCAGGTCTGCCTAAGGCCAAAGTTAAGTCCCGCGTCGTCATGACTCCGGACCACGCGTATCGTTTGATGCAAGCCTTGCAAGAGAACATTCAGAAATATGAAGAGGCCTTTGGCCCTATTATGAAGGAAGGAGATGCCGCGGGCTTCCAGTTTCCGATGAATTATAACGGCCCTATAGGCGAAGCGTAAACGTTTTAGGTCATTTAATCCCATTTTTTTACCTGAAAATCAGGTAAATAAGCGGGATTTATGCCTTTTAAAGGAAATTACTATTACTATGCGCTTATCGAAAAAATTTCTGGAGTCGGACTCATTGAACTCATCCATCCCATTACAAACCCCGCCGGCGGATATTTTTAATTACCCGGAGAAAGTCCTGCAATTTGGGACAGGAGTTTTGCAACGTGGTCTTTGCGATTTCTATATCGACAAAGCTAACCGTGCGGGCATTTTCAAAGGCCGGGTTGTCGTAGTGAAGTCGACTTCAAAAGGCGGCGCTGATGCGTTTGACGAACAAGATAGTTTGTATACACACTGCATCAAGGGAATCGAAGATGGCGTAGCGAAAGAAGAGAACATCATTAACTCCTCTATTTCTCGCACGATTACTGCATCTAAAGACTGGGATGCCATTCTAGCCTGCGCAAAAAGCGAAGACATGCAAATCGTGTTATCCAACACGACGGAAGTAGGGATTAGCTATGTAGCGAATGATCCGATTGCGAATGGATGTCCAAACTCCTTCCCTGCTAAATTACTAGCCTTTTTGCAAGCACGATTTACTCATTTCCAAGGCTCCGCTTCATCAGGCATGGTGATTGTCCCTACCGAATTGATTATCAACAACGGAGATAAATTAAAGGATATTGTATTAAAATTAGCAGCAGATCACGGTCTTTCGGCTGATTTCGTGGCTTGGTTACACAACGCGAATCATTTCTGTAATTCCTTAGTGGATCGCATCGTTCCGGGTAGCCCAGATGCAGCGACTAACGCGGAGATTTGTGCCAAACTTGGTTACGAGGATTCCCTAATGATTATTTCTGAAGTGTATAGCCTTTGGGCGATTCAGGGCGGAGCGAAAGTGAAAGAAGTATTGTCATTTGCCCCGGCTGATAAAGGCGTGATCATCGCAGAGGATATCGAGATCTACCGCGAATTGAAATTGCGCTTATTGAATGGTACGCATACCCTCATGTGCGGAATGTCCTTTTTATTAGGTTTCCGCCTTGTGAAGGATGTGATGGCGAATGGCTATTTGAGCAAGTTGATTATGAATTTGATGCTAAGCGAATTAGCGCTGGGCATTCCTTATAAGATGGATTTCAAAGTGGCGGATCGTTTCGGGCGTTCGGTTTTAGACCGTTTCCGCAACCCGTTCATTAACCACAAGTTAATCGATATTACGGTTCAGTATACGACCAAAATGCGTATGCGCAACGTGCCTCTGTTAGTGAACTATGCGAAGAATTTTGGCAAAGCTCCAGAGTTATTCTGCATGGGATTCGCCGCATATTTGCAATTTATGCACGCGGTGAAAGAGGAAGGTGGAAAATACTATGGCGATAGCAATGGTGAGTCTTATCCAATCCAATGTGACTACGCACCGTATTTCTACGAGGCATGGAAGAATTTTGATTTAAAGAAGGTATTAGCTGATAAAGAACTTTGGGGAGAGGACTTAAGTGCAGTTCCAGGGTTTGTGGAGGGGGTTTCGAAGTACCTTTAAGAGAGTAGAGAGCAAAGAGTAGAGAGTATAGATTTAAAGCATAAAGAATAGAGCACAAAGCATAAAGTAGGAATCGCCTGCGGCGATGAATATGAAATGTTTTAATGTCATTCTTTGAACTTTGAACTTTGTCCACTGCCCACTGACTACCGACTACTGACTACCGATTACGTTAACCAACCTATTATGAAAGCGTTTTTAGATAAAGATTTCTTGTTGCAGTCTCAGACCGCGCAGACTTTGTACCATCAATATGCGGCAAAAATGCCGATCATTGATTACCACAACCACTTGATCCCGCAGCAAATGGCGGAGGACAAGCAATTCGATAATATCACCCAAATCTGGCTTGCTGGCGACCACTACAAGTGGCGTGCAATGCGGGCTCATGGGGTGAATGAAAAATACATTACGGGCAATGCCTCGGATGAGGAGAAATTCTTGAAATGGGCCGAAACCGTTCCCTACACGATGCGTAACCCGCTTTATCACTGGACGCATTTAGAGTTGCAGCGCTACTTTGGAATAACCGAATTACTGAATGCAGAAAGTGGAAAGCGCATCTATGATCAATGCAATGCCTTGTTGCGTACAAAGGCGTTTTCTGTGCGCAATTTATTGCTAAAAATGAACGTGAAAGCACTTTGTACGACGGATGATCCGATCGACAATTTGGCCTATCATAAACAAATTAAAGAGAGCGGTTTCGCGATCAAAGTATTGCCTACCTTCCGTCCGGACAAAGCGATGGGCGTGGATGATGAAATCGTGTTTGTGGAGTATGTTAATTCGGTGGCAAAAGCGGCTGAAATGGAGATTCATACCTTAGCGGATTACAAAAAGGCAATCGCTGCGAGACACGACTTTTTCCATTCAGTGGGATGCCGTTTGAGCGATCACGGATTAGAGCAGATTTACGCGGACGAATATACCGAGCAAGAAATTGCACACATCTTTGAGCGATTGATGACGGGTAAATCGATTAATCATAAAGAGAAAGTACAATTCAAATCAGCGATGCTGGTGTATTTTGCGCATTTAGATCATGCCAAAGGTTGGACACAGCAGTTCCATCTAGGGGCAATCCGAAATAACAATGACCGTTTATTGGGCGCTTTAGGGCCGGATACGGGATTTGATTCGATCGGGGATTTTGAGCAGGCACGTCCTTTGTCAAGATTCTTAAATCACTTAGATTCGACGAATCAATTAGCGAAAACGATTTTGTATAATTTGAACCCGCGCGATAACGAATTGTTAGCGACAATGACGGGTAATTTCCAGGATGGAACTATTGTAGGAAAGATGCAATTCGGCTCAGGCTGGTGGTTTATGGACCAAAAAGACGGAATGGAAAAGCAGATCAATGCGCTCTCTAATATGGGTATGTTAAGTCACTTCGTGGGGATGTTAACAGACTCAAGAAGTTTCCTTTCCTTCCCTCGACACGAGTATTTTAGAAGAATCTTGTGTAATTTACTGGGCGCAGATGTTGAAAATGGTGAGCTACCAGCGGATATGGCTTGGTTAGGGAAGCTAGTAGAGGATATTTCGTACAACAACGCGGCAGGATTTTTTAATTTCGAGAACTAATGAAGAAGGTTATTACATTTGGTGAAATCATGGGGCGCTTAAGCCCTGCAGGTTATGGCCGTATCACGCAAGCGCAGTCGTTGAACATCACCTATGGTGGTGGAGAGGCTAACGTGGCAGGTGGATTAGCTTATATTGGTATCCCAGCGGAACACGTGACTTGTTTTCCCAATAATGAATTAGGCAAAGCAGCGGCTGGCTATTACCGCCAAGTGGGTGTGGATATGTCTCACACGGCTTATAAAGAAGGGCGTTTAGGTTTGTATTTTGTGGAGTTTGGGGCAGCGATGCGTCCCAGCAAAGTGACGTATGACCGAGCTGACTCCGCTTTCGCGAATCTGAATCCAGCGGATTTTAACTGGAAAGAAATCTTCGCAGGCGCGGGTTGGTTCCACTGGACAGGCATTACGCCGGCGATTTCGGAGGCGGCTGCGACTGCCTTGAGAGTGGCATTGAAAGAGGCAAAAGCACAGGGATTGACGATTTCGGCGGATGTGAACTACCGCAAGAACCTTTGGCAATATGGTAAATCAGTGAAAGAGGTAATGCCTGATTTAATTGCACAATGCGATATCATCGTGTGCGGAAAAGGGGATGCGGAAGATATTCTGGATATCGTTCCAGATGGCCGTGCAAAAAGTGGCTGGCATGATATCTGTCTTCAAATCAAAGAGCGTTTCCCGAACTTAAAGAAGATTATTAATACCAAAAGAGGCCAGATTTCTGCCTCACAAAATACCTTATCAGCCACTTCGTTTGATGGCTCGAAAGTCATTAAATCAGATACCGTTGAAATTACTCAAATCGTCGATCGCATCGGTGGTGGAGATGCTTTTATGGCGGGATATATTTACGGAAACTTGGTTTATAAAGATGAAGCGAAGTCTTTGGCCTTTGCTGTAGCGGCTTCCGCTTTAAAACATACGATCGAAGGAGATATTAATTTATCGAACTTAGACGAAATTGAGACCGTAATGGGCGGCGATATAACAGGAAGATTAAAACGATAATAATGGCTAGAAATTCAGCAGATATAGTGTACTCTCGATTAGCGGAAACGCCAATCGTCCCTTTATTTTTCAACGCCGATCAAACGATCGCTGAAAAAGTCTTAAAAGCTTGCTACGACGGCGGAATTCGGGTATTTGAATTCACAAACCGTGGGGAAGCGGCCCCAGCTATTTTTGCAAAACTAATCGACTTCTGCGAGAAAGAATGCCCAGATTTAGTGTTGGGAATCGGGACGATTTACGATGCAAAACAGGCAAGCGAATTCATCGAAATGGGCGCTGACTTCATGTTACAACCTTTTACGACGGCTTCGGTAGGCGAAATTTGTGCAAAACATGATATTCCCTGGATGCCAGGTACGATGACCTTGACTGAGATTCGCAATGCGGAGGTTTTGGGTGCAAAATATGTTAAAATTTTCCCGGGAAATGTGGTGGGTCCGGCCTTTGTGAAAGCGCTTAAAGGACCGATGCCGAAAACCAAAATTATGGTAACCGGCGGCGTGGAACCTAACCGCGAAAGTTTACAAACTTGGTTCAGCGCTGGTGCTGCGGCGGTAGGGATGGGATCTCAATTATTCCCAGCGGAATTAATTCAAAAACAAGACTATACCTCTATATCAAACACGATCGCTAACCTAATCAAAACCTATCACGAATTATAATATGGAAACAATTGGAAAGTACCGCTGGAAAATATGCGCTTTGCTATTTTTCGCGACGACGATTAACTACCTAGACCGCCAGGTAATTGGATTACTGAAGCCGGTTTTAGAAAAAGAATTTGACTGGTCGGAGACAGATTATTCTAACATTGTTATTGCTTTCCAAGCGGCTTATGCAATTAGTTTGTTGGGTTTTGGCGGTATTATCGATCGCATCGGAACTAAGTTAGGCTATTCGATATCGATCGTAGTTTGGAGTATTGCGGCGATGATGCACGCTTTAGCTACGGGTACCATGAGCTTTGCGTTTATGCGCGCTTTATTAGGTCTGGGTGAAGCAGGAAACTTTCCAGCGGCAATTAAGACGGTGGCTGAATGGTTCCCTAAGAACGAGCGTGCGCTGGCAACGGGTATCTTTAATTCGGGAGCGAACATAGGCGCGGTAGCGGCACCCATATTAGTACCGTGGATTTTAGGAGCTTATGGCTGGGAAATGGCCTTTATTGCAACAGGTGCGATCGGCTTTGTATGGTTGATCTTCTGGTGGCTCTACTATGAAGTGCCATCTAAGCACGAGTCCTTATCGAAAGCAGAATTCGACTATATCCACGCGGATATGGAGGCAAAAGATGACAATGTAACTCCGGTACGTTGGGCTAAATTATTTGGATTCAAGCAGACATGGGCCTTCTTTTTTGGCAAAATGTTTACGGATCCTATCTGGTGGTTCTTCCTTTTCTGGTTACCCTCGTACTTCTCTGAGCGCTTCCAATTAGACTTAAAGAAGCCTAGTTTAGAATTAATCATCGTCTATACAGCTACCACGATAGGCAGTATTGGAGGTGGATGGTTGTCTGGTTATTTGATTAATAAAGGCTGGCCATCGTTTAAAGCACGCAAGTGGTCGATGTTTAGTTTCGCCCTAGCGGTGGTTCCGATTATGTTAGCGCGTTATAGCGAAAATATTTGGCAAGCCGTGGGACTTATTTCCCTAGCTGCAGCGGCACACCAGGCTTGGAGCGCAAATATTTACTCGATTGCGACGGACATGTTCCCGAAGAAAGCTGTTAGTTCGGTGATCGGAATCGGTGGTATGGCTGGATCAGTGGGTGGTATTTTCTTCCCAATGATCGTGGGAGCCTTACTCGATAAATACAAATTATTAGGAGATATCAACGACGGTTATAACATCATCTTCTTGCTTTGCGGAAGTGCCTATATGTTAGCTTGGGTGATTATTTACAGCTTAGTACCTACGCTGGAGACAGCGAAGATCGACGACTAGTCCTTTTTGGGGAAGATTAAATTCTTCGTCAATTCATTTAATTGGGTGATTTTCTCTTGAAAGTCACCCTTTAAAGTTTTACGGGCAGCCTCTAATTGTTCGAGGGAGGTTTGGACTTCGTCTGGGATGACGTCCTCAAGGAACGCTCTGATTCTTTTTGCCAAAGTAGGTGATTTCCCATTCGTGGAAATCGCAATCTTTAAATCCCCTTTTTGGACGATAGATCCGAGGTAAAAATCACACAAAGGTGGCGTATCCGCCACATTGCATAATAAATGCTGCGCAGCTGCTAAGGCCTTAATCTCTGCATGTAGAGCTGGTGAATCCGTGGCACAGATAATCAAGTCTAAACCTTCTAAATCGGATGCTTGAAAGACGCGCTCGACGATACGAACCTGAGGGTAATCTTGTAAATATTCCAGTGTTTCTGGGCGAAAAAAGGGCGCTACTAAAGTCAGATTTGCCTCCGGTGAATTGCGCAAAATAGCGGATGCCTTTTCTAAGGCAACGTTCCCTCCTCCCACGACCAAAGTCTGGATTTGATCCATTTTCAAGAAGATGGGAAACATGGTGTTAGGCATCTGCAACGGGAGCTTTTTTGCCGGCAAGTTGGCCACAAGCCGCGTCAATATCACGTCCGCGGGAGCGGCGAATATTCACAATCATTCGTTTACTTTCAAGGAAAGCTGAGAATTTCGCGATTGCATCTGCCTCCGCATTCACGAAAGAAGATTGCGCAATAGGGTTGTATTCGATGAGGTTGATTTTGCAAGGGATACCTTTGGCAAACTCATACAATTCTCTTGCATCCTCAATCGTATCGTTGAACTTATTGAACACAATGTATTCAAGGGTAATGTCATTCCCAGTCTTGTCAAAGAAATACAAAAGTGCCGTTTTCAAGACATCAAGTGTATTGCTTTCGTTGATGGGCATGATCTGGTTCCGCTTCGTATCGTTCGCAGCGTGTAGGGAAAGCGCCAGGTTAAACTTCACCTGGTCATCGCCTAATTTCTGAATCATCTTTGCGATACCTGCGGTGGATACCGTAATGCGGCGCGGCGACATGCCTAAACCTTCCGGCGAGGTAATTTGCTCGACCGACTTTAAGACATTCGCATAGTTCAAGAGCGGCTCGCCCATCCCCATATAGACGATGTTCGTGAGTGCTTGACCGTATTTTTCCTGTGCCTGGTCACGGATTAGTACCACCTGATCATAGATTTCGAAAGCCTCTAAGTTGCGCTTGCGGTCCATATAACCTGTTGCACAAAAACTGCAGGTTAAGGAGCATCCTACTTGAGAGGATACGCATGCCGTCATACGTTCGCGCGTGGGAATAAGTACTCCTTCTATCAGGTTTTTATCGAATAATTCGAAGCTGGATTTGATGGTGCGATCGGAGCTGATCTGCGCCTCCGCAGTAGTCACGATCTGCAAAGAGAATTTCTCTGAAAGCCACTCGCGCGTCGTCTTCGGGATATTCCCCATTGCGTCGAAACTGCGTGCTGCTTTCTTCCAAATCCACTCGTACACCTGCTTCGCCCGGAACGCAGGCTCCCCGGCAGCAAGCATCTCTGCTTTCAGCTGGTCAAAACTTAGATTCCGTATGGCGATTTTCTTATCCAATCTTATTTCTTTAATAGCTCACTTACTTTCGCAGAAATAGCTTTTCCATCTGCTAAACCCGCTAATTGCTTCGAAGCTGCGCCCATCACTTTACCCATATCAGCCGGGCTAGTAGCGCCTACTGAAGAGATGATTTCGGTGATTTTTGCCGTTAATTCTGCATCTGATAATTGCTTAGGTAAGAATTCTTCGATGATAGCTAATTCCGCTTGCTCTTTTTCCGCTAAGTCGGGGCGATTTTGAGCTACATATACTTCTAATGAATCGCGGCGTTGTTTCGCTGCTTTCATTAAGATTTTCATCTCGGCATCTGCGCTTAAACCGTCAGCGCTTGAGCCCGATGTTTCTTCTAAAAGAATCATGGATTTGATCGCACGAAGCGCCCGTAAACGGTCTGCGTCTTTCGCACGCATGGCATCTTTTATACCATTCTCGATGGTTAATTTTAACGACATAGCTTGTTTTGATTAAAAATGAGCCTTCACTCCTTCTAAAAATTCCCGGTGGTTACTTAACCTCGGAACTTTATGCTGGCCTCCTAATTTCCCTCTTTCCCGCATCCAGTTGTGGAAAGTTCCAGCTGGGGCGATATGGACCAAAGGCGGGCCAAGCACTAAATCATAAGACCTTTTCGCATCGTAATCCGAGTTTTGCTCGCGAAGCGTTTGGTCCAAAATCTGTGCAAAGGTACGAAAATCTTTTGGGGCTTTTGAAAATTCAATCACCCATTCGTGGTGCCCATTCTTGCCCTCATTCATGAAGGCCGGAGCCGCCGTATAATCCTTGATCTCCGCCTGGGTCGCGGCGCAAGCGCGCGCGACGGCCGTCTCGGCATTCTCGATGATCAACTCCTCCCCAAAAGCATTAATGAAATGCTTCGTCCGTCCGGAAATCTTAATGCGGAAAGGGCTTATAGAAGTAAATTTCACGGTATCACCGATCTTGTAGCGCCACAATCCCGCGTTCGTCGAAATGACCATCGCATAATTTACCCCTATCTCCACCTGGTCTAAAGCCACGATTGTATTCGCCTCTTCTCCTTCGTCATTCATGGGGATGAACTCATAGAAAATGCCGTAATCGAGCATTAAAAGCATCTCATCCGGTTTGGACAGATCATCCTGAATCCCAAAAAAACCTTCCGACGCATTGTATATCTCCAGGAATCCGACCTGCGATGACGGGAATATTTGGTTCTTAAACAACTCGCGGTACGGCCCAAAAGCCACCGCCCCATGAATCATAAACTCAAAATTCTCCCACACCTCTAAAATCGACTTCTTCCCGGTAATCTCTAATATCTTCTCGATCAACACCAGCGTCCATGTAGGCACGCCCAGAATACTCGTCACATTCTCCTTCGACGTCTCGATCGCCATCTTCTCGATCTTCTGATCCCAATCCCCCATCAGCGCCACATCCAGCGAAGGCGTTCGGATCATCTGCGCCCAAATAGGCAAATTCTTCATTACCACTGCCGACACATCACCCATCAGCATGCTCGAATTCACTGGACTTTCTGATAAACTACCCCCGATGGACAGGCCTTTGCCCTCGAAGACTTTGGTATCCGGTTTATTCGCCGCCAGCAACGTAATCATGTCCTTCCCTCCCATCATGTGGCATTCCTCCAGCGACTCCTTCGAGACCGGAATGAATTTACTGCGCGCATTAGTAGTTCCAGAAGACTTCGAAAACCAGTTAATGGGCGTATCCCACAAGATATTTTGCTCCCCCTGCATCATTCGATCGATGTAAGGAAAAATCTCTTCGTAGGTAGAAATGGGAACTTGTTGTTTGAACTTTTCGTAGTTATTAATGTCCTGATAACCGTGCTTAGAACCCCATTCCGTGGATTGACCATGGGATAAAAGCCCCTGCAACATCTGCTCTTGTAGTTCCAACGGACTATCGTACATTGCCTCAATCCTAGGCATCCTCCGTTTCATAAACCACAACAAAGTCTCATTAAAAATCGACATGCTTAGGGTTTAAGGAATTGAGGTGCTCGATTAGGGTAATCGGTAATGATTCCATCTACCTTCCAGTCACTGAATTTTTGCATTTCTGCGGTTGTATTGATTGTCCACGGTATCACTTGCATGTGGCGGGCATGGCAAAAATCAATTTGCGCTTTCGTTAAATACTTGTGAGATGGAGAGAAGATCTCTGGCACAAAACCGAGGTCTGAAAGCATCTGCTCCGGTGACTCTTTTTCCACCAAAGCAGAAATGCGCCCCTGGTTAATTGCGGTTTTCCAGTATTTCAATACTGCAAAATCGAAGCTTTGTAATATCAAGGTAGACGGGGAAATGCCGGCGGAAATCACTGCCCATACCTTATCCGCGAACTCTTTCACGGTCGCTGGTTGAGATTTGCCGTATTCAGCTGGCTCTGATTTGATCTCGATGTTGTACTCGATTCGGCGACCGGTTTTACGGGCATAGGCCTCGCCTAGGGCTAATACTTCGGAAAGCAAAGGCTTGTAGGTCGCCACATGCGCTTGTTCCGGGAACAATTTATTGCCTCTGGAACCTACATCGAAGGATTTGATTTCGGCGTACGTTTTTTGGTATAAATTAATCGTTGCATCGGTCACTGGACGTCCATCAGAGAAAGAGGCATATAAGGGATTCATATAGGGTTCATGCGAGACCACGACCTTTCCGTCAGCAGACAGGCAAACGTCCATTTCGAGTACGGTCACCCCCATCTCTAGCGCATGTTGAAATGCGGGTAAAGAGTTCTCAGGATACAAGCCCCTGCAACCACGATGTCCTTGAATAACAGGCGATTGCCCCATAGAAATTAGATTAACAAACAATAATAAGAAAAGAAGTTTCCTCATGGTCTTTTAGCAGCGGCTTTTTTCGCGCGTTCCTCAATAATTTCATTCACACGAGTATATAATTTGATAAAAGCAGCTGGATCTTTCACGTAAGACTCCAGGCTTTTTGAAACCTTGGCAGAATCGAGATTCCGTTTTTTTAGCGTTTGCTTCGATATCTGATGGAAAAGAACTAAGGCAGTATCGGTATTGCCTACACTCATGTTTTGGACAATCGCTTCATCGATGTGAATGTCTGCCAAAATCTGTGCCATTTTCTCCTGTTCTAATCGGTCATTATCCGATTTATATGAGCATGCACTAAAGGCAAATACCCCCAGTGCCAAGAAAAGCAATAAATAGACCTTTTTCATCTTGTAAATATACCCGTAAATTAGAAAGCTTTTAGCTCATTTCATTCAGATTGCCTAAAATTTAGGTAATTTAGTCTCGTGGATATGGACATTAAAGCCTTCCTGACCCATGTTGTTCAGCTGGAAATTCGCATTAGAAAAGCGATTAACACGCAAATGCATGGAAATTTCTCCTCCGTCTTTAAGGGATCGGGCTTAGAGTTTAGTGACCTACGCCAATACCATTACGGGGACGACGTTCGGCACATTGACTGGAATACCTCTTCCAAGGGTCATGGGACATTTGTAAAACTCTTCAAAGAAGAAAAAGAACAAACCGTTTTCTTCCTCATCGACGTCAGTGCCTCCGGAACAGTAGGCAGACGTGGAAATAGCAAAATCAAGACTTTAAAAGAAGTGGCTGGGGTGTTAGCTTTTGCTGCTATTCAAGAAGCGAGCCACCTAGGCTTCGTCTGCTTTAGTGATAAAAACGAAAAATACATGCCCCCAGCCATGGGCAAAAAGCATGGCTATAAGGTGATTTCAGAGCTTTTTAGAGTGGAAGCAGAGAATTCAGCGACTGATTTAAAGGCGGGTTTAACCTTCGCATTGCAGACCTTAAAACGAAAAAGTCTTTTGTTCGTTTTATCTGACTTTATCGATGAAGGATATGAAGATTTATTGCGCGCTGCAGCTTTGAAGCACGATTTAGTAGTCTTGCATACGCTTGATCAACAAGAAATTCAATTGCCTTCCATGGGAATTATTCCCATTTATGATCCGGAACGTAAGCGGACAACTTGGGTAAATACCTCCACGCGAGGATTCAAGAATTTACTTCAGCAACAGGTCAAAAACCGTGGAGTAGAACTAAAAGAAATGTGCAAGAAATGGCATGCAGATTACGTTGAATTGCGTTCGGGCGAGGATTTCGTTCCAGCATTAGTCAAACTTTTTAATGCCAGACGCTAATGCAAGAGACGCCATTTATCATTAAGGGAAAGTTTCAGGAGGATTCGGTGGTGATCGGACAGCCGATTCACTATTCTTTGTATGTGCGTCATCCGAAAGGACAAGAAGTATTTTTTCCGAGTGCAAACCAGAATTTTGGCGCATTTGAGACGGTCAAACGCGAGTTTTTTTCTACTAAGACGACGGCTTCAGGGTCTTTAGATTCTGCCGTTTATACGCTACGTTTGTTTAATTTGGCCCCAGTCCAAAAACTGCAAATACCGATTTACCTTTTGCAAGAACCCGATTGTACCCTAATTTATCCCGTGGTAGATAGTGTCCACTTGAAGCGCTTATTGCCACATCCGGAACAGATTGATTTAGATTCTTTGTACCAAAGCATCCCCATCCAGCCCCTGAGCCCTAAAACAGAACTTAAAAACGTTTTTGCGGCGGGAATTAGTTTACTGATCTTGGCGGGATTGATCTACTGGCTTTTTGGGAAGGCCATTGCCAAACTCTTCAAACGCTACTTATTGTGGAGACGACACCGGGAATTTAGGCGGACGTTCCAGCGCTACACGCGACAAGTTGCAGGCACACCTGTGGGTTTACTCAATTTAGAGAAAGCCTTCTCGGCCTGGAAAAAATATATGGAGGAATTAACAAAATTACCCTTTACCACCTTTACTTCGAAAGAAATGCTAGATAATCTAGCGGACGAGGCGATGGAAAAGGTGCTAAATGAGATGGATTCGGCTATTTATGGCGGAAACTTTTCTACAAATACAACGGAATCCGTTCAATATCTAGACGCGTTAGCGGCAAATTTATACGAAGTAGAACAAGAGAAGATCCAAAACAATGAAGTTTAATCCGCTTTATTCTTGGCATCAAATTCAGGCATTCTTCACTTTCGAGTGGGAGAATAGCTTGTTTTTGTATGGCTTAATTTGGCCTTTCATTGTCTATTTCATCAAGTATTTACGTCAACGAGGAAACAAGCCACGCCTGGAATTATCCCTTTCTGTTCCCTTACGGCAAAACCGGATTTCGCTTTTTTTGAGTTACGTTCCCATGCTCATACAGGTCCTGTGCATCTCTTCCGTCATCATCGTGGCGGCAGGTCCCTACCGCGTGATCAAGCACCAGAAAAAGCAAGTTGAAGGTATTGACATCGCTCTGGCTTTGGACATCTCCTCTTCCATGCAGACGCGAGATATTAGCCCTAGTCGCTTAGAAACAGCTAAAACGATGGGCAAGGAATTCATCCGCCAGCGGAGCCACGATCCCATTTCATTAATTGCCTTCGCGGGTGCTCCTTATTTAGCGAGCCCTATTACCACGGATACGGCCTTTTTATTGCATCAATTACAGCAGTTACAAACGAATCAAATCGTGGAAGAGGGAACGGCTTTGGGAGATGCCTTAGGAATGTGTATCAACCAAATTCGTGACTCCGAAAACCCCAAGAAAATCAGTATCCTAATTTCTGATGGAAACAATACCGCCGGAAATCTAGACCCGGTTACGTCCGCGGAACTAGCGAAGAATTTTAACATTAAAGTCTACACCATTGCCGTGGGGAGCCTTCAGCCTAGTGCTGACCCGGTAGATGAAAGTACCCTGCGCGAAATCGCAACGATAACCAAAGGGAAATTCTTTCGAGCGACAAATGGCCAGGCTTTGCAACAGATTTTCCAAGAAATTGATAAAATGGAGGCCTCGGTGGTCAAAACGGTTACCTGGGAAGAACACATCTCCCTCTCATACTTATTTGCTGAAATTGCGCTCGTCCTATTTTTCATTGGATTGTGGGTACGTTTCAGCTGGATAGGCAACTCTTTAGAAGATTAATATGGTTTTATTTCCGCACGCGAAGATTAATATTGGATTGTACATCACGAAGAAGCGCAAGGATGGATTTCATGATTTGGAAACGTGTTTCTTTCCCGTGCCATGGACAGATGTGTTAGAGATTACACCCGCGGATGAATTCAGTTTCAGTTCCTCTGGGCTCGAGATTTCTGGTGCCATCGAAAATAACCTGTGTTACCGGGCTTATGAATTATTGCGCAATGACCACGCCTTCCCGCCCGTGCACATTCACCTGCACAAAATTATCCCAATGGGAGCTGGTTTAGGCGGAGGTTCCTCGGATGCGGCATTTACCTTACTGGGCTTACTGGACTTGTTTCAGTTGCCTTTAACGAACGAAGATTTACAGCCATATGCGGCTAAATTAGGTAGTGATTGTGCGTTTTTCTTGTCGAATCAGGCGGCTTTTGGCAAGGGGAAAGGAGATCAACTTAGCCCAATTGATGCGAGCCTGAAAGGGAAATTCCTCGTGTTATTATATCCCGCGGTGGGTATCTCAACTGCTGAGGCTTATGCGGGCGTGACACCAGTTAAGGCTCCGGTGGATCTACGCAAGGCCATTTTGAAATCCGATTGGAAAGAAACTATTTCGAATGATTTCGAGAAGAGTATTTTCCCAAATTATCCGGTGCTCGCCTCTTTAAAAGAGGAAATGTACAACTTGGGTGCTAGCTATGCGGCAATGAGCGGATCGGGGTCAACGATTTTCGGGATTTTTGACAAAAAAATCGACCCACCTGCGGGATGGGCCGATTATACTGTTTGGAGCGGCTTAGTAGAGTAGATTAGTCTTTCGCAAAGATCGCTTCTATAGCTGAAGCTCCTTTTGTCACTACTTTACCCGCCGGCAATGCTTTCAATAATTTGATTCCCGCGTATTCAGGTGTCGAGCTCAGTATTTCGACCGGTACCTGCGTCATGGCGCCATTTGTCATTTCCACATAGATGAAACCCCCTTTCCCCACGCGAGCAAGGCCTGCTTGCGGAATACTGGAGATTTTTTGGGATCCTACTTCGATCCGCGCGCTGACGAATTGTCCTACGGTAAAGTTCTTTTCGTCTGATTTGTTTTCGAAGTGCCCATGAATCGAGGTTGTTCGTTCTGTTAAATCGACTTGTGGGGCGATGAGGAAGATTTTGGCGACGGCTTTCTGCCCCTCTGATTCGAATTCGATGGTTTGACCGATGTTTAATTTGGCCAAATCCTTCTCGAATACCTTCAATTCCACGTGCTTGTCTGCCATTCCCACGACCTTAATCAGTACGTCAGAAGGGGTCACGTATTTTCCGATCGCCAAAAACTGATCTTGGATATATCCATCAATCGGTGAACGCAAGGTTAAAACAGAACTAAGGTTTCCCTTCGCCAGCGATTTCAAGTCACAACCTAAAACCTCTAACTTCAGTCCCAAAGCCTTCACTTGCGCATTCACATTCCCTAAATCCGCTTCCGACTGTTGTAATTTCTTCTTCGATCCTACCTCTTCGTTTGTCAAAACCTGCTGACGCGACTTCTCGGAACTCATAAAAGTCTGCGAAGACAAGGCCTGCAAATACTCTTGCTGCATTTGGATGAAATCAAGTGAAGTCAAGGTCGCTAAAGCCTGTCCTTTCGACACCTTTTTACCCGGAAGCAACTCGTAGGTCATTTTTACATAACCCGCGATTGGGATAGAGATAGACGCTAAAGACACCGGCGGTACATCGACAACACCCGTACATTTCACTTCGGTAGCCATTTCGCGCTCTTCCAATGTACCAAATTCGATACCCGCGTTGGTCTTCTGTTCTGCCGTTAATTTAACTTCAGATACGGGCGTTTCCGTTTCGGATTCTTCTTTTTTCGAGCAGGCCGCTAAGCTGAATATAAGGCATAGCGCTGCAAATTTGATTAACTTATTCATTTCCAATGATGGTTTGACGGGTGATAATCGCCTGGTTATAGGCGTTGACTTCTTGAATATAACTCTCTCGAATCTGCCAAGCTTGCTGCGTATTTTGCAGCATTTCGACATATTCGATTTCTCCCTGCTGGTACGATTTCAGCGCAGTCTTCTCTAGCAATATTGCTTGCGGTAAGGCCGTCGAGGTATAATAAGCTAAACTCGCCCGGTATTTTGCAACCGCTGCCTCCGCATTCATGTAATCCGTTTTCAAGGCGGATTCGGCCTGGATTTTTTGGCTGACAAAGGCCTCCTCCTGCAATTTTGCTGAGGCAATTTTTGCCTTCTGTCCTTTCCCAAAAATGGGAATCGCCAGACCTGCTTGAACAAAATTTTGGCCACCGACATTTTCAATACTCTGGTTAGTCATCCCGATTCGTACATCAGGTTTCAGGCGTTCTCTTTCCACAGCAGTTAACAATTTACCATGCTCCACCTGCTCAGCTAAGAGTTCGATGGTCGGATTTTTCGACAGATCTAGTCCCGCGACTCCGGATTCCATGGCTAGAGATTCCTTTCCCTCGATCTCGAATTCGCCCGGTTCATTAATCCAATAAGCAAGATTCTGATAGGCTGTTTTTTGATCTGCTTCTAAGGCAATTCGCTTCTGCTGAAACTCCCGTAGCCGCGTTTCCGCCGCCATCAATTCCAGGCGATTCGTCTCACCTTGCTGGAACTTAATCGTTGCTGCACGCTTCATTTGGGTATATAGACTGTCTTGAGAAGCTAGAAATTCCAGATTTTTTTGTTGTGCCAAAATCTGGTAGTAATAGAATTTCACACTCGAAGCCACTAAATTCTGCGTAATCTTCAAGCGCTTTTCACTCATCACTTTCGCCGAAGTCAAGGCCTTCACCTGCGCCTTCAACAGCGTAGGCCACGGGATACTTTGTGAAAACATTAGCGTGTAATCCTGGCTAGTTGAAGTCTGCGTTTTTCCATACTGCCCATCGACCGTTCCTTTAGGTAATTCCTTTCCAGAGTTGATAAAGGCCTCCGCGGTTCTAACTTCGGCGATGCCGGTGGCGAGGAGGGCGTTGCGGGTGGAAGCACGCTCTAAACACGCTTTTAGCGACAAGCGGGCGGAGCCCGCAGTAGACAGTATACAGTAGTCAGTAGTCAGTGGGTCGTCGCTGTGCGACTTAGTCGCTAGTCGATATTCGCTAGTCGAATTTAGAGAGGAGATAGGAGAGTATAGAGTAGAGATAGGGTTTTTCGCAAATGATGCAAAAGATAGCACCATAAACAACGCTATCATTCCTAGTCCTTTGGCCTTCAGCTTCTGTTCTCTGCGGCCCATCACAATCGAATATACCACTGGAATAACGACAAGTGTTAAGAAGGTCGCGGTGATTAAACCTCCGATCACCACCGTCGCTAAGGGACGCTGCACCTCTGCCCCTGGCGAGTGACTCAGCGCCATCGGCAAGAAACCTAAAGAGGCCACGGCTGCGGTCATGATGACGGGTCTAAAACGTAATTCCAATCCTTTCTTCAGACGTTCTTCCACACCTAATCCTTCATTTGCTAATTGCTTAAAGAAAGAAAGTAACACGATGCCGTTCAATACCGCAACACCGAACAAGGCGATAAAACCGATCCCCGCCGAAACCGAGAACGGCATTCCGCGCAACCAAAGCGCTACCACGCCACCGATCGCCGATAAAGGAATCGCGAGGTAGATGATGGATGCTTCTAAGAAGCTTTGGAATGTAAAAAATAACAAAACGAAAATCAAGGCAAGCGCGATAGGCACTACTAATGCTAACCGTGATTTCGCCGCCTGTAAATTCTCAAATGTTCCACCGTAGGTCACGTAGTAACCGGCGGGCAGGCTAATTTTATTCTTCATCACTTTTTGGATATCGGCTACGACACTTTCTACGTCACGACCCCGCACATTAATACCGATGGTAATTCTGCGGTGCGTGTTGTCTCGAGAAATTTCTAAAGGAGCGTTTTCGTAAGACACTTCGGCAACTTCTTGTAAGGGAATTTGTGAGCCAGAAGGTAAATCGATGTAGAGCTCCCGGAGGTTTTGAATATCTTGGCGATGCACGGAATCCATGCGAACCACTAGGTCAAAACGTTTTTCCCCTTCCATCACGATTCCTGCGGTTTCACCTGCAAAAGTCATCTTGATAGCCGAATTCACCTCGTTCACATTCAAGCCATATTGCGCCATCTTCACGCGGTTGTATTTCACCACGAGTTGAGGAATACCTTCGATTTGCTGGACTTTGATATCACCTACGCCGTCGATATTTCGAATATAGCGAGACGCTTCAGTGGCGTGATCAAACAATTCTTGAAGATCTTCCCCAAAAATTTTCACCGCAATATCTGATTTCACACCAGCAATCAATTCATTAAAACGCATCTGAATAGGTTGTGTGAATTCGAAACTAACCTCCGGAAAAGCATCTAACTCCTTATCCATCTTCTCTTCTAGTTCTTCCATCGTCTCCGCGTTCTTCCATACTGATGGATCCTTCAATTGAATGATCAAGTCGCAAGAATTAATTCCCATAGGGTCCGTGGGAATTTCTGATGCACCAATACGGGAGACGACTTGATTAATCTCGGTAGGAAATTTCTTCAGTAACATGGCTTGAGCCGCATTATTGACTTTGATACTTTGGGACAAAGAAGCGTTCGTCGGCAATATGGTTTCTACTGCAAAATCACCTTCATTTAATTCTGGAATAAACTCACCACCTAGCGTCATAAAGAGGGCGATGCTCGCACTAAATAGGCCAAAAGCCCCGATCACGACCCACTTGCGCTGCTTCAAGGCCCAGTGAATGATCGGTTGATAACCGCGGTATAAAAAACCCATAACGCGATCCGCAATCGTAATTTCATGGCTGATTTTCTTGTCTAAAAATAGGGCAGACATCATTGGAACGTAGGTCAAAGACAGAATCAAGGCCCCCAGGATAGCGAAACTAACCGTTTGGGCCATCGGTCTAAACATCTTTCCTTCGATTCCACCCAGCGCCATAATAGGCAGGTACACAATCAGGATGATGATGACACCGAAAGCGGCGGAGCTGAAAATAGCTTTGGCAGAAATCCCCACTTCCTCATCCATCTCGTGCTGACTTAATTCCTGCCCTTTTCGATGGCTGTGGAGCCTATGAATAATGGACTCCACAATAATGACGGCGCCGTCTACAATGAGGCCAAAGTCAATGGCACCTAAACTCATTAAATTCGCCGACACTCCGAAAATGTGCATCAACGCAAAGGCAAACAATAAACAAAGCGGAATCACCGAAGCCACAATTAATCCGGCTCGCCAGTTTCCCAGCAACAAAATCAAGATAAATACGACAATTAATCCCCCTTCGATCAGGTTCTTTTCCACCGTATTAATGGCACGACCGATCAACACACTGCGATCTAAATAAGGTACGATGTGAATACCTTGTGGGAGCGTTTTACCGATGATTTCCAGCTGCACCTTCACATCCTGCACGACCTGGTTCGCATTCGCTCCTTTTAAAAGTAACATCACGCCCCCTACCGCTTCACCTTGACCGTTTCGGGTCATGGCACCATAGCGAACCGCCTTACCAAAACCCACCTTTGCCACATCTTTCACGAGGATAGGTAGACCAGCTTCTCCACGCGACGACACGACCGTATTTTCAATATCCTCCAGCGAGGTCAACATCCCCTCTGAACGAATAAAATACGCATCCGTGCCTTTTTCTAAATAGCTGCCTCCCGAATTTGAATTGTTAATAGATACCGCCTTAAACACGTCATTAACACTGACATTCATCGCGCGCAAACGCTCTGGATTAACTGCTACCTCATATTGTTTCAGGTTACCTCCAAAAGAACTCACCTCCACCACGCCTTTGATCCCTAACAGTTGTCTTTTAATCAACCAGTCCTGGTAGGTGCGTAGATCCGCGAGTGAATATTGATCCTTGAATGCTGGATCGATTTCCAGGGTATATTGGAAAAATTCTCCTAAACCCGTCGTGATAGGCGCCATTTCAGGCACACCAGCCCCTTGTAATAAATAAGGCTCCGCGGCCTTTAATTTCTCCGCGACTTGCTGCCGCGTCACTTCGGTGGCGACCTCGTCCTCAAAAACGACGGTAATAATAGAAAGCCCCATCCGCGAAACCGAGCGAATACCCTTCACATTCGGAATGGTTCTTAGGGAAATCTCTAGCGGATAAGTAATGAATTTTTCGACCTCGGACGTCGCGAGCGCCGGAGATTGCGTAATCACCTGAACTTGGTTCGACGTAATGTCTGGAAGTGCATCGATAGGCAACTGGCGAAGCGAATACCCTCCCCAAAAAATCAGCCCAAGGACAAACAGTCCGACCACTAATTTATTACGTATACTAAAATTGATAATGGAATGAATCATGATTTTAAAATTAAGCATTTACATGACGGCGCATGCCGTGACCTGCAGGCGTTAATTTAAAACCGGGGAGGCGCGATTAAAACGCGCTCCATTGCGAAATGGTAGTTGTTTTCGTAGAATTCTGAGCGGCGGCGCGCGATAATTAAGGCGACCGTAACTGCAAAAAATAAGGCAACAGAGGGTAATACAAAACCCATCGCGCCTGAGAAATCAAAGGAAGGTAAACCAGGATGACTGGTTGTTTTTGCATGTTTTGAATCCGCCGAATAATGCATCCACAAAAAATCAGCAAAACTGAAACCTGCCGGAGCCTGCTTCTTGTGATCTTGAAAATGCTTCATGAGTTCATTCGCCTTAATGGCCTGCTCCATCCCCACCTTTGGCAACAAGCCACCGGTGAACATGATCGCGAAAAGAACGTATGCAAGGACATTTTTCATCTCCCAAATGTAACAAAAATTCGAATTTTTCACCCATATTTATGTTTTCATTTTATTTTAAGATGGAATGACGGCCTAAATCATGGATGAAATAAATCTTTTGTGGCATCAGCTCACTGATTCTGAAACCATTATCCGTTCTGGATTGATGGTGATTACCCTGATTGTTTTCGCTGAGAATGGCCTATTTTTCGCCTTTTTTTTACCAGGAGATTATTTATTGTTTTTGACCGGAGTTTTTGGGGGTACGGGCGTTTTGAAAGAGCCCTTAAGCTCGCTTTTATTGAGTATTTTTCTGGCGGCGGTCATCGGGTCTTTGGTAGGTTATTTAAGCGGGCGTTTTTTCGGAAAATCCCTCATGAATAGGCCAGATGGCTGGTTTTATAAGAAGAAACACCTGGAATCGACTCGGGAATTTTTTGACAAATACGGATTCATGGCGCTGGTTATCAGTCGCTTTTTACCTATCGTCCGCACCTTTACGCCCATTTTAGCCGGAATCAGTCACCTTTCGTGGTACAAGTTTATCTTGTTGAACCTAGTGGGAGGCGCTTTATGGGTGGGGATTCTAGTGACGGGAGGGTATTATTTAGGCCAAAGTTTCCCCGGCATCATCAACTACGTTCAATACATCATTCTATTTTTCCTAGCGGTTACCACGTTTACGGTGATTAAAGGATATATGAAATTAAGGCAATGATCGAGCAATTTGGCTATGTAGCGGCATTTTTAGGCGCAGGAATCTTGTTCCTGGGCTTGATCTTAACCCTTGCCCGCTTCATTCGCCCCAATCGCCCGAATGTCGAGAAAAATTCCACCTACGAATCCGGTGAAGCACCGGTAGGAAACGCAAATATTCGCTTTAATCCCCGCTTTTACGTGATTGCGCTCCTTTTTGTGCTATTTGAAATCGAATTGGTTTTCCTCTTCCCCACGGCCACTTTGTTGAAAAATAAAGAGCTCTCCATGGTCGCACCGGAATTTCCTATGTATGCGGTAATAGAGATTTTATTATTCGTTGGAATTTTAGCTTTGGGACTGGTTTTCGCTTGGGTGAAAGGGTATTTGAACTGGGAAAAACCAGAAACGGCTGCCGAAAAATTGAACATTCCGATCCCAGATAGCGTTTACGATAGCATCAGAACGAAACATTCTTCCCAGAAAAATGGCTAATAAAACACATTCCTTTACTTCGCTGAACGCTTTTTCTGCTCTGCTGCTAGATTATCTAGCGGAGAAACCGGCGTTACAAGAGTTTTATGGGAATGGTCCTCTTTTGGCAAATTTCAAAGAGCAAATTTCAGAGAAAAAATCGTTTCCTTCCTCTTCGCGAGCAGTTCTTCAGACTGTTTTAACCGAGCAGTATGCCGCAATTGGGGCTGAAATGCCTTCGGTAGATTTACGCGATGAAAATACCTTTACCGTTACGACAGGACATCAATTAAACATCTATACAGGACCGCTGTATGTGATTTACAAGTTAATCTCGACGATTAATCTGGCTCGAAAACTTCAGAAAGAATACCCTTCACAGCGATTTGTTCCTATCTATTGGATGGCGACGGAGGACCACGATTTTGAGGAGATTAATCACTTCTTTGCGTTTGGGACGAAATACGAATGGAATACGCCCCAAAAAGGTGCCGTCG
The DNA here is from genome assembly GCF_044239315.1 of Aquirufa sp. Lineage (GTDB taxonomy): Bacteria > Bacteroidota > Bacteroidia > Cytophagales > Spirosomataceae > Aquirufa. The sequence goes on along the minus strand of NZ_JBIIBQ010000001.1, from coordinate 122,766 downwards.
GACGCTTTAACCTAAGCGATTTCCCCCGCATTCCGTTTAGAAACGAGATCTTCGACAAGGCCTACTCAGAGGGCAAGACACTTTCTGAAGCAGTGAGAATGTACATGCATGCACTTTTCGGAGCTCATGGTTTAGTCTGTCTCGATGCCGATGATGCACGTTTAAAATCGATTTTTGCTCCTATTATGGAGGCGGATTTAATGCATCAGGTTCACGAACCAATCGTGCGTGCGACCACAGAGAAATTAGAATCCTTAGGCTATAAAACGCAAGTTGCTGCGCGTCCCGTGAATCTTTTCCGTTTAACGGAGAACGATCGCATTCGATTAGAAAAGGGGGATTCAGTGGAGATGACTGACGCCAGTCCAAATGTGATCTTACGTCCTTTGTACCAAGAAACCATTTTGCCTAACCTCGCCTACATCGGTGGACCGGCAGAAGTCGCTTATTGGTTGCAATTGAAAGGTATATTCGATTTACACCAGGTTCCGTTCCCGATCCTGTTGCCCCGTAACTTTGCGATCGTAAAGACGCAGAAGCAGGCGGAAAGAGCGGAGAAACTCGGTTTGAGTTTAGCGGATTTGTTTAAAAACGAACTTACCTTGAGACGGGATTTTGTGGCGGGACGAACATCCCATCAATTAGATACCGCTAATGAAACGAATGCCTTAGAACCCATTTTAGCGGAGCTGGCGCAAAGGGCAAAAGCCATCGACCCAACATTAGAAGCGAGCGTTTTAGCCGAACAGGCTCGATGGACAAAAGGTCTCGAGCGTTTAGCGAAGAAAATGAAACGTGCGGAAGAGCGTAATCAGGGAGATGAGGTGAGGCAAGTTTTGGGACTAAAAGAAGCGCTATTCCCTGCGGGAGAATGGCAGGAGCGTCACACCAACTTCCTTGAATTCGCGAGCGATCACCCAAAATTTATTGTCGATTTACTGAAGACATTCGATCCATTACACTTCGAATTCTACGAAATAACCCTATAATGCCCGAAAAACTTAGTCCGTCAGACTTCCTCGAAGCCGCAAAAACATACCCGGTGCTCGATGTACGATCGCCTGGCGAATATTCGCGGGCACGGATTCCAGGTGCTATTTCCTTTCCCATTTTTGATGATGAACAACGAGCGGCGGTGGGAACCTGTTATAAGCAAAAGGGAAAGGATAAAGCGATTGAATTAGGTCTCGAATTCGTGGGACCACAACTCGCAGTTTGGGTGAAGAAGGCGAAAAAACTTGCGGTTGATAATACCGTTTTAGTCCATTGCTGGCGCGGAGGAATGCGTTCAGGTAGTATGTCCTGGCTTTTTGAAACCGCTGGATTACAGGTTAAAATACTTGTAGGAGGGTATAAGGCCTACCGGAATGAAGTATTAGCCATTTTCGAAAGGCCTATTCCGTTCCGCGTTTTGGGCGGGAAAACAGGATCTGGAAAAACGGAAATCTTGCCTGAATTAGCGAAAAGAGGCCACCAGGTTTTGGATTTAGAAGGCTTGGCGCATCATAGAGGTTCAGCGTTTGGGCATTTAGGTCTAGAGGCGCAGCCCACGAGTGAGCATTTTGAGAATGAAGTGCACCGCGTTTTAAGCGGTTTAGATTATAGCAGGGACATTTGGGTGGAGGATGAAAGTCGCCACATCGGTCAGGTGTTTATGGGAGCTCCGTTGTATAATCAGTTGCGTGCGGCCCCTGTGGTATTTTTAGATATTGACCCTAAGTACCGATTACCACATTTAGTAAAAGTGTATGCGTCGTATCCGAAGGAGGATTTAGCCAAAGCTTTGGGCAAAATAAAAAAACGCCTGGGATTAGACCGCTACGCCATCGCGATGGAAGCGTTAGATGCCGGGGATTTCAGTTTAGTCGCCGAAATCACCCTGCATTACTATGACAAGGCCTATATGTACGGACTCGAATTACGCGACGAGTCACAAATCACCCGTATCGAGGTAAAAACCTTAGATCCGATCGAACAAACCGAATTACTTTTAGCCCATGTTACCTAAAGAATTTTTAGATAAGATACTGGAACAACACCAGCAGACGCCCCCTTTCCCGGCAACGTCTGATATCAAAAAGCTGTTTACGAAAATCGTTTTAACGCTTTTTCCAGAACAAACGCGGCAGCATTTTAAAGAAGCTTCGGAGCTGAAGGCGGTTTGGGAAAGCATCGAAAATGGGCTTGAAAGCCTATTTTACTCGATGAAAGGTCAGCTTTCGGAAGATCCAGCGGTCATTGCGAAACGCTTTTTAGACCGTATTCCGGCGATTTACGATCTTTTACAAACGGACGTAGAGGCGATGGTCGCGGGGGATCCAGCGGCGACCACTTCTTATGAGGTGATTCGTACCTATCCCGGATTTTATGCCTTAGCTTTCTATCGTTTAGCGCATGGATTGCACCAGGAGAAAGTGCCCTTGATTCCACGGATATTAACAGAGTATGCGCATTCCAAAACAGGTATCGACATCCACCCCGGCGCCAGCATCGGTCGCTATTTCTTCATGGACCACGGCACCGGCATCGTCATCGGGGAAACCACGGTCATAGGCGAACGCGTAAAATTATACCAAGGTGTAACTTTAGGAGCCCTTTCTGTCGATAAATCGATGGCCTCCACGAAGCGCCACCCGACAATAGAAGATGGCGTAGTGATTTATTCTGGAGCCACCATTTTAGGCGGAGACACTGTCGTGGGAAAAGATTCCGTCATAGGAGGAAACGTCTGGTTAACACGCAGTGTTCCCGCCAATACAAAGATATACCACCAAGAAACCGTCAAAGTCATCCAAGATTAATATGAGCCAGCTGTTAGATTTAGTCGGAAACACTCCTTTAGTTGAGTTATCGCGCTTGAACCCGAATCCGAAGGTGAAGATCTTTGGCAAATTAGAGGGAAATAATCCAGGGGGATCTGTGAAAGATCGCGCCGCGAAAAATATGATCGAAGGCGCCATCGCCCGTGGCGAATTAAAGGCTGGGATGAAGCTCATCGAAGCCACTTCTGGCAACACAGGCATCGCGCTAGCCATGATCGCCCGTTTATTTGACATTGAAATCGAATTAGCGATGCCTTCGAATTCCACGCGCGAGCGCGTGCTGACGATGGAGGCTTTTGGAGCAACAGTTACCTTAACGGAGACCATCGAATCCGCGCGCGATTATGCCGTAGAGAAAGCTGCGAGCGGCGAATTCTTTATGTTAAATCAATTCGAGAATCCTGACAATTATTTAGCCCATTACAAAACCACCGGACCCGAAATCTACCGCGATACAAAAGGGCAAATCACGCATTTCGTCGCTTCGATGGGAACGACCGGCACGATCATGGGTACTTCGATGTATTTAAAGGAACAAAATCCTGACATCCAAATCATCGGTTGCCAGCCCACAGACGGTTCGAAAATCCCCGGCATCCGCCGCTGGCCCATCGAATACCGCCCTAAGATCTATGATCCTTCCCGCGTAGATCGCGTGATTGACATCTCTGAAGCAGATGCAACCGCGATGACCCGCGCCTTAGCAAAAGTCGAAGGTGTCTTCGGTGGAATGAGCAGTGGTGGGGGCGTATTAGCTAGTTTACGCTTAGCGACTGAGTTAGAGGAGGGTGTGATTGTTTGTATCATTTGTGACCGTGGGGATCGCTATTTATCGAGCGGACTTTTTGGCGAATAATTCCCTGTTTCGCGATAATTCTTCGTTTTTTTTAGCCCAAGATTGGGATTAAATAAAATTATACTTATTTTTGCACTCCCGATTAACGCGGGCAATTGAGGTGGATTAGCTCAGTTGGTAGAGCATCGGATTGAAAATCCGTGTGTCCCCGGTTCGAGTCCGGGATCTACCACTTCAATGAAAACAAAAACCCCTTCTATTTATTTAGGAGGGGTTTTTTTGTACTTATCATTTAGTTTGTACCTAATTCTGTACCTAATTATGAAGATTTAATGAGAATTATCAAATTCTGAATACTTCAAAATACATTCATTCTAAAAAAGTTAGTTTCATAGTAATTGTATTGTACTATCTTAATTAACTAACTGAAGGGTATAAAAATTAACTTTTTACATCCACTTATAAATTATAATCTTCGATTTCAATATCTAACAACTTACAATTATCTGCCTCTGAATTCTCGTTGAAAATTGAATTTCTTTTTAAGGCTGTAGAATGAATCTTAGCAGCGTATTTAGAATTCATCTGCAACTTCCTTTTTTCATAAGACGCAACTTCCTTTTGAAGTCTATCTCTAATACTCATTAATGTATCGTATAAGTCTATATTCAATAATAGCATTGTTACATTGCTACTCATATATAAATTCAATGTATTTAACTGCTTAATAGCAGATTGATAAGATGAAATCATAGCTCGATTTTATATTCTAAATTAAATTTATCGAAATAAGATTCTATGTCTTTTTTTCTAAATAACCTTCTGCCTCTAATCTTAATTCCTTCGGGAAATCTTTTCAATCTTATATTATGATAAATTGAAAACTTATTCATCCCTAATTCCTTTGCTAACTCATCAATTGAAATTAATGGTTCTGTTTGTATCATATTGTTTTTCATTTACTATAAATAGTAAAAACTTATAATTTACAGCCTAATTCACCCCCTCAGCGTAAGTTTATTTTAAATATTTGTATCCTTTTTCATATACAGACCAAAAGCTTAATTATTCAATTGGGGGTATAGGTTTTCAATAGAAGCTTACAAAGATTGAGATTAAGCAATGGGATTTAATTTGCTCGAACCAATCAGCCATCAATAACTGAAAGTATAGTAGTGTATTTTAAGAGTATTCTACCCCACTCTTTGAACACTTATAAATATTGCTTTTTTATAAAAAACACATCTTCTAACACCTTTTTTATATATTTTTTCATTAGCTGAAAAAACTACCAATATGTATAAATGGGGGTAGTTGAATTAAATAAGAAAAAAGCCTTTTACAGTTACATTAAACCTAAAAATCAAAATTGGAATAATCAGTATTTTTAGATTTTCTTCTTAACAAATCCATTGCATTTTTCATTTTCTCAATTGAATTTGAGTCTAATTCTTTTTCTTCATTTTCAGTTTTAGATTTACCAACATACTTAGCAAACCACTTTTCTTCAAATTCAAAAAATCGACATCCGTAAACCTTATAGAAAGCATTCCAATGTTCTAATAGTTCAAAGTCAGAATTAGATGGGTCTAATGGAACAACTAACTTATCCACATTTTCAATTCCATTCTTTGATTGTTCCTCGAAAATTTGATTGATAAATCTCTCAGATTCTACGATAAGATTATTTCGATTATGTTTAGAAAGCTTATTATTACTTTGAATTCTGTAGTCAAACCCTTCTGCTTTACCACCTTTACCTCCCTTTACCCATCCTCTCTTTATAGCTTTAACTTTTTTAGGCATTGCAATCCCTTTGCCAAAAAACTTTAGAATTGAATTATCAAAAAAAATACGGGATGAAAGTGGGAGTTTGTTGGCTCTACTTTGTATATAAACCTTACCTCCACTTTTAAAATATTCAATCCAACGGCTCTTTGCGAGAAAGTCAATTTGATGTAGTGTTTTATACCCCAAATCTTCGATTTTAAGATGTTTCTCTGAATGGTAAGGTGATTTAGCACATCTCTCCAATTCGTGTCTTAGAATTGGGTTTTTTAACTTTTCAAAACCTTTATTTTTTATCTTTCCAACGGATGGGAAAGAGGATTGTTCTGAATCGGTTAAATCAAAAATTGAATTGATTTTCATTTCAATAGCAATTGCCTTAAATCAGAAACACTTACTTCTGAAATTCTGTTATGAAGCATTCTATGGCAATTAGAACAAACTAAAGCCAAATCTTCTAATTTGGTTTCCTTTGAATCGCTAAACTTATTTAGCGGAATAATATGATGACACTCAATAAACCCTTTCCCTAATTCCCCATAAGTTTTCTCAAAATCAAAACCACAACACTCGCACTCCAATTTCCCTTTTTCAGAAAACACCTTTGCCTTTTTTTTGGCAATTATTTTTCTGTCTCTTTCCCGCACTTTATGCATTTTATAAAGCACTTTCCCCTCCCTTACATTTTCTTCAATATCATCAGATTCAATAGAAGAAACGTTAGTTGAATAATCTAAACTTAAAGTAACTTTTTTAATGCCGTCTGCTACACCTCTTAATTCAATTAAATTCTCAAAATATTCGTTGAATACGGCTTCATCTAATTTACTGTAAGATTCCATACCCTTTCCCGAATAATTTGGGTCTAAGGCTAAGAAATTTCCCAATTTTAGAGTTACTCCATTGGGGTTTCTAAACTTCTCCTCATCCGGCCTATTTGAATGAATAGGAAGCATATTCAATAATTCAGATAGCTCTATGATTTTAGGATTATTACTTTCTATCGTACCTCTATTTTCATCAAAATATAGATTCAATGCTAAAATTACCTCATCTCGTTCCCATTTTGGATTTCTCATAATTGCTAAAGAGTTTTATCTAAAAGGCTACTGCCGTATCAGCAGATGCTGAATCTAAAGCTAAAGAATTCAAATAAGCTTCTACTTCTTTTTCAGATGGCAGTTTAAAAGTTGGGATAATCTTATTTCCCGGTTTTATAAAGGAGATTTCTGAGTTTTCAATTACTTCAAAATTATTGTTTATTTTAAAATACGCTTTAGTTAAATACTTTACACCGTGTACATCTTTTAACCTATATGAATGAAACATTTGATACATAATCTTATATTTGACATTCTCAGAATCAATTGATGTACCACTTTCTACCATATAAACTGTATCTAAATTGTCGAATTTTACTGACTCATAAGTGGACATATCATCCAAATTTTCATTTAAATATTTTCGGATTGATTCTTTAGCCTTCTCCTCATTAGACTTCTCACAGCTTCCTAATGCAATAGAGAAAAGGAACAAAACAAACAAATAGTATATTTTCATTTTTAAAATTTATCTAACTGAATTTGTTCAATGTCATTTTTAATTATAGCAACAATTGGCTTATATCTTAAAGTAAGACTTATCAAATTGTTTTTTATGTTTTTATTTGGGAAAAGGACATCCAATGAAAGCTTATCAGTTTCATTTTCTTTAAAATTAATCTCCGAATTATTGGTCAATTCACTAAATTCTAAAACAGCTGAAACATCCGAATTACTGAACAATAAATGGTTAAATACCTTAATTGATTTTCCGTATTTTTTTGTTAAATCTCTCTTAATATTATTAAAATATAAATCGCTTTTTTTATCCCCTTCTTTCGAGAAATAATGCCCTTTGATTATAACTTCAAACAATTCATTATTATAAAATCTCAAATTATAGAATTCAAAATCAATGCTATAAATGTTTGTTCCATCTTCAATTTTAAACTGCTTAATTTTATTATCAACCTCTTTATTGTAAGGCCATCCATTTATTTTACTGTATTCATTATTGAAATCAGATGCAGTTTGATTTATAATAGCATTAGGAATAAGAAAATTTATAGTAGTTTTTAATTTTATTCCTAATGTCCGTTCCACTTCCTCTTTTGACATTCCCCAATAAAGCTTATCAAATGCTTTTACATTTGTAGCTGTAGAATAAAACCATCGATTTTCCTTTGATAAATAATCATTGAACGTGTATAAGCCCCCAATAAGCCCTATGGCAATAATGGAGATTATCCCGATTTTAAACTGTTTAGTTACCTTCATAATTAAAGTTTCATTTTAGCCATTTCCTTCAATAGTAAATCGAAATTCAAAATTACTCTACCTTCAGCAATCTCTTTAAACTGATTTGCTAAAATACGTTTAATTACCGGCTTAGTTAACTCCACCATAGCAATTTTCAGTTTGTTTGAATTCAACTCTTCCCCATTTAATGATTCTCCAATACTTCTATACCATTTTGGGCAAACCTCTTTTAAAAGTTTCAAATTCTCAAATCGTTGAGATTTCAAAATTATTGTTTTTGTATTGGCTAAGTTCTTTGTTCTATACTTAATATAGCATTTAGGATACTCTGCTATAATAAACTCTTTATGTAAATGCCTATTTTCTTCCTTATTTCTAACCTTATTTTTTCTTAATGTTTCCATATAGTAAACATCTATTTCGTGCTCAGCTTTCAGATATTCTATCTTCCTAAATATGGGAGATGCTTTGAGCTGATTTAAACGTATTTTATCTAATCTTTTGGCATTATCCTTTTGTAGTTGTTTCAACAATTTGTCGTTCTCCTCAATCACTTTGTGGTGATGATTTATAGCCTTCGATAAATTCTGAAAGGTATTCACATCCTTTCGCTCAGAATCACTCAACCCCCAATAGGTTTCTTTATCCAACCAATCCATTTGGACCACCCAACGTGGCTTATTCAGCTTCGCCATTTAATAAAATTTTAATCTAAAAATAATCAAAAGATGGAAGAAAAATTAAAATAAAACTTCGATTCGATAATAAGTGATTTTTAAATGATTTTGCTACAATCAATTTCAAAAATCATTTTGTAGCCCTATATAACTAAGAAATTGCATAGTAATCAGTTCACTAACCTAAACAATAAATTTATGTGTGCAATCATCAATATCAATCAACCTTTAATTTATGTAAAGTCTAATAAATCGGGTGAAAATCGGAGAGAAAAATGGGAGAAAAAAGAATCACTAAAATCACCAATCGTAATTTCAAAGAAATGTCCATTTACAGATGAAATAGTGCCATTTTATGTGAATTCAAAAAAAGAAGAGAGAGAATTGAACTTAATTTTGAATGAAATGAGATTTGAGGCAAAAATCAATTATCAGAACCAATTTTTAATGGCTGCTTAGATTTCAAATCAATAAAAACCAATTTATGAGGTCTCAAATAAAAAGTGATTTTAATCTTCCACCAACCTTTTGACCTTCATTACTAATTTAGTTGAGGTGTCCGTTAATTTAGCAATCTCTCTAATAGTATAGCCTCCGCGAGTTACCAATTTACTAATTTCCTTAACGGATGGCTTATTCATAAAGGTGCTTTTGGTTTCAATAGCACCTTCCTTACGGCCAAACTTCACACCTCGCATTCGAGCTGCTACTCTGCCCGCATCTAATCGTTCGGCAATCGATTCTCTTTCAGATTCAGCTATCGATGAAATAATAGTTGAAACTAATCTGAAGATTGGATTGGACTTTCCATCTACTATAGAAGATAGGCCGAGATTTTCAATAACTAAATTAACACCGTACTTCTCACATAGTTTAATTGTGGAAAGAGCATCGATGGTAGAACGACCGATGCGCGAGGCCTCCTCAACACATAGAGTTGTTATTTTACCATTTACAATATCAGCAATAATACGAGCTCCCTCTTTACGTTCTGAAAAGGGGATAGTGCCAGAGGCCTGTTCTATATAAATCTTATCGTATTTAGTTTCGGAGAGAAGTTGGCGGTCAGCCTTTTGAGAAACTGATGAATAACGGATGTACTTTACTATCATTTTTGTATGCCTTTATTATTGGAATACAAATTTACCACAAAAGCTTTAAAAATCATAATTTAAGCCCAATGAAGGCACTTTTTGGCTAAAGAGTTTGTGGGAAGTTATTGTAAAAATTAAAGGAATACAATCTTCGTTCTTATTTACAAATAAGAATGTAGTTTTGATTAAATAAAAAAAGGATGCAAAATGTGCATCCTTAATAGTTTCATCCTTTGTTTAATAGAACTAAAAATCGTCTTTTCTTTTCGGAGAAGTAGCAGTTGGGTTTTTCATTCCATTATCAACTGAAGCAATCGTTAAATCGCATTTTTCCTGCCACTTTGTATGGGTTAAATACCACGCTCCCGTTCTTTTAGTTAATTCCTTCGCAGTTTTAGGAGGAGTTTGGAAACTACTTATATAAAATGAACGGGCCTGAGTAGCTGGCACATTACCATATTGTGAATAGGTGCCCGGTTTAAATACATTCCCATCATCATAAAGTGAAACTCTCATTTTACCATCCTTAAACTCGGCAACTAATCTGACGTATAACGACCAAACATCATTGAAGTTAGTTAATAGTACTTTCATAGAAACAGGAACTTTTTCAATGTAAACCAATACTATCTGATTATCTGTTTCACTAACCATAACCTCTCGTAAGTTAACAAAAGTGGTTCCCGCCCAATTCTTAAAGGTATTTAGCAGTTCTTTTTGAGATTTACCACTTATTTCAATAACTTTTGATGTGTAAAGTTTTGATTCTAAGTCTTCATACGGTTTTAATTGAGGGATTACTTCGTCCTGCGATAAGGTCACAAATGACACTAATAAAAATGCAATAATCATTAAATTCTTCATTTCGTTTTTATTTAGGGGTGTTATTTTTAACAGTCGGTATTACCTTACAATTCCAAAAGCAACAGCAATCATCAGAACCACCCGGACTATCAAAAACTGAATATCCCAATTTTAATGATATGCTTTCTATTTCAGCTCGTGTATATAATCTATCTAATTCATATAAACGCTTACATAATAACTTATATCTTTCTCCACCTTCTTCTTCGTAACAACACGTAGTTTTGGACCAATCCTTTTCTTTTGTTTTTGGCTTCCAATCTATCCAATACTTCATTGAAAATGAAATTTCTCTTTTCCCAACCTCCGCTGAATCCGATGAAATTTCATCAATTTTCGATTCAATTTCATTTGAAGTCTTTTTCCCAAACAATTTGTCAAATAAGCCCATCTGAAACTTTATTGATTTTTATTATCATTTGAAAAAATCATACAACACTCCCCATCGCGTTGAGGTTTGATAAAATAATAAATTACGGATTCCCCCTTATCTAATGCACCAAAAGAATTTTTAGCTCTATATTTTATGGATAAACTAATATATGCTAAGGAGTCTAATTGAGGATTTGATTTCAAATTGTTAATTACCGCTAATGCAGAATCTCTTTGAGCTTTTGTTGCACCACCTATCTCAATCATTGTGTCATCAAATAATAAATCGAAATTCTCTGTTAAAGATTCGGATTTTTTAACGCTATCGATTATATCAATGGATATATTTTGATAAGATGAGGGGTCTTTTAATTGTTTTTTTAGATATGCCTCCGATGATGCTTTGACATCTTCCAACACATTTTTTTCTGAAGTTTTTCCACAGCTTAAAACTAAAAGAACAAAACTAATTTGTAGTAACTTCTTCATATCTATATTATTCAAAATATGTTAATGCTGATTCTGTCAAATCCTTTTTAAAACTTAACACATCATCAATTTTCTCAACTTTAAACTCCTTATTTCCTACAGTAATCTTTTTAGTCTTATCAGTAAATACTAAATAGCAAATTGCTTTCCTTATGTTACCATCTACCAAAATCACAAAGCTATTTTTTTGGTCTTTATATGAAATTCTGTCAGAGTCAATCTTTTTTGTTTGAATTAAAAGGGTTTTAATAATATGGTAATACTTTAACTCATCGTGAGTTGTAACTATTCCCGTATTACCTCCTTTTTTTGATTCTTCAACGGAAACTTTGTCCGTTGCTACACTAAGAGAAATAGAATTAACCAACTCTTTTATTTTGGCTTTAATCTTATCATTTCCCCTTATCCCCATCCGATTTAGAATTGCTTTAACGAATTCATCTGATGGAGCTAATAACTCCTTAAACAATGCTTCATCAAAATCAGATATGAAGTGGCTTTCGTTCGCTTCTTCAATAATAGTTTTAATCTCAATGGCGGTACGATGGAATTTGGCTAAAGTTTCGAAATCAGATTCTTCATATTCATCCAAATTGAAAACATAGAATGGATTTTTATTAAGAATTGAATCCTTTTTCTCAGATGCATAGAATCTGTATTCGATTCCATTTGTTAAGATTCCAATTTTGGCTGATGTAGTGTTAACAAAATAATTATTCAATTGTCCCGCATCCTTATCATTCAGCTTTTTCCCGTATTTCTTACACTCAATAACCATTATAGGATTTTTGCTATTAACACAAACAGCATAATCCACTTTATTGATTCCTCTATCTCCGAAATCGGCAGCATATTCAGTAATTAAATCCTTTAACCGATGATACCCCAAAATCTCCAAAAAGGGCTCAATTAGATAGGTTCTCGTTTGAGCTTCATTTTTACACTTATCATCTGCAATTGCTAATGCATCAAATTTCGAAATCTCCTTCTTAATAAATGATATAAGTTGTTTTTTGTTAACCATTGCTTTATTCGAATTTCATTTAATTTTAACTGAAGTTGCCCGATTAAAAATAGACAAATTGTGTTCTAATTTGCCCAAAATTTATCAGAATAACAATTCAACTTTATTTAACGGTATTTTAATTGTGGAGGCCGAGTACCTATTTGAAGCCGTACTTATCCAATAATAGCTCTACCCTATCATCATAGGCATCTTTTTCTAATATCCCTTTTTCGTACAATGATTTTAACTTCAATAACTGAGCTTCTAATTCTTCGGATGTATTAGAAATCGAATTGGCTTTTTCAATGTTTGAAACTTTTAAATTGGAGTCTGTAAAATCAAACATATTTATCAAATCTTCACTTTGGGGCTTTACATATTTCTTTGTCATATCTAAGCCCGAATGTCCCATTGCATTTGCGATAGAGAAGGGGTCGATATTTGATTCGTTCGCAATAGACGAAAAGGTCTTTCTTCCCGTATGAAATGAAACTAATTTGTGCATTGGCATATCTCTATCGAATGGCTGATTCTTCCCATTGATTTTCCTATCCAACATTAACTCTTTGAATTCCAAAATCTCAAAAATAGATTTAATGTGTTTATTTGCTTTGGTATTGTAGTTGTCTCTCGTTAGGTCATCGTTTTTACACTGCAAAGGAAATAGGTATTGAAAATAGGAACGGCTGGCTGAATATTTAACAAAAATTCTGTTAGATAATGAATTCTCTTTTATTTCAACTGCCCTTTGAGTTTTCTTTTGAATAATTGGATATACATTCTTATTGAAGTCTTTACTTCCAACTTTAAGCCGAACTAAATCTGAATATCTTAGCCCCGTTGCACACGAAAAAAGGAACATATCCAATATTACTTCATAGGTAGTAAAGTATTTAAATTTACCCATTGGTTCTGCACCAACTAATTTATAGTTAGCATCTCTTATTGCAATTTTTGTATCCTTATTCCTTATCGTTTTTAATCTTTCATCTTTAATAAGGAAACTATCCTTAGGCCACTTAGTATAAAACTTCAAATAGCCGGGTTTGCCATCAGAATCATTTGGTTGTTTGTAATCAAAGCCTCTGAAATCAGCCAAAATCTTTAGTTGTTGGATACTCAAAGCAATAATTTCTTTGTAATCTGTATTAAGTGAATGTCTGAAATCAGTAAAATAGTCTGAAATCATTTTTCGCCTTTTTGCCCAATTCAACATCTGTCTAAATTGTTGGACAATTTTCACGATTGTGGTGTTGCTTAGTTTACTATGGACACTCTTTGCTTCTCGTTGAATCAAATAAGTCAACAATCGTTTAAAAAAATCTTCTGTGATTTGTGTAGAAGTAACTTCTGCTGAATATTCAGCTAAAATAAACTCCTCCACTATTTTTAGTCTATACTTTACCGAGCGGTTATTACGATTATAGCCATCAATTTCTATAAACTTAAGATACTCTTTAATCAGAAATACAATAGAATAAGAATCTACCATTGATTCGATTCTTTTATTCATTGTATCAGCTTTAGTTTTTTTCTTCATCTCTGATACAACCAATGAAGGAATTGGTTCTAATTTTCGAGATTGAATCTGCGCAATTATATCAAAAGTTGATTGTTTAAAGGCTCGTAATGTATCATTTTTAAGAGCACTTTCTTTGTCTGATTTTCTAATAGGGTTATCCTTATCAACTTTATTAAAATCTGCCCTTAAGCACTTAACGCCCGCACTAAATGAAGTTTGCTCTGATTTGTAGCTGTATTTAAGAACAACATACATTTCATTAGAATCCTTTATGTTTTTAGGGGTAAAAGTTAGCCTCATATCAAATTTATAATGCCCAAATCTATGAAATTAGGTACAAAAAGTCACTAAAATAGACACAAAATGACCTAATTTTTGACATAAAAATCAATTTGATTAATTGTAAGTAACTGATAATCAATGCAAAATAACAAAAATTAAGATATAGGTATGTATTCGGGATCTACCACTTCAATGAAAACAAAAACCCTTTCTATTTATTTAGGAAGGGTTTTTTGTTGTTGAGGATAGTTATTACACATGCTCCTATTTGCATTCGAAAAAATATTTGCCGTTTAGTAAATATCTTTTGTAACACCCATTCTAATTTAGTAATTAGCATTAATTGAAATTTAACTACAGAAATTATGGCAATTTTGGTTTACGTCGTTGTCGGTTGTGTATGCTATTTACTCTACCTATTTATTAAATTTTTTATTACCTATATTCTTAAAAAAAATGGGAACATTAGGATAACCGATTCTGGGATAAATACGATTTCAAGTTTAGTATTGTTATTAATAATAGGGCTTTATCTATATTTTGATATCAGGGAAGCAAAACAAACCAGCGATTTTGAAATATCAAATTTTAAATTTGAAAAAAGTATAGTTACTAAAACGCCAGATATGTTAGAAAATAACAAAGTCAAGAAAAAGGTTCTTGTATTTTATAGTTTTGATTTAGTTAATAAAAATGAAGCAGTACAAAATTTTATGATTAGCGCAGGTTTGTCATTAAAAAATTTCAATAATATGGATGATAACAAAGTATTAAACTCCCAGTTGAAATATTTTGATAAATCAAGTAAAGAAATTGGATTTAATGATGTTAGATTATTTAAAGAAAATGAGATAATAAAGGTATACGGATCTATTATAATTGAAGATGAGAACTTAGTATGGTTTACCCAAAATATCCCTTTTGAGCCTGAAATTTCATTTATGGTTATGGGAGGAACTTCAGAAGATTCTCGAAAATACGGTTTACAAAATATTGTAAATGATATCGACATTTCGACGATTAGGGACTTAGTAGTAAATGCCTTAAAAGACCCCAATACTATTAATTTAGAGTACTATATTCCCGAGGAATATGCCTCATTGAAACTCAAAAATAGCAAGTGGAGTAATATGCTAAAACAAAGAGGGAAACGCGATGACTCTGAAATGAATGACGAAGAAATATTTGATATTCTCATTATTAAATAACCTAAAATCTCTTTATTAAGAAAGAAGCAATCTGATGCCTATACAATAAGTACTAAGGCTAATTGTTTCAATTCTTTGACTGATTAAAAAATATTACATCAATACTTTTGCTGTGATTTATTATTTGGATAGTCAAGCCATATGGATGGTTACTACTTAAATATTTCAAACACAGCTTAGAGTGTTTTTATGTAAAGGGTCAGCTAACAATTTCAAACAAATTTTGTCCATACCTAACATAACACTTTGGCTGCCTTGATAATCACATGTTGGATTCGTTGTATATAATGTCTGATTTTGTGTAGGGTTGCCAAGACTGGTTGTTCTAACATATTTTTTGGGATAATAAATTATTAAATTTTTAATAGATGTGGACCGGCAGCTAATTTAATTCTTTAATAAAACAAAAACCCTTCAGCAATTAACGACATCCGTTATATCCTTCTGAATACCAGCAAATTGGCCATTCAATCAATTTGTGACAACTTCAATATTTCGCCTAGGCAACTATATGAAATATTAGAAGATGAAAGGCATGATGAGGTGATCAGAAAGCAACGTATTAGCTTAGTTTTAAAATTCCGCAAAGAGAAAAAAGACGAAAACTTTATGGCAGAACATACTGCCTTTTCTGTCAGTTATTTTAAGAAAATCTATTAGTTCTTTACTACCCGATAGCAACATCATCTTCACCTTCTGATCGATATCTTTTCTAATAAATATCGAAGGTGTTTGAATTTTATTTAATTTCTTAATCGTAGTTAAAGCCACATCCTTACGCAATAGGTTAAAGAGTGGATCGATAGATATTTCACTTTTCGACTCCTGCAGACGCTTTAACAAGTGATAGGTAAATAACCCTTGCTGGTTTTGATCATCCACAATATAGCTCACATTTCCAGAACTCGAGGTCATTAAAATCATGTTAGGCCCCAATTCAGGATTAACGAGAGTTACCACAATTCCTTTCAATTTCTTTAACTAATGAGTTTGTAAAAGTTGAACCTAATCCCATTTTAATCTATATTTTATCTTTTAACTCCTTTATCTTCTTAATAGCCGACCTCAGCACAAATGACAACTTCCTCATTGGAACATTTTTCGAGCCATAACGCCTACCAAGTAATATCACTAATTCATCAACAAGTTCTTTCTCAATCTTGAACGAAAGAGTTGTGTCAAATCGTTTTACTGAGTTATTAATTGGTGGAATATTGTACTGTCTAAAGTCAATTTTTGATGTCTTTAGTGGCATATTGTTATCTGAAAGTTATAAATTGAAATACTCAATCATACGTTTAATGATAAGTGTAAATAAGCTCGCCGTTAAATAACTAATTCAACTTTACAGACCTGCAATAGTGTATATTGGTTGGATTAACAGTTTTTGAATATAATGATATTTAAATGTATATATCTTTTATAAATTGAACAAAGAACAATAGATCGTAAAATAGAATTTTAACAAAAAAAATTATGGCTTGGAGTTTTAGAAGGCGAATTAAAATTATTCCTGGTGTACATATGAACCTCAGTAAAAAGGGTATAAGTACTTCAATTGGGGTGAAAGGAGCAAGTCTTACTTTAGGTCAAAATGGAGCATACATTAATACAAGTATTCCAGGAACTGGTTTATATAATAGAAAAAAGTTATCTAAAGGAAGAACTCCTATTGAAGATTTAAGTACAATAAATCAACCTATAATAGATGAGCAAAACAATATATTTAGCGCAGAAATCCACAGCATAACCAGTCAAGATATGATTGGAATAAAAGAAGCCATAATAATTGCTCACAATCAGCGAAAGGAATTAATAAAGGATTTAAAAAAGATAAAAATTTCTAAATTATTGTCACAAATTCTTCAAATTATATCCTATTTTCTCATTATAGGCTTTGTGGTGCAATCGATTAAGAAAAATATTGAAGACCAAATTTCTAGTAAAATAGAGGCGATTACTCAAATAGAAGATGAAATTGAAAAGAGTTATATCGATTTAGATATTGAATTTGAAGATTCCATTTATGATAGATTCAGAAAACTAGTGACTGCATTTAATCTGCTAGCTAAATCGAATAAAAAATGGGATGTTGTTAATTCAAAATCTGAGAATGTTAGAGTTACAAGGTCTGCAGCCTCTACTATTGTCAAAAGAAACGAAATCATAATTTCTAATAAGGGAATAGAGGATTTAAGAACAAGCTTTGAAGTCTTATATTTCCAAAACTCCAATGGAGCTGATATTTTCTTTTATCCTGCATTTATTATAATGTTTGAATCGCTTACAAAGCTAGCAATAATCGGCTATGATGAACTTAATTTCATTCCATCTCCTGTTCAATATTTAGAAAGAAGTACAATTCCATCTGATTCCGTTATTATAGGGAAAACTTGGTCTAAAGTAAATAAAGACGGTACACCAGATAAAAGATTCAAAGATAATTTTGAAATACCTATTGTTCGATATGGTCAATTAAACCTTCGTACTGATTCTGGTGTCAATGAAGAATATTTGTTTAGTAATTATGAATTCTTTAATGAGTTTGCATCTGCATTCATTGATTATCAAGAGAGTTTAAAAAAATTAAATAGATTACCTGGCACTTATTTCAACTAACCCAATTCATATGAAAAAATTAATGTTATCCTTTATTTTCAGCATTCTAGCGTTTGCTGCATTTTCACAAACACAGACGTATGTAAATCCTTACACTAAGAAAGACGGCTCAACTGTTCAAGGTTACTATAGAACTGCTCCAAATAAAACGAATACAGATAATTACTCGACTCAAGGCAACTCTAATCCTTATACCGGGCAATCTGGTACAAGAGCAAAAGATTACTCTTCAGAAGCGGGGAGTTACGGTTCTGGACAGACAATCCAGAAAGGTCCACGTGGCGGACGTTATTATTACGATGAAAATGGAAACAAGACTTATGTTCCTAAACAGCCGAGATAATTTAAATTAATACTGATTATGGAAAAACTTAAGAAAGACCAATGGATTATTGGTGGTGTTATACTTTTTGCAATAGCAATGATAGCCTTCGGATTAATTAAAGATAAAGTAGAGAAAGACGCCTTAGATACGGCTGAAATCAAATTTTATAACTTCCCAAGCAACAAATTAATCGATACTAATTATTTTGTCCTAAGTGGAAAAATTGATGACCCTTCAATTAAATTGGATGTGGAATTAGGTAAACTATTATCATATTCAAATGGAAATTTTAAAATTTTAATTGAAAGAAAAAGTGAAGATGCGGAAGGTTTATTAGATATTAATCTCTCCAAAGGTAATGCGATTAGAAATATTCAGAAAAAATTTTCCGTTAAATTCAATAGAGCAACGAAAGAATATTTAGCCAAGTTAAAAATCCAAGAATTAAAAAAACAAAAAGTCGAGGAAAGAGCTGAATTTAATAGAAAAGTTAAAGATTTCGGTAAGAAAGCAGGCAAAATAAAGACTAGGCACCCTGAATGGTCTTGGGAGGATTGTAGCAATATTGCAGATAATAAAATATGGATAGGGATGGATATTGAGATGTTAGTTTATATCAGAGGAAGGGATTTTTCAAGAAATGTATCGAATTATGGTGGTGGTAATCAATACCAATATTGCTGGATGGATTATACCCCTTCTTGTTTTTATGATAATGATGGCGATGGTAAAATTGAGTCTTACAATTAAAAAATATCAACATTAATTTAGTCAGCAATATATCAAGTCTTACTGCCTAAATTTCTATTCAAAAAGACCCTAACATCTCTGTTAGGGTCTTTTGTTTTTGGCGGTTTTTCATTAATTACCCGACTTATACATCCCCATGGCATAAAGCGGAATTATGTGGACGTTAGGTATTTGTCCAAAATTTTCTAAGGATGTTCGAATCCCAGTTATTACGTTCTTTTCTTCTAAGAAACGATACAAACTTTGCATCGCGCCTTTGGTACCAGATTTAACTTCAATGGGAAGTATTTCTCCTTTATTTTGTACGACGTAATCTACCTCAGACTGCGCATTTTTACTTTCTCTTTGCCAGTAATGCAGGTCCCAATTTTCGTAACACGAAGTATTTTTAATCAATTCAAGTCCCACGTACATTTCAGCTATATTCCCTTTGTTAATGACTGAAAAATCGCTCTCAAGGAGCATTTCGGACATATTTAATCCTAAAATACGTTGAAAAATTCCCGTGTCAAATAATAGAAATTTCCGCTTTTTCATATTTATCTCCGCACCTAGTGGCAATCCATTACAGCTAGAATGCGTAACCGGGTATATAATGCCTGCAAGGGTTAACAAATCCAAGGCCTGTTTGACTTGAATGTTTGATAGATTTGTATTTCCAAAAGTGTAAGTAAACTTATTCCCCACCTGCTGAACCACCGAATTAAATACCTCTCTAATACGGATAGCGGGAACCCGATCCCTGAATTTGGTAAAATCCGCTTGAATTGATAGGACTAAATCGTCTAAAATACGCTGCACCTCCAGCATATCTACATTTCGAACATAGGAACTAACTACTTCAGGCATCCCCCCAATGATTAGAAATTTCTTCAAATAATGGTTCAATTTTTCATGAATCAAATCAGGTAATTCAGCAGAAAATCCGGAACCTATCACATAGTTTATCAGTCCTTCTTCTCCATTCGCCAGTAAAAACTCTTGAAAAGATAATGGATACATAAAAATTGAACGAACACGCCCCACTCCATAAGAAGGAACCTCAGACAACGCGAATTCTAAAAGGGAACCTGCAGCAATAACATGCAATTGGGGTAATTTTTCATAGAAATACCTGAGCGAAGAAATGGCTGGAATACAAGATTGAATTTCATCAAAAAACAATAAAGTTTTCCCCTCCACAATAGGTACATTTAGTAAAAGAGCAAGCTGCTCACACAATTCAGTAGGGGAGATAGTTTTTTCAAATAGCTTCGAAAACGCTGGATTTTCATCAAAATTCACTTCGACAAAATGATCAAATGATTTTGCCATATGCCTCACTGCTGACGACTTCCCTACTTGCCTAGCCCCCCGCAACAATAAAGGCTTCCTATCGCTCTGATTTCGCCATTTTTCAAGCTCTTGATCAATAATTCTAGGTATGTAGCTCATTGTTTTGTTAAAAATACAAATCAATATTACTACCTAAATGATAAAAATCAAAACCAATAATGAAGATAAAATGATAAAAATCCAAACCAATGTAAAATAATCACACTTTCCTGGAACGCATTTTCAGGTATTGACACATCCTGTCAATACCTGAAATGCCCTTTCTGAAGAGGACGCTTACTGCCCGATTAGCAACATCGTCTTCACCTTCTGCTCGATATCTTTTCCAATTAGTATTGAAGGTGTTTGAATTTTATTTAATTTTTTAATCGCAGTTAAGGCCACATCCTTACGCACAAGGTTAAAGAGTGCATCGATAGATATTTCACCTTTCGCCTCCTGCAGACGCTTTAACAAGTGATAGGTAAATAAGCCGTGCTGGTTTTGATCATCCACAATAGAGCTCTCATTTCCAGAACTTGAGGTCATTAAAATCATGTTAGGCCCTAATTCAGGATTAACCGGAGTTACCGTAATTCCTTTCACAGAAGCAATTGGTTCCACCTTACCTAATCCACTGAAACAGGCATCAATAATAAAGGTAATTTTACCGTGCGGTTTAGCCGATAAGCGGCTCATTAAGTTCTTCAAAGAAACACCCTGATTCACATTATTACCACTAATATCAATCGGAATCAAATAGGGCTCTTTCGTTTTTTCTTCAGGCATTCCATGTCCCGAATAGAAAATAACAATCTCCTTCCCTTTTCCATCGATTTCCATCAAACGTTCCAGACGGGCAATGGCCTGATTCATTGTACCATACGTGGCATTTCGCAAGAATACAACGTTCTCTTTCTCAAAACCATACAATTCTCTCAGGTAGTTCGAGAAAGTTTCACCGTCTCTTACGGCATAAGGAACGTTATTTTCTGCAGTTAGATTAGGCTGGAAAGAAGAGTAATCCTCATTTCCGATAACCAGGGCATACCCCTCGTTCTTTTTACCTGTAGGAATATTCACATCGATCTCACTTAAAGCACGCTCCTTCACCGAAACATGGGCCTTTAAGTCTGTCGGAATCTTATTCATTTCCATAATCCTGTGAATGATCATCTCAATCTTAATCCGACGGTATTCTGGCCCGAATTGATCTGACTCTTCCGAGAAGTGCACATATTTACGGCGTGTTTCATCGAAAATATCGGACGAAGTTTCCATGAAATTTCGAACCGAATACGTTCGCAAAAATCCTAATTGACTATTCTGTGTAATCCCCTCTTCCTGCGTCAAATTTAAGCCAGACAATTGCCCTTGGAAATAATACGGAAAGTTCTTAAATGGCCCATATTCATTCGCATAAGGAAGCGCATTATTGATCTTAGACTTGTCGGTAGACCCGGTTAAATTAAAGGTAATTTTAGTATTAGGCACTAAATATTCGCCTAATTTTTCAGACGTAGATTTGATGAAGAAGTCGACCAAAGTCGTAGCCGCCACCGACTCGAATATATCATACTTTCCTGCCTTATAATCTGCTGTCTCCTTTTCGATGTTAGCCTTTATTCCTTGTGATAAAAACACCACATGTAGATTTAATTCATCTTGACCTAACGAATCCTTCTCTACTTTTAAATGTGCCTCTACCGTTAGCTCAACATCATTTAATTTTCCTTTTGATCTCAAGGCAGCCACTAAATCCGCTAAACTATTCTTGAAATCTTGCTCTTTTGAAGCAATTTTTTTCGCCACTTCTAGTGAATATTCTTGCTCTAAGGCAACCATCTTACGTGAATCAGAACTAAACTTGATGACCCCTTCTTTGGACTTAATTTCTAATTCATTAATAGCAAATGTATTATCCTTTTCAAGTGAGAAATGCATTAGTTGAAGACTTAATTCATCAATGCTTGCGACCGGTTTTAATAACTTAAATTTAACCAAAGGGAAAGGCGGTAAAATAACCGATAAACTATCATTCGCGATCAGATATTTTAAATTCTTCGACGACTTTACTTGTGCTAAACTATCTACAATGGAGGTTGTAGTTGATTCCACAAAACTTTTCACACTCGCGTCATTTACCCGCTTATCATAATCGACCGCTTTCTCACCTGATTGCTGCTTGATGAATTGATTCTTTCTACTCTCTACTAATTTTGTAACGATTCGCTTATAATTAGGCTCTAAATCCGACACATCCGAAAGTAAGATACGCTTATCATTTCCAGAGGTAACGATATACCTTTTTGTATTGGTTAAATCATCAATCATACCCACTGTAACAGCACCCTTATGTAGTTCTTGAGTGTTTATTACCTTATTTTTCAATAGATCAACCGTGTAAACGAATCCGTCTTCATCCCCCACATAGGCATAATGATCTAAAGGATCAACTTCAATACTAGTTAAAGGGGCTTTAGATAGGACCAAATTTTGCTTAGCAGTAGACAGATCTTGAGAATAAATAAATAGTTGCCCATTGGTTAAACCCACCAGTACGTCAAACTCCTTCGTATTCACTTTTATCGAAGTGACCCCTGAAGGTAACTTCAAGCGATTTGATACATCTCCGGACTCAGGGCTGTAGTAATAGACATAATAATCATCTGCTAAAAGCAGTTTCTTGAAATTGTTATTCCAATCTCCTTCTGAAACAAAATGAGGGAGGTCTTTTTTACGAAGTTTAATATTCTCCTTTGCGATTTCTGTTTCATATAATGATCCATTAGCAGCAATCAGAAAATACTTGTCACCAAATTCATTCGCTAGAATTTTTTTAACCTGAAGGTCCTTGATATTATTGCGACTTTCATAGGCCATAGTAAAAATCCAGTTGTCATAAATACCTAGACGATTATCCATTACGATAAACGTCTCCCCTGCTAAGGGAGACACTTTGATTACTGGCAAAGAGTTAGTCCTTAATAATGGCTGCTTATAATAATAAGCTCCGTTTTGTGTTCCAAAAAAGATCCGGTAACCTGTATTTGACTGATTTAAAATAGGCGTATTGACAAAATATTCTAATTTTATTTCCTGCGCAAAAACAGAGGCAGTTACAAAAATTAAAAAAAACACTAAGTGGTAAAATCTCATGGATTAAATATTAAAAAATTCTTGATTTGCTTCGCCCTACTCGTGTAATTTAATTGATTGTACCAATTCGCCCAGGAATTAAAATCGGTTATTTGAGCCGCATTGATAGTGACATTTTCAGGATAAGAAACGAGTAATAAACCATTCTTTTCCCCTTGCTTTTGTTTGGTATTCACATTCCAATACACTGATTTATCTGGCAAAGAAATGGGTTGATTTACACTTAATAAATTACTTTGCTGTAAACTCTGTGGATAAAGCAGTGAATAATTTCCTTCCCCATCAATTAAAAATACCCAAAAATACGCTGTTTTAGGAGAGTTAATTTTCATCGAAATAGGATCTCCATTCTTATAGCGAGAATCAACTCCTTCTACTAGTAAATTAATTCGATCCTTAGGCTCTGCATCAAATTTTACAACCGATACATTGGCTTTTACGCACACATTAACCTCTCCAGTCGAACCTACAGATTGGTCAAACGAAATCACATTAAACTTTGAGATTTCACCCTTCAAATCGGCAAAAGTCGTCTCGTAATAATTATCCTTATCCGTAGTCGAACCTTTCTTTACATCAAAAAATTGATTCGACGTAATTAACTCACTGATCCCAGCTTCTTGCAGCGCCACAAGCTTCACATTAAAAATCGCTGCTTGACGTGCCTCTTCTACCGTTTCGTTTGAATGCAAAACGGCACAAGCAGATAGGTCGTTTAACCTAACCTCTTTTTGAGAGACTAAATTAAACGACGCTAAAATGATGGAAATAAATAAGGTGAGACTAGTTTTTTGCAGGAACATCCTTATCTAATAATGCTCTGAATTTATCGTAATCTAAATCCAAATTCTTTTTCTCAGAAGCAGACAATTTGTTCATGATTTGAGTTGCCGCAGCATCCTTATTGATAGAAAGCGCTAAATACGTATTGTATTGACCCGTTTTCTTGTCAAATGCTAACGTTTGGCAAGCCACTTTAATGTCAGACAACATCTCATCTACTGTTTCTGATGTAATCGATTCAAAACGTGACTTAAATTCTTCTTTATTATTAACCGCACGGGAAACAGAGTAATCATCCGTTAGTGAACGAATGTTCGAACGGATTAATGAAGCAATCTCCGTCTTTGCATTGATTAATGCCTTTTTTCTGGAGGTAACCTGGTCTAAGCTTACGCCCTTACCAGAAGCCATATAATTTTTCTTTGAAGAAGTGTATTTATCCTCGAAGCAAGGAAGCTCTACTTCTTTTTGACCTGCTGGAAGCTTAGTTCCACAGCTATTTAACAAAACAACCGATAAAGCAAGGAATGAGATTTTGGATACTAGTTTCATGAGTTTTATTTTTTTGTTAAAAATAAAATTTTTTGACCAAAACTCAACTGATAATTTATCTAAAGGTTAAAATGTTAATTATCTGATCTTTACAATATAATACCGCTAAATAATTAGGTGTTTTTCTTTAGGATTTTTTGTAATATATTTCATGTTGAATAACTCCCTTCTGACCTATGGTACGAAATTTACGTCTTCTGAAAAGTATCTTATCGCTTTTCGCCTGTATTTTATTCTTACAGTTTTCTGCTGAAGCAAAAAAACCCTCTCGTTTTTTTGTCCACAATACTAAAATCTATGTAGACGTCACTGGAAATGACACCGGTTCTGAAGGATTAATTTCTGCGCCCTTTCGCCGCATACAGTCTGCCATAAACTATGCGATCAATGGGGATACTATTTTAGTAAGGCCTGGGACCTATGTGGAAAATCTTGATATGGGCGCTAAAGCTGTTCGTTTAATGTCGACAGCAGGACCTGATCTTACCATAATCGATGGAAATGCGGCGGGAATGGGACTTATTATTCGGGCTGCAGCAGCCTGGTTTGAAGGATTTTCAGTCACAAATACAGCCGCTCCTGCTTACCAAATTAGATGGGTTTCTCCTTATGGTTTTCACACAGAAGGCACTGCCATTTTCTCAGGAGATCAAACAATACGACCGACCATTAAAAACTGTAAAATCTATAATAACTTCATCGGTATTTATGGAAATGCGAATGTGGTTGATTGTAAAATATATAATAACACTGTTGGATATTCTGGCTATTGGGTAAGCCCACAAATCAGTAAATCTTTTTTTTACGGCAATACACGCTCAGCGATTGAGATTTCTAATGCAAATAATACCACGATAACAAACTCGGTATTTTATAATAATGCCAAAGTTTTTGCCTTCAGAAGTGATTTAAATGCTTGGAGATTTAGAGTTCAAATTTTGAATACTACCATCGCAAACAATGCGAAAATCATGACCACTTCAGAAGGAAACACGACTTCCTTCCAGAATTCGATCATTTACAATAATACAGATCCTGTTTTAGGTTTTGGCCAACAATATGATTCCCTTATCGTTAAAAATACCATCCTAGAAAGAGGTTTAGAGGCAATTCCCTTAACAGCTAGAGCTAAGGCTAATGTGGATTTAACGACCGTGCAAAATGTCGATCCTAAATTTGTGGGCTCAGGCAATTACCAATTATTTAGCAATAGCCCGGCTATTGGGGCTGGTAGCACTACCTTTACAAATACGGTTGATATAAATGGGAAATCTCGGCCTTTGCCAGCAGGCTCTAACCCTGATTTAGGTGCATTTGAATCTGATTTAGGAGTTCCATTCGATGTACCTGCGGATAGAACTATCCCGGGTATTCAAATTGCAACCGGATCGCAACATACCTTATTATTACAAAAAGATGGCTCTTTGTGGGGCTGGGGATCTAACGGCATAGGTCAGTTAGGCGATGGAACGACTACGAATAAAACTTTGGCCACCCAGGTCGGAACCAGTAAAGATTGGAAATTCATTTCTTCAAAAGGTAATTCATCCCTAGGGATTAAAATAGACGGAAGTTTATGGGCTTGGGGATCAAATAATAACGGTATTTTAGGCATTGGATCCACCTCATTTCAACGAAGTCCTATTCAGGTGGGCTCTGATCGTAACTGGTCCAAAATATCAGTGGGCCCTCAACACGTGCTTGCCATCAAAACGGATGGCAGCTTGTGGGCTTGGGGAAGTAATTGGAATGGTCAACTAGGCGATGAGTCTTTTGTACATAAATACAGCCCCGTACAAATTGGAACGGCAAAAGATTGGGCAAATGTCTCAGCAGGTGGCAATCACTCTGCTGCCGTTAAGACGGATGGAACCTTGTGGACCTGGGGATATAATGCTCAAGGGCAATTAGGAGACGGAACAAATACGAATCGAAATGTCCCTACTAGAGTAGGTACTGAAAGTAATTGGTCTCACGTAGACGCGGGAGGAAATCACACCTTGGCTGTCAAAAAAGAGGGTAGTTTGTGGGCTTGGGGATATAATCTACTAGGGCAATTAGGCAACTATACATATAATGATAGGAATACACCTGGTCGAGTAGGTGATAGCTCAGACTGGAGACAAATTGTGGCAGGAACAGGGATCTCCATGGCATTAAAATCCGATGGAACTATCTGGGTTTTTGGAACAAACAACTCCGGCTTATTAGGCGATGGGACATTAGTTGAGAAGAGAAATTACCCGGCTAAAATGGGTACTAAATCTGATTGGGAACGCGTTTCCGTATTTGGAAATTTTGCGGTAGCCATTAACCGAGATGGAACGATTTATTCCTGGGGAAATAATGGTTTTGGTCAATTAGGTACTGGAAAAGCAGAACAAAAAAATAGCTTTATTCAAGTAGGTACTGACCTAAATTGGAAAAGCATTGGTGCAGATGGAGCTACACCTCTAGCCATCAAAACGGATAATTCGGTTTGGTCTTGGGGTCTAAATAATTCAGGCCAAATGGGAGATGGAAGTTTGGTTAATAAAAACTTCCCTGTTCGAATTACCTCTATAGCAAACATTCAAACCTTTAGTGCCGCAGCTTCAAATCATACTTTTGCCATAAAAACAGACGGAAGCCTTTGGGGATGGGGAGCTAATTTTGCTGGGCAATTTGGAAATGGGACAACTGGCCAGACCATTCCCGTTCCCACCATGTTGGGAACTAGCACGGATTGGAAATCGCTATCCACAGGATCATCTTCTACTTATGCGATTAAAAATGACGGCAGTCTATGGGGATGGGGGAATTACACCATAAAATCTGTTCAGAATGGAACATCTCAAACATTTACCCAAGTAAATTCAACTACCCCATTGAGGATAGGTACTGACACTAATTGGAAGCAAATATTCGCAGGTAGTAATACTAACTATGGTATCAAAACAGATGGAAGTCTGTGGGCCTGGGGATATAATTTCAGCGGCCAATTAGGAGATAGTACGAATATCACCAAAGAAAATCCGGTCAGAATTGGAAATTCGAATGACTGGAAATTTATTGTGGCTGGAAGCAGTCATGCATTAGCTCAAAAAACGGACGGAACCTTATGGGCCTGGGGAAATAACTCTTCCGGACAGTTAGGTACAGGAAATAATACCACTGTCAATTACCCCGTGAAAATCTCTAACGATACGGACTGGAATATGATCTCTGCTCGTGGAGGCCATTCGGCTGCCATTAAAAATGATGGAAGCTTATGGACATGGGGAAGCAATTTCAGTGGTCAATTAGGCCAAAATTCTGTTTCAAACCTGAATGTCCCTACTAAAGTGGGAACAGACACCGATTGGAAATTTGTTTCGGTAGGAGGCTCTAATACGTTCGCTCTAAAAACGAACGGTAGTCTATGGGCAACGGGTAATAACTCCAATGGTCAGTTAGGTAATAACGAAGGATTCTATACCTCCCCTCAGAAAAATAAGGTCATCAATGCAAACCTATCTGCTCCTAAAGTAGCCGGTGCACAGACCTTCTGTCAGGGATCTACGGTGTCTAACCTAGTGGCTACTGGAAATCAAATTAAGTGGTATGCAGCCGCTACTGGAGGGACTTCATTAGCCGGTACTACCCCACTCGTAAATGGCACAACCTATTTTGCTTCCCAAACACTTGACAGCTTAGAAAGTACTAACCGTGCAAGTGTCATCGCCTATATCAGTAATCCTGAATTGAATTCAACTGACTCTGT
This sequence comes from Aquirufa sp., assembly GCF_044239315.1. Taxonomy (GTDB): domain Bacteria; phylum Bacteroidota; class Bacteroidia; order Cytophagales; family Spirosomataceae; genus Aquirufa. The sequence continues at coordinate 94,302 of NZ_JBIIBQ010000001.1, read as the reverse complement.
GATTGTTAGCGGTAGATCTGCTACACTTAGCGTTGCGAATACCTTAGTTAACCCAACTACCTACACAGTAGGTTCAGTAGGCCCATCAGGGGGTGTCATTGTATACGATCAAGGAACTGTCTTAAACGGCTGGCGTTATTTGGAGGCCTCTCCTTATGAAAACGGAGCAGATAATGGGATGGGGTGCTACACGACCCCTATTACCGGAACATCTGCAGCGATAGGTTTGGGATTAGAGAATACGCTTAGGTGGATTGCCGCGGGATGTAACGGCGATTTTATTTCTACGGCTAGAAACTTTACACTGAACGGAAATAAGGACTGGTTTATTCCTTCCAAAGGAGAAGTAAACTTGATGTACCAAAACCTAAAGTTGAATAACCTTGGTAATTTAGAAAACCAGGCCTACTGGTCTTCGACACCTGGCGAATATGGTTCCTCGGGAATCAATGGCGGTGCTTGGGTTCAAAACTTCAGCAATGGATCCAGCTACCCAGAATACAGAGCTGGATATCAAGGCGCAGGTTTATTGCGCTTAATGAGACGCTTTGGAAATGAAACTACGACCACTAAATACCGTTGGTCTACGGGAGATTCCACATCAACCTTAACGGTTAGCCCTACGCAAACAACTACCTATTGGGTAGATGTTACCACCAATGGGGTAACATGCCGAAAGTCATACACACTTCGGGTAGACAATACACCTAAAGCACCTACGGGACTGGCTGCTCAGACTATTTGCTCAGACGGTAAATTAGGCAATCTAGTAGTTACTGGAAGTGCCATTAAATGGTATGCAGCAGCAACTGGAGGAACGGCCTTAAATGACTCAACAAATACCATAAATGGGACAACTTATTATGCTTCTCAAACAGTCAATAATTTCGAAAGCACCAGTCGCCTTGCCGTAACGGTAAACCATGTCATAGGTACGATTCAGGCCTCCGCTACCGTTGTTAGTTCTGGAACATCGGTTGTATTAACTGCTTCTGGAAATTCGGCGATGACAAGCGAAAAAATAGCTCGAATCACGCAGGCTGGCTGGGTGTTAAGAGCGAAGTTTAGAGGGCATAATTACTATTTATATCCAAACCGCATGAACTATCCGGCTGCAAAGGCACTCGCTGAGAGTTTTGGAGGATATCTATATTGTGTAAATACCCAAGCGGAAAATGATTCAGTTTCTAAACCGATCGGCGATGCTCTTTCATTCGGTGATGTTTGGTTAGGATTATACCAAGATCGAAATGACCCTACTTATTCAGAGCCAGGTGGAGGCTGGAAATGGTTAGATGGCTCACCGTTAACATTTACAAGATGGGCAACACGCTCGATGGGATGGAGTGCTGACGAACCTAATGATGGAGGAAATGAAAATAATGCAAACATGGACTATGGTAACCTGTCCGATTACTGGAACGATGCCACAGAAAGCTGGAACGGTAGTGTGTTAATGGAGATCGAGGACTTGCCTACGTATGAGTGGTCTACGGGTGAAACGATAGCAAGCATTAATCCAAGCCCTACGCAAACAACGACTTATTGGGTTAATATCAGGCAAAATGGAGTGGTTTGTAGAAAATCCATTACCATAACCATCAATAATGTTGCTGCACCTGGTGGAAATGCGAATCAGAGTTTCTTAACTGGAGCCAAAATTTCAGATATCGCCATCACTGGATCTGCAGTGAAATGGTATACAGCCGCGAGTGGGGGAACCGCTCTATCAGGTACTGCGACCTTAACGACAGGCACCACGTATTATGCTTCGCAAACGGTAGCTGGCTTCGAAAGTCAATCACGTTTTGCTGTGACCGTAACAGTACTGGAGGCGAATTGCTTCAATCCTAAGGTGAAGAACTTTGGAAATCTTAATTACAACATTAATTCATCTACTACCGATAAGAACGGTAATATTTACTTAGGTGGAGCATTCACTGGAACTTTAACCATCGGTAATACGACCCTCACTTCGGCAGGAGCAAATGATATCTTCTTAACGAAGTTAAATGCATGCGGTGAGGTGCAGTGGGCTACTCGAGCAGGTTCCGTGGGTGAATATGATTATATAGGTGGGGGGAGTCGTGCGATTGCGGTAGACTCGACAGGAAATATCTATGTGGTGGGTGGATTCAATAGAGACTTTACCTTCCGAGGGACAGATAATTCTAGTTTTACTTCTATCCGGACTTCTGCGAATAATTCGAACCACCAGGATGGATATTTAGTGAAGTTAAATGCAGCAGGTCGTGTTCTTTGGGGTGCTTCGTTGCGAGGTACTTCGAATGAATCATTTAATTCAGTGGTATTGGATCGTCTAGGTTTTCCAATTGTATCTGGAGGCTTTAATGGCTGTTGTCCATCTTCGTTTGCCGCTACCATAAATAGCCCAATAGGCACGACTGGTATTGCTTCATATGGGTCAAATTTTGGAACAGGATTGTTAGCGAAATTTACACCTGCAGGTGAGGTAGTTTGGCGTACGACATTACATAACCGCGATGCATACATCCGAAACATGGAGATTGATGCGCAAAACAATATTTACTTCGTAGGAGAGTTCCGCTCATGGAGCGCAGGAACACCCGCCGAATTTAAAGATGCGGGCAATACCACGAGAACTTTAGCAAATCCTGGCATAGGGTTAGCTTATCTAGTTAAATTGAACACAAATGGTATATGGCAATGGGGCGTAAGTTATGGTAATAATGGAGAAGGAGAAGTTACGACCACGACTGGTTATGATGTAACCATTGATAATCAAAACAATCCATGGATTGTCGGAAATTACAGTGGAGCCGCTGCTACCTTCTACTCCACGAATGCAACGAATTTAACACAACCAACTTCTGTTCAAAATAGAGCCTTTATAGCGAAATATTCATCCGCAGGGGTTCCGTTATTAGTTCGCGGATTAAATCAATCGACCGGTCAAACAGTCTTCACTAGCATCGCTAAGCAAGGCAGCAGAATGGGTGTGGGTGGTTTCTTCAATGCTTCAAATGGCGCACAGAATGATGCGCTTGTGGTCGTATATGATTCTACGGCTACCTTAATCAGCACCATCACGGGTGGTGGTCCAGAGGATGACCAAGTCAACAGTATTAATGCGGTTGGTAATGGATTCTTATTAGCTGGTTCGCATGGGGCAAACGCCAATTTTGAAAATATAACATTAGCGACTCAGGGAACTTTCCTTTGGAATACTTCAACAGTGGCAGTGGTTCCTACTCCTACGGGTAGAGCAACGCAATCGTTCTTACCTGCTGCGACCATTTCTAATTTAGTGGCAATAGGCACTAATCTAAAATGGTATTCAAATGCCGCTGGAGGATCAACACTTAGTCCTACTACTGTACTTGTGAATGGTGTTACTTATTATGCTACTCAAACGATTAATTCGATCGAGAGCCCAGCACGTTTAGCCGTAACCGTTAGCATTATAAACCCAGAAATAAGTAGCTCTAAAACGGTATTGTGCGGAGGAGAAACCATACAATTATCGGTGACTGGAGTAAGTACGACGGGGAATTATACGGTAGGCTCAAGAGGCCCTGCTGGTGGTTTTATCTTCCATGATCAAGGTAGCACCTTAAATGGATGGCGCTACTTAGAGGCGGCTCCCGTAAATCTTCCGCTTAGCAGTTGGGGGCATGCACAGGGATCAGGTTTAACAAATGTTTCGATTCCAGGAGCAACTAGCCTAAGTATCGGAAGCGGTTTATCAAATACGCTAGCGATTACTGGTACGATCTCATCCACCACCACGGCCGCTAGACGCAGTTTAGACTACTTCGTGAATGGATACGATGATTGGTTCTTGCCATCGCAAGGAGAATTTGGCAGAATTTACACTAACCTAATTTTGAGAAACATTGGGAATTTCAATGTGGGAGCTATTCCATCTCGAGGTACTCTTTACTGGACGAGTTCTCAGTTAACTGCTGAAAGTGGAAGTCACTTCTGCCTGGAGTGTACGAATGGTAACTTCTTCCAATATGCCAAAGTCTATGAGCTATATGTTCGCCCTGTCCGCCGTTTCGCGGGCGATGCAACGGCTACCTCGTATCGTTGGTCTACTGGTGAAACCACTGAAACCATTAACCCTCGACCTACCCAGACGACAACGTATTTCGTAGATATCACGTCAAATGGCAGCACATTTAGAAAATCGGTGACTATCACGGTAAATAACGTTTCGGCTCCTGCTGGCGCAGCTGTTCAAAATTTATGTACAGACAGCAAGATCTCTTCGATCGCAGCAACAGGAACTAATTTGAAATGGTATACAGCCGCGACAGGTGGAAATCTATATGATGCTAGTTCTTTCTTAACATCAGGAGTTACCTATTTCGCTTCTCAAACGGTGAATGGTTGCGAAAGCCCTACTCGTCTAGCAGTTCGCGTGAACTTGCCTGAACCAGCAGTAATCACTACCTCCGGACCTGTAACCTTCTGCTCTGGCGAGAGCGTTGTATTGACAGCAAGCGCAGGTACTTCTTACCGTTGGTCAAATGGAGCCACTACCCGTAGTATTACGGTAAATGGTTCTGGAAATTATTCAGTAGCAGTAACGAATGCGGCAGGTTGTACAACGACTTCAGCACCAGTGAATGTTGTGGTAAATATTTGCAACCTACCTCCTACCGCACTTCGTTATCCTAATTACAGCTACGTATTTATACAAGGACAAGAAATAACATCCCTTTTCCCAAGTAATAGTGGAGGAAAAATCACGAACTACTCCGTGTCTTCACCATTGCCTGCTGGGCTTGTATTGAATCCTTCGACGGGAGTCATTTCAGGAAGACCTACCGCCATTAGCAGCTTGAGATCGTATACGATTACGGGATCTAATTCTGCTGGAAGTAGTTCTGTGACCATAAATATGTCTGTCATAATCAGACCTCCTGCTAACTTACGATACCCAAGTCCAGTTATCCTGAAAGTAAATACAGCGATAACACCTATTGTTCCGACCTTTGAAGGCGAAGCAGTCACATTCAGTATTTCGGCGGGAGTATTGCCAGCAGGTTTAAGTTTAAATACCGTTACTGGTATTATTTCCGGAACGCCAACTAGCTTAATGGCCGCAACGAGTTACATTATAACTGCGACTAATTCATCTGGATCTGCTAGTGCAAATATGGTTATCACGGTAGTAGGAGACGCTCCTCTTTTAATTTGCCCAATGGCGCTCACCTATGTAACTGGAACTCCAATTCAAACGGTGAATTTTGCGGCTTCTGGCTCAAATGTTACTTATACCATAAGTCCTGCTTTACCTGCTGGATTAACTTTAAATGCTAGCACTGGACAAATTAATGGTACCCCAACTGCCGTTAGTGCACGAACATCGTATACGATTACTGCGACTAATACGGCGGGAACAGCAAGTTGTAATTCTTGGTTCCTGGAAGTATTACCTCCATTTATTAATAATACACCAGCGCCACAAGTTGAAAACCAAACTTTCATCAGCGGCTCAACGGTGGCAGATTTAGTAGCCACAGGTACAGCCATTAAGTGGTATGCGACACCGTCAAGTGGAACACCTCTAGCTTCGACGACGGTCTTGAATAATGGGGTAACCTATTTTGCAACACAGACCATTAATGGGGCAGAGAGTTTGAATCGATCAGGTTCGATGGTAACCATTGTAGACCTCCAAATCGCGGCAAGTGCTACTAATGTATGTAGAGGCACGCCGGTTACCTTGACATCTAGTGCGACCATAGGCGGAGTTTCAATCATTCAAAATGGGGTTAACCCTCCAGCCTTAAACGGTAGCCTTGTAGGTTATTGGCCATTTAATGGTAACGCGAATGACGAATCGAACGGTGGCAAAAATGGTACCATCAGCGGTGCCGTATTGACGACGGATAGATTTGGAGCTGCAAATAAAGCATACGACTTTAATGGCACGAATGCCTTTATTTCTGTACCTGGTGCTTTCCCTATCGCGAATGACTTTACGATTTCCTTCTGGACTCAGTCTCAAAACACCCTTGCTGAAGGAACCGTTTTAGGAGATGGAAGCAATGACATAGGAGGGAATGACTTTAATTTAAGTCTGAACGCGAATAATGTGAATGTGCGGGCTGATAAATCTGGAACGAACCTGTGGGAGAACTTTAATATTTCGAATGAAAAAATCACGGGAAGATGGTCCCATGTAGTTTGGAAAATGACTCCGACTAGTTCGTCGATATACATAGATGGAAAACTAATCGAAACAAAGAACATCAGAGGTTCGAATGTAGGATTCCATGATGCGAGATCTTATTTCGGAGTTCGTGGAGTTTGGACTGGTTATTTGGACAAATACTTCAAAGGTAAATTAGATGATATTGCCATGTATAACCGTAGTCTGACGGATTCAGAAATTCAACAGCTATATGTATCAGCTACTAATTTAAACTGGTCAACAGGTGAAACAACGCCAACGATCAGCGCAACACCTAATGGAACCACTACCTACAAAGTGGAGGTGACGGTAGGTGGAAAAGTATTTAAGAAAGAGGTGACCATTGCGGTTAACCAAGTAAATGCGCCTACAGGTCTAAGTACTCCGGAAGTTTGTTTGGGTGCTAGCTTAGCTAATATAAACGTTCAAGGAACCGATATTAAATGGTATAGCGCTGCTACGGGTGGAAACTTCCTTGTTTCTTCTACGCCAGTGGTGCAAGGAACGACTTATTTCGCATCTCAAAGCACAAATGGTTGTGAAAGTCCTACTCGATTAAGTGTTACTCCTACAATTTACTCGAAGGCGACCATCAGTATGGTGGGTACTTCTTCGTTCTGCCAAGGAGAGACAAGAACGATTACGGCCAGTCCGGCAAGCGCTTACCTTTGGACGAATGGGGCGACGACTCAATCGATCACCGTATCTGAAAGCGGTCGTTATGCAGTCACACTTTCAAGTGCAGCAGGTTGCAGAGCTACCTCAGATGCTCAATTGATTACGGTGTTAGCGAAGCCAGCGGCAGTAATCACTGCGAATGGCCCTACTACCTTTGTGAATGGAGGTAACGTCTTATTGACAGCAAGCCCAGGTTCAAGCTATGCTTGGTCTACAGGAGCTACAACTCAAGGAATCGTTGTTTCTAAATCCGGAAGCTATTCTGTGCGAGTGACCAATTCATCTGGCTGCTTCACAAATTCAAACCCAGTAGAGGTTCAAACGATCTTCTCATTGCCAGCGACGAACTTTAGAATAACGAGCACAGGCGAAACGTGCCAGACAAGTAACGATGGTAAAATCTCCTTGTCTGCGACCTTACCGTTTAGTTATACCGCTACTTTAAAACAAGCGGATAAAGTGATACGTACCGTAAACTTCACTTCTAAATTAGACATGACGGGTCTTTCAGCCGGTAATTATGCCCTTTGCGTTACGATCGCAGGTCAGCCTACTTATTCACAATGTTATGATGTAGTGGTGACAGAGCCTAGTGACCTGACGGTATTTGCGGCAGTGGCTCCTGTAGATAAATTAGTAGCCTTGTCATTATCTGGTGGCACAAGCTACAAGGTAATATTGAATGGGGATGCGTTAGAAACAAGTGCGAACAAGATTAACCTACCATTGAAAGAAGGTTTAAATAAAATCATGGTTCAAACAGACAAAGCGTGTCAAGGGGTTTACAATAAAGAGATTTATATCGGCGATGCGATAATGGGCTATCCTAATCCATTCAAGGATAAATTAACTATCCAAATGGGTAAATCATTCTCCCACAATGGATCAGTTACGATTTTGAATGCAGCTGGAACAAGCGTCTTCTCTGGTACATTTGAACCAAATGCCGAGACCATCACCTTAGAATTAGGTCAGTTACAAAATGGAGTTTATTTCCTACAGTTAGGGGATATCAATTATAAAATTATCAAACAATGAGAAAGTATATTTCCATCCTTTTAGTTGCGGGCGCGGTTTTTTCCTGTGTCATACCACCGGACTTATTGATACCAGCTCCAGAGGCAGCTACCTTGCTCGCACCTACTACAAACGAGGTCTGCGCGGCGGGAACCGTATTATCTGATTCGATAACGCGTATTAAGTTTAGTTGGACAGCGGCAACTGATGCAGAGAGCTATGATATCACCATCAAAAACTTGATTTCTGGGACGAGTTTGACGCAGGGTGCTACGACGAATTCCATAGAGGTGGCTGTAAAACGTAACACGCCATTCTCGTGGTTTGTCACTTCTAAGACCACAAAGACGACGAAAACGACCAACAGTGATATTTGGAAGTTTTATACCACAGGCCCAGTACAAATTTTCTACACACCATTCCCTGCTGAAGCGCTTAGCCCTACGATAGGTCAGCAGATAACAGGCAATAAGGTGACTCTAAGATGGAAAGGGGCAGATGTAGATAATGATATCTCTACCTATGATGTGTACTTTGGAACAGATGCGAATCCTCCTGTTATACAAACTAAATTACCTGCCACTACTTCCTCCATTGCGGATGTTACTGTGGTAGCTGGCACTAAATATTTTTGGAGAGTAGTAACGAAGGATGCGAAAGGCAATTCATCGTCGTCTGAAATATTTCAGTTTACGGTAAAATAGGGTCCCTTTTTTTGAGGTTTTTTAGTAATTTGTGGTCATAACAATCCTTTATGCGCAAATTACTATTAAACCTCATTGAATACTTAGGTTACAAAGTCACTAAATTCGATCGCAAGGCAGCCGGCCCTTACGCTGATATTCAAGACAAGGTTTTTTGGGAATTTTACCAAGCATGTCAACCCTATACGATGACATCGGTAGAACGCATGTTCGCGCTATATCAGGCGACGAATTATGTGATTGATCAAAAAATTTCGGGAGATTTCGTGGAATGTGGTGTTTGGCGAGGAGGTTCATCGTTGATGGTCGCGCAAGTTTTAGCCCATCGTGGAGTGAGCGATCGCCACCTCTATTTATACGATACTTTTGAGGGAATGTCCGAGCCTACGGTGGAGGATGTGGATTTTAGGGGCCAAAAAGCGGACCAAATGCTCGAGCAAACACAAGATAAGAAGGAGACTTCGGTGTGGTGTTTGGCAAACTTAGACGACGTTAAATTAACGATGTCAAATAGCTCCTTTCCAGCTGAAAACATTCACTATGTGGAGGGAAAAGTAGAGGACACCATCCCCGTCACGGTACCCGCAGGCGCCATTGCATTATTGCGCTTAGACACCGACTGGTACACGTCTACAAAACACGAATTAATCCATTTATACCCATCCTTAAGCTCAAGCGGCGTATTAATCATAGACGATTATGGACACTGGGAAGGCTGTCGCAAGGCAGTAGATGAATATTTTGTAGAGCAAAAGACCTCGATTTTATTACAGAGAATTGACTATACCGGCCGATTGGCCATCAAGAAATAATTTACTATTTGGAAGTGGCGTTCGTGGAGGAGAATGTCGAAATTAAAAGTTTGTTGATAAAAATAAGAAAGTTCACGTTTTGTGAAGTTTTAGTGGTATGTTTGTGAAGGATTAGTGCTAGGTTTGTTTTTTACGAAAACACCTAACCACATGAAAGTCCATTTAATTAAAGAGAAGACGATCTATCTTTTTTCGATTAATCACACGAACTGCTATTTCCCCTTAGAAGATTGGGTAGATAAAATCAGGAACGCGGATTGGGAGAAACCAGACGATATTTTATTTACCTTTCCCTCCTGCGACCTACTGGGCAATGGATCGAGCCGCGTGATTTTCAATATCAAAGGAAATCAATTTCGACTGATTGGTAAATACGGATTTGGCCTAAGTCAAGTCCACCTATTCATCTGCTGGATAGGAAGTCATGCAGACTACTCGAAGCTCTGCTCGAAAGGATTGCAATACACTATTAGTAGCTACTAATTCCATGAAATACCGCGTTATTAACTCCGATACCTTATATGAACACTACTGTGATGTGCTCGAAAAACTCGTCTTTAGTTCCCCCATCACGCCAGAAATTCAAGATGAAATTAACCTCTTGACTTTACTGATTGAGACTTACGATAAACAAAATAGTCACTTTCGGAACCTTGATCCAGTTCAGCTATTAAAATCTTTATTAGCAGAGCATAAAATGAAAGCAGCGGATTTAGCCCGTAAACTACATGTCAGCGAAGGCTTGATTTCCGATATCTTGAAATACAAAAAAGGAATGTCGAAAAAGACCATTCGTGGCATTTCGGAGCTATTTAAGATGCAGCAAGAGGCCTTTAACCGGCCTTACGCCGCAACCTCCACTAACGAACTCACCCAGTCCTGAAATAACTCAGATTCAATCTGCACAGCCACGGCAGCGTGCTGTTCCCAGTCTGGCCAGGTGGATTTTAATTGAGCAATCATCTCTTCTAAGTGCCCCTCTTCTTCCACTATTATGGATTTTACTTGGACTTTAGATTTGGTTTCGGTGAGGATTTTTTGGTAGATCGGATACAACTCATCCGCCCGTAATTCGATCGCATAGGTCACTAATAAATAGGCTGCCCATTTCACGTCATAGCCAGATAGACCTAGGTTTTTCTTCGCATATTGGCTGACACGCAGGTCTAATAGATCTAAGTAAAAACGAGAGGAGCGCGGGTTGATTAGAAACGCATCGTCATAGGTTTCGAAGCCGGACGGAACTAATTTGCTGATCTGCTTTTTTAGGTAATAGGCGTGGCGGTGCTCTTCCGCGGCGTGTTTTAAGATAATCAGGCTAACCTCTTTCTTATGTTCAAATTTAGAAATTTTGCGCGCGCCGGAATTTTCCATGAAGGAAAGGGTGTTCAAAAAACGGGCATGAGACTCAGGATTCGCAACTAATTGTGCGATTGTATTAGTGGTATTCATGTTGGACTTAGGCAAATAGTGTAGACAAAGATAGGCACTACACAAAATTTTTCTATCTTTAAAGTCTAACAATAATTCATCGAATGAAAAAATTCTACACCTATTACCTGGGCGTCCTGTTCCTCTTGATGAGCAGCACGCTATTTTCCCAGGTTACTTTCCCGTTAAATGACATCGCAAGTCCGTCAAATGGCTATTACGCCTTCACGAACGCGACCATCGTGAAAGATGCAAAAACGACTTTGACTAAAGCGACTTTGGTCATTAAAAATGGCAAGATCGAATCAATCGGAGCCGTGGCAGTCCCAAAGGATGCGATTGTGATCGATTGCGGCGGAAAATACATTTATCCGTCTTTCATTGATCTTTACAGTGATTACGGCATGAACCCTGTAGCACCAGGTGGTGGCGGTTTCCGCTCCCCTTCCCAAATGATTTCAAACACAAAAGGTCCATATTCCTGGAATCAGGCAATCAAATCGGAAGTTTCGCACGCGAAATTATTCGAGGTTAATGATGCGAAGGCGAAAGAATTGCGCAAGCTGGGCTTTGGCACCGTTTTAACACACCACATGGATGGAATCTCCCGTGGTGCAGGTGTTTTTGTGAGCTTAGCAAAGCAAAAGGAAAATTTGGTAGTCTTAAAAGAGAAGGCATCCGCGCATTATTCCTTTAACAAAGGATCCTCTTCTCAGGATTATCCAGGTTCATTGATGGGTTCTATTGCATTATTACGCCAAAACTTCTTAGACGCTTCTTGGTACAAGTCGAAGCCCGCGAAAGAGGGAACAAATTTGTCTTTAGCCTCATTTAACGAGATCCAAGGTCTTCCTCAAATCTTCGAGGTAACCGACAAGTGGTCTGTTTTACGGGCGGATAAAATCGGCGACGAGTTTGGTGTTCAATACATCATCAAGGCAAGCGGTAATGAATACCAGCGCATCGATGAAATGAAAGCATCAAATGCGAAATTTATTTTGCCTCTAGAATTCCCGCAAGCGATGGATTTAGAGGATCCTACGGACGCACGTTTCGTGAACGTGGCGGATATGAAGCACTGGGAATTAGCTCCTACGAATCCAGCGAGTTTCGAGAAGGCGGGTCTATCCTTTGCTTTAACAGCAAACGGTTTGAAAGACGTAAATAGCTTTATGCCTAACCTTCGCAAAGCCATTCAATATGGTTTAAGCGAGCAAAAAGCATTGGAAGCATTGACGACGACTCCGGCTACCATTTTAGGTGTTTCGGATATGGTAGGAAGCTTAGATGCAGGTAAATTAGCCAACTTCGTGATAACGAATGGCCCTATTTTCGCAGATAAAACAAGCATCATCGAAAACTGGATTCAAGGCGATGGCTATACCATTTCTAAGGATCAATGGAGCTCAATCGCTGGGAAATACGCCCTTAAGTTAGGAGCGATGTCTGCTACCTTAAGCATCTCTGGTGAGCCAGGAGGCTATAAAGTACAGATTTTGGGAAAAGACACGACTTCTGTTGATTTTTCCCAAAAAGAATCTTTAATCAACCTGAGCTTCTCTTCAAAAGCAGACAAAGGAAAGCGCACCCGCTTAAGTGGTACGTTCGCAGACGCTGCCTTCACTGGAACAGGTCAATTGGCGAATGGAGAGTGGGTTTCTTGGAAAGCGACAGCCTCTGCTCCAGCCGATACAGCTTCGAAAAAGACAGCGAAAAGAGAAGATAAATTAGACTTAGGCTCTGTTATTTATCCATTTGCAGGATATGGAACGCCTAAACCAGCAGTAGCTGAAACAATCTTGATCAAGAATGCGACGGTTTGGACAAATGAGAAATCAGGTGTTTTAAAGAATAGCGATGTCTTATTAAAGAATGGAAAAATCGCGGCGATTGGTAAAGGATTAAAAGATCCTTCGGCACGCGTTATTGACGCAACAGGCAAACACGTGACGGCGGGAATCATCGACGAACACTCGCACATTGCGGGAACCGGCGGCATTAACGAATGTTCGCAATCCGTAACGGCTGAAGTGCGTATTCAAGACGTGATCGATCCAGATGACGTGGACATCTACCGTCAATTAAGTGGTGGTGTGACGTCTAGCCATATCTTACACGGTTCTTGTAATACCATTGGTGGCCAAACACAATTACTAAAATTACGTTGGGGTGCTAATGCGGAGGGAATGAAGTTTGCTAACTGGGATCCGTTCATCAAATTCGCTTTAGGAGAGAACGTAAAACGTTCTTATAACACCTCGAATCCGCGTTTCCCAGACTCAAGAATGGGTGTGGAGCAGGTATTAATGGATGCCTTCACTCGTGCAAGAGATTATGAAAAACAAGGTCCAGGTAAGCGTATTGATTTAGAATTAGAGACTTTGGTCGAAATTTTAAACCACAAACGTTTCATCACTTGTCACTCGTATGTTCAGAGCGAGATTAACGCGATGATGAAAGTGGCGGATCATTTTGGATTCACGGTAAATACATTTACCCACATTTTAGAGGGTTATAAAGTCGCTGATATTATGGCCAAACATGGTGCTGCGGCTTCTACGTTCTCGGATTGGTGGAGCTATAAAATGGAGGTAACTGATGCGATTCCACAAAATGCTTACTTGATGCAAAAGACGGGTGTGAATGTGGCGATTAATTCAGATGATGCGGAAATGGCGCGTCGTTTGAACCAAGAAGCTGCAAAATCAGTGAAATACGCTGGTATGGGTGAGGAGGATGCCTTGAAAATGGTGACCTTGAATCCTGCCAAAATGTTACACGTCGCTGACCGCGTCGGTTCAATCAAGGAAGGTAAGGATGCAGATATCGTGGTTTGGTCAGACAATCCTCTTTCTATTTATGCTAAATCAGAGCAAACTATCGTAGACGGCGCAGTCGTATTCGATCGCGCAGCTGACTTGATTCGTCAGGCAGAATTAAAAGCAGAGAAACAACGCTTAGTTCACAAGATGATAGGCGCGAAAAAAGGCGGCGCACCGACTCGTCCAGCCACACCATCTTATAAAGAAGAAAACGAGTGCGAGGTGGATCACCACCACGGAAACAGCATTTGGGACCGTATTTCGAGCCGTTGGGATAACACTGAAAACTAAGATACAAGATGAAAAAACAGATCATATATACCCTTTTCTTTGCGCTTAACGGCTTCGCAGCTCTTGCACAAGAAACCATGCACCCGTCCCCTGCCCAAAGCAAAACGATCGTCATTTCCGGCGGTACTATCCACGTAGGCAACGGGACCATCATCGAAAACGGAACAGTCGTTCTCGAGAAAGGCAAAATCAAATCCGTATCCGCTTCCCCAGTGTCTATCACAGGTGACGTTGAACGCATCGATGCCACCGGCAAGCAAGTTTATCCAGGCTTAATCGCCTCTAACTCGAGCTTAGGTTTAGTGGAATTCGTTTCCACAAAATCAACCGTAGATATCCAAGAACTAGGCGAAATGAACCCAAACATCCGTTCCATCGTAGCCTACAATACCGATTCGAAAATCATCAACACGGTTCGCTCGAATGGTATTTTATTCGCTCAAATCACACCACAAGGTGGCATGATCCCTGGTTCTTCTAGTATTGTACAACTCGATGCCTGGAACTGGCAAGATGCCGCTTACGCGATGGACAATGGCATTCACTTTAAAATGCCTGCCTTAATAAACCGTCCATCGGCTTTCCAAAGAAGAGGAGCGAATGCAGATCCAGTGGCGGCAGGTTTGGCGCGCCTCGAAGAGGCGCGGTCCTTTTTTCAGGAAGCGAAGGTTTATTTGAATGAGAAGACGCACACAGCCACGAACTTAAAGTTCGAAGCAACGAGAGGACTTTTCGACGGAACGAAGCCCTTTTTCGTTCATTGCGACCTTGTGAAGGAAATGTTAACTGCGATTCATTTTGCCAAAGAATTCAACTTCAAACTAGTGCTCGTAGGAGCCACTGACAGCTGGATGATTGCAGATATTTTGAAGGAGAATAACGTAGCAGTGATTTTAGGCGAAATCCATAGCCTACCAGCTACGGAAGACGATGCGGTAGATCAACCGTATAAAACCCCAGGCATGCTTCAAAAAGCAGGCGTCCTGTTCACGATGGGCTTCGAAGGAAGTGATGGAAACTGGCGCCAACGCGACCTTCCTTTCCACGCTGGAACGATGGCCGCATACGGTATGACGAAGGAGGAAGCCTTATCAGCAATCACATTAAACGCAGCTAAAATCCTACACATTTCGGACCGAACTGGAAGCATTGAAGCTGGAAAGGATGCGAACATCGTGATCAGCACAGGTGACATTTTAGACATGCGTACTAGCGTGTTAACAAATGCGTTTATTCAAGGCCGCGCTTTAAACTTGGATAACAAGCATTCACAATTATTTGAGCGTTATAAGTACAAGTACAACGTGAAATAAATTGAATTAAAGTTTAGTTAAAAAAGTCCTCAAAAGCCGATTTTGTCTTTTGAGGACTTTTTTTATACTTTGATTGCGCCTATTTATCAGTGTTTTCATAAAGTTGCGTTATATTATGACTTAAGTTTTGTTTTTGCGTTTATTCTCTGAATATTATCAAAAATATAACTGTAACCACTAATAAATATGAAAACCAAACTAGTCTTTTCAACCGTTTTGATCAAGTCCCGCTTGACCTTACGGATGACACAATCCCAAGTCGCCTCCGCCGTCGGCGTATCCCAAAGCGCCTACAATTATTGGGAATCTGGAAAACATTATCCCAACGCCACCAAAATTTACCTTCTCATCAAAGTCCTGAAGATTCCCATTGAGGATGTATTCTCGGCCTAAAAAATTCTTACCTTTGGGGGGATGATTCGCCTCAGCATTTTACTTTTTTTCACTCTACTTGCTTGCACCAGCTCACCTGAGCCTGTAACTCACTTTTACGATTGGAAAAAAGAGCTGAATCAGCTTTCTTCATCCCCCCTTTCGGTAAAAAAGACCGTGATCCTAGACGGCAGTACGGAGGTGATCGATTCCGTTCAGGTAGATTTAAAAAAAGAATGGGCCCTCTTTGAAGAAGCCGATCTCAATAAACCCGCCTACGCATTAAGCTACAGAGATGAATCTACTCAAGGGTTAGTTCAGTATACCTTGAAAAAAGGAGAGGATCTACCTGTACGATCATTTAAAATTGAATTAGATTCTTTAGGCCGTCCTTCCACAGTTGCTTTTGAAATTTCGTCTGAAAATTTAATTTATTCTACTTCAAAAACCCTAACCATGCACATTAATGCGGGTCGCGTAGTTTCTTATACCATTTCTGGTTCACAAGCTTTGCGTTGGTTTTCGACGCCTACGCGCTATTCGGTTAGGGGGGTAGCGCTATACTAGATTAGAGATTATAGAGTAGAGAGTAGAGATAGTATAGTGTGATTGTCTGTCTCTACGTGCTTCAATCGAACTTTTGTTGAAATAACTCACATCTATTGAAAGAGCTTTTCAGGTATTGACACTTTTTGTCAATACCTGAAAAGCGAGTTTACCCCCGAACGATTTATTTCACAACACAACTTTTCAGTACAATCAGAGCCTCTGCTGGGTTTAAACCCTAGAATGAGCGAAAAAGCAAAACGCAAATACATCGAAATAATTCGTATTTTTAGGGCATGATTTTACGGACAGAGAATTTAGTCAAGAAATACGGAGAGCGATTAGTGAATGATCACATTTCGTATCAAGTGGCGCAAGGTGAAATTGTTGGATTATTAGGGCCAAATGGTGCGGGTAAAACCACTTCCTTCTATATCGCTACAGGATTAGTGAAGCCGAATGAGGGGAAAGTGTTTTTAGGTGATTTGGACGTAACGGACTTGCCTATGTACAAAAGGGCGAGATTAGGCATCGGATATTTAGCGCAAGAGGCATCCGTTTTCAGAACATTAAGCGTGGAGGAAAACATCCAGGCGGTGTTAGAGATGACGGATTTGTCGAAAGCTGCGCAGAAAGAAAAAGTGGAAAGCCTTTTAGAAGAATTCTCTTTAACCCACGTGCGTAAAAGTTTAGGGCAGGTGCTTTCAGGTGGCGAACGTAGAAGAACAGAAATCGCGAGAGCGCTAGCGGTAGACCCTAAATTCATCTTGTTAGACGAACCATTCGCTGGAGTCGATCCCATCGCAGTAGAGGAAATTCAGACGATCGTATCCAAATTGAAATACAGAAATATCGGAATCTTGATTACGGATCACAACGTGGATGAGACTTTGTCCATTACAGATAGGGCTTATTTACTTTTTGAAGGAAAGATTTTGAAGGCAGGGACGCCCAAAGAATTAGCGGATGACGAACAAGTTCGTCGACTGTATTTAGGTAAAAACTTTAAATTGAGAGAAAATAAGTAGGATGAAAAAGGAGACGATTGCGGTACATGGGAGTCATTTGAAGGATGAAACAGCGGGGTCGATTTCGGCACCCGTATTTTTGACGACGACTTTTGAACGGGCTTTGGATGGCACTTATCCAAAAGGCCACATGTATTCTCGTAACTCGAATCCAAATCGTACTGCCCTCGAAAAAGGCCTAGCGGCCTTAGAAGGAGCGTCGCGAGGCTTCGCCTTCGGCTCAGGCCTCGCCGCCGTCAACGCCGTCTTCCAGTGCCTCCAGTCCGGAGATCACATCCTCATGCCTGAAGTAGGCTATTACGCCTCCTACAAACTAGCGGAAGAAATTCTAGGCCCTTGGGGATTAGAAGTAACACAGGTGGATATGACAGACCTAGCGAAAGTAGAGAAGGCGATTCAAAAAAATACGAAACTCATCTGGGCAGAGACTCCGGCAAATCCGATGCTTTGCTTGACGGATATTAAAGGTTTAGCTGAGATAGCGAAAAAACACGGTCTGAAACTAGGGGTTGATAACACATTAGCCACCCCTATCATCCAAAATCCCCTGACCTTAGGTGCCGACTTTGTGATGCACGCGACAACAAAATACATCGGTGGGCACTCCGACATTATGGGTGGCGCGGTACTTGTGAAGGAAGATGACGACTGGGCAAAAAGAATTGAACGTGTTCAAATTTTGATGGGGGCGACGCCTAATCCTTTGGACTGCTACTTATTAGCTAGGGGTTTAAAAACCTTACCATTGAGAATGCGCGAACATAGTGCCACGGCTTTGGAACTAGCTAAACGTTTAGAAAAACACCCTAACGTAGAAAAAGTACACTATCCAGGCTTGGAATCCCACCCACAGCATACGCTTGCAAAGGCACAAATGAACCAAGGTTTCAGTGGTATGATTGCCCTTCAAGTAAAAACAGGAGAAACAGAAACCCGTGATATGGCAGGGAAATTGCAGCTATTTCAACAAGCTACGAGTTTAGGCGGAGTGGAATCGCTCGTGGAACACCGCAAATCCATCGAAGGTCCGCAAAGTACAACGCCAGGAAACCTGTTGCGCTTCTCGATCGGACTAGAACATGTGGATGATTTATGGGCGGACTTAGATCAAGCCCTGAATACAATTTAGAGATCTTTCTCTAGTTTAACTTCGATTTCTTTTCCAACACCCTTTAATTCAATTCGTTGCCTTTTGTAACCAGACTTAGATAAGGAGATGAAATTGTATTGCTTCTCGTCTATCTTAATTTCCACAGGAGTTTTTCCTACGAAGTAACCGTTTAATATAACTTCTGCGCCTGCTGGGTCAGATTTGATAAAAACAGTCTTCATTGCAGGCGACACAAATGAACTTAATGCGCTGATTAACAATAGGATAACTAAATTTTTCATGGTAAGCCTTGAATGAATTATCCAAATTTACCATAAAATAAATGAATCTGTACCCTGAGGACTAAAAATATCTAGTTGCTGATAATTGCAGTTGCGTATTTAACTTGACATTATCTAGAACCCATTGGTAGTTACGGATTAATGCAAAGTTCAATTTACCTGAGAAGACCATCTTTTTTACACGACGTTGGTAATATCCCCCAAAATGGACGTCAACCCATTTAGAATTATACGTTTTAAACGCGTCATAAAAATAGTCCATGTTGTGCGCGTAGCGCTCGATAGTAAATCCGGCTACGGTAGAAGGGCGGATGAAGGCAACGTCGAAGGTTTGAAGATTAGATCCAGGCCCAATTCCAGCACCTAGCACTTGCCCTTCATTGGTATATCCATGGCGGACAAAATCGTGGCGGTACCAAGGTCCATTATTGCGAACGAGTCTATCCGCAGTCATTTGCATAGAGGTATTCTCTACAGCCAAGCGGACATACTTGCCGGGGGACTGCAAAAACACTTTGCGCATGCCAAATAAATAGGCTCTTGAATGCTCTAATGATAGATACCAATCAATCAAACTGGTCTTGTAATCATTCCAACCCACTTCCCCATAAATCTCTAATTGCGAGGCAGGAAAGACCCAGCGAGCGGACATGGATGCTAACTGGTCTCTGCGCTTATCGTCTTCAAAGGGTACCCTTTTCTTCTCTACAGGCAAGAAAAATGGGAAAATATCGGAGAGGCCACTGCCTAAATCGGAGGTATATAGATGGAAAGAACGGGAAACACCTAGGAACAATCCAGGAATCCAGCGCGGCTGGTAATTGATCGTTAAAGCGGTGATGTACCGAGATCCTGGCTCGGATTTAGGCTCTAAATAATTGATCCCATTCACGATGTATTCGTTCGGATTAGGCTGTACACCTGAGCCCTGTAATCGGCCACCAATCAGTTGGAATTCGAATGAACCCATAAAAGTTTTAAGCGGCTTCACACTATTAAATGTGCCGTGTAAAAAACCTGGGGCATTATTTGACATCAATAAAGAATTTCGAAAACCGGGCCCCCACCAGAGATTCTCTGTTGAAATTCCGACAGAAACTGAAGGAGAGGAAAGTCGTAGAGCTGTTTGGCCTAAACGTAAACGAGTGTAAGTGGAGGTCCCGAAACGCTCCGGAATATCTGTGCTATTCCATAGCACAATCATGGGAGCACGAAAAGATCCTTGCAAAGAAAAGGTCTCGAATTCTTTATTCTCTGCCACGACTAACTCCGGCTTTACTTGTAAACTCAAACCCTTGTATTTAGTGAAAAAACCAGCCGTAAAATAAGTTTGTAAGCCTCTCGCTGGGATCATGGCACCGTCATTCCAGCCCATGGGAACCAGAGAATTATAAGAAGTCAAGATAGAAACAGGCAATAGACGTGGCTTAGTGGTGTCAGCTACAGGCCTAATAGTAAACGAATTATGAGCTCCTGAAATCAATTGCTGGTTACGTAAACGCTCTTCAGAATAATCCGGCATACCCACTGGAACAGTCTGGGCATAGATTTGTGCGGACAATAAGAAAAAAAAGATCCGTTTTAGCATGAACAAATTTAGGGAGGATTAAGCGCAATGTTGTAAATTTGAGCATTAAAGATTTTTATGACCAAAAAGTCCAATCGTTATGTGCTGATTCGCTATGTGAACGATGCCCTTGTGGTGTTCGCGGCTTATACATTGGCTATTTGGGGTACTGGACATCTAGAACAATGGAATCCGGCTTTTGGAATTCTTTCCCTGATTATCTGGTATTTTGTCTCCTCTTTTTCCAAATTATACGCAGACAGACGATCGAATAAATATGCTGAAGAGATCATTTTCATCATTTATCACTTGATTTTATTTACCATTCTACTCAGCTCCAGTCTCTTCTTTTTGAAGCCGAGTGGGGCATATGATTTCCTCTTTTTTGTCTATTTTATTGGGGCTAATTTTGTCTTGGCTGCCGTTACAAAGTATATTTTACGAAAAAATCGCCATGCGGCATTTTACCAAGGACGGATGAATGACGTGGTTTTACTTGTAGGTGCGACTGCAGCGGCGAAGAACTTCTTTGATACAGTACAGAAATACTATTATTACGGCTATAAGGTGGAGGGAATCATCGATGATGAAATGAATAATATCCAGGGTTGTGATTATTTAGGTAAAATCAGCCAGCTAGACCTTATTTTAAAATCCCGGTATATTGACGAGGTGGTCATTGCCTTACCCACAGATGATTATTCCACTATACAGCGCTGCATCAACATTTGTGATTACTATCGGACTAAAGTTCGTATTTTACCTGACTTCCAGCAATACGCCACCTCTTCAATCAGTATACAAACCATCGGTCAAGTACCTGTAGTTAATGTGGGACGTTTGCCTTTGGATCGCATGGAAAATCGTATTTTGAAGCGCATTTTTGATGTGTGTTTTTCGATTTTGTTCTTCTGTACCTTCGGACTTATTCTGTTTCCACTGATAGCCTTACTGATCAAATTGACCTCCAAAGGCCCCATTTTCTTTAGACAAGAACGTTGGGGTTTAAATA
This sequence comes from Aquirufa sp., assembly GCF_044239315.1. Lineage (GTDB taxonomy): Bacteria > Bacteroidota > Bacteroidia > Cytophagales > Spirosomataceae > Aquirufa. The sequence goes on along the minus strand of NZ_JBIIBQ010000001.1, from coordinate 73,127 downwards.
ATGAGACCTTGATCTGCTATAAATTCCGCACGATGGTCCAGGAAAGTGAGGACGTGGATAAAGACGGGAATTACCAGCAGGCACACAAAGATGACCCTCGGATTACCCGAATTGGCGCATTTTTACGCAAGACAAACTTGGATGAAATTCCGCAGTTTTGGAATGTATTACTGGGCAATATGTCTGTGGTAGGACCTAGGCCGCACCCGACTCCATTGAACATCGAATCCATGAATACGGTAGATAATTACATGTTACGCCACATCGTATTGCCAGGAATCAGTGGTTGGGCTCAAGTAAATGGATGTAGAGGGGAGACTCGAACAACAGAGGATATGCAGGAACGCGTGGACTTTGATTTGAGTTATATTCATCGCTGGTCGTTTTGGTTAGATTGCCAAATCATCCTCCAGACCGTCATCAACTTCTTTAGAGGCGATCAGAACGCGTATTAAAACGTTGTTTTATTATCAGCGGAATGAACACCGGCGCCTCTACGAAATAGCGTTTGAACATTCGCTTAGGCTCTTGTAAGAAGCGATAGAACCATTCTAATCCAGCCTTCTGCATCCAAACCGGAGCTCTATCGATCATTCCCGCGGCCACTTCAAAGGCACCACCTATTCCAATCGCCAGATGTGTATCTAATTTCGCTAGATTTTCGGCAATCCAAATATCCTGCTTCGGCGCAGTCAAACTCACCAATAGAATATCAGGTTTCACGGCATTGATCGCCTGAATCATCTGCTCATTTTCTTCCTGTGAAAAGACCGCTCTGAACGGCGGCACAAAAGTTCCCACAATTTGCACACCTGGGTGCTTCGCCTCCATTACTTGCTTTAGCCTTTCTGCGACCCCAGGAGAGGCGCCGAGCAAAAAGATGGAGAAATCGTGCTTTAAGGCAAACGGAAATATCCTCGGCAACACATCCAACCCCGTAATCCGCTGCTTGATGGGCGTACCCAGGAACTCAGAGGCCCATTTCACGGGGACTCCATCGCAAAGAACGTAATCCGCGTTCTTGTAGATGGTTTGAACGCGCGCTGTCGCGCGCGCCGCCAATATCGAATTCACGGGAGTAATACAGACCTGCGCTTTTTGGCCCTCCTGAATCACAGCCTCCCAATCACTAAACAATTCGTCTATCGTCAGCGAGGAAACTGGGGTGCCCAGAATATCAACTTTGTGGTGCTTCATCCAATTCCGTTTCTGGGAAGAAATCCCCTAAAAAATACAAGCCCACCCAGGTCCAGAACGGGAACGCGCCCATAGGTCCCTCTAAGAACACATCGAAGCTTCCATTCAGCCAAAACGTGAACAACACGCAGGAAATCATCAGCTGCTGGTCATTCAACTGCCGCTTAAACATGGGCTTAAACAGACACAAAAGCCAATAGGCCCATAACAAGAACAACGGCCAACCGAAACGCGCTAAAATGGTCAAATTAAAATTGTGCGGCGACCGCAAATCCTCAATCTCCGTCACCACCTCATCACTCTCCGCCAGACTCATACCCAAACCCTTTCCCTGCGCCGCATATTCCGGCGTGACACTGTAATCGATGATATTTGCCCACCACACTAATCGCCAAAACTTGTTTTCATCCAACGTCGCATCCTTACTCACCCCAAAAATCGAGCCCACATTCTCCACTAACTGCTCCATCCCCACCTTTCGGCCCTGGAAGTTTTCCTTCACCTTGATAGACGCATATAATGGCAACACAATCAGCAAGATGATAGGCAAATAGCGCGCATATTGTTTAAACAAAACCCGCATTTCCTCGCGCTTCGTGTAGAACACAAAAAGGCCTAAACTAATCAAATAGGCAAGCATTCCCGAGCGAGAATAGGCCGTGATAATCAATAAATTCAACAGAATCGCGACCGCAAGAGTCACCTGAAAACGGATCGATCTGTGGTTTAAATACAACATCAATACCAACGAAGAAATCAACAAATGCACCCCCATGTCGCCGTATTTATAGAGCGCAAAAGGCACGGATCCGAAGAGGATGAAGTTCTCGAAGAATTCGGAGAAGTTTTGAAGGTAAAAATTAAATAAGGCGAAAAACGGAAACCAAGTATAGATCTTGATGATATACTCCCACATTTGCACCCGCAAATCCTTAAATAGAAATACAAAAAACGCAAACCAAGCGTATTGAATAACAAAAGAGTCGCGAATCACATCAAACAGGGCATAAGAACGCAAACCCCAGCCGATATAGCCTACAGTCACAAAAAGAAAAAAGGCCAAAATCTTCGTCCTCTTGTCCCACCCGAAGGCATACGATTTACGCGTTAAAAACAGGACGATGAACCCACAAGCCCACAAAGCCTCTGCCAAAAAACTGTAAGCAATCCCCTTGTTAAAGAACACATAGAGTGCCATAACGAAAAAATACGCCTGCAAATAAAGTTTCTTAACGGCGCCCATTGATTTGGTATTTTAAAGAAACCTGCCATTGCTGGTTCATGTAATCCGACTTTGTAGAAGAATCTGACCAATCCGCGATGCCATCCTCGATGCGCACCCACATGTAATTATTCACCGAAGTATATAAATAGGAGCCGCCTAAAAGCAGGTTTTTGGTGATGCCGATTTGGGCTTCCACGCCGGCCATTAGATTCACCCAATAGCGATTCTCGTAACCGCTTCCGTAATATTGATACACATAAAAATCATTGTTCTTTGCCGCACGTTCCGCGTGCAGACGAATCAAACTTCGGCCACGGTGAAAGCTCAAATGAATCGTTTGGCTATTAGATCCTGGGCCAATAGATGCACCTAGCAATTTCGCGTTTTGGGTATAGCCCTGGCGCATCTGAGTACTTGTGTACCAGCTATTGCGAAGTGGCTCGCCACCAGGTTGCGTATTGTCGATCACAAGACCCGGATCCATTAATTGCAATTGCGTAAATTCGATTCCTAATTGTAAAAAGGATTTTTTCTTTCTGCCCAAAGGAAATAACTTCCGACCCCCTATCACAAAACCTGTCTTCGTAGAATCCCCGAAGAAACTGGCTGGACCCACCACCCTATCTGGCTGACCTAATTCTGCATAGAATTCCGCATGGTCTTTTGGCAAGGCCAAACGAAATAAGAAAGAGCCTAATTGCATTCGAGGATTTTCTACAAATGGCTTACCTGGTTTAGGGTCTTCGACCGTAAAGTAATTTTGTTGCGCAAATGAATAACCTAGGTAGAAATTAGGCACCCACTTAGGCTGCCAGTTTAACACGAAGGCCTTTAAAATACGCTGGGAATTATTCTTGCTTTCAATTCCTCCTGCCCAAATAGGCCTAAAGTTCTTATCCTCAGGAGAAAGCAAATCAGTATTTTCTAACATTCCTATTATTCCCTTGCCCTCGAAGGTTCCTATGGGGGTATAGACCGGCTTGCGATTTTGGACAAAGTAATGTAAAAATCCCGCCGCCTCATTCGTCAAAATCAAGCTATTCCTGAATCCTGGCCCCCACCAATTATTCTCTGAAGAAATACCAACAGCCACATTACCTAATCGCAAGGCGATGCGCGATTGACCCGGGAAAAATTTCTTCAGCGGCTCAGTCCCAAAGTGGCTGTAATGATCAATGTTATTGTTTATGATAAAAAAAACGCGCGTCCAATAATTTCCATCCTGTGGATTCCCGGCAAATGGAACGGTGGGTAAATTCTCCGCATTCACCCATTCCGGCTGCAAATTCACATCTAAAAATTTCCATGTAAAATGAACGCCTAGACTCCAGCGACGCTGAAAACCCACCGACGGATACATCGTGCCCTGGTTAAAACCCAGGGGCATTTTATCGTTGTTTAGAGTAGTATAGCGAAGAGAAATCCCCTGTAGCTTAAACTTATCAGACACGGAGGACTCTATCTCTTGGAGGCGGGAAGTCGAGCGAATCATAAACGATTGATGCGCATACTTAGCTGAATCCGTGTTCATTAATTGTGCATTTCTTTGCAGATCCTGCAAGCTAATATCATCCAGTAAAGTCGTTTGTGCAAAGACCGAGCAAGAGATCAACAAAAGGCCTAGGACGTACTTTACCATAAGAAAATCGTATTAATGAAGGCGAACACATTCGACTTCGAATGATCCTTTTCCCATAAATAATTCGTTGAATTCACCCACTTCACATCCGCCGTAAATAAGAGCTTTTTATAGCGATAGCCCCCTTGAAGGCCGAAGGCATAATCATCCCATTTCACGGCGCGCGTGTAGACCGCCGTTCCTCCAGCGGTAGTAGTTGGCCTATTCACCACATGTTGAAAAGTCAATCCTAGCTTTGTCCAGCCCCGGTTCCAGCTGACTGCAAGGGATTGTGCATTATTCCCATGTCCTATTCCATTCGCTATGATTTGGTTATTATTCGTAAATCCTTCGTACACTTGACCATGTTCATACCAGTTTCCTGCGCCACGCATCAGATAGGACGGCGTTTCTGACATCTTTGTCGCTTCTGCTTGCACAGATATAAATGTCCGTGCATTTAAGGGATGTAACTTCTTAAATCCAACCACCCAAGCAGCGGAATGAGACATGTCTAGCCATAAATCCCTTAGATTTTGTTTCGCATCATTATAGCCAAATTCCGCATAAACTTCCGCGTGATTTTTCGGCATTAACCAGCGCGTAGAGATACTCAAGATCTGGTCTTTACTCAGCGTATCGTCATTATAATCGCTCTTGAATAAATTGTTCAATACGGGCAAATAAGTGTTCATGAACCTCGCATTGGGCAGCGGCACCTCGTAGTTTTGAAAAGCACGAGAGACTGAGAAAAAGACGTTCTTCATAAACCGAGGCTGATACATCAGGATGATTCCATTGTACTGGCGGTTAGTAGGGCTTGCAGACAAATCCCGTTGTTTTAATAAATTATTCTCGAAGCCTTGAAGCGAATCGCGAGTCATCCTACCTAAGATGAGCTGAAATTCAAACAATCCTACCGGAGATTTTAATGGACGAGTCGTATTCAAACTAAAGTGCCGAAATCCGGCTGCATTATTTGTCATTAAGAGCGAGGAATAGTGCCCGGGACCCCACCATAGATTCTGGGTTGACATCCCCAGAGAAATCCCGCCTGCCTCTAAGCGCACAGACGATTGTCCTAAACTTAGTCGATTTAGTGACGGATTCACTTGACCCCACGCATCGCTCGTCTCATATTCTGCGGAACCAGTACGGACAAACTCCGGTTTAAACTGTACATGTAAAATGCTAAACCGGGCATAAATTCCGGCGCTTGCCTGCATTTGGTAGCCATTGGAATTAGACATCGCCTGATCGTTCCAGCCGTAAGGTCGTGAGGTATTTAGTTTTTGGGTCAAAGAAGCAGGCAATAAAATTGCCTGAAACAATCCTTTTTTATAACTCTTAATGGAGTCGTTTGCGGTAGGATCGATTAAACGATACAAATCTTGCATGCTTTGCTTTCCCGTAGAATAAAAGGGACGCGCGAGCATGGATTGATTTGCGTCTACTTTTCCTAGTAATTGCAGGTTACGGACTTGTTCATCGATGTCGGAGAATCCGACGGGGATGGCGTTTTGGGCCATCGAAAAAAAGGACGAAAGCAGCAGGCCGTAAAAAATTATGAATCGCAATTTCATTGAATATCGTCCTAATTTTGATAATTTAACAAAGTTATGAATTTATCTGTATCCATGATCACCTTCCAGGGTGCGGCTTATCTACAGGCGCAGATGGATTCGATTTTAGGCCAAAGTCTCCCCGTCCACGAGATTATCGTCTGCGATGATGGTTCTACGGACGGAACCCGCGAAATTTTGGCGGATTACGCCGCCGCACACCCCCAAATAAAACTGCAGTTTAATACCGAAAATCTAGGTACCGTCGCGAATATGCAGCAATGCCTACGTCTAAGCACAGGGGATATTATTTTCTTAGCGGATCAAGATGATGTATGGTTGCCCAATAAGGTGAAGAAAACGCTAGCCTTTTTTGAACAAAATCCGACTGCTGAAGCCGTATTCAGCAACGCAGAAATTATTGATGAAGCAGGCGAAACGCAATTCGGAATGACTTTGTGGGACATCATCGGATTCCCTTTTGGCAAAGTTGAATTAACAGATTTCGAAACAAGGGTGGATAATGTCGTGACGGGTGCAGGCTTGGCGATGAAACGAGATGCTAAACTGTTAGCCATGGACATCCCAGTTCTGCCAGGTCTGTTACACGATGGCTGGATCGGTCTTTATTTTGCTGCAAAAAATGCCTTAAATGCAAACCCCGAAACACTGTTTCAGTACCGCAGTCATGCGAATCAGCAAGTGGGAGGTAAAATAGCCGAAAGATCTCAGCTTCTTGATTTTAATCTAGCCTTGTGTGATGGCGTTCCCGTAATGAAGGATTTCAAAACCTGGAGAGAGGCGATGAAGAGGCTGTATACGAACTTAACTTTGCCTTATATGCAGACGGAAAAAATTCAGGAGCAGATTGATTTATATGCGGAATACGGGAAGACCTATTTCCAGCTGCGCGCGAGTCTATTCCTCTTTATGAAGGCGATCCGCTAAGCGATTCCACTGCGCCCGGAAAATCGTATCCGGTAAGATAAACAGCTGCAACACCACGAACCATGCCAACGAAAACACCCCTATTACCAGCAACCGCAATAAAAGCGTGGGCACAAAGAGTTTAAACAAGAATACGATTCCTAAGTACGGAATCAAGCCCAATAATTGCTGGAAAAACACCAGCGTATAATTTGAAAGCGAGATTTCCTTTCTCGTGAAGAAGACGAAAGCCGTGCAAACCGCTAATTCAGTTACCAAAATGGTAATCGCCGCACCTATTTCTTGATGCGAAGGCACTAATAAAAAGGCCAAAACGATACTAATAAACATCCCGATCAAAGCAGAGATGAGGATCGATTTATCTTTACCCACGGCACTAAGAATTTGGAAGCCAAAAATCCCCGACATACTGATAATCAAGATCAGCGGCGCCGTGATTTGCAAAGGCAAGATCGCACGATCAAAAGCCGTCCCTAGCAAAATATGAATGATCTCCGGCGCACAGGTGATGATTCCCACGACCAAAGGCATCGCCAAACTGACAAGCACATAAAAACATTGCTTTACTAGCAACACGAAGGCCTCTTTCTCCCCCTTGTGGTATAAACTCACTAAGCCGGGAAACATCGCTACCGAAATAGCACTTAACACCCCAATGAACAGTCGATTCAATTTCAAAGCAGAGGAGTAATACCCCACACTCTCATTATTCGCTAAAAAGCCCAACAAAATCGTATCTAAAGAGAAATACACGGAAATCGTGAAAATGGTTAAGAACAATAGAGCCATCGGCTTCAAGTGTTTTTTCAGTTCTAAACCTTTCAAAGAGAGGCTAGAGAAATCCAATAATTCCCACAAGCGTTTAACATTAAGAGCGGCTAAAATAACGGCCAGGCCTACCTGCATCCGAAAATAATTCTCGTAGTCGTTCGTGTTCCTAATGAATAAAAACACCGCGGCGATGAAACAGAGGCGGATAACAAGGGAACGAAGTGCGATGAATTTGAATTGATTCATCCCGGAGAAGAACCACTCTAATTGGAAGACTTGTAAGATGAAATAGGCCAAAGCCCATTGAAAAAGTGATTTCTCAGCGGCTAATTGTGGTAAAACGAAGATAAACACCACGAAAATCACGCTTAAAAGCAGTGTTCCCAGGGCATTGATGATGAATATTTCGGATGCTGTTTTCGTTAACTGAACGCGGTCTGAGGCTACTTTCGCCACTTCGCGAACACCGTAAATGGGGATACCCAATGCTGCAAGAAGAACGAAGTATTTTGCGAAACTTTCAGCAAAATTTAATACCCCTACGTGTTCTGGACCTAAGGTTCTAGCTAAATAAGGAAACGTAATCAGCGGGAATAAAACCTGCGAAATCGCTAGCAGCACATTATAAAAGACATTTTTCCGGGTCTCCATTAGCGGTAACTAGCGTCTACGATCAGTTTATACAAGTTGCGAAGCATACGGGGAATACGTTGGATTTTATAGGCCAAAGGTACCCCATGCACATAACGTCTATCTAACACATGGAAATGAAATTCCGAATCAAAAAGCTCCGGTCTTTCAGCCGCCATCTCACGGCAAACCCCTTGCACATAGCGAATCTCCTCTAAGTTCGTTTTCCCATTCGAAAACACCCGGTTATCCGTTCTAATCGGACGCGCGTGCTTTAGTTGCACGCCATGAACCACCGCTGTATTCGTCTTTCCTATCAAGCGTTGAATCGTAGGAATCAAATAGACATCTAATCCCGTTCCGGAAATCGAATGCTTGAAATGTGGTCCAGCAGCTTTAAAAACGGCCTCGCTGTAGAAAGGGGACATGATTTCCACCCACCAAGTATCCTGAATTAAATAACCCGGTTTGTGTAAAAACTGGCGCAGGTTATAGTAAGAATCGTGATTCAAGCTTGGCTGAAATACGTCCAATTTTTCTAAAGCAGCAATGAAAAATAGCTTGTTCAGGTCTGATACGAAGATGATTTGGTCATCATCAAGAAACCCAATGTAGGTTAAAGGAGTAGACTGTAAGGAGGCGTAGATATTTTGCATCACGTCGCCCTTGCACTCTGATTTCAATGAAATATAATGCTTAACAGGCATCGGAGCCTCCGCTACTGCGCCACTATAATCATAGAGCAACCAATCGAAAGCCGGCTCCACATCTAAATGGATATGGTCCATGGGGCTGGATTTCCCATCCCAAGTAATGGCTACGATAGAAGTTGGTTGACTCATATTAACAAAAGTACGATTGTATCGTGTTTCGGCAATAGAAAATCAGTCGAATTAATTCAGCGGTCAAAAGATGTCCGTGACTCTCCTTCCTTATCAGTGAATCCGAGGTGCGCCAGGTCGAAATGACTTCCGGCACAATGGCACCCAAAGAAATCTCCGCCGGATCCACAAAACGCTTGTACATATCCACCGGATACGCCACCTTCGCCGTCTTTTTCAATAAATATGCCGCCGCCTTCGAATTCAGTGAATAGCCATAAGCGCCATAAACGGATTTAATCAGAGGTTCCCCCACTCCGTTCTTTATAGTTGATCGTTTCAAACTCGCATAGCCATTCCAGGCTCCCCAGAAAAACAGATCGTATTTTTCTGCTGTTTCAGACTTTAAAAATTCTGGTTTAAGGATTCGACTATCGGACTCTAACACTAAAAAATGCTCAACCGTATCCTCTTTTACGATTTGCGCCCAGATCTTCCGGTGGCTTAAAATCACCCCTATTTCTGTAGGCAATAAAGCTTTGCCAGTCCTCGCACGCGATTTCTCGACCATAGCCTCTAAAAAAGGCACATGAGTTCTGGATGGAAATACTGGCTCCACCAATTCTAAAGCCGGTAAAACTGCACGCAATGCCTCTATATGCGATTGACGCTCCGTTTCATGCTCCGCAAAAAGGACAAAGGCGCGCTTAAACATACCTAAACTGATTAAACGTGCTATAAGAACCGGACGCTAAGGCGTCAGGCGTAAAGAAGTCTAGCTTTCCACCATCAGGGTATAAAATATAATGAGGCTTAGAACACAGGTATGCTATGTGTAGAGGCAAGGAATCAGCCGCATAGATGTAATCCGCAGATTGGACTAGGTCGATTAATTCTTCGAAGTTTTTGTAATCTTTCCCGAAGCGAACTATGCGTCCTGGAATTTGCGCCAAAACACTTGAAGGAATTTCTCTTTTCTTTAATCGCGCATCTGGGAAGATCAAAATGTTTCGCTTTTTTTCGCTGAGAGCATGTGAAGCTAAGCCATAAGCCTCATACACCGGCTTCCCCGTTTCGAAAAGAGCTTGAAAAGAATGGCCACTAAAGAAATTCAACAAACCTAACCGGGCGCTTTGCTCCACGAAATCCGAAAAACCAGGATTCGCGCGAGTATATTTTTTGATTTTCGACAATTGACAAAACGTGTCAATACCTAAAAAGTCCTTGTTCGTAAAGAGGTTTAATTGCGAACCTGTGATGCCGAAATCTACAAACTCGATTGAACATGGTGAAATACACCTAAGGGACAGCAACGCATCATATAATGGTTTCAAATGCAAGGACGCAACGATCTGGTCCGATGTGGGCAGGGCTTGCACCGCTATCGCAAAATCTCCGTAAGCGCGCAATAGAAACACCCGACGCATTATTTATCAGTATAAAGGTAGAGGCAAAGGAAAATGGCCGCGAAAATACCCGCGATAAAACCAACCAAACCTAAGAAAAGATAGGACTTGCGGTCATCCATCAAAGGGTATTTAGGCACATCTAATAATTGAATCACCGGCGTCTGGGAAACCAGCGCGATGCGACTCATCTCTAAGTTCTTCGTTACTTCCGCATAGATACTGAAGACAATAGATTTATCTCGAGAACTCACTTCCGCAGGAACGGACATCGACTTAAAGGCCACGTTAGGATCTAGAATCTGGAAGGAGGCCGCATTATAGGATTTAGCATTCAGCACACGTAATAATGAATCACCTCTTGCCTGTAAACGCTTCACGTTGGCTAATGCGCTGCTCGTTTTCACGTTCACGTAATAAGTCGTCGTCTCTTTCAGTAAACGCTCCGCAAAGTTCTTTGAGAACACTTGGTTCTGAGATACCGTGACGATTTTAAAGATGGAGCCCTTCTTGTTCATGCGATCCACTGACACGTTCTTCTTTGCGATTTGATCGTACATTACATACAATACCGAATCTTGATACACCGTATTAGCTACTGTAGGAGAAGCAAATGAAACCGGAGCCGGTAGCTTTTCTCCCATCCCAGAAAACTCTAAATATAAATCCGCTAGAGTCTTACCAGAATTACCCGAAATAGGCGTCAATAATACTTTTTCAATTATGACACGGGACTTGATGATGTCCAGGATATTATCACCGGTAAATAGACTCGAACCACTACCTAAACTCCCTAGGTCTAAACCTACTTGAGAAGCAATCCCCGCTAGGCCTCCCCCCGTCGCTGATTTCTCCTCTAAAATAAAGGTAGTAGAAGCCTCGTAGGCAGGCTTTTGTAAAGCACGGTAGATAAGTGGCAAGACTAAACCTAAAAACCCGCACAACGCAATTAACTTGCTTTGTGAGCGCAGATAGCTAAAGAATCGTTTAACCGATTCAATGACATCCCCTAGAACGATAGTCTTTTTATCTGCCATTATTTTACCGTGTTAATTAATGCGATGATTAAACCACCTAAAGAAGCTAAACCAGTTCCCATCGCGATGTATTCTGGCGTAGAAATCGGTTTCTTGTCTTTCTTCGCTGGAACATAAACTTCTGCACCCGGCTCAAGGATAGGATAGAAGCGGAAGAATAAGAAATGTTTTGTCGTTTTGATTTCACCGTTAGGGCGCACCATATAGGCATAGCGACGTGAGGCATTTGGCGCAAACCAACCTGATTCTAAGATCAAGCGGCGGAAACCTAAACCGCTGTGGTAGGCCACTTGGCGAGGTACATTCACTGCCCCAAAAGTCTGCACCGTCTGCGTTAACTTAGGCACCTTGATTACATCGCCCTCCTCTAAAATGATATCGTATAGTGACCCTGGCTTCTCCATCGCTTCAGCAAGACGAATGCCCACTGGCTTTTGGTCCACTAATAATCCATTCACATTCGAAGCAATTTTCGCCGTATCCGACGGGGCAAAAGAATTATTAGAACTACGTTTCGATTGATTAGAAATCGTATTAATCTTCGAAGAGAACAAAGCCTCATCCGTCGCTGTTTGGTTCGCACGCGTTTTGCGTAATAAAATCGCACCCGTTGCATAGCCTGTTTGTTTCAATCCACCAGCACGCGATATGATATCTGAAAGTCGCTCTTTGTTACCTGCCAACGTATAATTACCCGGATAAAGCACCTCTCCCTCCACAGAAACACTAATTTGCGAACGGTAGGTAGGGGATTTACGCACGGAAACAATGTCAAAAGGCTGCAAAACAAAATTCAAATCTTGCGGCAAAGATGAACCTAAATCAATCGTTAGAATAATAGAATAAGCTGTCGTATCAGAAGTTGATTTAGACGAAAGACGACGCGAAACCTCGATGCGAGAACGAGACGCCCCCTCTTTAAATCCATCCGCTAACAGGATTAAATCCTGAACACGCATATTATCCGCAAAGGCAAAAGTCGCCTGACGATTCACCTCGCCATTAATGGTCACCGAATAGTTCTCCCGCAAGGCCGTAAGCGAATAAATGTAAATCTTATCCTCCCGCTGCAAGCGAATTTCTGTTTTCCCAGCCAGCACATCCTTCACATTAAAATGCAACATCGCCGGCGTTAAATCAGGATTCAAACGACTTAATAGTGCACGATCCGTCGATGCATTTTCCTTCACACGCACGGCCAGTAATAAGTCTTTCAAGTTCGAAAACTCATTCAAGCCATATTCCCCTGGGTAATAAACCGCGCCATCGATGGTCGTACGATTTGTATAAGTGTTGGCCAAAGCATCCACCACCAACGTATCCCCCGAATGCAAATTAAATGCCGCAAGCGCCTCTGCTTTTACTGATTGAATTTCAAAACCATTCGCCCCCATGCGCTTCACACGAACGCGCTCCTTAAAAGCGCCATCCGCAAAACCACCCGCATATCGTAAGATATCCGCCGCATTTTCTCCCTTCTTCAAGTCAAACAAGGCGTTCTTCTTCGCTGCACCCGATACAGCCACGCGAGACTCGTAGGTCCCCACGCGAATCACATCGTCGTCTTGCAGAATTCTATTCTTCGATAAATCTCCCTTTAATAGGAAGTCGTATAAATCTAAAGTCGTTATCGTCTTGCCATTACGCACTAATTCAATCTTACGGAAAGAACCTAAGTCCGATGGCCCTCCTGATGCATATAAGGCATTCATCAAGGTAGAAAGTGAGGAAACAGAATAGTTACCCGGCTTCTTCACCTCTCCCACCAAGGTCACTCGAATCGAGCGTAATTGCCCTAATGAAACCATCACCTTCGTGCTTCCTCCCGCAATGGTGGTATAGATTTTAGCTGCTGATTCCCGAATACGAACTTGGGCCTCCTCGATGGTTAAACCACTCACTTTAATAGGCCCAAGGTTAGGGAAACGGATATAACCTTCTGTACTCACCTTTAGCTTTTTCGTACTCTCGCTTAAGCCATAAATGTCTACAATTAACTCATCTTCCACGCCTATCACGTAATTACGCGGAGTAGAAATAGTCAAATTTGGTTCAAAGCTTAGGTTTTGGTTTTCGAAAATCTCTGCTCCGAAAACGCGCAAACTAGAAGGCGAAGAAGTAGGTCCTGTGATTTCGATTTTCTTACGAGGAACGGTGATTTCATCCTTCGTTTTGGTCTTGTAGGCATTCTGCGATACCCCTGTTAAAGGATCTAATGAAGCAATGCGTCGATTCAAGACAATGATTTGATCTGCAGGAACTCCTTTTTGTTTTAAAACTTGTTCTACTTCCTCGGGGGACATACCCTGTAACTGGTAGCGCACCATAATCTGCGCTAATTGCTGATCGCTGATGTTATTGATGTCCACGGGAATCTCCTGGGCAAACGCGGGAATAGCCAGAATCAATAATATAAGTAGGCGTAATGCTTTCATCTCTGTTTTATTTAGGTCAAGTCCGAAGACAAAAAACCAGTCTATAAAATTACTATTTTATTTTATAAGATGATTGATAATTTATTGAGTGGAGGATAAAAACAAAAAAAGCCCGCCATCAGCGAGCTTCTTTCTAATTAAATTCATCACCGCAGGGGATTCCAACTTTATTCTTTGTTCTTTATGCTCTATGCTTTTCCTCTTTACTCTATACTCTCTTATCTATTATCTCCTCTCTATACTCTCTTATCTCTACTCTAGAAAGAATTACCCTAGTAATTCTTTCAAATTCACCGTCTTAAAAAACACATAAATCAACGACGCAAACACCCCCACAAACATAAACCCAATCGTAATCAAACTGCGCTTAGGCCCATCTTTCTGAACCGCTACCTGAGCCGGCTCTAGGACCTTAAATACCGGAGTCTCCCGGTGTAATTTTACTTTCGACTCTTCATATTGTCCACTAATCGTCGTGTACAAGTTATAGGCCATATCAACCTCGTATTGCAATTTCTTTTCACGGTCTTTCGCCACATTCATAAAAAGATTCATATTTTGATCACGGTAAGCACTCAAGGTAAATAAAGCCTGGTCATAACGCGCGCGCGACTCAGAAAGACGCTTTTCTAAAAAAGACAATTCTTGTCTAGCCTTCTGAGTACGGTAATCCGTCACATACTTTGTTAAGTAATGTTGTATTAAAGAAGTAATATTAGCCGCTGCAACTGGATTCGTTAATTTAGTCGTTAACGAAATGACCCCTGATTTCTTATCAATCTCTAAGACAACAGAAGCTCTCAGTTTTTTGATCGCTAACCGCTCCTTCTTATTTAACTTGATTAAATCAGTAGATAACGCGCCAGAAGGCACTTTATCTAATTTTACATCGGAAACTTCATCATCAGATGGATCTCCACCTAAATCTAGCGGAGCCGTATCTTGTTTTTCAGACAAGAAGTCCAAAACCGTTTGCCACTTCTTGTGCTTTGTACTATAGATTTTCGCTTTTAAAACCTCTTGTAAAAGAGGTGCACTTTGTACGATATTCGGATATAAATCAGGACGTATGGCCTCCGCTCCTGAAGAACTACCCCCTAAATCTACTCCAGCTAATCCAGCAAGGGATTTTAATCCTCCCATACCACCTGCGCCACCAGATTTAGAATCTAATTCCGGTAAAAGTTTCGCGTTCGAACTATATTCATTCGGTTGTGTTAATGAATAAATAGCCCCTAAAGCCGCAAACAATACAGCACAAGTAGCGATTAAGATTCGATAGGACTTTAGCGTTCGAAATATCTCACCAAAATTGATCGAAATTTCCCCGTTATCTTCTATTTGTTTATTTTCTATGTTAGACATGGAGATTATTTAGTCAAATTGTTAATCAAAGTGGTCAAGGTAAGCGCCACGGAAACTAAAGCTGACGATAGACCTACCGCCTCAGCCGTCGTCAAACCTTTCTTCATGTTCGTAGGGAATTCTGGAACAACAATTTCTGATCCAGGAACCACCTTCGGGTTAACGCGGAAGAAAAAAACACGTCTTCGCTTCGTAGAAATTCCATTAGGCGCCTTCACGTACACATTTTTCTTGTCAGCATAGTCAGTAAACCCACCCGCTCCGTCTAAGTAGTCCTGAAGTGAATACCCTTCTACGAAAGCAATGGCAATCGGGTTCTGAACCCCTCCAGATAACTTCACAGTTTCTAAAATACGCGGAATGACTAGGCGGTCATTCTCCATTAAGAGTAGGTTGTTTTTCGAATTCGGATTTTTTAGAACTTCAGAAAGTTTTACCCCCACTACTGTCGAATCACGGTACAAGATAGCTCCGTCTAAATAGCCCTCTGGCTTCAATCCCCCCGCCTCAAAAATCAAGTCAGAGATCTTTTGATCATCTTTCGGAATGGCATAGCGACCTGGGAAATTGACTAGCCCTTCGATTGTTACACTTCTTTGTACTTCATAATTCGGTGATCGACGAATTGAAATAATATCAAATGGTTTTATTTCGAATTGACTTGCTACGTTGCTAATATTCAAGCTACCATCTATATCAAAAGTCTTCACTTGAATTTTCTCCTTAGTCGCCTCATCATTTCCATGAGTAATAATGCGGCGAGATAATTCAATTTTTGCAAAACTTGCTGCTTCCTTGAACCCCTTAGCTAACAATATTAAATCAGCCACTTTCATTCCAGCTCGGAATTCAAAAATACCAGGCTTGTTCACCTCTCCATAAATACTTACGCGCTGGTTCTCACGTAAAGAATCCAAGGAGTACACCGTTAATGAATCTTCTCGGTGCAAAGCAATGTCAGCAAGCTCACCTCTCAACACTTTCCCTAGATCAAATGAGATCATTTCTGGATCGTAATTCTCTTTTCTGCGGGAGATCGTAGCCCGATTTAGGAAGGCATTTTCTCGTGGCCCTTCCGCACGCTTGATTAAATCCTTCACTGTAGTTAACCCATTTTCGATCGCGAAAACACCTGGTCTAAATACCGCTCCCGTTACGGTCACTCGGTTTTCATAACGTTCAATTATTTTACCCACTGAAATCGAATCTCCATTTTGTGGTTGAAAAGTCGCCACCTCATCTTGCGTGATGTTCAATAATTTTAATTCGCGTGACGTATTTCTTCGCACATTTAACGAATAGGTATAGGCCTTATCTGTAAAACCTCCCGCATAGCGTAAGATGTCCTTTAAGGTTTCGCCTTTTATCGCTTCGAAAACCATCGGGCGTCTAACCTCCCCTGCTAATTCCACATGGGAATCAAAATCACCAATACGAATAATATCTTGGTCTTTTAATTGAATATTGTCTTTTTGATCTGCCTTTAACAGGAAATCATATAAGTCTAGCGTGCGAACCACTTTATTATTTCTAATCACGCGAATACTACGATAAGATCCATTTTCGTTTGGCCCTCCTGCTAAATACAATGCGTTGAATACTGTTGCCAAAGAAGAGATGGTGTATGATCCCGGGTTCTCCACTTCCCCTACCAGGGTCACTTTAATACTACGCACATTACCTAAGGTAATAATTGCTGAAGAGCCACTTCCTGGGCGATTTAGCCCTTGGTATAATTGCCTTAAACGACTTATAATGCGCGCGGAAGCCGCTTCTACATTCAAGCCATTCACATAAATAGGGCTCAAATTCAGGATCTTCACCGTTCCTTCCGTACTAACCGTGACTTTATAATTGTCCATTACTTCGCCAAAAATATCGATATTCAACTCATCGTCGGGCCCCAAGGTATAGTTGACCGGAGTGGCAATGCGAAGATCTGGTTCAAAATTTAATTTTTTGTTGTTAAATAAATTGGAACCATAAATGAGTTTATTAGGCCGTTTAGTAGAATCAACCAATTCCTCTTCTTCCATTTCAACATCTTCCGTATCCTCATCATCTGAATTCTTTACTCCTTTTTTTGAACTTAATTTACCAGAAACACTTCTTTTTGATGAGGTTTTACCTTTCGAAGTAGACGTCTTTTCCTTGGTCTTGCTATCACCCAATTGAGTCAAACGGCTACGCATTTTTGCGATATCAGCCGACGTATAACCTTGTGCTTTCGCTGCTTTTTCTAATTGAGCTTCTGTCATACCACTGGATTGGGCACGCTCGAAGAAGGTAGCAATTTCTTCATCACTCAGATCTTCCACTTTACGTTTTGCTTGCGAGAAGGCAGCGTGAACTAGTACAAGGAAGAAAAGGGTCAGAAGAATTCGACTGAATAATTTCATACTAAAATATTATGGTACGTATATAGATAAACAAATTTAACTAAAATTTAGCAGAAGAGATGCTATGGCGGCAATGGGAAAAAGTTTTTTTATTTAATGGTAATCTTTTAAAAAAAAGCCCACTTACAAGTGAGCTTTCAATATATACAATTAATTTTTATCACCCCTCAATCCCCCTAAACTCCTCCATCGTCGCATGTCCATCAGCACTTATCCCTTTCCGCTGAACAACATTCAAAAATGTCATCCACAAGATTTTCAAATCTAATGAGAATGATACCTTTTCAACATATTCCACGTCTAGTTTAAATTTATCTTCCCAGCTTATGGCATTGCGCCCATTTACTTGTGCCCAACCTGTTATACCTGGTCTTACATTGTGACGTCTTGTTTGTTCCGGGGTATAGCGTGTTAAATATTGAGTTAATAATGGCCTTGGGCCAACTAAACTCATATCTCCCTTAATAACATTAACCAATTGAAGTAATTCATCAATTGACAATCCTCTAACGATTTTACCTATTCTAGTAAGTCTAACTTCATCCGGCAAAAGACTTCCATTGATATCTCTGCCATCATGCATAGTCTTAAATTTTAATATTGTAAAAGGCGTACTTTGATACCCCGGTCTCACTTGAAAAAACAATGCATCTCCTTTATTTACAATCAATAATAAGATGAAACAAATTATTATTACAGGCGAAAATATGACTAACAAAATTAATGAAGCGATGAAGTCTAGTAACCGCTTAATATATTTCTTATACATTTTCTATTTTTGATATTTGTCAAAAATAATATCCAAACTCTCAAAGATCCGATCAAACTCTTCCTCTGTTAAGTTAGACCCACTAGGTAAACACAACCCATCCTCAAATAGCTTGTCTGATACTCCATTAATATAGCTTTTACAATTAGCGAAAATTGGCTGTTGATGCATAGGCTTCCAAAGTGGCCTAGATTCAATATTTTGTGCTTCCAATGTTAATCTTATAATTTCTCTTGTCAATCCATTGTTAAGTTTAGGGTCTACAAGAATACAAGTTAGCCAACAATTAGAGTAATAGCCATGTGGCTCTTCTTGGAATTTTATGTTAAATCCGTTTTCATTCAACCGGGTAAAATATGAAACATATCGCTTATAATTTAATCTTCTTGCCTCAACTCGTTCATTTAAAACTTCTAATTGACCTATTCCTATTCCCGCTAACACATTTGACATTCGATAATTATACCCAATATGTGAATGCTGGTAATGGGGAGCTGAGTCTCTTGCTTGAGTAGCAAGGAAACGGGCCTTTTCAATCATTTCTGCATTCCCAGATAATAAAGCACCTCCACCAGATGTTGTAATAATTTTATTCCCATTGAAACTTAACACACCAAACTCCCCAAAACTTCCACAAGGTTTATTATCTATATTAGAGCCTAATGCCTCTGCAGCATCTTCAATTACAGGAACCCCATATTCATTTGCAATTGAAAGTATTTCAACCATTTTTGCAGGCATCCCATATAAATGAACAGGAATGATAGCCTTTGG
Source organism: Aquirufa sp. (assembly GCF_044239315.1). GTDB lineage: Bacteria > Bacteroidota > Bacteroidia > Cytophagales > Spirosomataceae > Aquirufa. The sequence goes on along the minus strand of NZ_JBIIBQ010000001.1, from coordinate 54,170 downwards.
TAGTTTTCCATTCTGTTTTGCTTCTTCTAATGCAACTTTTAATAATAAGGGATCCATATTCCAGGTATCACTTTCAGAATCAATAAAAACAGGCCTAGCTCCTAGGTAAACGATAGGATTTGCAGAGGCAGAAAAAGTAAATGATTGACAAAATACAGTGTCCCCTGACTTAACACCCAATAAAATTAAAGCTAAATGAATTGCAGAAGTCCCTGATGACAATGCTGCCGCATGGTTAGATTTCGTTTGAACTTGAAGACCTACTTCAAAAGCATTTACATGAGGACCTAGAGGAGCAATCCAATTAGTTGCGAATGCCTCATTTACATATTGAAGTTCACTAATCCCAATATGTGGAGATGAAAGCCAAATTTTATTAGCTTGCTTGAGCATTAAAATATTTTTTTAGCAGGATTACCAACATAAGTACCAGGCTGTTTTATACTTCTAAAAACAACACTTCCAGCTCCAATAAATGTATTAGCAGGAATCTTTACACCAGGCAAAATTGTTGCCCCAGTCCCTATTGTTACCATTTCACCTATTTCACAGTTTCCTCCAATATCGACATTCGCCATGATATTTACATAATCCATTATTAATACATCGTGTCCTATTTGACTTCCATTATTAATAAAAACACTTTTACCAATTTTTACATCGCAGGAAATAACACAATTAGGAAATGTCACTAAACAAGGAGATAATTTTGTATTTTGTCCAATCAATGTAGAAGGATGAATAAAACCAAAAATATTTTTATTCAAACCTTCTAACAAATTGAATATTTGGTATCGTACTTCCAATTTTGAAATTGTAATTATAAAATTATTATACTTTTCGATAACCCCTGATTCAAGTTTACCTACAATATTAGGGTAATTATTAAATCCTGAGAGTTTTAGATTATCATCATCAATAAATCCTTCAACATTGTAGTTACTAGAAAATTCTGTTGATTGAATAATCCAACTATAGAACTCTCTTCCAAGTCCCCCTGCACCTATTAAAATAATATTTCTATTGTATTGAATATCCACCATCTATAATTAAACTTTGCCCAGTCATCCATCTTGATACATCTGATAATAAATATTCAACTAATGGAACAATATCGGCAACCTCACCAATTCCTAAAGGATGCATACCAATAATTGAATCAATATTATTTTGCTCAATTTGAGAAAATAATCTTTGTGTCATTGGAGTATTTACCACCCCAGGTAAAATAGCATTAACCCTAATTTTTCGCTTTGACAATTCTAAAGCAGAGGCTTTAACAACACCAAGTAAAGCAGCCTTTGTCGCACAATAACCAACTTTCCCTACTTGACCAAGAACTCCCATTACAGATGAAAAGATTACTGCACTAGAATTATCATTGCTATATTTTTTTTTAGAAAAAATACGAAGTAACTCAATAGTTGTAAAAACATTGATTTTGAAAATTTTCTCTACTTTTTCTGAACTATATATTGTTAATGGAATAGTTTCTTCAATACCTGCACAATGTACTAATCCATCCAATTTGCCATGAGCTATCGTAAAATTATTAATCTGAAATTCGATATGTTCTAAATCAGTTAAATCAAATGGAACCATTTTTAATGACCCGTTACCAAATTTTTTAATTAATCTATCTGCTTTAGATATATCTCTACAAATACCTAAAACTGAATTCCCCTTTTCTAATAGTTTCTCACAAGTCGCTAATCCAATCCCAGAATTAGCACCAGTCACAATATAATTTTTTTTCATAATAAATTAATGTTGAGAAATATATTGATTGTAAGCTTTTTGAAACTCACAAACACGCTCTTCTTCATCACTTAATTCACCGGTGAAATGTGAATGATTTACGCCAAATTGCACTTTTTCGCAGATTTCCTTGTCTTCATTAAAAACATTACGATTAAAATCAATTAGAGAGTCTCTGTACATATTTTTTATAGCAGAATTACTATTTGATTCATTCTCAGATGCTGTAAGAAAAACAAAACTTTTAAATATAGAATTAGATTCATTCAGTGGGCTAATTAATGAAATGTTGAAACTGATCCCATAAGTAGTAGAAATCAAAAGATTTGGAAACACCAAAATGTGTTTGTAACCACCAATTTTAAATGGTCTATTCTGAAATGGTCTATGAATTTTTTCTTGCACACCTTCATTTTCACTAAGTTTAAGATTTGCATTCCAAACTGAATGATTATTAAAAAATTGAAAATTCAAACCGTTTGCCCCCAATCTCATAAATGAATTTGTGTGAATCAAGTTTACATGGTAGCTTTCAAGAGTATTTTCAACCAAAATCTTCCAATTTGCCTGAATTTTCATTTCATTATAATCTACTTGTTCCCCTAATGAATTGCTAATTTTTTCAATTTCAGCAAAAAATCCAGAACCTAGATATTCATATAAGGAATCCGATGAATCTGATAGGTTAATGAAGACAAAATTTCCACAATATTCTATCTTATATTGCTTTAGTTTTAAACACTCCAAATCGCCTTCTGAAAAATCAAAAAGAGGCTTTTTAGGTATCCCTTTGGGAATTCCATTCTCATTATATGACCACCCATGATAAGGACACATCAACTGTCTATTCCCGAATGCTTCAGTTTGTAATAATGAGTGTCTATGTGAGCATATATTTTTAAATGCTTTAATTGTTCCCTTAACATTTTGAACAACTATCGGAATACCAGCAATAGATAGCGATATAAAATCGTTCGTATTTTTGAAGTCACTTAAATTACCTATATAATTCCAACACTTTTCAAAAATATATAAATTTTCAGAATCGAAAATCTCTTTTGAACAATAAAATTGAGGTGGAATAATCGCTTTCATAGTTAGTACTCTAAAATTGGCAAAATTTTGGTATGCGACAAATCAGTAACACAGTTTCCCCAATTTAAACCCGAACCATATCCACTAAATAATACATTTTTAGTAGAATGAAAATTGTTATAAAAACTACATATCAACAAGGGGATAGAAACGCCACTGGTATTTCCAAATTTATCAATATTCATTAAAATTTTCTCGGGCAATAGCCCTAGTTTAGTCGCTATTTGCTTTATAATAAATTTATTGGATTGATGAAACAAAAAGAAATCCAAACTTTCAATGTCAATAGAGCTTTTTTCAAGTAATAAACTAATACTTGGAGCTATTTCTCTTAATGTAAAATCGAATACTTTACTACCATCCATCCTAAGATTTACTTTCGAACTAATATTCTTTTTCTCATCTTCAATTTTATCTAGAGAATTTATACTGTAGGGATTTCTAAACCCACCGTCTTCAATAATAATCGAATCGAAATTATTGCCATCACTAAAAAAATTAAAATAACTCTTATGTGTTTGAACTGAATGGCCCAAAACTACAGCGCTAGCGCCATCCCCAAACAATAAAGAAGTTGTTCTGTCAGAAGTTGATAAAATTTTAGAAAGTGTTTCACCTACAATAAGTAAAACTTTTTCATCTTGTTCAAGGGTTTTTAAAATTGAGAAGCCTAAACTTAATCCTTGAATAAAACCAGCACACCCGGCATTAACATCCACACATAAAATATCAGAATTTAGATTCAGTCTGGATTGCAATATATTTGAAGTAAATGGAATTTTATAATCGGGAGTTTGGCTTAAAAATATAAGAGCTTTAATTTTACTTTTAGAATATTTTTGTTCATTCAATAAGTTAAAAGCAGCTTCAAACCCTAGATCGCATGCAGTAGTTTTATTATCAGCCCATCTACGTTCAAAAATACCAACAGTTTTTTCAAATAATTTTAATTCTTTGGGATCAAGAATTTGGCTGAAATAACTATTATGGACAATATCTCTTGGGACACAAGATCCTACTGATTCAATAAAAACATTATCAAAAACTTGATCCATTATAAAAACTTCTCTTGTCCGATTATATCCAACAGCGAATTTATGGAATTCATTTCATTCAAATCATCAGCATTTAATGTGACTCCAAAATTATCCAATACAAAACCTATTAATACCATAGCCAAAACAGAATCCCACTCATCTAATTCTTTAAGATTGGTTTCCAAATTAATTTCACACTCTAACTCTAATTCATCTTTAAGATTACCCAGAAATTGCTTCTTATCCATAATTATAAAATTTATAGTTTACCATTTATTTTTATTACGCCACCTGACCAAGATAACCCAACACCAAATCCGACTAACATTATAGTTTGATCTAAATCATTATTGGATTGACTATATCTTTTTAATGCTATTGGTATTGTATTTGAAACAGTATTGCCACCATCATATAAATCAATAAAAAATTTATGAGGCTCAATTTTTAATTTTTTTCGTATACTATTTAACATAAATGAATTCGCCTGATGAAGAATGAATTGGTCTATTTCGTTAATATTTAATGAATTAGCATCTAATAACTTATTAACAAATCCGGGTATTACAGAATTAGTAAAACTAAATATTTCAGGACCATTCATGTACAAATTGTTGTCAGTATACTTATTATCTGTTCCATAAATCTTTTCAATAGGAAATACTTCATGTTTGAACTTACCTGCACCGTTTTTAATAATTAAATTATCATATCCGCTGCCATCAGAACCAAATTGGAATTCATTTAAAAAATCACCCTCACAATAAGAAACTAAAGTAGAAGTTGCAGCATCCCCAAAAATAGCTCGATTAGACTTATCCCCAATATTAAGATATTTAGAATAGGTTTCTGCTGTTACAACAAGAACATTCTTAGCCTGCCCTGAATTAATCAAAGCTTTAGCCATACTAAGACCATAAGTATACCCAGAACATCCTAAATTAAAATCAAAAGCACCTACATTTTTAGACAAATTTAACTTATTCTGTAATATACAAGCGGTAGTGGGCAAAATATATTCAGGACTCTGGGTACAATACAACACAAAGTCAATAATTGACTTATCAAACCGATCAAATAATAGAAGAGAGGATTTAATTGCTAAATCCAAAGCTGTTTCAGATCCCGAAACTACATAACGATTCTTGATCCCAATCTTATCTTCAAATTTCGAAAAATCATAATTAGGAAATTCTAATTGCAAATCTGAATTAGAGATACAATTATCAGGAAAAACATATTCTATACCAACAATCCTACATCCCATATAACAAAAGTGAATAGACAAATTATAGGAATAGTTAAAATAACTAGATCCTAAAATTAATTATATTTTAATTATAAACTACTTTATACAAAAGTTCAACATTAGATAACGAAAAATTACTTTCAGCTAATAATTTTGAATTAACCTTTAATTTAAAGTATAAATCTGGTTCAAAATTTAATCTTTCGATATATTCAAAAAAATCAATAGTGCCAATATAATTATGCCCCACCTTAAAATCAGAAACCAAATTATATAACTCAGTACCAGGCTCAGAAAAACATAATACAGGTAATGATCGATGCAAATAAGAAAAAGTTTTACTCGGAATTGAAAAACTTCCCATCCCTCTGTCCAATGCAACAATACCAAAATACGAAATAGATAGTAGATAACTCAATTCTTCATCGGACAAATAATCGAGAACTAAAGCATTAATGATTCTTTTATCTTTTATAAACCGCACAATACTTTTTTTCTTTTCGCCATAACCCACAAAAAGAAAAAAGAGATCTTGTGATTTAGTATTCTTTTGAAAGTCAAGCATTTCAAACATGGAATTAAAGTTATGAGTAATTCCAAAATTACCTGTGTAAATAAATACTCTTTTACCTTTTAAAAAACTATACTTTAAGTGATAAAAATTATAATCAATAATTGCAGTTTCACTTTGAGACCAAACAGGTATAACGATAGATTTATTAGAAGATTTTAAATATTTGTCAACTTCTACTTTAAGCGATTCTGTGATTGTTATTATTCCATCAAATCTATTTAAATAAATACCATTTAAATACTTCCAAAACTTAACAAAAAGATTATTACCAAATTTATATTGAATGACATTAGGGTATAAATCGTAAATCAAAAAATATGAATCAAAGGAGCAAATAGAACTCGTTAAGAATAAAAATGGAGGATTTGAAGTTATTAACAGCTTTTTATTAACTCCTCTAAATTTCAACAATATCAAAAAACAACCAATAGTAAAAAAAAACCATGAATAAAACCGCGTAATTAAATTCCTTTTGTTATAACTAATTAATCTAAAAACCCTAACATTTAAATCGTCTAACTCACTAAGAGAATTTCTACCAGTAATTACGATTATTTTTTTATTTTTTGATAAAAAATACTTTATAATATCAATACCTAACTTACCAATAGACTGATTTACAAAAATCATAATAAATTATTATATATATCAAGAGTTTTAAGAGCAGTTTTTTCCCAACTAAATCTTTTAACATTATCAAGACCTAATTGAATATATTTTAAATTATTTTGCTCAGTTAATAAAAATTTAATAGCCTCTTTAACTGAACCCTGGCAGGGATCATCTAACAAAATAGCGGAATTATTTGAAACTTCAGGAATAGATGAAGAATTGGTTGATATAACTGGACAGCCACTAGCCATAGCCTCCAATATAGGAATCCCAAAGCCTTCATAAATAGACGGATACAACAAACATATAGCGTTTTGGTAGTATATAGAAAGCTCTTCTGAAGAAATATTCAACTTGTGCTCAAATCTATTTTTTAAATTACGATTTAATAAAACATATTCTTCCTTCGAGAATTGCCCTCCACCTATTATAATTAAATTAACATCATTCAACCCAGCAAGAGCCTTAACACAAATATCAAAGTTTTTATGTTTTGACCGCATTCCAACAAAAATTACATAGGGTCTATTAAACTTATCACTTAATTTAAATTCTGAAGATACTTTAAACTCTTTCGAATGAGATAAGTGAGTAACATAAACATTTTGTTCATTAAATTTTGGATAGAATTCTAAAAAATCAGCTTTAGTGCTTTCGGAAATACAAATAACACTGTGAGCATTTGAAATTGCGTGATTTTTTTGAAATTTGTGAACAGACTTTTTAAAAAGATTACTCTCAAATTTTTCATAAAGAAAGTCGTAAACAGAAACTACATTTATAAAATTTTTTTCCTTTGAAATTCTATAATAACTCGAATGTAGAATTGCAGATTGATTATTTATCTTAAAGTCTATGTCACGATATTGCTCTAGAACTCTTCTATCTAATATCTCATCAATTAAATCTGATTGAGATTCGTTGTTGTAACCTATGACTTTTAACTTTTTATCATCTATATGGCGAATGTTTTTAATCACATTTTTAAAATACATAGAAATTCCACCGAACTTCTGTAAAGAAAATATAATACCGTCTACAACTACCATTACTATAAATATTTATTCTTTTTTTTACAATCAACTAATTTCTCAATTAACAAATCTGTTTTAACTTTAGCTTGCCAATTTAACTCAGAATATGCTTTACTAGGATTCGCTCTACCGATACTAATGTCGTTAGGTCTTAATAAATCACTATTAATAACAACATATTTTTCCCAATCTAAATCATATAATTCGAATGACTTTTTAACAAAATATTCCAAACTCATTGTTTCGCCAGTAGCAATTATATAATCGCTAGGAATTTCAGATTGTAACATAAGCCACATGGCCTCAACATATTCAGGTGCCCAACCCCAATCTCTTGAAACATTCAAATTGCCTAAATAAAGTTTGTCTAATTTTTTTTGAGATATCAAATCAATAGAATCAATAATCTTTTTGGTAACAAATCGTTCATTTCTAAGTGGCGACTCATGATTAAATAGGATACCCGTTGAAGCAAATAAACCATATGATTCCCTATAATTCAGAACCTCCCAAAAGGAAGTAGCTTTAGCAATTCCATAAGGACTCTTAGGATGAAATGGCGAATTCTCGTCTACCGGCTTATTAGAATTCCCAAAAACTTCACTAGAACCCGCATTATAAAATTTACAGGGAAGCTCTAAAAACTTAATTGCTTCTAAAATATTAATTGTCGCAATTACTATGCTTTCAAAAGTCTCAACAGGCTGGTCAAATGAAAGCGCAACTGATGATTGACCAGACAAATTATATATCTCATCAGGCTTTATAAGTTTAATTGCCTGAATTACACTTCTAAAGTCTATTAATGAAACTGAAATAAATTTAATTCTACCTTCTATTCCAAAATTAGAAAAATGTAATAATTTGCTATTTGATGGATCTCTAGAAGCACCAAAAACGTCATAATTCTTTAATAATAACAAATTAGACAAATACAATCCATCTTGCCCTGTACAACCAAAAATCAAGGCTTTCTTCTTTTTCAACATTTAAATAAATTAAAATTTATTATATAAATCTATAAACTGATTTGAAACAAATTGCGTAGAAAATCTAGAAATATTAGATAACCCTAACTTTGTTATCCGTTTCCTGCAAGATTCATCATTAATAATACGAGAATAAAATAAAGCAATAGCAGAGTAATCCAAAGGATCAACTAAGCAATCATCTGGCAAACCAGAAATTTCTTTAATTACAGGAATATTACTTGTAATAACAGGTAATCCAATATATTGAGCCTCAATTATTGGCAATCCAAAACCTTCATATGTTGATACAAATGAAAGTAAGTCAGCATCAAGATATTCTTCAATAATCTCATTATCTGTTAAATTACTAACATTAGAATAGTGAATATTAAAATCATTTAAAATGTCCAAGATAAAATCATCAATTTTCCCCACTATCCTTAAATGACAATTTATACTTTTCAAAGCTAAAATTGTATTGTATAAATTTTTATTTTCTGACGTCCCAATATGTAAAATTTTAGGAAAATTACTGTTAAACGTTCTAGTATGACTATTAAAATACTCAGATGGAATAGTAATTGGATTGTAAATTACTTGAACTTTATGTTCTGCAAATGGAAATAAATCAATAAGCTCATTTTTTATCTGATTCGATATGACAGTTATTTGTCTAACTTTAATAATAGGCAAATAATACCAAAATAAGTAATAAATGAGAAACATAACTCCTGATGATCTCCTTAAAATCACAAAATCATGAATAGTTAAAATAGTCTTACTACCATTCATTAATAAAGCTAAATAATGAATATCTCCGGATATATGATTGACTCTACCCTGATTAACCGAACCTTCAAAAATATTATAAATCCTCTTAAAAAAACCCTGAGAATGAAATCGACTTACGAAAATATCAATATCAACATTACTATTAACATTATCATAGATTAACTTAAAAACTCTTTCAATACTAAAATTACCAGTATAATAACTCTTTCTTATAAATAAAACTACCTTATTCATTAAACTTGTAACTATTTGAATACTGATTTAATACAAAAGCTAAACAAGCATAAATCAATAAATTATTTGGAGTTAAGCCTTGAGCATCAGCAGAGAAAAAAAACAATACACCACAAAATACAGAAAAAGATGAAAGATTATATTTGATCAATAAAATTCCGATTAAGAAAAAGAATAAAACTAAAGAACTAAGGCCAAAAAATCCAAATGCTAAAAAAAACGAAAAAAATACTGAATCCCTAGAAGCGAAACCTGTTACGTCGTTAATATCAATTAAATGTCTCAAAAATTTTGTTGGACCAAACAGAAAGGAAAAAAAATCTTCTCCATTAAGATTTGTAAAAAATAATTCTTTATAATTTAAAATACGACCGGATGAAAAATCATCTAAAAACTCCATTAGGTTAACCGGCAAATTAATAAAAAAGAAAAAAGAAAAGGGAACAAACAATAATACTATTAATAATAAACTCTTTATTGTTATGCTATTAAATATTTTAAACAAAAGAAATGTTAAAACTGAAATATTAAACGCAATAAACAAATTAGAAGACTGAGCTAAAAATAATAATACAGAAAAGCATAAGTAGGTTATAAAGTAAAACAAATTAATATACTTTAAACTATTAATACTATGATGTAAGATTAAAATAAAGAAAGAAAAACTTGAAATAATTATACTCGAACTTTGTACAGGGTGAATAAACCCAAAATGAACTCGAGGCCGACCATAAAATGTGGTAGCATCAAAACCAAACTTAAGTAAACCTACACTTAAAAAAATTGACGAAACAAATGAAGTACCAAAATACCAAAAATAAAATTCTGAAGGTTTCAAAGTCGCCAAAAAAATTAATCCTAAAAAGGATACAAGCACAGGCAAATAAACAATAACACCTAAATTTAGATTAAAGATTAAAGTTATAAATATTGGGATAATTAAAAATGAAAAAATAAATAATAATAAAAACCTATTTACCGTAGTTTTTAAAACCTTATTGAATATAAATAAACCAATAAAAAGAGGATAAATTGTACGAATAACCCTGTTAAAAAAATTTAATTCAAAATCAACACCAGGGATTTGAGTAACTGGCGATATCCAATAATATGAAGATAAACAACCAATTAAAAATAACAAATAATATTTATTGAACTTCAATATTAAATATTTTATATAATATCTCTAAAGTCATTAATCCAATTTTTAAATACCAAAAACACAGATAAAACCCACACACATCCAGATAAAGCAAATTTTATATAAAATGAATCTATCAGGTTATTATTAAACATAATGAAAGAAAAAAATAATAAAATAAATGATACTAATACAACTTTTAAAACACCTAATAATAAGATATTAATTGAAAAAAAATTAGCTGATGAATTAATGAAAAAAAGCATACTGAAAATTGTTGATAGAGCTAAACATAAAACACCCATTTCTAAATTAAAAAATTTAGTTATAAAAAATAGGCCAATTATACCAACTATAAAATTTATCAATGTGGCCCTTAGATAGGAATTATAATCACTAAATATTAAGGAAAAGGATTGAGATAAACCTAAAAATAACATACCAAAAGAATATATAAGTCCAAACCTAACAATCTTTAATGATACTCTCGAATCTCCCAAAATTAAAGATATAATTTCATCAGATTTATATAAAAATAGAAACAGTAATGGCATTAAATATCCAAGCCATAAAAATAAATACTTGGTGCAAATTAATTTTTTATTGATCAGCACACCTTCGTTAGATATTTTATTGTAGAGAAGAGGTAACATAAAATTAGTAAAAAATCCTTCTGCAGCACTTAAAATGGAGTTTCCTAAATTAAAACCAGCAATATATAATCCCAATAATTTTTTTGATACAAATGGTTCTACCACATAACGATTACCAGTACTAGTACCCCAATTAAAAAATGCAGAAGTGTTAAGTGATTTATTTGATTCAAAAATTAAATATGTGTTTTTTTTAAATAAATTGTTATTAAACAATAAATCTGATGCAAACCTTAAGTCGAGTTTTAATAAATGGCCCTTAGAGAAAATGTAAAGAGTTCCAACTCCTATTAAACTACCTAACTGAATTAAAAAAAAATAAATCGACCCCTGTTTTAAGATAGGAAAATTATTAGCTCCTAGCACAAATAAAATCTTAAATAAACCATCAATAAACATATATAAACTAAACAAATACCTATTTCTTAGTATCCCAACTGCATTAAAAAGTGCACTAAATAAACTTGTTATAGAAAAACAAACAACACCAATTGAATAAAAAAATAGTCCTATAAAAGTTATCCAGCCCAATAAGTACGAAATGATTAGAATTATTAAAAAAGCTAACAAATAAATAAACGTAAGAGGCTGTAGATATCTAAATATATTTAATGTGAGTTTTTTTTCTTTTAACCAATACCAAGTCTCTTTACCAATTAAATTTAAAATTGGTCCCGAGATTACCACTAAAATAAAAGACTGAATACCATTAATCAAACTATATTCTGCAAACTCATTTAGATTAATAGATCTAAAAACGAGTATGTAAAGACCAAAGTTTAACAATAATGCAGTAAACCTTCCAATGCTACTAACAATTAGTTCTATATTATTATATGTGTTCAATTATCCTAAAAATTGATTTAAAATGTTATTAGCAATTGCCTTAGTAGTATTATTATTTACCCATTTAATAGAATTATATTGAAGAGACAAATATTCTTCATCAGAGATACTGTATACTTTAGTAATTAAATCATTATAATCTTTATAAATCACGCAGTTGGTACTATCAAGCCCATGGGGGGCGCACATATTATGCTTCAAATCCAAATCTTTAAAACACATTACAGCGCCATTTGCAGCGATTTCATAATGTCTTATACAATCCCAGCCGGCACGTTTCGTAGTAATTGCAAACTTAGAAGTTTGTAAGTCATAATAATAATCGCCTTCATTATCAAATACATAACCGGTGGAACTACCTTCGACATTTGCAGCAACTTCGGGATCCACTATATGTCTACCAAATAGTTTGATTTTTTTTACACCAACTTTAATTTTTTCCTCAGGGATTGAAAAATTTATCCTTCGAATATTTTTAGGAAAATTTAATTTATTGAGTAGGAATTTAGGCAACAATAAATAATAAAGATAGTCCAAAGTATCAATATTCAATTCTCTTTTAAAATATAAAAAATTAGTATGCGCTTTCGGCAAAAAATACCACGAAATATGTCTCCAAAAGTTTCCACAATATTTATATAAACTCGGCGTATCTTCACCATCTATAATCAATGTATTCTCAAATGACAACCATGGGTAACATTGAATAAAAAAACCAAATTGACGATGAATTGATGAAAAAATTATTAAATCAAAATAATTATTTTTAACTTTTTCATAAATGTTATTTCTATCTACTTTAATATTTTCTAAAAGACCGTAACATGTAAAACCTAAACCATGTAGTACATTAATATTTTCAAGATCAAATTTATACATCCTTTCCGCCTTGGGAAAATCTACTACTTGACTACCATATAAGGATCTTAAGCCATGAAATAGTGAATCTGATTGATAATCAGAAGTATCCGAAGTGATAAATAAAATTTTCATATTATTATTTATCATAATATTTAACAAGATTACTTGAATTAAACTTTTCTTTACTTAATATTAATTTTAACAAATAGAAATTAAATAATATTTTTAATTTTATGTTTGTTCTATCAGAAAATCGAAAAAATAACAATAAAGAATTATAAAGAATTGAACCAAGAGAAAAAAATACAAGAAAAATAGTAAAAGCAATGATAGAGAAAAAATTAAAATGTTTTTTTAAATAATAAAATTTGCTCTTATAGGACTGAAGTAAAAAATTAATAGACGTATTTGATGTGGTTTGCCCTCCTAAATGAAAAACCTTAGATTCAGCGATTAAGCCAATTTTAAAGCCATTTTTTCTTAATACATAAGACAAATCAAATTCTTCACAATACATATAGAAATTATCATCAATTAAGCCTCCAATCTTTAATAACGAATCCCTTCTGATTAAACAACAAGCTCCTGTAGTAACTTTTACACAATCTTGAAATTTGTTAATTTTATGGACATACAATTTGGCTAATTTTAATAACTTAATTTTTTCCAATAATAATGAAAACAAATTAATATCAAATTGAGACCCGGACTCTTGCTTGGTATTATCAATATTGTAAAGCTGTGGACCAGCAATAGCGAAATTATGATTTGAGTCTAAAAAATTAACTAAACGGTCAATCGATTTCTCTGTAAATAATAAATCATTATTGCACCACAGAATATATTCTGAATTAGAATTTAATATTCCCAAATTAGTAGCTTTACCATAACCCATTTTTTGATTTAAATGAATTACCTTACAGTTAGAATAGTTATTAACTAATTCTTTAAGTTCAATCATATTTGAAAAATTATCAATTACAATTACCTCAAATGAAAAACTTAATTTAGATTCATACAGAGATTTTAAAAAATTAATAATTAAATCATTCTTACCAAGATGAATGACTATTATAGAAATTTTATACTTATAAAAACTCATTATTTTTTCTTTGCCACAATTAATAACTTATCAGATCTATTGATAATTGAAGCAAAAGCTTCAATTAAAACATAAATTGTATTTCTGATGAATCTTTTATAAAAATTTATGGGTTGTCCAGTGTAAATATTTTGATTACATACTATATGTATAGCTTCAAACTGATTTTTATTCAACAATTTCTCCAAGGACTTTGGTTTAAATTGCCAAATATGCCATTGAGGTTGAAATCCACTCCATTTATCTTTCCAAAACTTAACTAATAAACCATTAAAATTAGGTACCTCAAGCATGAGAATACCATCTTTCTTCAAAATCCTATTAATTTCCAACAATATGTCATTTGGTTTAGCTATGTGCTCTAATAATTGGCTACAGGTTACTACATCAAAGAAATTACTTGGAAAATTTGCAGATTCTAAATCTAGGTTGACAATATTCAAATTCAACTCATTTTTTCCATAATTAACAGCGTCTTTATTTAATTCTACACCATATGTATCATAACCCTTTTGTCTTGCTAAATTAATAAAAAAGCCACTACCGCATCCAATATCGAGTACTTTACCATTGGGCTTATATTTGTTTGCATACTTAAACATTTGGGTAAAGAACGATTCCCAAAGTTTTGGGTTCTTATAAGCGTCATTAAATGAAAAATCTTGGTAAATTTCGGCAGTAACATCGTCTTCATAAGGAGGGGGGTCTGTTCTTGATAAACCGCAAATTGTACATGATAAAACATTAAAATTATTTACTTTTCCATTACTAATGTTGTGAAACCTACCGGAATATTCAACATAATGCAATGTATCCCCACATGTAGGACAAAATTGATTTATATTCATAATAAACTATTTTAAAAAATTCAACGAAATTCTATCCCAATTAAAATCTCTCTTTACCCTATCTGAATCAGAAAAAGCATATTTTGAAAGCACATTTATATTATTTATGGCAAACTTTAAATTTTCTTTAAAATTACACTCATCTCCTACTGGCGAAATTAAAACTGACTTTGTCGACGCAAAATAGCTTTTTAAATCTGCAACATCACATGTAATTACGACCAAAGACATAGCAGCACATTCATATGCTGTTAGAAAAAAACTTTCAAAATTTGTTGGTAAAACAGCGATATCAGCCTTCTTTAAATGACTTTTTATTTCATAAGAATCTAGAGCTCCTAAGAAGAAAACTTTATTATCTAGACCATATTTTAATACAAGATCTTTTAGCTCGTCTAAATCAGGGCCATCCCCAATTACAGTCCAGCTTTCAATTTTTTCATTTAACTCTTTTAAAATCAAAGGTATAATATCAAAGGGTTTTTGATCAAAAACTATTCTCCCAACAGATATTAATCTTATTTTATCAGAAGAAATTTCTTTGCTTTCTGAAATATCCTCAGTAAAAATCGAATTCAATCCCACACCAACAGTACTGATTTTCAAAGGATTAACAGCCCAATTATTTATCATATTCAATGAAGAGGACTCACTAATTGATAATATCTTATTCGAATTTCTTGCCCCAACAAATTGAAAATAAATTCCTATTTTTTTTCTGTTTTCAATAAACTTAGAGAAAGTAAAAACTGGATGTTCTGGTGCTGCTTGATAAACTAAAATATTGTAATTAAAAATTTTGCCAAATAAGGATAGGATAGCTGATTCCGAAGTGAAACAAATTACCATATCTGGTTTTAGATTAATAATTTGAAAAATTGTTAAAATAGCCAAATATAAGCCAGATAAATTTTTCACATAAGGAAAAAGAAAATGTACTTTAACAGAATTTGTCTCAGCAATATGTATGAACTCGCCCTTCCCAGTTGTAAATACATGAATCTCATGACCTTTTTTGGCTAGTGAATTTGATAAGCCTTCAACAATCTGATTACCCCCTCCATAATATTTTTTTTCGAATGGGAATTCATGTGTTATTGCAATTTTCATTTTACTAAATTTGTTTTTCTAATTAGTTACGTATTCTAAATATATCAATATAAATTAGCAAAACTCTAAGGGCAATTTGGTCAACTCACTTGGTGGCAATGATTTAAAATAATTATATGTTTTACCTAATCCTTCTTTACGATTTACAATTGGCTCCCATCCTAAAATTTCAATAGCTTTTGAAATATCGGGCTTTCTTTGCTTGGGATCGTCTTTTGGCAAATCTTTATAAATAATTTTTACATTGGATCCAGTAAGCTGTAACACTTCCTCCGCAAAATCTTTTAGACTAATTTCATTGGGGTTACCGATATTCACTGGGAGTGTATAATCACTTAATAATAATCTATAAATACCTTCTACCAAATCATCCACATAACAAAAGCTTCTAGTTTGTGAGCCATCGCCAAACACTGTTAAATCTTCTCCTCGTAACGCTTGCCCAATAAATGCTGGTAACGCTCTTCCATCATTAAGCCGCATTCTTGGACCATACGTGTTAAAAATTCGAACTATTCTTGTTTCCAGATTATGAAAAGTATGGTAAGCCATAGTTATAGATTCCATAAAACGCTTAGCTTCATCATAAACACCTCTTGGACCAATTGGATTAACATTTCCCCAATATTCCTCTGCTTGAGGATGAACTAACGGATCACCATAAACCTCACTCGTACTTGCTACTAGAATCCTTGCTCTCTTTGATTTAGCTAATCCTAGCAAATTATGAGTTCCTAATGCACCTACTTTTAAAGTTTGTATTGGAATCTTTAAATAATCAATTGGGCTCGCCGGAGATGCAAAATTTAGTATATAATCTAATTTCCCTTCTATTTTAATATGTTTAGTTATATCGTGATGGATAAACTCAAAATTGGGATTACTTTTCAAATGATCAATATTTTGTAAGTCACCTGTTATCAGGCTATCCATTGCAATTACATAATACCCTTCTTTAATAAAACGATCACATAAATGTGATCCTAAAAAACCTGCACCGCCTGCAATTAATATTTTTTTCTGAAACATATATTAAGATGATTATTTTCGCCCTATGGATTTATAATAATATCCAAGTTCGTTCATTTTATTAACATCAAATAAATTTCTGCCATCAAATATAATTTTGCTCTTGATTTTATTACCCATTATTTCAAAATCAGGTGTTCTAAACTCGCTCCACTCTGTGGCAATGATTAATCCATCAGCATTAACCAAGGCTTCATATTGATTTTCTGCATATTTTATTTTATCCCCAATCTGCTTTTTAACATTTGGAATTGCCTCTGGATCATATGCGCATATAGTAGCACCTGCTTCTATCAAAGAATCAATGATTACCAACGCCGGAGCCTCTCTTATATCATCTGTATTAGGCTTAAAGGCTAAGCCCCACAAAGAAAAATGTTTACCTCTTAAATCATTATTAAAATAAGTCTTAATTTTCTGTACTATGTGCAGTTTTTGACGTGCATTTACTTTCTCTACTGATTTTAAAATCTCAAAATCATAATCTACTTCATCAGATGACATAATCAATGCTTGTACATCTTTGGGAAAACAAGAGCCCCCATATCCAATCCCAGGAAATAAAAACCTTTTTCCAATTCTTTCATCTGATCCCACTCCACTTCTAACCATATCAACATCTGCTCCCATTCGCTCACACAGTTGAGCGATTTCATTCATGAATGATATTTTTGTTGCAAGGAAACTATTGGCTGCATATTTTGTTAATTCCGAACTACGCTCATCCATAAAGATGATAGGATTCCCCTGTCTCACAAATGGCGCATATAAGTCACTCATTAATTTTTTAGCACTCTCTGATTTTGTACCCACTACTACACGATCTGGTTTCATGAAGTCATCCACAGCCACACCCTCTCTTAAAAACTCAGGATTACTTACTACGTCAAATACTCCACTATAGTTTTTTTCTATAGCTGCTTTTACCTTATCAGCGGTACCAACAGGCACGGTGCTCTTATTCACAATTACTTTATATCCTGATAAAATTTTCCCTAATTGATCTGCAACGCCCAACACATATTTTAAATCTGCACTCCCGTCTGCACCTGGGGGAGTAGGCAATGCTAAAAAGATAATCTCAGCATCTATTACTGCATCTACTAAATTTGTAGTGAATTTTAATCGATTCTCTTTAATATTCCTTAAAAAAATTTTCTCTAAGCCTGGTTCATAAATAGTAATGTTACCAGATTTTAATTTATTAACCTTGGTTTCATCAATATCAACACACGTAACTTTATTCCCAGTTTCTGCAAAACATGTACCTGTTACTAACCCAACATACCCTGTACCTACAACTGCAATTTTCATAAAGACTATTTTCTAAATAAATTAACGTCACATTCTACCATCTCTTTTACTAATCCTTGTAAGTCATATTTAGGCACCCACCCCAATTTAGTTTTGGCTTTAGTTGGATCTCCTAAAAGTAATTCTACCTCCGTTGGCCTAAAATATTTTGGATCAACCTTTACAATGACTCTTCCTTTTTCAAGTTGAAATTCTCCGGTACAATTTATAACAAAACCAATTTCATTTACTCCTTCTCCTTCAAATCCTAATTCTACCCCAACTTCTGCAAAAGACATTCTTACAAATTCACGAATAGTTGTAGTTACTCCAGTTGCTAACACGTAATCTTCTGGCTTTTCTTGTTGTAAAATAAGCCACATGCCTTCAATATAGTCTTTGGCATGACCCCAATCACGTTCAGAGTTTAAGTTACCTAAATACAAACAATCTTCCTGACCTAAAACAATTTTAGCCGTAGCACGTGTAATTTTGCGAGTAACAAAAGTCTCCCCTCTTTGTGGAGACTCATGATTAAATAAAATTCCATTACAAGCAAACATATCGTATGCCTCCCTATAGTTAACTGTTATCCAATAGGCATATAACTTAGCTACTGCATACGGAGAACGCGGATAAAATGGCGTAGTTTCAGATTGAGGAACGGCCTGAACTAAACCATATAGCTCAGATGTTGAGGCTTGATAAATCTTTGTCTTCTTTATTAAACCTAATAATCGCACGGCTTCTAGAATTCTTAATGTTCCAATACCATCTGCATTGGCAGTATATTCAGGCGTTTCAAAACTTACATGAACATGACTCATAGCTGCCAGGTTATAAATTTCATCCGGTTGCACTTCTTGAATGATACGAATAAGATTCGTACTATCAGTTAAATCGCCATAATGTAAATGTAAGTTTCGATCAGGTACATGAGGATCCTGATACAAATGATCGATGCGTTGAGTGTTAATTAATGAAGATCTGCGTTTTACACCGTGAACTTCATATCCCTTTTTTAATAAGAATTCAGCAAGATATGCTCCGTCTTGGCCTGTAATTCCTGTAACTAATGCTTTTTTCAAAACTCGTAGATTTTAAAATTATTTCAAAATTTATTTTTCCAACAACCAACTAGAAGATTGAATTTTGTCCCCTAATCCATCAATCAACTCAATACCTAAATCATTACAAATTGGCACTTCTGGGATAGAATTATTATTTTGGTCCCCACCATTAGCAAAGGCTAGGTCATAAACAGATGATAATTGATCATAAACATATTTAATAGTTGCACATACCGTTCTATCTTGATCTATAGACAAAAAAACCATGTCAACACTTTTAACATTTGATACTATAAAAACTCTTTCATCTTCTTTTTGAAACTCTTTAGAACCCTTTATGGCTCTTTGGTGATCACTATTTACAATCACTATCAATTTATCGCCATTTGCTTTCGCATTGTTAAAATATTCGATGT
The DNA here is from genome assembly GCF_044239315.1 of Aquirufa sp. Lineage (GTDB taxonomy): Bacteria > Bacteroidota > Bacteroidia > Cytophagales > Spirosomataceae > Aquirufa. The sequence goes on along the minus strand of NZ_JBIIBQ010000001.1, from coordinate 34,445 downwards.
GTCCTTTGTGAATTGGATTAAAATAGCCACTTACAATGATTGCTTTTTGCTTCATGTGATTTAACTTTTATTATGCTACCAAACTGTACAACAAAACCTTTTTTTTAAATGGTTTTGAAATTAACTACATTTTATAGAAAACTGTATAAAGCCTATAATGGACGATTCCTTGATTTAAGTAAATCCACGAATAAGATTCGGCCGAATGGACCACACTAATCTTCTATCCTTTTCTTTCTCCACGGCTTCGCCATCCTGAGTCACACCATAAGTCTTCTCAGAAAAACGAAATTCAACAACAAATATACCCCCATTTTGGTTTAGCGCCAAAGCATATTTATTTAATGGGAATATTTCAAAATATGTCCACCGAATTAACGGAAAAGTCCTATTTTAGTCACTCAGTGCTTTTCCCTTTGTTTCTGGTAAATAAATCACGCCTACGATGACCGTTAAGGCCGCCAGGGCGATGGGGTAGAACAATCCAGCGAAATTCGAGTGAGTGATCGATCCCAGCCAGGTGGCTACGAAAGGGGCACAGCCACCGAACACCCCATTAGCAAAGTGATACGGGATGGAAAGAGAGGTATAGCGGATTTTGGTGGGGAAAAGTTCGACCAGGAAGGCGGCGATCGGGCCGTAGGCCATCGCCGCGAAACTCACCAATAAGCTGCAAATGAAAGCTAATTCGAGCTTGCCCGTCCAGGTTAGAAAGATCGAACCATTGATTAAGGTACCCTCTTCAGTGACGATGGTGGCCATCCATGAGAATAAAGGGTAGTACCCGAGCGCAGCGAGGGCCATCCCGCCCAGCATCACTTTCTTGCGACCCACGCGGTCAGATAAGCTGCCGAAATAGACGAAGAGAGGCGTCCCCACCACTAAGCTCGCGGCGATAATAAGATTTGTTGTGATGAAATCGACCTGCAGAATCTTGTTAATGAAGATTTGGGCATAAAATTGGCCTGTATGCCAGACTACGCCTTGGCCTACGATAGCACCAAACATCGCGATGAGCATTAAGCGACGGTTTGCCTTGCTCGCGAAGGCTTCTTTTAAAGGGTTTTCGGAGAGTCGCCCTTCGGCTTTGAGTTTGGAGAAGAGTGGCGACTCGTCCATGTTTCGGCGGATGAAATAGGAAACGACCACGAGGATGCCGGATAGGGCGAAAGGCACGCGCCAGCCCCAGTCTTTGAAGGCCGCATCGCCCATAACTTGCTGGGTCACTAAAATGACCAAGATAGAGACGAAGAATCCAAGGGTGGCGGTGGTTTGGATGTAGGACGTGTACTTCCCGCGTTCTGCGTCCGGTGCATATTCCGCGACGTAGGTCGCGGCGCCCCCATATTCGCCCCCTAAGGCTAATCCCTGTATGATTCTTAATGCCAAAAGCAAAGCAGGAGCCACTAACCCAATCTTCTCATAACTCGGTATAAACGCAATCGCAAACGTCGACCCACCCATCAACAGCAGCGTCAACAAAAACGTATACTTCCTCCCAATCAAGTCCCCTAACCTCCCAAAAATCACCCCACCAAAAGGCCTAGCCACAAACCCCGCCCCAAAAGCCGCCAGCGTCGAAATAAACGCCGCCGTCGGATCCTCCTTCGGAAAGAAGCTAACCGAAATAATCGCACTCAAACTCCCAAAAATATAAAAGTCATACCACTCAATCACCGTCCCCACACTCGACGCCATAATCACCTGCCACAACTTCTTAATAGGTACTTTATTATTATCGAACTCTTGCATATAGTATTCTCAATTTCTTCCTAAAAATACAGAAAATATCACAATAGTAGTCGTTCTCTTATCCATTATTCCATTCGAATTTAACTATCTTTCCATATGAACTCGAATACACTCGATCTTATCGCCTCTTACTTCCAACAAAAAGCGCCCATCCGCCGCGCCTGGCTCTTTGGCTCCCACGCCCGTGGCACCCAATCTCCCACTAGCGATATAGATATTCAGATTCAAGTTTACAAAAACACCCCTTTCACCCTTTTTGACCTAGCCGAAATCCAACATGATCTTTCCCAGCTTACAGCGCAAAAGATTGACATCGTCATGCTAGGCGCCTCATTGAAGAGTATTGCAAAACAACTTAACCGCGAGAAGATATTAATTTATGAAAATATGCCCCTGCGGAGCCTATAGCCAGTTTTTACTAATCTGGCTCTCACTTTGCTAAATGACTTTTTCAGGTTTTGACACAAACTGTCAATACCTAAAATCGCAAAAACAATTTCAACTAAAAAGAACCACTATGAAAAAGAACATCACCACATTAGATCAATTGATCGAAGAGCATTACGGTAAGATAGGGTCAGCATCCAGAAATGAATTCGAATGGGGAGCGCAGCTTTTCAAAATAAGCGCAATGATTAAAATAGCGCGGCAAAAACTCCAACTGACGCAAGAAGAATTTGCGGAAAAATGCGGAACATCTAGGTACAGTATTTCATTAGCAGAAAATAATTTGGCAGAAATCAGAATTTCAACCTTGCAAAAAATCGTTGAATTAGGCCTTGGAGGGCGTTTGGAACTAAATATCAAAATCTGATTTTAGATTATCAATAAGCTGTTAGGAGGTTGGATTTCAAGGTGATACTTTTGGAACACCAAACCACTAATCAATATGTTTAACCACTTCTCTAGATACCTGAAGCTCATCCGTGCGGTTCCGCTGCACGTGATGGCGCAGGATCTCGGGATCGATGCCGGACTTTTGAGCAAATACGAAAACGGCAACCGCATCCCAGACATCGACCTCGTCATCATTTTTGCCCATTACCACCAGGTAGACGCGCGCGAACTTTGTGTGTTTTGGATGCGGGAGCGCATAAAACGGTCCTTTGTAGGCTTTGAACATTTAGTGGAGGACGCTTTACCTGATGCAGAAAAAGACGTCAAATACTTCCTTAAATTCCACAAAGTAAAGCTTGAAAGGAAATTCAGTTTCAAACTCATCCTCAAAAATGCCATCGTCTACGACCACACCCAGGCCGTCACACTACGTCATTTTCAATTCCGCCGCCACGGCGTCACTAACCACTAAACCCTTGAAAACATGTTTAACTTCTTTAACCCAAAAGAGCCCCTGCTCTTCTACAACGGCCACATGGGCCCCTACAAGTTCACGAAAGTGACGATTACTATCATCGAAAAAGACAAAGAAGTATTCAGCGAATCCGTGATTGTGGCTCCTGTACCGACGAAGACATTGATTTTTGACTCGCGGAAGTTCTTGAATGATTTGCGAAAAAGATGAGATGTCACGTGATTGTACAAGTCATTACTGCAAATTGACAGAATCTGTCAATACCTGAAAAGCCCTCTCAGTACTTCGAGACAAATTTTAGCAAAAACTGCCTCCAGAGGCCTATTTAGTAAATAGCCCTACAAAAGAAGTCGAAAGCGACACAAGAAAGCTAAAAATTAACGGCGCAATAAACCCAGTTACCGCAAATCCTGGAACATATGCTGCCACTAAATAGACCAGACCTACCGAAATCACTAAAGAAAACAACCCTAAAGTCATAAATGTGATAGGGAAGCTGATGATCTTTAACACAGGTTTAATAAACGAATTCACGAAACCCATCGCTAGAGCGACTAAAAGTGCAGTGGTAAATCCATCTACGGTGATTCCTTTTAAATAGCGAGGAATTACTAATACGACCCCAGCGATAATGATGTAACGAATGATGAAACCGATCATAAGATAGATTATTTAGATGCGTGACGAGATTGAAGAACGGCGATGATTTCGCTTAAATCGATGCCACGGTCTTCTAATAAGACGAGTAAGTGGAAAATTAAGTCGGCCGCTTCGCCTTTGAAAAGGTCATCGTTTTGCATTAAAGCTTCGATAACGAGTTCGACGGCTTCTTCGCCTACTTTTTGGGCGACTTTGTGGGTGCCTAATTGAAAAAGGGAGGCGGTGTAAGAAGATGAAGCGGGAGCGGTTTTGCGGCTCCTTATCACGTGTTTTAGTTGATCAAGCCAGGCAGCATTGTCTGCGTTTGACTCGTTGAAACAGGTGTCTGCTCCGGTGTGGCAGGTGGGGCCGGCTGGTTTGGCCTGAATTAAAATGGTGTCCGCGTCGCAATCGATCGAAAGGCTGATGACGTCGAGGAAGTTGCCTGATTCTTCGCCTTTGGTCCAAAGACGGTTCTTCGAACGGCTGAAAAAAGTCACGCGCTGCTCAGAAACGGTCTTCGCATACGCCTCTTCATTCATGTAGCCTAACATGAGAACCGTGCGCGTGGACGCATCTTGGATGATAGCAGGCACGAGGCCTTTGGAAAAATCGGGTTGCTGTGACATATTTCTATTAAATGCGCATCGGGATGCCTTGGGTTGCAAGGTAATTCTTCAATGCCAAAATTTCAATTTCTTTAAAGTGAAATATACTCGCGGCGAGACCGGCGTCGGCTTTGCCACTGGTAAATACTTCAGTAAAATGTTCCATCGTTCCTGCTCCGCCAGAGGCGATGATGGGAATGGAGGCTGCCGAGGACACTTTGGCGGTTAAATCACAGGCGAAGCCTGCTTTCGTGCCGTCGGCATCCATCGAGGTTAATAAGATTTCTCCGGCGCCGCGGTTTTCAACTTCGCTGGCCCATTCCAGGGTTTTTAGTTCGGTGATGCGTCTGCCGCCGTGGGTGTGGACGAAGTCCAGGCCCGCGGCGGGTTCAAAGCGTGTGTCGATCGCGACGATGATGCATTGAGAGCCAAAAGCCAAAGCCAATTCATCCACCAGCTCCGGCCGGCGCACAGCAGAGGAGTTAATAGAAACTTTGTCCGCGCCGGCATTCAACAAAGCTGAAACATCCGAAATAGACGAAATTCCACCACCCACAGTAAAGGGAATATTGACATGCCGCGCGACTTCGCGGACTAAATTCACTAAGGTTTTGCGGTCATCGACCGTCGCCGTAATATCTAAGAAAACTAGTTCATCTGCTCCCTGCTGGGCATAAAGGGCACCCAGCTCTACTGGATCACCAGCGTCGCGGAGGTCTACGAAGTTCGTCCCTTTCACGGTTCGACCTTCCTTAATATCTAGACAGGGTATGATGCGCTTTGTTAACATGATGCTGAAAATTTGGCCAAATCCGCTAAACTAATCCGACCTTCATAAAATGCCATCCCCACAATCACCCCGAACAAATTCATATCTCGTAAACGAACGAGATCCTCCATGCAAGCCACGCCACCACTCGCAATCACGCTCAGCGATGGGCTCGAGGCCTGAATCTTTTCGTATAAATCGAAGCTGGGACCTTGTAATAAGCCGTCTTTGGCGACATCCGTAGAAATCACATATTTCGCTCCTTTCGCCGTGTAATCCTCCAAAAAGTCAAAAATCGAGATGTTCGAATTCTCTTGCCAGCCAGACACGGCGATCATTTCGTTTTGGGCGTCTGCCCCTAAAATAATCTTCTCCGATCCGTACTTCTGTAGCCATTCACAAACTAGTTCTGGATTCCGAACGGCAATACTGCCGGCAGTGATTTGGGCTGCACCGGCAGAGAAAGCGGTATCGATCATTTCGTCGGACTGAACTCCTCCGCCAAAATCAATGTGAAGCGATGTGTTCGATGCGATTCGCTCTAATACGGCTGCGTTCACAATCTTTTTTGCCTTTGCTCCGTCCAAATCCACCAAGTGTAATCGTTGAATTCCGGCTCCCTCGAAGGCTTTGGCAATCTCCAAAGGATCCTCGGAATAGACCTTTTTTTGGCCATAATCCCCCTGAGTCAAGCGTACGCATTGCCCATTTATCAGATCGATCGCCGGAATTAATTGAAACATATTAGAGTGCTAAGAAATTTTTCAAAATTTGTTCGCCAGCCTTTCCGCTGATCTCCGCGTGAAACTGCGCGGCATAAAAATTATCCTTGTGTAACATCGCCGAAAACGGCTGCACATACTCACAAACCGCTGTCGTATACGCATTTACGGGCGCATAAAACGAGTGCACGAAATAGACGAATTCTTCTGCTTTAAGTCCTTTCATTAAGGGATTGTCCCCTTTTACAGTGATCGAATTCCATCCTACGTGGGGGATTTTCAAGTCTTTGCTTTGGAACTTCTTCACCTCCACGTCAAACACCCCGATGCAATCCACATTTCCCTCTTCCGAGTGCTTGCACAACAATTGCATGCCGATGCAAGTGGCCAAAACAGGTTGCTTTAAGCCTTTTATCAAGGTGTCGAGGCCCTTTTCTTTCAAATAAGCCATCGCCGTACTCGCCTCACCTACCCCCGGAAAAATCACTTTGTCGGCCTTTTTAATCTCCTCAGGATCATCCGTCCACTTGTACTTTTGCCCAATACGGTCCAACGCGTACATCACCGACGCCACATTTCCCGCATTGTATTTTATGATTGCAATTTCCATAAGCGTACAAAGGTATTAACTTTGGGGGATAATTGCCTCCTTCGCGCGGCCCTTTTATGAACAAAAAACTCGTTTACGAATCGCTTTACCTTGTTTGGATGGGGCTTTTACCGCTGCTGGCGTCTGGCTTTTTGGGCTATTACGCGCTGGCAAATCCTTCGTTTTTCACTTCGTTTTCTTTGCTGGGTTCCGTGGTTTTTTGGATTTGCGCTGCCCTGATTATGGGCCTGGCGCTTTGTCCAACGACGTTTTTTGCCTTGTTTACAGGCTATGTGTATGGGTTTTCTGGATTGTTGCCCTTGATTTTGGCTTACTCGGCGGCTTCGGCGCTCGGTTATTTTCTTGCCAAACAATTCGGCGCGACAGCTCTGCTGTCGCGCGTTCCTTCTAGTTTCCTGACAAACGTGCGGTCATCCTCCTTTTCGTGGGTATTCCTCGCGCGGCTTTCTCCTATTTTCCCATTTGCGATCACAAACGCGATCATGGCCTTCGTAGGTGTGCCCTTTCGTTGGTTTATAACGGCTGGAACTTTGGGGATGCTACCTCGTACGTTTTTAGCCGTCTTTACTGGAATTTCGGCGTCTTCGTGGGCTTTGTTGTTTGCGCGACCTGAACTTTTGCGTTGGCAAGATGTGGTTTCTTTGCTGTTGTTGATCGTTTCCGCGGTTGGAATGTATGTGCTAGGGCGTCGTTCTTTTAAGTAATGACCTTTCTGGGCTTCTTTGGCACTATTGTGATGAAATAAGCTCGAGGTACTGAGAGGGGTTTTCAGGTATTGACAGAATGTGTCAATATTCAAAGAGCAAAGAACAAATCTGCAGCCTATTTTACTGTCCACTGACGACTGTCGACTGACTACTGTTTAAATATCAGTTTAAAAAGTTGCTTTACCGTTAAATAAACCTACATTTATCTATGCAACCACTAAACATCAAATTATACGATTTAGCTCGTGCTAAATTGAACCTAAACGACACCGACGCAATGGAATTTGTATCGAGTATTCACGAACTGCAAGATCACCGATTTGAGAATCTGGTGACTAAAGAATATTTAGATCTAAAACTTTTCGGAATCACCGAAAAAATGAATCAAATAGATTCAAATAGCATTGATCGAACAAATAACTTAGGAATTAGTCTCTTTGAAAAAATGAGTCAAATAGATTCAAATAGTATTGATCGAACAAACAAGTTAGAAACAAGTCTCTCCGAAAAAATCAATAAACTTGAAAATTTCATTTCTGAATTCAAAGCCGACAATTTGAAATGGATGTTTATTTTTTGGGTCGGTCAAATGTCAGTGACTATTGCCGTAGTTATGATGCTTATCAAAAAATAAATTTGACTAAGTCCTAAAGCGGCTAATAACGTTTCAATTTTGAATTTGCAATACAACCTATTTCATCTACTATTCACGAAATGCGCGATTGTATAGATCAGAATCTTGCTACAAAGGAATTTGTAAGTCAAAAACTTTCTGAAACGAAATTCGATATTCTAAAATGGATATTCCTTTTCTGGGTAAGCCAATTATCGATAACAATAGGCATCGTTCTGTTATTACTCAAGTAATCATTTATTATTTCAAAGTCATACCTCCGAACTATTTCACTGACTACTGGATACTGGATACTGATTACCGGATACTGACGACTGTCAACTGCCTACTGCCCACTTCGGCCGCAGGACGACTAAAGTGCCTCCGAATCTATCACCTGAACTTTTCCCCAAAGGTGCTTGTTCTCATCTATGAACTTCTTGTGGAGGGGGTGGTAGAGATATTCCTTTTCTTTTTCGGCGCTGTCGAAAACGAGGACCACTGAAAAGGTGTAACTTGCTTCTGTAACGGGTTTGTCAAAATCGGTGACGATAGGCTTGCCTACGTGGGCTGAGGCGATCATTGGGAGGGTTCCTAAAGATTTTAGGGCGCGGTAGAGTTGATCGGTTTCGGTGGTGGAGGTGGGGTTTTTGGCCCAAAACAAAACGTGATGTATAAAAGTCATTTTCGTAGACGGTTCTGCTGATGCCGCAAAGGGCAAAGTGGAGGCAAGGGCGATAAAGTCGCGGCGAGAGGTAGACATAGGTTTAATATTTTTTCAATTCTACAATGGAAATTCCACAAATCAAAGTGATTGTGACCGGTGTGACCGGTATGGTAGGCGAGGGCGTGATGCTGGAGGCGTTGCGGTCGCCTTTTGTGAGTGAGGTTTTGGCGATTAGTCGCAAGCCCTCTGGTCACTCGCATCCGAAGTTAAAAGAGTATTTTTTGGCCGATTTTTATAAGCCAGAAGAGATCAAAGAGGTCGTAAAAGACTACGATGCGTGCCTATTTTGTTTAGGAGTTTCGTCTGTGGGGATGAAGGAGGAGGAATTTAGACGCAAGACCTACGACTTGACGTTGGGTTTTGCAGCCCAAATGCCGAAAAAGATCAGCTTCAGTTATATTTCAGGGATGTCCACCGATAGCACGGAGAAGGGTTCGATCATGTGGGCGAGGGTGAAGGGGAAGACGGAAAATGACCTCAAGAAAATGGGTTTTAGGGATTCTTATTCGTTTAGACCGGGGTATTTGCAGCCAATGAAAGGGAATAAATTCACCTTGAAATACTATAAATATATTGATTGGATGTATCCGCTGCTATTATTGGTGGCAGGGAAGACGGCTTCGACTTTGGAAGAATTAGCCAAAGCGATGATCGAAGTTTCTGCTTTTCCTGTGGAGAAGAAGACGATAGAGGTGGTGGATATTAAGGTTTTGGCAGAACAAATGAAAAACAGAATCTAGGGGAAGTCCCGGGAAATGGGTATTTTTGCCCTGAAATGTAATACAATTAAGAATGGATAAGAAAGTAGTTTTAATGATTTTAGATGGCTGGGGCATCGCAACAAACCCCAAAGTTTCCGCTATCGATGCGGCGAAAACGCCATTTATCTCCTCGCTTTACGGCAAATATGCGCACTCGAAATTAGAGGCGTCCGGCTTAGCGGTGGGTTTACCAGAGGGCCAAATGGGTAACTCCGAAGTGGGCCACATGAACTTAGGGGCAGGCCGCGTGGTCTACCAAAACTTAGTTCGCATCAACAAAGCAGTCACAGAAAATACGTTGGGCCAAGAGCCTGAATTAGCGAAAGCGTTCGACTACGCGAAAGCGAATAACAAATCCGTTCACTTCATGGGTCTTGTGTCCGACGGTGGCGTTCACGCGCACATCGAGCACTTGAAATCCTTGCTTTCGACGGCGTCTGAAGCAGGTTTGGGCAAGGTTTTTGTTCACGCTTTCACGGATGGTCGTGACACTGATCCCAAATCAGGTCTGAAATTCATGACCGATTTATACAATCATACCCTAAAAACCAACACGCAAATCGCGTCAGTAACGGGTCGTTACTACGCGATGGACCGCGATAATCGCTGGGAGCGTGTGGCTTTGGCTTACAAAGCGATGGTAAATGGAGAAGGAAATCCTTCTACAGATGTGTTGAAATCAATCGAAGAAAGCTACGCTGCTGGTGTAACGGACGAATTCATCCACCCAATTATTATGACAGATGCCTCAGGCGCTCCTGTGGGCAATGTCCAAGAGGGCGACGTGGTGATCTGCTTCAACTTCCGCACTGACCGCGGTCGCGAAATCACGCAAGCGTTGACGCAACGTGATTTTCCTGAAGAGGGCATGCAGAAATTGAATTTGTATTACTTGACGATGACGGAATACGATAAAGAATTCCAAAACGTCCACGTCATCTTCAACGACTCTAACTTACCTATGACGATGGGTGAAGTTTTAGAAGGCGCCGGCAAAAAACAAATTCGCATCGCCGAAACCGAAAAATATCCGCACGTTACGTTCTTCTTCTCAGGGGGCCGCGAGGCACTTTTTGAAGGACAACAAAATATCTTACGCAACTCCCCTAAAGTCGCGACCTACGATCTTCAACCCGAAATGTCCGCCGCAGATCTTCGCGATGCGTTGATCCCAGAATTAGAAAAAGAAGAGGTTGACTTCGTTTGCTTAAACTTCGCTAATCCAGATATGGTGGGGCACACAGGCGTTTTCTCTGCAGTAGTTAAGGCAGTAGAAACAGTTGATGCTTGTGCAGAGGCAGTGGTAACAGCGGGTTTAGCGCATGGCTATTCCTTCATCATTATCGCTGACCACGGTAACGCGGACGTGATGATGAACGAAGATGGTTCACCAAACACGGCGCACTCGACAAATTTGGTTCCTTGTATTTTGGTAGATAACGACTTCAAACCTGAGCTTCGCGATGGAAAATTAGGGGACGTTTCACCTACCATCTTGAAACTAATGGGTGTGGCTCAACCTAAGGAGATGACGGGGGAGGCGTTATTTTAGTCGCCGCTGTGCGGCGAGTCAATGAGTCGTCCCTGTGGGACTTAGTCGCGACTGCGTCGCTTAGTCCGAAGGGAATGAGTCCGAAGTCCGGAAATGCCTTGAGGCGTTCCTAGCGCAAAAAAGAATTAAAATACTTTCAAAGTGCTAAATGGTATTTTCGCGTTTTGACACATTCTGTCAATTATCAAAGAGCAAATTTCAAAGACCAAATTGCGAAGCAATGACTTAACGACTCCGTTGTGACTAAATCGCATGGCGATGACTAAGTCACGTAGTGACGACTGAGCCACAGGCGATGCTATCTTTGATCTTTTTGCTTTGAACTTTGCTCTTTGAACTTTGCTCTTTGAAATAAAAAAGCCCAGCGAATGCCGGGCTTTTTTTATTTCTCAATCGGTTGATTATCCTGATCGACGATCACAAAAACATCCTCTTTGGGGCGCTTCATATAATATTTCTCTCGCGCGTATTTTTCTAACAACGCCGGGTTGCCCATCACAGCAGCACGTTCTTGCTTCAGCTCTTTTAATTTAAGCCGATAGTATTCGTGTTCTGCCTTTAAGTCCGCCAGTTCGGTGTAAAGTCTATATTGAACCGTAATATCATTGCTATCTAAAACGAACATCCAAACCAGCAAAACACTAGTGGAGACGTAATAGAAACGATTTGGCCCTAAAAATAGACTACGAACGCGTTCGAGCATCGAATTAGAAATTTAAACCTGGAAAATATGCGTTAGCACCTAATTCCTCCTCAATGCGAAGCAATTGGTTGTATTTAGCCATACGGTCAGAACGAGACGCAGAACCAGTTTTGATTTGGCCTGTGTTCAATGCAACTGCTAAGTCAGCGATGGTTGCATCTTCTGTCTCTCCTGAACGGTGTGACATGATGTTCTTATATGAGTTACGCTTCGCTAAGTTTACTGTGTCGATTGTTTCAGTTAATGAACCGATTTGGTTCACTTTTACTAAAACTGCGTTTGCTACACCTTTTTCGATACCTTGTTGTAAACGCTTCACGTTCGTTACAAATAAATCGTCACCTACTAGTTGACACTTAGAACCGATCAATTTCGTTTGCTCAGCCCAACCTGCCCAATCGTCTTCAGCCATACCGTCTTCAATCGAGATGATCGGGTATTTGTCAGCCCAAGTCTTCCAGTAAGCAGCCATCTCCATTGAGTTTAATTGCTTTCCGTCTGATTTTTTGAACGTATATAAACCTGTTTTCTCATCGTAGAATTCAGATGCAGCGGCATCCATGGCGATGAAGATTTCTTCGCCTGGCTTGTAACCTGCTTTTTCGATCGATTGCAATACGATTTCGATGGCCTCTTCGTTCGACTTGATGTTCGGGGCAAAACCACCTTCATCACCTACGTTAGTAGAATATCCTTTGGACTTCAACACACCTTTCAATGCGTGGAAAACTTCTGTACCCATACGTAAAGCGTGTGAGAATGACTCCGCTTTCGCTGGCATTACCATGAATTCTTGGAAATCAATTGAGTTATCAGCGTGAGAACCACCGTTTAAGATGTTCATCATCGGAACTGGTAATGTATTAGCGTTAACGCCACCGATGTAACGATATAACGATAAACCAGCTTCTTGAGCTGCTGCTTTCGCAACCGCCATAGAAACACCTAGGATCGCGTTAGCGCCTAATTTGCTCTTGTTAGGAGTTCCGTCTAATTCAATCATGATGTTATCGATCATGTTTTGCTCAGACACTTCTAACCCCCATAATTCTTCAGCAATGGAAGTATTTACATTCTCAACTGCTTTTAAAACACCTTTTCCAACATAAACTGATTTGTCTTCGTCACGAAGTTCTACTGCTTCGTGGATACCTGTAGAAGCTCCAGAAGGAACTGCTGCACGTCCAAAAGCACCGTCTTCGGTCTTAATATCCACCTCAATCGTTGGATTTCCGCGTGAATCTAAAATTTGTCTTGCGTGTACATACTGTATTGCACTCATCGTATTATAGTTGTTTTGATTATAGAAATACTAACTTATTGGCTAAATTGCCTTGCAAATTAACGCTTTTTTTACCTAAATACGTATTACCAGATGATAAAATGTATATCGAACTCACTCGTATGTATCTTAGTATCCCTGCTGAGTCTCAATGCTTTCGCTCAAAATATAGACGTAGACGCCTTCGAAAAGAAGATTCAGCAGACGCCGAACGCTTATTTGCTGGATGTTCGGACTTCTGGAGAATTTGGAGGAGGGCATTTGCCAAAGGCGATGAACATCGATTTTCGTTCCCCAGATTTCAACGCCAAGGTCGCGCAACTTTCCAAAGATAAACCCGTCCTTATCTACTGTCTTTCCGGCGGGCGCTCTGCCCAGGCTGCAGAGCAAATGCGTGCGGCTGGTTTTCAAGTAACAGAAATGAAAGGGGGTTATTTGAAGTGGACGACAAGGATGAAGCCATTAGAGGGTGTGCCCGATGTGAAGCATGATGCGGCCTGGAATTTGGCAGACTTCAAAAAAGAAATCGCTTCATCCGATGCCGTTGTGGTTGATTTTTATGCCAAATGGTGTGCGCCTTGCCTAAAAATGATGCCCATCGTCGATAAATTAGCCGAAGAATTCAAAGGCAAAGTGACCGTACTTAAGGTAGAAGCAGACGGTAACCAGGCCATCATGCAAGCCTATGGAATAGACGAAATCCCGAGTTTCATGGTCTTCTCGAAAGGTGAGATGATCACTAAAACATCGGGATTCCGGGAAGAGGCCGCGTTAAAAGAACTCTTTACTGCGACCAAGAAGTAGGCTGACGCTCCCAACGGTGCGCACGCAATTCTTCGATTAATTCTGTTGATAAACCATTTCCATCCGAGGTAGCAATATTGCTTTCCACGTGTTTGATCTTGCGCATACCAGGAATGATCGTGCCCACATCCGGATTAGATAGTATAAAACGCAAGGCCATTTCAGGCAATTCCATTCCTTCTGGTAACAATGACTTCAACGCATTGGCATGATCTACACTTGAAATTAAATTCTCAGGAACGAAATAGGTCGAACGCCAATCATTTGCCGGGAATGTAGTTTCATAGGTCATCAAACCCGTCAAACTCCCTTCATCAAAAGGCACGCGCGCAATTACACCCACGTCTAATTTCTTACATAGAGGGAATAACTGGTCTTCTGGGTTTTGGTCAAAAATATTATAAATCACTTGCACAGATGAGATCAATCCAGTCTCCAACGTCTGCAAACAATTGTTTGGCTCCCAACGATTCACCGAAACTCCCCAATGCGCTACCTTGCCTTCTTTTGTTAATTTCTCAACCGCCATCTTCCAATCATCGCGATCCGCCCAAGCATCCTCCCACACATGGAATTGCTGTAAATCAATTTGCTCCACTTTCAGATTACGCAAACTTTTCTCCGTGTATTCTACAATGTGCGCAGCTGGAAAACAATCTTCGATTTTAAAGTGAGTCTTAGATGGCCAAGTAAAGTTTTTGGGCGGAATCTTCGTTGCCGCATACAAAGTCGTTTCTTTATGACGTCTCAAAAGTCCTCCTAATATTTCCTCCGATTTTCCTTCTGCATATCCCCAAGCGGTGTCAAAGAAATTACAACCTAACTCGACCGAACGGTCTAACGATTTATTGACTTCTTCAATGTCTGAACCGGTCCATCCGGCTAATCCCCACATACCATATCCCACTTCACTTAATGCCCAATTAGTGCGGCCAAAACGTCTTGTTTTCATAATGTAGATTTTTCAAAAACTTTAAAAAATTAAACCTATTCAAATAAACTAGACCGAATAGTACGTGAAATCCCAAAAAATAACAACATAAATATCGATCTAAACATCTTTTTATATCAAATAATATATGTAAACTATTATTTATCAACCGGTTAATAAACGAAATAAATCAATAAATAGTCAATAACGCAAATAACCTAATTATAAGTGCTTTAAATAGTAATCGGGCCTAGATTTGTACTATCATCTGTTCAAAACTATGACAATAACCATTAAAAAAGAACAAATCTGCGAATTAGTTATAAGCGATCAAACGATTTGTATCAAAGAAATTGAATATGTTCAGGGAGTCGGCAATTATTCAAAATTTTATCTTAACGACGGAAGGTCAATAGTTACTTGCAGAACACTTAAATACTACGAGCAATTTCTAATCGAACGAGGTTTCATTCGCCCTTCAAAATCTGCTATTGTAAACGTAAATTCGATTCAAACAATCGATTTTAATCGTCAAAAGACCATAAAACTGTCTAATGACCAAAACATCTCCATTTCTCGTCGTCAAATTAAGCCTTTGAGGGATTTGTTCAAGGCGATGGCATAGTTGCCGCTTTGCGACGACTTAGATTATAGATAAGAGAGCGTAGAGTAGAGATGGGCTCTTATAAACTATACATACACTATTGGTGAAATAACGTCGAGGTACTGTAAGCCATTTTCAGGTATTGACAGAAAGTGTCAAGATGCTCAAAGTTCAAAGACCAAAGTTCAATCCAAATCAAACCCCTGATTACTGACTACCGACTACTGGTTACCGATTACTACCAACCGTCTACTGACGACTGTCCACTGTCCACCGACTACCGCTGCGCAGCAGCTAAACCGCTACATGCACCAACTTCTTTGTCTCGAAAAAGTCCTCCTTGAAATTTTTGGAAAGATGATAAACCTTGTGCTTTCGGCCGAATTCCTGTAATTCCTCTTGCAAATCACCGCCTTTTAAACATAGCAAACCATTCTTCAAATCATGGTAACTATTTAAGCTGATCTTGTCCTTCACCCAGCCAAAGAAAGGCAATAGGCGAGTCACCGCACGAGAAACAACAAACTCAAACTCTCCATCCACGTCCTCAGCGCGCCCGTGAGTAGCCTTTATATTTTTCAAACCAAGCGAATCTGCAACGCCTTGAACGACTTTGATTTTCTTTCCGATGCTGTCCACTAAATGGAAATTCACCTCTGGGAAAAGGATGGCTAGAGGAATACCTGGAAATCCACCACCAGTTCCAACATCAAGAATTTCGGTGCCAGGTTTAAAATCGATGAATTTAGCGATGGCTAAGGAGTGCAGTACATGATGCAGCATCAAATTATCAATATCCTTACGAGAGATCACGTTGATCTTCTCATTCCATTCCGCGTAGAGTGGAAACAATTGCTCGAATTGAGTTAATTGTTGCTCTGTGATGGACGGGAAATACTGCTTGATAATGGCTGCCTTCATATTAACGTTTTTTTCTTCTGGCTTTCTTTGCTTCTGAAAGCAATTTTTTGGCCTCTGTATACTGAGCAGATTTCTTTTCAGCGTGTTCTAAAACTTCCTTGCAATAATCCACCGCCTGGTCGAAATTCTCTTGTTGATACGAGATTCTAGCTAAACCTAGTACCGAAGCCCAATAATAGCCGGAATCGCTGGCATCTGTGGCCTTCGTGAATTCCATGCACTGCTTGAAATATTTAGTGGCATCCGCTTGATTTCGATAAACATACAAAGAATAATAGCCTAAAATATAACTTGCATAGCGGCCAGATGTGCCTTCATAACCTACTTGGTGCTGGTCGATGCGACGTAAAATTTCTTTGCTCAATGAAGATGCTTCTTCAACATTACCATTTAAAAAAGCAGAGCGTGCATAATAGCGGTGGAAATAGGGGTTATCAGGAAACGTTTCATAAGTGTACTTTGCCATGCCGTAGGCCTTCTCATTCATACTTTCAATGCCATAAATCTGTAAAAGAAAGTAGCGCGCCTCGGTCCGGGTGTAGAAAGCTTGGTAGCTCACTTTTTCCAATTGAGCGATTCCTTGACTCTTGTTTGCCTTAGGGAATAACCACAAGACAGGCCTTAACAAAGGAAAGTTCTGCTTAATGAAGAAATAATAGTAGTTATATAAACCGTCGCCGAACATCAGCTCTGGACTGAAATCAGCAAAATTGCGGGAATATTCGAGGTACTTTAGGGCATTTTTGGCGGCTAGAGTTGCGCGCGTCCAGTGCTTGCGTTCGGCATGAAGACGGCCTTTAAAGCCATAGGCAGCGGCCATGAAGAAGGCAGCTTCTGGATTTTCAGTTTCATCGTAGATTTTTTCGGCCTTTGCTATGCTTTTATCCATGTATTCAATCAAACGATCGTCATACACTTCACTTTTCGTGTTAGGCACGATTTTCCACCACTGCATCAGCCCCAATAAAAAATCAGGAAGGGGATGATCTGGGTACTTAATCTTTAAAAAATTGAATTCGCGTTCAGCTTCCGGGAAATGGAAGTTATACATCTGGTTGATGGCCACGGTGGCCTCGGTCTGAACTTCGGTGGTGAGTAAAAGCATTCCTTTGGAACGCTCCTTCTCTGCCTCATCTGCCTTCTTCCACCATTGTGCGTTCGAGTCGAAAGCGGGTAGAAGAAGGCCGAAAATTAAGGCTAAAATGCTAAGATGATATCTCAATTTGATCTCCATTTTGGTTCAAGAATTTAAATTCTGTTATGCCAAATGAGGAATCTTCCATGATCGTAATCCAGGTCTTGTATTTCAAGAACCAGTTCATACGAATAGAAGGGAACCCTTTCGTGAAATAAGCGCTCAAGAAGGGGTGCACTAAAATAGTCAACTTCTTCTCGTTTTGCTTTGTCAACAAATGTTCCAAATGCTGTTCTACAATGTCAGAAACCGCAATACTCGCCGTAATGCTACCCGTTCCGCCGCAGCTAGGACAGGTTTCATGCGTAGCCACGTTCATCTCTGGACGTACGCGCTGGCGGGTAATCTGCATCAAGCCAAACTTCGTTAACGGCAAAATGGTGTATTTCGAACGATCCCCACGCATTTCATCGCGCATGATATCCTGAATTAACTTGCGGTTATCCGCCTTCTTCATATCAATGAAGTCGATCACGATAATACCACCCATATCACGCAAACGCAATTGGCGAGCTACTTCTTTCGCAGCTTCCCGGTTCACACTTAATGCCGTCGCCTCTTGATCATCTTCTGAATTCGACTTATTCCCCGAATTCACGTCGATCACGTGCAATGCTTCTGTGTGTTCCACAATTAAATAACCTCCACCAGGCAAGGAAACCGAACGGCCAAAAAGCATTTTCAATTGCTTCTCAATGCCTAGTTGTTCGAATAACTTGGTTTTGCTTTGGTGTAACTTAACAATCTTCTCCTTTTCAGGAGCGACATTGTGTACATAGCCTTTTGCCTCATTGTACAATTCTGGTGTATCAACGATGACATTATCGAAATCATTGTTCAACAGGTCGCGTAACATCGAAGTTGCGCGGCTCATTTCGCCAATAATACGGTCTCCAGCTTTTGCCTCGACTAATTTCACTAAACCCTCTTCCCACTTTGCAATGGAATCTTTTAGGTCGCGCTCCATTTCTTCCACCGCTTTACCTTCTGCCACGGTACGCACGATTACGCCGTAATTTTTCGGCTTAATCGACGTCATCAGCTTCTGGAGGCGATTACGCTCTGCTTTCGACGTGATCTTTTTCGAGATGTTCACACCGTTTGCAAAAGGAACTAAAACAAGGAAACGACCTGCGATAGAAATATCGCAAGATAAACGAGGGCCTTTAGTTGAAATAGGCTCTTTAACGACTTGAACTAAGGCCAAATGTCCTTTTTGAACTGCTTTCTCGATCTTCCCTAATTTATCAATTTCCGGCTCAAGCTTGAAGTTCTCTAAACGAATGACTTTATTTTTCTTCGTCATCACCTCCCGCGTAAACTTCTGCAGGGTAGGTAAATTAGGTCCTAGGTCATGGTAATGCAAGAATGCATCTTTCTCATAACCGATGTCAATAAAAGCGGCGTTCAGTCCTGAAACCAGTTTTTTAACTGTCCCGAGGTAAATATCCCCTACAGAAAACTGAGGTTCCGACTGTTCAATATGGTACTCTACTATCCTTTTGTCATGCAAAAGGGCGATCCGATCCCCCTTGGGAGTCGAATTAATGATTAATTCATTGCTCACAATTTATGTCGAGAAGAATGGTACAAGGCCTAAAGGCCTATATAGTCTAAATATACAGGAAATTAAACGCCAAAAACAGGCCATTTCGTAAAATGCCTGTTTCTGCGTTACCTAAATACAAATCCCAAAATGGAAGATGGATTTACGAAGACTATTTCTTCTTGTGACGATTCTTGCGAAGACGCTTCTTTCTTTTGTGAGTAGAGATCTTGTGACGTTTTCTTTTTTTACCGCAAGGCATAATGTTAAGAATTAATGTGTAAATACTATACGAGATTGACTTTCAACCTCAATGATCCTGCATTTCTGCAAGCAACTCTTTCGCGGCTTTCTGCTCTTGTGCATCCTTAGATTGCTCTAAAACACGCTTCAAGACTTTCTGAGCCTCTTCTTTTTTATCTAACTGGGCTAAACAAAAACCGAGATTTAACGCGGCTTTGTGGTTATTCGGCTCCAGCTTCAATATCTGGGTGAATCGTTCTTGGCCTTTGCCAAACTGATTCGATTTAATCGATAATATCCCTAAATTAAACAGCGCTGGCACAAACGTGGGCTCTTGTTCAATCACTTCGCGAAGTAGCGTAATGCCCTTCATCGGAGTGGGTGTATCTACGTAGGTCATCGCCATGTTCGATTTAACCAGCAGATTGTTCGGGTCGATGGCCAAAGCCTTCGTGAAGTACAATCTTGCCTTTTCGCCCATTTTAGTGCCTTTCTGCGCATTCAAAGCATACGTTTGTGCTTCAAAAAACAGCTGTCCGGCACGCAAAACGTTCGTCAAACTGGGATGCTGATCCGCATAATTCGCTGCATAAACCGCAGCAGAATCATAATGACTCGCATTCATAAAAGCGCGCATCAGATTCTCCAAGGCTTTTACCTGGGAAGCATCTGTCTTAGCTGCAGCAAAAGCCGATTTCAACGTAGAAATCTCTTTTAACTGCGCCGAAGTCAAAGGGGCAGCATGCTCCTCTTTCTCTGCGACTTTTTCCGTCTTTTCGCTCCCCGCATCTCGGTTAGCGCCCCCCGAAGGAGTAGTTTGTGTTTTCCCCGCCACATTACCCTTAGGTAATTGAAACAATAGGGCGGTTATCCCTAGGCCTACCAGAAGAATGATCAAAAGGTTTTTTTTCATTATTCTAGACCCTTTAAAGCCCTAAAGCCTATTTAGTGGGGTCAGTACTAGTTTTTACTTGCTCTACAAATACTTTCGCTGGTTTGAAGCTAGGCACATAATGTGCTTCGATCGTTATCGCTGTATTCTTAGAAATGTTACGAGCAATCTTCTGAGCTCGCTTTTTGTTAATAAAGCTACCAAATCCACGAACATAAATGTTCTCTTGTTTCGCTAAATTATCTTTTACTACTTCGAAAAATGATTCTAACGTTTCAGATACATCTTTCTTATCAATCCCTGTTTTGCTGGCAATCTCAGCAATTACATCTGCCTTAGTCACGTTTGTTGTTTTATTAAATGATGATTCTTAGGTAATTACAATTTTCCTTCCGTAAAAGGGACACAAAAGTAACGTTTTTCTCTCAATTCTCTAAAAATTCTTTCGAATTAGGGGTGATTTTTTTCGTAAATTTGATTTTATCCATGCAGAAAAGCTCCATTCATCCTTTTTCGGCCACAATAATGGCTTGGTACACAGACCACCAGCGGGAGTTGCCGTGGCGTCAAACGAAGGATCCGTACGCGATTTGGCTGTCAGAAATCATCTTGCAGCAGACCCGCGTGGCTCAAGGATTACCTTATTATGAGCGATTGCTAACTGCTTTCCCTACTGTTCGTGATTTAGCGGAGGCTCCCGAGGCCTCGTTGTTACGCTTGTGGCAGGGTTTGGGCTATTATTCTCGTGCCAGAAACTTGCAAAAGGCCGCTCAGCTAGTCATGCGCGATTTCAACGGTTCTTTTCCACAGACTTATGATGACATCATTACCTTGCCAGGCGTGGGCCCCTACACAGCAGCGGCGATTGCGTCCTTTGCTTTTGATGAGGCCAAAGCCGTAGTAGATGGTAACGTTTTTCGGGTTTTATCTCGTGTGTTCGGAGTGGAAACAGATATTGCCTCCTCTGCGGCTCGAGGTGTTTTCACTGAACTAGCGCAATCCTTAATTCCCACAGAGGATCCGGCTGGGTTTAATCAGGCGATCATGGAGTTTGGGGCTTTGCAATGCACGCCTTCCCCAGATTGTTCTATTTGTCCTTTGCGGATTTCTTGTGCTGCTTTTAAAGAGAAACGGGTAAATGAATTGCCTATTAAGTCGAAGAAGACGAAGGTCAAAGAGATTGAAATGAACTACCTTATCATCGAACAAAATGGCCTACTTTTAGTGCGAGAGCGCGTCGGAAATAGCATTTGGAAAGGTTTATGGGAGTTTTACTTAATGGAAGATCAAGCAGACTGGCTTCCTTATTCACGAAAGGCATTGAAGTCCCCGCCAGTACATCTTTTAAGTCATCGAAAAATTAAATGCGAGGCGTGGCATGTTCAAGTTCCTGATAATTTTGCCTTAGCGATTCCCGAAGGATATCGCTGGATGAGCCCCTCAGAGTTCGAGAGTAAAGGAAAACCCGTTTTGCTTTTGAACCTAATAACTGATAATTTAGATTGTCCTATTTTACAAGACATTTCGCCCACGTACCTTTAGGCAATGCAAGGAGACTTGCTGAGCTAACCCTTTAAACTACAAATCATTATGGCTGGAGTAAACAAAGTTATTTTACTAGGAAATTTAGGCGCTGACCCAGAGGTTCGCGCACTTCCTAGCGGTGTAAAAGTGGCAAACATTAATATTGCGACCTCCGAGTCTTATACCGGTAAGGACGGACAAAGAGTTGATCAAACGGAGTGGCACCGCATTGAGCTTTGGGATAACCTGGCCAATATTGCGGAACAATACTTAAAGAAAGGAAACCAAGTCTATATCGAAGGAAAAATTCGTTCTGAAGAATGGCAAGATAAAAATGGCGCAACCGTTCGCGGTTATAAAGTTCGTGCGACATCCATGAATTTAATTGGAGGCCGCAATGAAGGCTCGCCATCAGCTGCGCCAGCTGTAGAAAGACCGAAGCCTGAACCCGTTTTAGCCGGCACTCCTAAAACAGATCCTTTCCCTCCGATGATGGAAGAAGGAGACGATCTTCCGTTTTAAATTTTCTTACAAAAAAGGGGATATCGCATTTCGTATTCCCTTTTTTGTAAATTTGTGTCGATCAGTTCACCCAAATTATGGACCCAGACCCCTTACCCAATCTATTTTTACTCGCCTTGGAGCCTTCCATTAGTGTGAGTTCGATTGCGTTTATTTCCTTTGTTTTAGTGGCTTTATTGTTTCTGTCCGCGGTTTTGGCCGGATCAGAGGTGGCTTTCTTTTCGTTGAATGCAGACCAGCGTATTAGCCTTCGGGAGAGTGAGGTAAGTAGCGAGAAAACGGTAAGTCAATTGCTCGATAAACCCCAACAATTACTGGCTACTTTGTTGATTTCCATCAACTTTGTGAATATTATTTTCATTACACTAGCCAATTATTTGACCTCTATGGTGCTAGGTCTGCAGTCGATGGAGACCTTGCTGGTGACCTTATTCTTGTTATTCGGGGTGACCTTTATCATTACGTTTTTTGGAGAACTAATCCCTAAGGTATGGGCGCAACAGAATAACCTGAACTTCGCGCGCTATTCAGCTCCTTTAATTAGATTTTTGAATTTCGTTTTCGCCCCGCTTTCAAAAGCCTTGTTAGGCATCTCAGGATTGATAGAGAAGCGAGTGAAGAAGAAATCGTATACCCTGACATCGCAAGAATTAAACCAGGCGTTGGAAATTACCACGGATGAAAACACGAGTGATCGCGAGAAGGATATTTTACGAGGAATTTTAAATTTTGGAAATATCTCCGTGAAATCCGTGATGCAGGCAAGAAGAGAGATTGTAGCCTTCGATACGAGCATGAATTTCCACGAATTGATGGATCTCATCAATAAGAATGGCTATTCGCGAGTGCCCGTTTTCAATGAGACCATCGATAAAATCGAAGGGATTTTGTACATAAAAGACTTATTGAAACACATTGATCAAGACGAGAATTTTGACTGGATCCCGCTAATACACAGCCCATTCTTTGTTCCAGAAAACAAGAAAATCGATGATTTACTGTACGATTTTCAAGAGAAAAGGGTGCACATGGCCATCATCGTTAATGAATACGGCGAAACCGAGGGACTTGTGACGATGGAAGACATCATCGAAGAGATTGTGGGTGAGATCAATGACGAGTTCGATGAGGTAGAAGCAGACTATAAGAAAATGGCTGACAACATTTATGTGTTCGAGGCAAAAACTTCGTTGAATGACTTCTGCCGGGTATTTGAAATCGATGGAGCCTATTTCGAGAAGGCCAAAGGCGAAAGTGAAACCCTTGCCGGTTTAATTATCGAACTTTTTGGTCGGATTCCGAGTGCAGGAGAGGAAATCGAATTTGAAAACTTCACTTTCAAAGTACAATCGGTAGATACACGTCGTATCAAGAAGGTGCGTGTTACGCATCGACTAGCGGCAGAACAAGACGATTCCCAGAATTAATCTAGGTAACTATCATCAGTTTCGCGAAGCTCAATAAGAGCGTCTTTTCGCCAACCCCTTTTTCAAAATCAATCACCGCTTTGCGTTCTGCACCATTCACTTCGATTCGTTTAATGAGGCCGAAACCGAATTTTGCGTGCTCGACTTTTTGGCCCGCCGCCAAGGCTAAGGCATCCGTGGCCTGGAAGTTCGCCGAAACCACGTGCTGGTAATTCGTATTCGTCGTTGGTTTCTGAATCAATTGGGCAGCTGAAGGAGCTGGTTTCGAGGTGAAACCGGTCTTTTGGACAGGACGAAAGCTCGAAACTTCTTTAGGTGCATTTGCTGGCTTCGCCATCTTGACAAAGTTCGGATCTAATTCATTCAAGAAGCGACTTGGTTCGCAGGCTTTTAATCGACCAAACTGGTAACGCGATTCCGCATAGGATATCATCAATTTCTTTTCTGCCCGCGTCACGGCGACATAGAACAAGCGGCGCTCCTCTTCGAGGTCCTGCTGCGATTGAAGCATCATTTGGGAAGGAAATAAATCCTCCTCTAGTCCTACTAAAAAGACGCGATTGAACTCCAAGCCCTTCGCCGAGTGAATTGTCATCAAAGTCACCTTGTCGCGGTCAGCCGGATCCTCATCTGCATCCGCGTTTGTAAGCAATGAAACCGATTGCAAGAAAGTCGCTAGTGACTTATCCTCGTTTTCTGGATTGTCCACGAAGGACTTAATGGCATTGAGTAATTCCTGTAAGTTTTGGTAACGCGCTAAACCCTCTACTGTCTTGTCTTCATACAATTCCCGCATCAATCCAGATGCTTTTGCTACGTGGTTCGCCACCTCGTAGGCATCTTTTTTTTCTACCTCAACCATCAATTTGAAGGACTTGATCAAATCAGAAAATGACTCTATTCCAGCACTTCCGCGCGCCGCATTAAATTGGCCGATATTCGAAACGATATCCCAAACTGGCACATTATTTTCCGCCGCAGTCACGACAATTTTCGCAATGGTTGTATCACCGATACCGCGTTTAGGCAAGTTGATGATGCGTTTGAAGGCCTCCTCATCGTTTTGGTTCACCGTAAATCGCAAATAGCCGAGCACGTCTTTGATCTCCTTGCGCTGATAGAAAGAAACACCGCCGATGATGCGGTATTTGATATTCAATCGACGCAGGGCCTCCTCAAAAGAGCGTGATTGGGCATTTGTGCGGTATAAAATGGCAAAGTCAGACCAGGTGAGGTTTTCTTTTTGAGCTGCCTCGAAAATCGTGGAGGCAATCATCCGGCCCTCTTCATTATCACTAGAGGCACGAATGATGACAATGTCCTCTCCATCCTCATTCGAGGTGAAGACATCCTTCTTTAATTGATTCTTATTGCGAGAGATAATCGAATTCGCGACGGCAACGATGGCCTTCGTGGAACGGTAATTCTCCTCTAATTTTATGGTCACTAAGTCCGAATAATCGCGCTCGAAGTTCAGAATATTCTGGATATCCGCGCCACGGAAGGCATAAATGGATTGCGCATCATCCCCCACCACGCAGATGTTGCGGTTCACGGCAGATAATTTCTTGGTTATTAAATACTGGGAAACGTTCGTATCCTGAAACTCATCGACCATCACGTGCTTGAACTTGTGTTGGTATTTGTTCAATACGTCTAAATGGTCGCGGAAGAGGATGTTTGTTTGGAACAATAAATCATCAAAGTCCATCGCATTCGCCGCAAAACAACGCGCACAATACATTTGATATAATTCGCCCATCGCTGGGATTCGAGCTAGGCGATCTTCTTCGGCTAAAATGGAAGAGCCGGTGTATTGTGCCGGACCAATTAGGCGGTTTTTCGCATTCGAAATGCGGTTCAAAACCAGATTTACTTTGTATACTTTATCGTCTAAATTCTTCTCCTTGATCAGCGCACGGATCAGGGATTTCGAATCGTCGGTATCGTAAATGGAGAAATTCGAGGTGTATCCAAGGCGTTCGCCTTCGAAACGAAGAATTTTGGCAAAAATCGAGTGAAAGGTACCCATCCAAATGTTCTTCGCCGCATTCCCAATCACCGTCTCGATACGATGGCGCATCTCCCCAGCCGCTTTGTTTGTAAAGGTCAATAATAAGATCGCAAAGGGGTCTACGCCGGTCTCAATCAAATGCGCCGTACGATACGTCAGCACGCGGGTCTTTCCAGATCCGGCGCCGGCGATGATCATCAAAGGACCATCAATATGTTCGACTGCATTTCGTTGAGGCTCGTTCAAGCCAGCTAGGTAATCCATCTGTTTTGGGCTATTCAATAAGGGCTGTAAAAATACGAAATTAAGCCCGGATTTGTCCTATGAAATTAGACTTTGTAGTATCTTTTTTGGCGGTCAAAAAAGGTCAAAATCGCCGCCCAAATCAGTACATAAATCAGTGCTCCAGCCAGCGAAGCGTTAATCTTATCCGCAAAAAGTGGCTCGATTCCTTTTGAATAAATCCAAGATGTTAGGCCTTCTTCCCCAATTTTAATCATCCCCAATGCCCTTGGGATAATCCCCGAGAAGAAAAACACCAGCATCGGGTTCATCCCGAAGATCAAAACAGGCTTCCAATACCGATCCGAACGAATTGTCGCTTGCAAAACTGCGAGCAACAATAAATCCCAACCCGCAGCCACTAACACATAAGAACTCGTCCACAATGCCTTGTTAATGGGAAAATACCAACCCCAAACCGTCCCGGCTACCAAGGCAAGGGCGCCAACAGCAAACAAAACAGCCGCCTTCGGACTCCCTTGTAAATACCTCCCCGCAAACAATCCCGCCAAGCCCGTTGCGAGCGCAGGCAGCGTACTTAGGATTCCCTCTGGATCCCAGGTTTTGGCAGAGGCCCACAAATGGCCTTCTAATAAATAATTATCTAACCAAGCTGCTAAGTTTTTATTCACTTCCAGATTCGCCGTACCGATACCCGGTACTTCAACGAAACTCATTAAGGCCCAGTAGCCTACCAGGCTGATAATGAACACGCTTATCTGCACGCGCAAAGAAGTATACGCATGCAATAAACTGACTAACAAATACACCACCGCAATCCGCTGTAAAACCCCAGGAATGCGCACGTGTTCGAAATCTGTCAAGCCAGAAAAACAGAGGCCTATCATCAGCACAAAGGCCCCCAACGCCCCCCAAAACTGCCCCTTCAGCGAGTAATCGCCTAAAAAGCCTACCGTAGCTGCCGCCATCGCGAGTAAGCGAACGATTAAAGTAAAGTCCCCCGCATGGATTTTGGAGAAAAAACTTAACGATAATCCTAGCAAGAAAATACGCAAGGCACGCTTAAAAATCTTCAATAATTGATCTTCAGAGGGCTTCGAAAGAACCGTCGAAATCCCCACGATGAAGAGGAAGGACGGAAACACGAGATCCGTCAAGGTATATCCATGCCACTCCGCGTGCTCCAGCGGCGCATAAATGTGGCCCCAGTCACCTGGATTGTTCACAATCGTCATCAAAATGACCGTGAGTCCACGGAAAATATCAATCGATAAAAGTCGTTTATTTTCCATATTAATGATGTCCTGCATTTTTCTCCCCAGCCGGAATGGCCAAATTCAATTTATTTTCTTTCGTCGGCAGCGGGCAAGTCGCGAATGGCGTAAAAGCGCAAGGCGGATTATAGGCCTTGTTAAAATCAAGCGTAACCGTACCGTCTGAATTAAATCCTTTCGTATCTAGAAAACGGCCTCCGCCATAGGTGGAAGTTTTATTCGTTGCATCGCCAAAAACCACAAAGAAATCCTCCTTCGTCTCTCCCGGCCCCGCCTCCAGGCGATACGTTTTGCCGTCTACCACAAACTCCAATAAACCGGGTGAATCTTCCTGGTAAGAACGTCCTGTAATATCAATAATGGTTACTTTCTTGCCTACTGTCGGAATAAATTTAGCCTTGAATTTCCATTTAGGATCAGCTGGGAAATGTTCAATTCCGTGGAAGGCTTTTAAGTATTCACCTTCTAAATCTCTTAAACGAATGGCGTATTTATCACCTCGCTTGATGATAAACCAACGAAGGAATTGATGAGAAATGACCTTAAAATTATCATCAGATGCATAAATGACCTGGCCGTTATAAAGAACTTGATTATTTTGTAGGATAACCTTGCCCAAAGACGCCTCCGCATGAGGAAAAACAAAGTCATTCGATTCTGCACCACCAATCGTGTTTTCGCCTTGCTTCAGCCAAAACAACCCAGCTAAATTCAGCCAGCCATTTTCGGACTTGAGGCTGGCCTCTCTTTTGGCATAAAAATCAGAATAATCCTCCTGGGACATCGCTGAGAATACGCTAAGGAGCAATAAAAAAATTAAGGTCTTTTTCATACAAGATATTTGCCTAAAAATACTAAATTACCCTAGAAATATACCCTATGATTCCTCAAATCTACGAATTAGGCGACAGCGCGCTCACGATAGAATTCGGCAACGAAATCAGTGAGGAATTGCACGAGGAGGTCATTAAGCGCTTTTATCAGTTTCAATCCGAGCCTCTTCCTGGGACTTTGGACTTAATTCCAGCCTATGCTAGCCTGACCATCATCTTCGATTTAGGTTATGTGGCTAGTCGCTTTCAAGGCTTATCTGGAATGAAGACACTGATCGAAGAAAAATTAGCCCAACCATTCACTTCGCCGGCCATGGAAGGCCGCCTCCACGAAATCCCTTGCGACTATTCGGGGGCAGATTTAGGGGCAGTGGCCTCCTCCTGTGGACTCTCGGAAAAAGAGGTTATCGCCATTCATAGCGAAAAAGAATACACCGTTTTCTTCCTTGGCTTCTTGCCAGGATTCGGCTACATGGGCACGACAGACGAACGAATTACCGTGTCTCGCAAAGAGCAACCCGCCAGCATTCAAGCTGGGGACATCGGGCTTGCTGGCAACCAAACCGGCATTTACCCGAGCGCTTCCCCAGGGGGCTGGCAAATTATCGGTCGCACGGCCCAGATCCCCCATTTCAAAGCGGGAGATCGTGTCCGTTTTATCCCCGTAAACGCATGAAACTGATCAAGAAAGGTTTATTGGATTCTTGGCAAAGCCTGCCCATCTACGGCCTACAGCATGAGGGTATTCCCCCTGGAGGAGCGATGGACACCTTTTCTTTGCAATTAGCGAACGCTTTGGTAGGAAACGATGTCTATGACAAAGCGCTGGAAATGCACTTCCCCGCTGGAGTTTATCAGTTCGAGACCAGCACTTTGATCGCCGTTTGTGGCGCAGACTTCACGGCTTGCATTGATAACGTGGAAGTTCCGATGAACCAGCCCATTAAAGTTCCTCCCGGCGCTATTATTAATTTTAAAAAACCCCGTTTAGGACAAAGAGTCTATATCGCCTCAAGAGAACTAAAGGACGAACAAGTCTCCCGTTTAAAAATCATGCCTTGGTCGATGGGACCAGAAGATGCTCCCAGTCAAGACCCGATTAGAATCCTCTTCGGAAGGGAGTGGGATCAACTAAAGGCCTGTTCTCAACAACGTATCTTGAGTAAAGATTTCGCCATTTCGGCGACCTCGAATCGGATGGGTTATCAGCTCGTTCAGGAGCCATTGAAAACAGTTTCCTCGGCGACGATGTTATCCAGTGCCATCGCCGCAGGTACCATTCAACTCCTTCCTTCGGGGCAATTAGTCGTCTTGATGGCGGGACACCAAACCACCGGCGGCTACCCTCGCATAGGCCACGTCATCTCGGCGGATTTACCGCGACTAGCGCAAATGGGTCCAGGAGAAAGCGTCCGCTTTACTTTAACAGACGCAATGACCGCTGAATACGAGTGGATTCTACAGCAAAATTACTTGCAACAAGTTCGGAATGTGTGTGCTTTGAAATTAGACCAGCATCGAATCAATCACCGCTAGTTCATCACGAAGACGAGCCGCTAATGGGAAGTCGAGATCACGCGCGGCTTTCTCCATCTCTTTTCGAATGGTTTCGGATTGCTTTTTCAGCTCTGCCGGTTTCATGTAAGCTAATAATGGATCTGCCGCGACAGGCGCTTGATCTGGGTGAATGGTGTAATTCTTCGTCGGTTTCGCCATCCGATCTGCGATGGAGGTTTGCTCCATGATTTCGTCGTGCGAGCGCCAAATCGTTTTGGGCGTAATCCCGTGCTTCTCGTTATAAGTCATCTGGATGGCACGGCGGCGGTTTGTCTCGGAAATCGCGAGTTCCATCGAACCCGTCATCTTATCGCCATACATTAAAACCTTCCCATTTTCGTTACGAGCCGCACGACCGATGGTCTGTATCAGCGAACGAATGTCGCGTAAGAATCCTTCTTTGTCCGCATCCATAATAGCGACTAAGGAAACCTCTGGTAAGTCCAAACCTTCTCTCAATAAGTTAACTCCCACTAATACATCGATGACGCCTAGGCGTAGGTTGCGGAGGATTTCGACACGTTCGAGAGTCTTCACCTCGGAGTGAATGTACTGGCATTTGATGCCCACGCGGTCGAGGTATTTCGAAAGTTCTTCCGCCATCCGTTTCGTAAGCGTCGTGATTAAGACGCGCTCGTTTTTCTTGATGCGATCGTAAACCTCTTCGAGTAGGTTATCAATTTGGTTTTTCGTAGGTCGGACTTCGATTAATGGGTCCAAAAGACCGGTAGGCCGAATAATCTGCTCGACCACAACTCCTTCCGAGCGACGCAATTCGTAGTCCGATGGGGTGGCGGAGACGAAGATGGTTTGGCCTATTAAGTCTTCGAATTCATCAAATTTCAAGGGACGGTTATCCATCGCCGAAGGCAAACGGAAGCCATATTCTACTAAAGATTCTTTGCGGGAGCGGTCACCACCGTACATCGCGCGGATTTGAGGCATCGTGGCGTGGCTCTCGTCCACGACCATTAAGAAGTCGTCTGGGAAGAAGTCTAATAGACAGAAGGGGCGCTGGCCGGATTTTCTTTGGTCAAAATAACGTGAATAATTCTCGATGCCAGAGCAATAACCGAGTTCGCGCATCATCTCCAAGTCAAACTCAGTCCGCTGCTTAATACGCTCCGCCTCAGTGAGACGACCTTCGCGGCCGAAATAAGAAATCTGGTTGACTAAATCCTCTTGAATATGAGAAATTGCATTGTTCAAAGTCTCGCGGCCCGTCACGAACAAGTTCGCTGGGAAAACGGCCACCATCGTCTCCGAGGAGATTTTCTTGCCGGTCCACGGATCGATGCGGTGAATCTCCTCGATCTCATCGCCAAAAAACACAAAGCGATAGCCGAAGTCCGCATAGGCTAAAAAGATGTCAACGGTGTCGCCCTTCACCCGGAATGTACCACGCAAAAATTCCCCTTCCGTTCTGGCATACAAAATCTCCACTAGTCGGAATAAAAATTGATTTCGAGAGATAGTATCACCCACCGCGACCCGCATAATGGAGTTGCGGTATTCATCCGGATTTCCCATACCGTAAATACAAGAAACGGAGGCAATCACAATGATATCGCGGCGGCCAGACATCAAAGAGGAAGTCGTCGCCAAACGCAATTTTTCAATCTCCTGGTTAATAGAGAGATCTTTTTCTATATAAGTGCCTGTGGAGGCAATGAAGGCCTCAGGCTGGTAATAATCGTAATAGGAGATGAAATACTCGACCGCATTCTCTGGGAAAAAGTGCTTGAACTCTCCGTATAATTGAGCGGCGAGGGTCTTGTTGTGACTCAAAATCAGCGTAGGCCGATTCACTTGCTGGATCACATTCGCAATCGTAAAGGTCTTTCCGGAACCCGTCACACCTAGCAGCGTTTGTGCCTGCTCTTCCTTCCTTACGCCCTCGACTAATTGCCGAATCGCCTCCGGCTGATCACCGGTAGGCTGGTAAGAAGAAGTCAGTTTAAAATCCATCCCGAAATATACGAATAATGGAGAGGATTAGTCGGGGGGAAATACTATTTTTGACAAAAATCAAACCGATCAATGATTAGACTTGCACTCCTTTTTTTCAGCCTAAGCTCCTTCGCTTGTAAATCAGAGGAACCGGTAGCTCCTGCTATTAATATGAATGACTTTGTAGTACCTCCGCGGAAGGAATATACATTTGCTGAAAAACCGTTTTGGGCGGATGAGTTCGACAAAAATGGTCTGCCAGATGATACGAAATGGGGATATGACGTAGGAAATAGTGGCTGGGGAAATAATGAGCTACAAAACTATACGAAAGCGAATATCAAAAATGCCCATATCGAAAATGGTATTTTAACAATCGAAGCGATCAAAGAAACGGCCGGATCAAGTGCTTACACCTCCGCACGTTTAGTCACAAAAGGGAAAAATGACTTTTTGTATGGTCGAGTGGAAGCTAAAGCAAAAATTCCCGCAGGTCGTGGAAACTGGCCGGCGATCTGGATGCTAGCAAGTCAATCCGATTATGGTTCACAATTTTGGCCTGATAATGGTGAAATTGATATCTTGGAGCATGTGGGTTACAACCCAGGGGTCATACATGCCAGCGTGCATACGAAGGCGTTTAATCACGTCATCGGAACGCAAAAAACAGCTACAACTACTTTAGACAAATGGGATTCAGAATTCCATGTCTTTCGAATCGACTGGACCCCGGATTATATTCGCGCCTTCATCGATGGTAAACAATATTTTGAATTCCCTAATCCGAAGGGTGGTTGGGAGCAATGGCCTTTTGACAAGAAGCAGCACATCTTAATGAACCTCGCCATCGGTGGAAACTGGGGTGGACAAAAAGGGGTAGATGACTCCATTTTCCCTAATAAATTCCAAATCGATTACATTCGCGTTTACGCACTTAACCCCTAATCATGAAATACCCGAAGGCCGCAGAGGCATTTGACCGATTACTTGTGATCATGGATGACCTACGGGAGAAATGCCCTTGGGACAAAAAGCAAACGCTAGAATCGCTTCGCCATTTAACCATCGAAGAGACCTATGAACTTTCCGATGCGATTATGGAAAATGATTTGGCGGAAATCCGTAAGGAACTGGGGGACATCTTCTTGCACCTTGTTTTTTATAGCAAAATAGGCTCAGAAAAAGGGGCATTCGATGTCAGCGACGTATTACACGGAGTTTGCGAAAAACTTATTAGCCGTCATCCACATATCTACGGTGATGTGGTGGCTGAGACCGAAGAGCAAGTGAAGCAGAACTGGGAAGCCTTGAAATTAAAGGAGGGGAACAAGTCCGTTTTAGGTGGCGTTCCGGGATCTTTGCCAGCACTCGTAAAAGCCATGCGCATTCAGGAAAAGGCACGCGGTGCGGGTTTTGACTGGGAAGAAAAAGAGCAGGTGTGGGAGAAAGTGGAGGAGGAACTGGGCGAATTCAAAGAGACTTTTGTAGGCAAAGAATTAGATGCCAATAGTAAAGCGGAGGCAGAGGGCGAACTAGGGGACTTGATCTTTAGTCTCGTGAACTTCGCGCGATTTATCGATATCAATCCGGAAACAGCGGTCGAAAGGACGAACAAGAAATTCATCAAACGCTTCCAGCACCTCGAAAAGCGCGCGGCAGAGAATGGCCAGGCGCTTTCCGAGATGACTTTGGCAGAAATGGATATCTACTGGAATGAAGCGAAAACGCTCTAGTTTACGCTAAATTGATAGGCTGTCTTCGATTTATAGACTTCCCCTGGACGCAACACTGTGCTAGGAAAAGAAGGCTGATTAGGCGAATCTGGAAAATGCTCAGTCTCTAAACAAAGGCCATGGCGCTTCGTAATTTTCGCCCCGTATTTATCAGTTAAGTGTCCATCTAGGAAATTTCCCGTGTAAAACTGTACTCCAGGCTGATCTGTCGAAACGATCATTTTACGGCCTGAAATGGGTTCCACCACCGTTGCAATTTTCGCATAAGATCCCGCTGGCTTATCCAAAGCCCAGCAATGGTCATAGCCACCGCCTAACACTATTTGTTCTGAAGATGTATCGTTAATACGATCCCCGACAACGTGTGGCTTCGTAAAATCAAACGGCGTTCCAGCAACCGGCATTAGCACTCCCGTCGGAATCAACACCTTATTCACAGCCACTAAACGAGACGCATCGATTTGGACTTCTTGATTTAAAATGTCCCGCTTCGCGTTTCCACTTAAATTAAAATAGGAGTGATTACTCAAGTTTAAAACTGTTGCCTTATCTGTGGTCGCTTCATATGCAATTCCTAATTCGTTATCATCCGACAAGGTATAGGTCATTTTTACGCTGAGGTTTCCGGGGAAACCTTCCTCCATGTCTTTCGAAACGTAGGTTAACGTTAAGCTTTGTGCGGAGGCAGCCTCCACTTTCCACACTTTCTTGTCGAACCCAACCAGGCCGCCATGCAGGTGCTGGCCATTGTTTTGAGCAGCTAATGTGTACTGTTTCCCGTCCAATGTAAATTTCCCAGCCGCAATACGATTCCCAAAGCGTCCCACGATCGCTCCGAAATAGGGCGTGTCTTTGATGTATTCTTGTAAGGTTTCATATCCTAGCACCACATCTTCTATTTTTCCATTGCGGTCTGACGTTAAGATTTTTTGGATGATGCCGCCGTAGTTCATGATCCGAACTTCCATGCCTTTGGCATTCTTCAAAGTATAAAGGGTAACTGACTCGCCCGCAGGCGTTTGACCGAAAGGTTTTCCGGGATTATTCATGGCTAATAGGTTTTGGGACAAGAAAAAAAGGGCTAAAAAGCAAAATTTCATAGGTTAACGAGGTTTATGGATTCAATTTACCACAAAAGATGGGAAATAAAATTATTCTTCGTAGCTTTGCACCCCAAATTAAAAATTGTTTCAAACTTAATTTCAGCAGGTTAGCCCAGCTTGTTGATGTAGGCGAAAGCCACCAGGGCACCTAATATGTCAAAAGTAAAAAAAGATTTCGACTGGGATTTAGTTGAAGGAAAAGGCTTCGGTGGTAACTATACTGCTGAGCAAAAAGAAAAAATGGAGGCTGCTATCGAAGCAACCTTGAACTCGGTCACTGAGAAGGAAGTAGTGAAAGGTGTTGTAGTAAGCAAGACTGACCGTGAAGTAATCATTAACATTGGATTCAAATCTGATGGTTTAGTATCTGCT
>NZ_JBIIBQ010000020.1:0-50584 GCF_044239315.1 Aquirufa sp. | reverse complement strand
GAGACATCACGATAACTACAACCAATAGTGTTGTTGATGGAAGTAATGTAGGGGTGAGTGGAGTGATTAGTGGTCGGAATTTCACGAAGTCTGGCGCAGGAATATTGAGATTGAGTGGGACCAATACCTATGCTGGTAGGACGACGATAGCAGCTGGAACGTTGCAGTTAGGTACAGGCACAAATATACCAGATGCGAGTGCGGTTTATTTTGCCGGAGGTAATTTAAATGATGGAGGTTTTAATGAAACAATGGGGGCTCTGTTTTTATCAAATAGCTCTAGCATTACCATGCAAAATTCAACGCACAGTCTTACGTTTGCAAGCGCAGGTACATTTGCCGGATATGCAAGTAACACTTTATTAACGATTATAGGCTATAACGGTCTTGGTACGACTACAGCGGTAGATACATACGGTATGGTGTCTGGATCATCGACCGTTTTTGTGACATTAAACGGAAAAAAACAGAATGTTGTAAATGGCGGGTTAAACCAGTTTGGAAGAATATTATCAGGATCTTTATCGAATCCTAATTATATATTTATCAAGTCAGCTTTAACTGCAACGCAATTAGGACAGATTCAGTTTTATGACTCAATAGGTAATAACTATTATTCAACGACACAAAAGCCCGTAGCTGGTACTAATGGCGAAATTGTCCCTGGCTCCCCTAAATAACGATTGATTTCAAAATATTTACTTTATGACCCGCTCTCTCCTCTTCCTGATATTATTCTCCACCACGGCCTTCGCTCAAAACTTTACCTTGGACGCCGTGAAGTCTTTTCCTTTTCCATCGGATTTAGTTCGATCGAAGAAAGGGGATAAGTTAGCTTGGGTGATTAATGAGAAAGGAGTTCGGAATGTCTATGTGGCCCAGGCACCGGATTTCGAGGCTAGGAAGGTTACGAATTACACTTTAGATGATGGCCAGGAGATTACCTCGGTTTCTATTTCAGACAGTGGGAATTGGGTGGTATTTGTGAGAGGTGGAGATCATAGTGCAGAGGTGGATGAGTTAAGACCCGTGAATCCTTCCGGGGCGCTGGTACCTCAAAATGTGAAGATTTGGCAAGTCCCTTTCGCGGGAGGCCTCGTTTCCACCGTATTTGAAGGGGATGAACCGGTAATTTCTCCAGCAAAAGATGATGCGGTGCTTATTAAGGATGGTCAGCCTTGGTTAGCTGAATTAGATACGACGTCTACGGATGGCTTTTTGAAAGAGCCTATTCGACTTTTTAAAACGCGCGGTTCAGTGACTAAATTACAATGGTCACCAGATGGGGAGAAAATCGCTTTTGAA
This sequence comes from Aquirufa sp., assembly GCF_044239315.1. GTDB lineage: Bacteria > Bacteroidota > Bacteroidia > Cytophagales > Spirosomataceae > Aquirufa. Next base: position 49,279 of record NZ_JBIIBQ010000020.1, on the reverse strand, counting down.
GTTAAAAGAGACGAGCGCTCTTTTATCGGGGTGCTGACTCTAGGAACCGATCAGATTAAATGGATTGATCCTTCTTTTGCCAAAGACACGAATCCTAAATGGTCTCCTAATGGAAAGCAGTTAGCGTTTATTCGGTCTAATGCGTTAGGTGGATCGATTGACTCGCTGACTAGTAAGAAGAAAAGCTTTTGGAGTATTCGGGTGTTTGATATGGAGGCTGATAGTGCGAAGACGCTTTGGTCTGCTCCTAAAACAAGTAGAGGATCGCTGATTTATCCAGGCGGAGAGGTAAAACTTTTTTGGCCTAAAGATCAAATCCTTAATTTCCTCTCTTATCACGATGGCTGGCCTCATTTATATGCCATCAACACAACAGCGGCAGGCACAGCTACCTCTACCACACCTACTCTTTTAACGCCTGGAAACTTTGCGGTCGAACATGCTAGTTTAAGTGTGGATGGAAACTATTTTTTATTCGATGGGAACATGGGAACGGAGGCTGTGGATAAAGATCACCGGCATATAGGTAAAGTATCGATTGATAAGGCAGACATGCAGTCCTTATCGATTGGTTCAGGTAATGAATGGGGGGCTGTTTCACTGAATACAGATGGAGATATTGCCTACATCAAGTCCTCATTTAAAAACATTCCTCAGGTTGTTATTTCTCCTAAAAGTGGAAATCAAAAATCTCTGACAGAAAATCTAGTTACCACAGGTTATCCACAAGACTTACTCATCGAACCTAAGCAAGTGACTATAAAATCCTTAGATGGACTTCAGATATCTGGACAGCTCTATGATAACAGCAATGGCTCTTCTAAAAAGCCTGCGATTGTTTACCTACATGGTGGGCCGACGCAGCAAAATTTACTAGGCTGGCATGATTTGAACTATTATTCGGATATGTATGCGATGAATCAGTTTTTAGCCAATGCGGGTTTTGTGGTTCTTTCGATTAACTACCGCTCTGGAACAGGTTATGGACACGAATTTCAATTCCCTAAATTATCTGGAAACCTAGGCGCTTATGAATACCTGGACGTGAAAGCGGCAGGCGAGTGGCTTAGCAAGCAATCCTTTGTGGATGCGAAGAAAATCGGTCTATATGGAGAAGCGTATGGTGGGTATTTAACGGCACTAGGCTTAGCGCGTGATTCGAAACTTTTTGCAGCTGGCGTTGATATTCACGGCATGCACGATTGGACAAATGACATTCAAGTAGAAAAGCAAACCAGGGCACCTGACGGCGAATGGGCAACAGATCTATCGTATCTATCCTCGCCTATTTCGGGTGTTTCCACATGGAAATCCCCTACGCTATTCATTCATGCGGATGATGATCGGGATATTCCGTATTACCAAAGCGTGGATATCATCAATCGCTTGTTAAAACGCAAGGTGCCGGTGGAGACCATGGTCATCGTTGATGATTCACACCACTGGTTGAAGTACTCTAATAGCTTAAAGGTGATGAATGCGACGGCGAATTTCTTTAAGGCGAAATTGATGAAGAAATAGTTATTTCGATCCGATCAACAATCCTAAGCCAACCACATAAAGCAGCAGCATAATGTTCAGCAGTTTATGTGTTTCAGCGGAAGCATTTTTGAATTCTTTCCAAATAAATATCCCCCAAACTGCTGCCACCACAGTTGCTCCCTGGCCTAAGCCATAGGAAACCGCAGCGCCTGCTTTTTCTGATGCCAGTATGGAAAGTGCCATTCCTATAAACCAGATGGCACCACCTAAAATCCCAACTGAATGGTCTTTTACAGAGCCCAAAAGATAATGCGCTAAATTCAGAGGAGCACCGGAAAAAGGCTTCTTCATTTGGAATGTATTGAAGACGAAAGAACTCACAAATATGCCCACCGCAAAAACAACTAAGGCAGTATATGGCGTTAATTTGCCTACTTCAGGTGCTGCAAAATTAACCGCCATCGAAGCGGCCACATATTTATAAAATAATCCCATTAAGCAACCTGCCAGCACAGAAAGGACTAATCCTTTATTGGAAGCGGAAGCAGAGGAGATGGATTTATAGGCTCTCGCGTTTAGGAGGATGGCGATCGCAATTAAGGCAACCCCGCCAAAAATCAAGAACGGATTCCCCTGCGGGTCCGCTAAATAATTCACTAAAACCCCTAGAACTAAGGCGATTCCGATGCCCACCGGAAAAGCGACCGACATCCCAGCTATCCCGATGGCTGCGACTAGAAGGATGTTCGCGGCATTGAATAAAACCCCACCTATGAAGGCTGATTGCAAGTTACCGCCGCTGGCTTGCGCATAATCCGCTAAGAACCCTCGGCCTTGGGTGCCGCTGGAACCTAAGGTAAACGCTAGAATCAATGAAGCCAAAACGATTCCGATAGTGTAGTCCCAATAAAATAATTCGAAGCGCCATGAGTTGGAAGATAGTTTTTGAGTGTTAGCCCAAGATCCCCAACAAAGCATCGTGATGATGCATAATAAAACAGCAGATGAATAACTTTCGATGATAAACATGGCGCTTATTTTAGGTTGCCTAAACGGTAATATTTTGAATTAGTAGCGGTGAATGGCTTTTCAGCATAGACAATGGCGTCGAATAATTTGCAGTCATAACCATCTACTTTATTAAGCACTTTCAGTTTAACGTGGTGCTTTCCTGTGGCTAATTTATACTTCCATGTAATCTCATGGCGACGAGTAGTGAAGGCTACCGGTAGTTTTACCTTCTCAAAAAGCTTGCCATCCACGAAAACTTCTAAATCAAAAGTGCCCGTGTCTACCGATGCCCATTTGGCTGTCTCTCCACGAACCACGAAGCCATTTCCGTCGAAATCGAATTCATATTCGTCAGTTAAATTTTTTCCGATGTTGATCTTTTCTGTGGGAAAAGAGTGGTCGAAACTTTGTTCAAATGCTACGGCTTTAGGTGCAGAATAGGGGATGGATACGGCATTTTCTGAAACGCTGCCGCCGTTATTTTTGATGTTTTGCAAAGCATGCTTGAAGCCGATTTCATAGACATCGTTTAAGGACGTAGACGTGTATTTGAAGTCGATGTCTTCTGCCTCTTTCAAGCCTAATTTCCAATAAGCGGGTATTTTGTCGTAGCCTATCATCGCTCCTAAAATTCCTCCTGCGGATGATGGGTTGCAGTCCGCATCCTGTCCACAGCGAGTGGAGATTTCTAGTGTTTTCGTGAAATCACCATTTCCATATAATAATCCCATCACCACATAAGCGGAATTCACCGTTGCATCGATGTTAAACGGTGCGAAAACGCCATCTGGACAGCCGATGTCGTTTGCCCATTTGTTTTGAACTTCTAACCATGTTTTTGTCCAATCGTTCGGGTATTGCTTGTGCCATTTAATGACATCAGCGATGCATTTGTAGTATTGGCTGTTCGCTGGAATGGTTTTTAATGCTTCAGAAACCACTTTGTTGATGTCATTGTTGATAAAGGCCAAAGTATAGCAAGCCCCTAAATACACCCCACCATAATAGCCATCGCCGTAGTTCATGATGTGGCCGATTTTATCCGAGATTTTAGAAGCGGCATTCGGCATACCTGGTGACATTAAACCCGCGAAGTCACATTCGATTTGGTAATCAATACAATCCGCATGTGGATTATTTTCCCAGTATCCAGACGCTGGGGGCATCATTCCGTTCAAGATATTATAACGACCCGCCTGATTCGCATGCCAAAGCGCATAACCCGCCTTCGCATACGCCTTCGCGTGCGATTCTATGGGTGCATTCAATCCCTCTTTTTCAAATACTTCTACGAATGTCAAATCCATGTACAAATCATCGTACAATCCCGGATTATTGATCATCGTATTTTTTAAATAACCATCGTACCAGGGAATGGGGTGATAGGAATTGATCATCGTCCCGTTATAGCGAAACTCGACAGGCCCGCCAAAAGTTACGCCAATCGTTTGGCCAGCCCAGCCACCTTTAATTTTATCTTTCAAGATGGCTTTGCTCATGGAAATATTTTGTGCTTGAGCGGCTAAGGCTAGTAAACAGAAGAAGAGGATTTTTTTCATTAGTTGAGGTTTTGGTAGAGGTAGTTATGCATTAGTATTTTAATGAATTCAGCACTTTTAATGGTGGTACCTATCGTGGCGTTAGCCGGCTTATTAGGATCTAGTCGAGTATAGCCTTGATCGTCCACATAGACGTGCACTTTCTCCGTCGTAAATAATTCTGGATTGGTTTCCATTCCGATGGCTACCGGGTCAAAAAGGGTAGGAGTTTCCTGCCCCCATAACACGTACAAGCCCTGCATTATACTCGTAAGTGGCGATTGACGCATCAATAATTTGAGTCGATTTTCAGCAGACAATTTGACCATTGCCGTCACATCCAGTCCGGCGTAGATGATGTTTGCCCCTGATTGAACAAAGCTTTTTGCGGACGGAATATCACAGGTCACGTTCCACTCCGCATCGATTTTCGTACTGCCATCATAGCCTATTTTGAAAGACCCAAACATCGCATAGATGGCCTTCGCCTTCTGCAATTCTGTTCCTAATGGTGCCAAATTTGTGACAGGTCCTACGGAGAAAATGATGACTTCTCCTGGGTATTTTTTTAGTTGCGAACGGATGAATTCGGTGGCGCTAATGGATTTTTTTACTAAAGGTGAACCCTTCGCCCAATAAAACTGATCCGCGTACCAATTCGCTCTTTTCGAACTATTCGAGGTGTTTTTGCCTACATAGACCGGAATGTGAGTCTCACCGGTAACAGCAAGAAATTTATTGGCTAAGATAGCTCGATCGTCCGTTCGTCCATAACAAGTGGTGATTCCCAAAATCTCATAGCGATCCTGTAGCGTTAATAAATAACCCAGCGCATAGGCATCGTCGATGTCATCGCCAAGGTCACAATCGAAAATGACTTTTTGGCGCTGCTGTGCTGCTAGTGAAAAACTGACAAGAAGGAATAGAATCAATTTCTTCATAGTTCTTGTAGTTTTGGCATCGAAGCTTGTGCTCCCAGGCGAGTAACTGATATGGAGGCAGCTTTACAGGCAAATTTGATCGCTTCAGGGAAGTCCATCCCTTCCGACAATCCTACTACTAAAGCTCCATTGAAGCAATCGCCTGCGGCAGTGGTGTCTTGTGCCACGACTTTCGCGACTGGAACATGCTGCGTTTCGTAAGCTGTTTTGTAGAGGGCGCCTTCGGCGCCTAGAGTAATAATCACGTGTTGAACGCCTTTGTTCAATAATATATTCGCTGCTTTTTCGGCAGAAAGTAGATCTATTACAGCAACACTAGTGAGGATTTCCGCCTCCGTCTCGTTAGGCGTTATGGCGTATAAATGAGGGAATAATTCACCTGGTAAATCAGTCGCTGGTGCCGGGTTTAATACGACTTTAAGTCCTTTTTTCGCGGCTTTCTCAGCTGAATAGACCACCGTTTCTATTGGCGTTTCTAGTTGCATTAAAACGAAATCTCCAGCTTCGAAAATATCAGATGCCGCATCGATGTCAGCTTTCGAGAGGCAATTATTGGCACCAGACGCTACGGTAATACAGTTTTCGCCTTTGGCATCCACATTTATTAATGCCACACCAGACGGCGCAAATGGATCCTGCGTCACGAAACGCGTGTGAATTCCCTCGTTCTTGAATTGTTGTAGGGCAGTCTCCCCAAACACATCCTTCCCCACCTTGCACACAAAATGTACCTCGCCTCCAAGGCGCGCCGCAGCCACTGCCTGATTTGCCCCTTTGCCCCCCGGATTCATAAAGAAGTCCCCACCTAAAACGGTTTCTCCCGGTGAGGGCAAATGACCAGATTTGATCACCATGTCGGTGTTTGAACTACCGATAATTGTGATTTTCGTCATTTTTGCTTGGTTTATTCGTATTTATTCTCTGTAAATTAATAATTATTTTCCAAAATCCTGTCCTACCTTTGCATCGTGAAACGAATCGTCGCCCTTTTACTGTTCTTAGCTATGCAGGTTCCCTTGATGAATCAATGGGGTGCCGTGGCATACTACCGCATTAATCGCGACTATATTGCTGAAAATCTTTGTGTAAACCGCGATAAACCGATGTTGAACTGTAATGGTCAATGTTATTTAGCGAAGAAACTCAAAGCAGCAGAAGAGAAGGAGCAGAAATCGAATTCGGAGCGTTTAGAAAAAATGCCCGAAGTCGTTTTAAGCTTTCAAGCGATTCAACCTGTCTTTACTGCTCGTTTCACCTCTTCAGAACTCGTTGAAAACCATTTTTCTACGCAGGAATTCTTTCCTAACGCAGCCGCTAAAGGCTTTTTCCACCCACCCCAGGACCGTTTGATTTAAGAGAGTTCTCCCAAGTTTCAGTTTAGACACTTGTGGCTATGGCGTACACTATGTATGCCTGAAATTATTTTATCAAACGATAATAACGTGAATTATAAAGAAATATTATGTGTCCTAGGATTAATCCTATTCGGCACATCTACATTTGCACAATCAAAAATCGATTCGTCTAAAACTACCCAATTAGAAGAAGTTATCGTTACGGCGAATAAGCGAGAAGAGCGCCTCGTAAAAGTAAACACCTCCATTACCTCTCTATCTGCAAAGAAAATTGAAGATACACGTACTTGGGGCTTAAGTGGCCTTGCGGCTTTAGTTCCAAATTATAATTATCAAGAACTTGGTGTTTCTTTCCAACAGATTCAATCGATACGCGGTATTCAAGTATTCAGTGAAAATCCTGCTGTTTCCACGTATATAGACGATGTGAACAACATTGATATTTTAGCTAACGGTTTTGCCTTAACTGATGTTGAACGAATAGAAGTGTTAAGAGGTCCACAAGGAACCTTGTATGGACGTAATGCCATGGGTGGAGTTGTGAATATTATTACGAAAAAGCCGACAAATAAAACCAGTGGATTTGCAGAATTAAGTTTTGGTAATCTAGGTTTACAACGTTACAGCGTGGGCTACAAGACCCCTTTGGTGAAAGACAAACTTTTCTTAGGCTTAAATGGTCTTTATCAAACACAGGAGGGCTTCTTAAAAAATGACATTACGGGAACCAGCACTAAGGATGCTAAATTAAATGGCAAGTCAGTAGGCGATGAACAAAATCTGTATGGAAATCTCTATTTAAAATGGATTCCTTCCAATCGATTTAATCTAACATTAAATTTAAAAGGCCAACAAGATAAGAGTGATAATTCTGGATTTATGGTATCTCAGTTTAGCGACACGTATGCGTTTGCAAATCCTGACAAAATCAATTTAGCGCGCATTGCGAAACATGAGCGTGATATTTTAAATACATCTCTCGTAGCAAAATACCAAGGGAATAAGTACACGTTAACATCTATTTCTGCTTTGCAAACGATCTCTTTTGGCTTTCAAGATTTAGATTTCCCAGGCATTTATCACTCGTATTATGAAGGTAAAATTGGTGAGTTATTACCTCCTCAAAAAGTTTGGAGTGAAGAATTCCGTATCAACTCGAATTCAGATGGGAAATTACAATATACTGCAGGGGTATATATGTTCGCTCAGAAAGGGTATGAGCCTACCACAAATACCGCTTATGAATTATCGGATGCTGAGGCAGGAATGTTCGGGCTTTCCAAAGGCGCATTTTTAATTAGCCGTAATCGGAGTAACAATTCAGGTATCGCAGGGTTTGGAGAATTAAGTTATTTATTAACCTCTAAGTTGAAAGCGACAATTGGATTGCGCTATGATTATGAAAAACGGGAAGCGACCTTTAATGGATTCGGAGATGCGGTACTTTTAAATGGAGCGGTGATGGAACTTAAACCGAACATTACAGCCGAAGGAACGTATTCTGCACTTTCACCTAAATTCTCTTTAAGCTATGCGGTGAATGACTTAGCCAATATTTATGGTAGTTATACCAGAGGATTTAGAGCGGGAGGAATCAACGCAAGTTCATTACCTGCAGGTGTTCGCCAAACGTTTGACCCGGAATATTCCAATAACTATGAAGTGGGCTACAAGTCTTTCTTGCTAGACAAAAAAGTAAGCATCGGCGCGTCTGCCTTTTTAATTCAATGGAAGGATTTGCAATTCTATAATTTAGTCGCGCCTTTTACCTATGCGAGAGAAAATGTGGGCGATGCTCAATCTGCTGGTGTTGAATTAGAGATTTCCGCAATTCCTGCGAAAGGACTTCAATTAGATGCAAGTTTTGGATACAACCCAACGGAATACAAGGGGTTCAATTTGAAGAGGGTCAACTTTGGTACTGGTGTAGAAACAACAACTGCCATAGGCGGAAACAAACTTTCAAATGCCCCTAATCATACCTTATTCTTAGGGGCTCAGTATGAATATCCGGTATCTAAGACCGTTAAATTTGTCGTTCGAGGCGAATTAAGAAACATGGGTTCTCAATTCACAGATATTCAAAATAAAATTGAGCAACCTTCTTATACGCTTTTGAATTCAAGAGTGGGAATTACGAATGGTACTTATAGCCTTTTTGTTTGGGGACAAAACTTGAATAATGAACGTTATCTAGCTTATGGAAATCCGGACAGCAGCTTTGGTAGACAAGCCAGAATAGCTACACCAAGAACAATGGGTGTGACATTAAGCGCTAAATTTTAAATAAAATACTTGAGCCCATGGATAGATTGTCGATGGGCTCATAAATTTCAATTCATATGAAATCTTACAAACTGATTGTATCAACAATTATCGTCCATTTGCTTTTTAGCGTGTTTACCTGGGCACAAAAAACTAATCCGGATAGTTTGGTTATTGGAACCGCTGATAGACATAAACAAATGATGGATATTTTATTTACCCCAACCAAGGTGCCTATAAAGAAAATAGGAATCCTTCTATACGATGGATACAACACTTTAGATGCCATGGGTCCTTACCATACGCTCGCTGAGATTATGGGTGCGAAAACCTATTTTATTGCCAAAAAACGAGGAGTTGTTAAAAACCAACGAGGTTTAGAAGTGAAAGTCGACAGTTCTTTTGATGATGTCTCTTCTCTGGATATTTTGGTTATTCCAGGCGGAGCTGGCGAAACGTTTATGCAAACGCAAGATACTACGACACTAAATTGGATTAGAAAGATTGATAAGACAACGAAATATACAGCTAGCGTATGTACGGGGTCTTGGATTTTAGGAGCAACAGGTTTATTGAAGGGGAAAAATGCATCTTCTAATTGGTATCGTGCTGAGGAAGTCATGAAAATGTATGGAGCAAATTACAAGGAGGGTCGTTGGGTACAAGACGGCAAGTATTGGACTTCGGCCGGTGTTTCGGCTGGCATCGATATGTCTTTGGCCATTATTGATGATCTTTTAGGTAGAAAATATACGGAAGCAGTAATGTTGGATCTTGAATATGATCCAAAGCCTCCCTATGACGCAGGCGTCCCGAAGAAATCCGATCCGCTCGTGGCTGATATGATGAAGGAAATGTATGATATGTTGTTATTGCCGTTGATTCAAGGGGAGCAAAAGAAACGAATCAAGTAGTAAAATTAGTCGGGAAAATGCAATAGCTACGATTTTCAATCCATTTCAGCTATTTGTTATTAGTCCCTTCTTATCTTTATGGCCATGAGAAAAATCATGCTGTTCTGGGTTCTTTGTTTCTTCGCTTTCTTCTCGAACGCGCAGCAAATCTCTTTTCAGCAGATTACGAATCCCCCCGTGGCAGGTTTGAAAAATCCGTGGGCTGGAGGATTTAATTCCGTGCAGTTTTTCCTAATTGACCTCGATGGTGATAAGAAAGAGGACTTGGTCGTTTTCGATCGCAGTGCCCAGCATGTGAAGACTTTTCTGCGAAATGCTTCAGGGGGGTATGCTTATGCTCCTGAATTTCAGACGCGTTTTCCTTTGATTGAAAATTGGATGAATTTGGTGGACTATGATGGTGATGGGGATAAAGATCTTTTTACCTCCAGCTCTGGTGGAATTCAAGTATATCCTAATCTGAATAATAATTTTCCTAAATCGCTTGGGAATCTTAAATCGACGGGCCTCAATGGCCTAATTAACATCTTTGTCAGCGCCTCCGATATTCCGGCCATTGTGGATGTGGATGGAGATGGAGATGTGGATGTGTTGTCCTTTGAAACCGCAGGACACTTTATCACGTATTATGAGAATATAGGGGACCTGAAGTTTACTACGAAGTCCATGAATTGGGGCAATTTCTATTTGAATGAGTGTGATGATATTACTTTTGGTCTGGTGCCGGAATTGATAAAGCAAACGCAATCCACTACAGCCGTTCAGCATTTAGGAAATACATTGGCGCTTTGGGATCCAGATAAGAATGGGGTTTCTGACCTAATTATTGGTCATGTGGGTTGTCCTAGCTTCTTGTTTATGCGCAATGAAGGTACGCGCTCGAAGCCTTTATTTCGTGGGGCTGATAAGAATTTTCCAGCGGGAGCGCCGCATGTGGTTCCCTCCTTGGCGAGTGCCTCTCCGTTGGATTTGGATGGAGATGGAGCTTTGGATGTAATTACCTCGTCGAATTTACCGGATGTGAATTCCTCTTTGACTACCGCCTCTTATTATCGTTCGGAGAATGGCAAGCTAGTATTAAAAACCAACGCTTTTCTACAAGAGGAGATGATCGATGTGGGAGATTTTGCCTCGCCTGTTTTCTTCGATGTGGAAGGCGATGGCGATCTGGATTTGCTAATTGGGAGCAGCACAGTCACTTTGTATGAAAATTTGAACGGCACGCTGACCTTGAAATCACGCGATTTTTATCCTATCACAGGTGTGACAAACATACAATTGCAGGCTTTAAGTGGCCGATTGATGATGTACTACATGAAAGGGAGCGTTGCGAATTACCGCGAATATGTGGCTGGCCAGCTAAGTGCTGAAAAAGCCTTGCCTGTGGTAACCCTTCGAGAAACTCCGCGTTTGTTCGATGTAAATCAGGACGGTTCGCTTGAGTTAGTTGTGTTGGATTATTTAGGCGGAACTCGGGTGTATGATTGGTCGAATTTGACCAAACCTTACCAGCGTTTGGAAACCCTATTTAGAGGTATCGCCTACGCGGATATCACGGGCGATGGAAATTTTGAGCAAATTACCTTAGACGCTTACGGAAATGTATATGTCTCTGGTTTAGGTCTAGAGGTGTCGCGTTTACCTTTCAATTTTGGCCAAAATGCCCAAATTTCCACCGCCGATTTTAATAAAGACGGCAAGATGGATATCGTCATCGGCCTAGCTTCCGGGGGTGTTCAATTACTACAAAATACTAGCGAAATTATTGTTCCTTCAGAGGAAATGTATGTTTGGCCTAATCCAGCGTCAACAGCAGTTAACATACGGGTAAAGTCGGCAGGAAATCTTCAATGGTTTGATCTATCAGGACGTTCTTTAGGGGCTACTTTAGCGGTAACAGCTGGAGAAACGCTTCGGATTCCTGCACCGCTTCCAGGCGCTGGGAGCTACATTTTGCGCTACGAATCAGCCACTGGGGCGGTAGCAAAAAAGGTGCTCATACTACCTTAAATGAAACAATTTCAGCCATTTCGGTGTTTAGCAAAAATGAAACAAACCCTCGTACTTCTACTATTCTCTTTTTCTGTTTTTGCCCAAAACTCAGGTCGAATTTCCGGAAAGATTGTCGATCAGCTGACACAAAAGCCTATTTCTGGTGTTTCTGTTACGCTGGACGGATCTACAAAAGGGGTAAATGCTGATGAAAAAGGTGCATTCCGTTTAACTGGTTTGGCCCTAAAAACGTACAACATTTCTTTCTCTGCGGTAGGATATGAGAAGTACACGGCCTTTAACGTGATCATCAACGCAGGAAATGAGATTTATTTGAATATCGAATTATTGCCCTCTAATCAACAATTAACAGAAGTAGTTGTTACCCAAAACCGCCGCACCGCTAAAGCCGCGACACTAGAATCCCCCCTCAGCGTACAGCGTCTAACATCTGAGGAAATCAAGAGTAATCCTGGCGGGAATTTTGACGTTAGTAAAGTCATCCAAACCCTTCCCGGCGTAGGCGGCGGTCCACAAGGGGGAGGCTTCAGAAATGATATTATTATTCGTGGTGGAGGTCCTAATGAAAACGTCTATTACCTAGACGGCATTGAAATTCCAGTATTAAATCACTTCCAAACCCAAGGCAGCAGCGGAGGCCCGCAAGGTATTCTTAATGTGTCCTTCATTGAAGATGTAAAACTTAGCTCATCTGCTTTTGATGCCCGCTATGATAATGCGTTAAGTTCTGTTTTTCAATTCAAACAACGCACCGGTAATCCCAATAAATTTCAAGGTAATGCCCGTTTAAGTGCCACCGAATTCGCCTTAACCACCGAAGGCCCTTTGTCAAAATCAGGCAAAACCACTTTTTTAGCTTCCGTTCGCCGCTCCTATTTGCAATTCCTTTTCCAAGCATTGGATATTCCAATTCGCCCTAACTTCTGGGATGGCCAGTTTAAAATTACGAAGCAGATTAACTCGACTACGACACTTTCGTTGATGGGATTGGGGGCGATTGATGAGTTTTCTTTTGGGACCCTAAAAGAATCGACACCGGAAAAATTGTACATCTATAATTCGAATCCACTGATTAATCAATGGAACTATACGGTAGGCTTATCGCTAAAAAAATTGCTCGATAATGGATATGTAAATATTGCGCTCTCTAGAAATGCTTTTGATAATAACATCAAGCGCTATGAGGACAATATAAAGAAAGATCCAACTGAAGTAAACTTCGATTATTTATCTCGGGAAACAGAAAATAAGTTGCGAGTGGATGTGAATAAAAATACCAATGGTTGGAAGATTAATTACGGACTTTCGGCTCAATTCGTGGAATATGCGAATAGTACGTACCAGGTGTTGAATAATGCCGCCTCTAACCCTGCCATTCGCCTATCGAGCCCGATTGCCACTATATCCTATTTTAGTCCTTTGAATTCACTTTGGAAATACGGGGCATTTGCACAAGTTTCGAGGACGTTTTTGGATGCCAAATTAGGTCTAAGTGCCGGCCTTCGCACCGACATGAATAGTTTCACCACCACAGGCCTAGATCCTTTAGAAACGCTTTCACCTCGCATTTCCGCTAGCTACGTATTGTCTGATAAATGGACAGCAAATGCGTCAGTAGGTCGCTACTTCAAATTAGCGCCGTACACTATTTTAGGGTACGCTACGCGTCCTCCATTGAATACATCGTACCTCAGCAACAGCTTTTTTGCCCTTCCTCCCTCTCCTGTGCTAGTCAACCAAGATGCGAAATACCAGCAAAGTGATCATTACGTGGCAGGCCTAGAGTACTTACAAGATGAATCTTTGCGATTTACTTTAGAGGGGTTTGTAAAGGATTATGCGAACGTGCCTATCTCGAATCGCAATGGGATCTCTTTAGCAAACTTAGGAGGTGATTTCAATATACTGGGAAATGAGGATGTGACCACAACAGGTAAGGGTCGTGCTTATGGTTTGGAGTTTTTCGCCCAAAAGAAACTAACCGACAAATTCTTCGGTATCCTATCCTACACCTATTACCGCAGCATGTTTAGTGGTTTTGATGGCAATTTAATTGCCTCTAGCTGGGATAATCGCCACCTCTTAAGTGTGACTTGGGGATATAAATTCCCACGCAATTGGGAGTTAGGCCTTCGTTTCCGTTACCAAGGAGGTGCACCTTATTCACCTTATGATGATGTAACTTCAAAAGCGACTTACTTAACCTTAGGCCAAGGCACGTTCGATTATTCTCGTCTTAACTCTCAACGCCTACCTAGCTTCCATTCGAGCGACGTACGTATCGATAAGAAATATAACTTGAAGAAAACGACTATCGATCTTTTCATAGATGTAACGAATTGGTACACCGCTGTCATTCAGGGTGTTCCTACCTACACCTTTAAGCGTTTAGAAGATAATTCAGCTTTTGCGACTACGAATGGATTGCCTATCGCTAAAGATGGGAGCAACGCCATTCCAACTCAATTTTTAAATGATCGCGCACAAGTAACGCCGACGATTGGATTTATTGTGGAGTTTTAAACTTCTGTAAAGCTTTAGCAAATTCCAAAGCATGAGGGCCGTCACCATGGATACACCAGGTGTCGGCTTTTATTTTTTGCACCTGTGTTAAAACTTGCGCAACGTTTTCAAAGCAGGCTCCCGGCTGGCTTCGAGGAGTTAGAGACCCATCGCTTTCATATTTTCGATCCGCAAAAGCTTCCTCTGCTGTTTTTAAACCTAAATTTTTTGCGGCCGCTATGGAGTGACTATTTTTCAGGCCAAACAAAATCAAGCTAGGATCAATATCTTTTACCGCTTTTGCTATGGCTTTCGCCACTACTTCGTTTTTTGCTGACGTATTATACAAGGCTCCGTGAGGCTTTACATGGTTTAATTTTGTCCCAGCCTGTTCTGTTATATTTTTTAGTGTTTCGACCTGTTTCTTGACTAGCAAATAGATTTCCTCTGGACTAAGTTCTATCTCTTTTCTTCCAAAATTCTCTCGATCTAAATAAGATGGATGTACCCCGATCTTTACCTTGTACCGAATACACAAAGCTACCGTTTCACGCATAGTAAACGCGTCTCCGGCATGAAATCCGCAGGCAATATTTGCCTCATCGATGTAGGGCATGAGTTCGGTATCGTTTCCGATTCCTTCGCCAAGGTCGCAGTTTATTTGCATAGGATAGGTAGCTAAAAAAAAGCCTGTGTTTCCACAAGCTCGTTTATTTCAAATTCTGATAGGCCTAGCCTAATATGATATCTTTTCTCATGGGTTGGGTTTTTAATACTGTTAAACCTTCGTTAAAGGTACTCATTAATTTTTCAATTGATTCCGCTAATTCTTATTTTAATTCAACAGAATTTCCAGATAAAAATTTCCCAGAACTGATACGATCTAAGCTAGGGTAATCCTGCACGAAAACTTTATTGAATCCAGATAAGGCATGTTTTGCAATGATGGTTAGTCGAATAAAGGAGGATTCATCTTGCCATGTTTCCTCTAAAGGTTCTGTAGTTCTAATACGGACCGCATGTAAGGAAAATTGATCTGTTTTTCTCTCGCGAGGGACGTAGGCAATAAAATTGTCTTTAAGTTTTATGTCCCGGCCCTGCAAGTTGCTGCCATTAAATGTCCCCACCGGTTTATAGAAGGTGAGTTCGATATGCACATCGAAAATTTCTGAGTTAGTTAAATTAACAAACTTGAAAAGATAGTTTTGTTCCCCATTAAATCGTATTCGACTAATTTGGCTCGAAATGAGAATTTTTGGTTTCTTATTGAGTAAAAAGAAGACTAAAAATAGGTAGGAGGATAGTAGTCCTGCTGCGATACTTAGGATAAAATTCATGGTGGTTATTTTTTCAAAGGTATTCCTAATTTACCTTCATTCAATCAGCCACTTTCATATTATCAACTAATTGATAATCAACAAAAAAGCCGGTATAAAACCGGCTTCCTAATTTTGTTATTCCTGGATAAAAGGATAATTCTCTTCGACATACACATCTTTGTAGGCCTCTGATTTATCTGGGAAAGGAGATGTTTCAGCGAATTCAACGGACTCTTGAACTTGAATCTTGATTTTCGCATCGATCTCGTCTAGTTCTGCTTGAGTTAAGATGTTGTGTGTTAAGATTGTATGCTTAACTTGTTCGATTGGATCGCGGTCTTTGTAAGCCTCTACCTCCTCTTTAGAACGGTATTTTTGAGGATCTGACATGGAGTGACCTCTGTAACGATACGTTCTGAATTCTAAGAAAGTAGGACCTTCGCCTGCACGAGCACGAGCTGCGGCACGAGAAACTGCCTCATGAACTGCTTCTACATTCATCGCGTCTACTGGCTCAGATGGCATATCGTAAGCTTCTCCAATGGTATATAATTCGGTTACATTGGACGTACGTTCTACGGATGTACCCATCGCGTATCCGTTGTTTTCTACCACAAAAATGGCAGGTAATTTCCAAAGCATCGCCATGTTAAATGCTTCGTGTAAAGCACCTTGACGAACTGCACCATCACCAAAATAGGTGATAGACACATTACCTGTTTTTTTGTATTTCTCTGCGAAAGCAAGACCAGCGCCTAATGGGATTTGAGCCCCTACGATACCGTGACCTCCTACGAAACCTACTTCCTTATCGAAAATGTGCATCGAGCCACCTTTTCCTTTAGAAGCACCGGTAATTTTACCGTATAATTCCGCCATAATTGCGTTAGGAGAGGTTCCTAAGGCCAAAGGGATACCGTGGTCACGATAAGCTGTGATGTATTTATCGCCTTCCTTTAGGGCAGATTTAGAACCTGAAGAACAAGCTTCTTGTCCAATATATAAGTGACAAAAGCCTTTAATTTTCTGCATTCCGTACAACTGACCGCATTTTTCTTCGAATTTGCGTTGTAATTGCATGGATTCGTACCAATACTTGTAAGTCTCTTTAGAATACTTGGGCGCGTCTGCGTTTTTCTTTGCCATCTTCTTGATAGAATATTTTTAAAGCGGTATGCCGGGTTAATTCCGGCGGTAATCCCTGCAAAATTAGTACAAAATCTTTATTTTTACACGCTTTTAATCGCATTCATACATCCATGCACCTCAAATCTCTTCAGGTCAATCAGTTTAAATCCTATGAGGAGGCTAGATTCAGCTTTATTTCGGAGATTAATTGCATTGTGGGCGAGAATGGTATCGGAAAGACGAATCTGCTAGATGCGATTCACTTTCTGTCCATGACGAAAAGTTCGCGCGGGATCTCTGATCAGCTTTGCGTGAAACATACCCAAGATTTTTTCCGGGTGCAGGGTGATTTTGTGGATGCTCAGGACCGCGAGACACAGATTACCTGTTTGTTTCAGAAGGGGGCCAAAAAGCAATTTCTCCGCGACGACAAACCCTATCCCCGCCTAGCAGACCACATTGGCCACTTCCCAGTCGTATTAATGGATCCACATGACACCGATTTAGTGCGCGAAGGAAGTGAAGAACGACGCCGTTTCTTTGACGGAATGATGTCCCAGCTTGACCGCAATTTCTTGGATCAACTCTTGCGCTACAACCGAATAGTTCAGCAACGCAACGTATTGTTAAAGCAATTCGCCGAGCGCGGCCAGGTTGACCGCCTGCATTTGGACAGTTACCATGCACCCCTAGTTGAATTGGGAGAATCTCTCGCAAAATCCCGCCGGGAATTTTTAGAGGTCTTTTTGCCGAGTTTTAAATTTCATTATGCCAAACTTTCCGACGACCGCGAGGACGTCGATATTCAGCTCGAATCTACCTTCGAAGCAGGGAGCTTTGCCGCGGCGCTGCGCGCCGCGGAACCGCTGGATTTGTCCGCGCAGCGGACATCCATCGGAATTCATCGAGATGAATTTGATTTTAAAATCAATGACTACTCCTTGCGCAAATTTGGCTCCCAAGGCCAACAAAAATCCTTCGTCGTCGCCCTCAAACTAGCCCAGTTCGACTCCCTCGTTGCCGCCAAACCCCGAAAACCACTTCTACTCCTCGACGACATCTTCGATAAACTTGATGACCGTCGCATCCAGCGTTTGGTCCAAATGATGGCCGAAGAACACTTCGGCCAAGTCTTCATTACGGATGCCAGACCTGAAAGGACGAAGAAATTGCTGAAGGATTTAAAGGGGGAGATACATTATATTTCGCTTTAATAGAGTAGAGAGTATAGAGTAGAGAGTAGAGATGAGTCCGGAGGGAGGTAGTCCGAAGGGAATAAGTCCGAAGAAAAATTAGTCCGGAGGTGTTAATCTATAATCTATACTCTTTTATCTCCTTCGGACTCACTGCCTCCGGACTTCCACCCCCCTTGCTCTTCGCGCAGCGATTCCCTATATTTACTGAAACCTATTATCAACCTATGATCTCGATTTTTGCCCAGGCAGAGAAGCACCTGGAAAAAACAGCCATTATTTCGGAAGGCGCAGAATATACCTACACTCAGCTATTAGATGCTTCCAAGGCCTTTGCCTTTACAGTATTAGACGGCAAAAATGACTTAAATGAAGCCCGTGTCGCCTATATGGTGAACCCTGGATTTGATTATGTGCGGGTGCAGTGGGGAATTTGGCGGGCTGGTGGAGTGGCCGTTCCTTTGTGTTTAACATATCCACTGCCTTCTTTACGCTATACAATCGAGAATTCAGGCTCGAGCATCGTGGTCGTTTCCCCGGAATTCGAGGACCTTCTGAAGCCTTTGTGCACGGAACTCAACCTCCGTTTACTGACCACTGACGACTGTCCACTGACTACCGACGACCGTCCACTTCCCACTTTCCCCGCTTCCCGCCGCGCCATGATGCTTTACACCTCAGGAACGACGAATTTGCCTAAAGGAGTAGTGTCCACCCATGCGAATTTGAATGCCCAAATTTCGACTTTGATCGATGCTTGGCGCTGGAGTTCTGCGGATTATTCGATTTGCATTTTGCCCCTCCATCACATCCACGGGGTGATTAATATCGTTTCTTGCTCGCTTTGGGCGGGAGCGACCTGCCAGTTTTTGCCTAGTTTTTCGGCGGAGGCTTTGTTCGATATTTTCAAGGAAGGCAAGCTGAATGTTTTCATGGCTGTGCCTACGATCTATTATAAGTTGATTACGTATTGGGAGTCTTTGGCAGATGTAGACCAAAAAGAGATGACCCGCATCATGTCCAAATTCAGACTCATGATTTCCGGTTCTGCCGCGCTTCCCGTTTCGGTAATGGAGCGCTGGAAGACGATTAGCGAGCACAGTCTTTTGGAACGTTATGGGATGACTGAAATTGGGATGGCACTCAGCAATCCTTACGATGGCCCTCGCGTGCCTGGGCATGTCGGATATCCACTTCCGGGTGTTCAAGTGCGTTTGGCGGATGAGCAAGATAACGTCATTCCGGGTACGGAAATAGGGGAGATCCAGGTTAAAGGAGCGAACGTCTTCTCTGAATACTGGCAAAAACCAGAGTCCACCGCGGAGTCGTTCACGAAGGATGGTTTCTTCAAAACAGGTGACATCGCGACGATGGACGAGCTGGGTGGTTACCGAATTTTGGGCCGAAACTCCGTCGACATCATCAAGTCAGGAGGCTACAAAATTTCTGCTTTGGAAATCGAAGAAGTCCTCCGCACCTACCCAGGAATAGACGATTGCTGCGTCGTAGGAGTAGAAAATGACGAATGGGGCGAGCTAGTAAGTGCGGCCATCGTATGCAAAGATGATTTTGACACGAAAGCATTGAATGCCTGGATGCGCGAACAAATGCCTGCCTATAAAACACCACGCGCTTACCACCGTTTGGCAGAATTGCCTCGCAACGCGATGGGAAAAGTGACGAAAAAAGATGTCGTTAACCTAATCAAAAACTAATATGCTTTTACGCGGAGTTGCTTTATTAGCCGCCTGTTTCGTTGCAGGCCAAATCCTAGGGGAAACCCTCGGTCGTTTCCTGGGAATCCAAGCGAACGTGGGAGGTGTCGGCTTTGCGATGCTTTTCCTGATTTTATCCCAAAACGAGCTCGAAAAACGCGGCCTCTTCCACCTCGAAATGGGCGAAGGAGTTGCCTTTTGGTCTAAAATGTACATCCCCATCATCGTGGCCATGTCTTCCGTCCAAAACGTCCGCGTCGCCTTCTCTAACGGCATGCTCGCTCTTTTGGCTGGCATCATCCCAGTCATTGCCTGCCTCGCCTTGATGCCCTTATTATCTAAACTAGCGCCCAAAGAATAATGGAATACATCATCACCTTTCTCGACAAAAACGGCCTAGTCTTCGCCTTCCTCGTTACAGGAATTATCATGTATTTCTCCGAAGGCATCTCCAAAACCCTCACCCGGGGCAAAATCCCCGGCTCCGCCATCTCCATCTTCATGGGCTTGGTATTAGCCTATTTCGCCGGCCTTGAAACCCTCGGCAAAAAAGGCATCGCCGACCTACCCGGATTCTCCGGTTTTGACCAAATGGGCGGCCCCGTTTTCCGCGACTTCGCCATCGTCTCCACTGCCATGGGCGCCAGCTTTGCCATCATTAAGAAAACAGGTCCTATTGGAGTTTTATCCCTATTTTTAGGCGTTATCATCTCTTTTTTATCCGGTGTAATCATCGCCTATGCTTTAGGAATAACGGACGCCGAAAGCCTCACCACCATCGGCGCCGGCGCTTGCACGTTCGTCGTGGGCCCCGTAACTGGAACTGCCCTAGGCGCGAGCTCAGATATCATCGCGATTAGCATCGCGGCAGGAGTCGTTAAATCCATATTAGTAACCATCGGAACCCCTTTAATTGCACCCTACATTGGCTTGAAGACACCACAATCTGCGATGATTTTTGGCGGATTAATGGGAACCACGAGCGGAACCGCAGCAGGACTCGCAGCCACAGATCCTAAATTAGTGCCGTATGGTGCGATGACAGCTACTTTTTATACGGGGCTGGGTTGTTTACTATGTCCGTCGGTGCTTTATTTCATTATGAGGGCAATCGTTTAAGAGTAGAGAGAGGAGAGTATAGAGTAAAGATGGTGAATGGTAAGTGGTGAATGGTAAATGAGTCCGGAGAGAGGTAGTCTGAAGGGAGGTAGTCTGAAGTCCGAAGGAAAAATCCCTATCTATTATCTCTACTCTTTTCTCTCTACTCTATAATCTATACTCTATACTCTTGACACTTTCTGTCAATACCTGAAAACCCCTCTCAGTACCTTGAAGTTATTTACACATTTGTGCCCTCCTTAGACCCTTTGACTAAATCGCGGAGCGATGACATCATAAATCTAAATCAACCTTTATTCTTTGTGCTTTTTGCTTTGCTCTTTGGAGCTGCGCAGCAGCGACTAACACAAAAAATGGGCGACAGAACCTGCCACCCATTTAATTTACTGACAACCGACTACTGACTACCGGCTACCGTTTACCGTTCGCTACGCGAACTACAAATTTCTCTTCTTCAACTCCTTCACCGCAAAATCAGCTGCACGAGCTGTCATCGCCATATACGTAAGTGATGGATTCACGCAAGAAGCTGATGCCATAACTGCACCATCTGTCATGAATACGTTTTTCACTTCGTGTACTTGGTTGTGACTGTTTACGATTGAGTTCTTCACGGAAGTACCCATACGAGCAGTACCCATTTCGTGGATACCTAGACCGATGTGCGTGCCTTGCTTATTGTAAGCGTTGATGTTTTTGAAACCAGCTGCTTCTAACATAGTCGCTGCCTCGTTCATCATGTCCTCGCGCATTTGTAATTCGTTTTGGCCAAATTCTGCAGAGAATTCCAATACTGGTAAGCCCCACTTATCTTTTTGTGTACCTAGAACGAAACGGTTCTCTGGGTTTGGAAGAATTTCTCCAAAACCACCAAAACCTACCGTCCATTGTCCTGGGTGTGTTAAGCTCTCTTTGAACTCAGCACCGAAGCCATCCGCTCCCACGCCACGTCCCCAACCTTCGCGGCTCGCGCCACCTTGGTATCCGAAACCACGTGAATAAGCACGTTTGTCTTTGCCCCAGTTTTGGAAACGAGGAATATATAAACCATTCGGACGATTTCCGAACATGTAATCTTTCTCAAAACCTTCTACCGTTGCACTAGCACCCGAACCTAAATGGTGGTCCATAATGTTACGACCTAATTGATCTGAATCATTACCTAAACCATTTTGGTAACGGTTAGACTTCGAGTTCATTAAAATGGAAGTAGATTGAATAGCACCTGCGTTAACGAAGATGATTTTTGCAAAATATTCTTTAGACTCCTTCGTATTTTGATCAATTACACGAACCCCTTTTGCCTTTTGCGTTGCCTCATCATAAATGATTTCAGCGGCAATTGCATTGTGGATCATTGTTAAACGATTTGTGCGCATCGCTGCAGGTAAAGTCGCAGATAAAGAGGAGAAATAAGCGCCGTAAGGACAACCACGTGAACATTTGTTACGGTAGTTACATGAAGAGCGGCCTAAGTCTAATTGTTGCTTCGTAGGCTGAGTTAAGTGAGCCACACGACCTACGGTTACTGGTCGACCTAATTTCTTGTTTACTTCATTTTTGAAGTGAACTTCTGGAGCAGTCATCTTCATAGCAGGTAAGAAATCACTATCAGGTAATACGTCTAAGCCTTCAGCTTGACCAGAAATACCTGCAAATTTCTCTACGTAGGAGTACCATGGAGCTAAATCATCATATTTAATCGCCCAAGGGGTACCAATGCCTTCTTTTTCGTTTGCTAAGAAATCCTCGCGGTTCCAACGGTAGGTTTGGCGTCCCCACAAAAGAGATTTACCCCCTGTGTGATAAGCACGAATCCAATCGAAACCACCTTTTTTCTCGATGTATGGATTTTGAGAATCATTCTCAAACATATAGCGAGTTTCCTCATTCGCTGTATAACCCGTACGCATATTTGCCCAATATTCCTCAGCCGCCATATTTGTAGGACGACCACGGTGATTGAACTCCCATGGACTTTTCATGGCTGTTTCATACCCTTCGATATGCTTGATTTCGCGACCACGCTCTAGAACGGCTACTTTTAAGCCTTTTTCTGTTAATTCTTTTGCAGCCCAACCTCCGGAGATACCTGATCCGATGACGATTGCGTCAAATGTTTGGCCTTTTATTGCATCTATATTAAGATTCATTGTCTTCTAAATTTATCAGATTAATACATGAAAGATTTTTGAGTCGGCTTCATATCCGTAATCAACTCATACTTGCCCGGAGTTTGCTCATAAATAAAGGACGCTTCAACTCCTTTTTCGGAAGTATAGTATCCTAATAGCGTTAACTCTTTCATTAATCTCCAGAATGGAACACCATTAGCGCCTTCTAATGTGTCTTTGTCAATATTATCGCCCACTTTGATTTTCTTCTGAGAGAAGTTCTTCATTAAATCTTTCGTGTTGGATTCTAGAAGTTTTAACATGGCTACCTGACCTGCTGCTGATTGTCCTAAGAAATCGGCTTTAATCAGATCATTTGCGCCTTTTAAGAAGCTGTAATGCTCTGGCTTTTTGTAACAATCTTGTAACATCATTTCGATGAAGGAAGGAACACCTGCATCGATAGCACCTGGCGTAGAGGTTCTTGGAAGGATGTGTTCAGCAACAGCTGAGACGATTTTGCGTTGTACATCAGATAAGGTAAAATCAGCTGCAACGATGGAGCTTTTGCCGTTTCTCACATCCATTGCCATTAGCGTAGGAGCTGTGAAAGCACCCCCTAATAACAAGGCGATTTGAGAGATGGCATCTCTTCTTTTCATCATGGTATTTCGTGTTAAATTGTTCTAGGTAATTGCCTAAAATGAGGCAGAAAACAAATTTAATGACATTCTTCATTATTCAAGGGCGAAATGTGATTTTTTTGTTAATTTTCTGTCATGAATAAACGTACCTTCTTAAAAGCCTGCACACTTTTGGGAGCTTCTGCTCCTTGGTTTTCGTATGCCAAAACTCAAACAGTCGAGTCACTTGCTTCAGACGAAGAATTTTGGGAAGGAATTCGAGGCGGATATAAACTCAGCCCTGACTTTATCAATCTAGAAAGTGGGTATTATAATATCACACCGGAGGCAACTTTGGAAAAATACTTTCGACATATCCGCACGGTGAATGCGCAGGGCGCTTACTATATGCGAACGGTGCAATTTGATAATAAAAAACGAATCGCCGCACGCGTCGCCCGCTTAGTCGGTTGCCCAGAGGACACGCTCGTTTTAACGCGAAATACCACCGAATCTTTAGACACTATTATTTCCGGTTTCCCTTGGAAAGCAGGGGATGAGGCCATCTTTGCGATGCAAGATTATGGCGCGATGCAAGACATGTTTAAGCAAGTCGCTCGCCGTCAAGGCATCGTTTTGAAGATCATTTCACTACCTATAAATCCAGCTTCAGATCAAGAAATTGTTGATTTGTATGCCAAAGCCATCACGGATAAAACCAAGCTCATCATGGTCTGCCATATGGTTAACATCACCGGACAAATCAATCCTGTTCGCCAAATCTGCGATATGGCCCACGCCCGCGGCGTAGAAGTGATGGTAGATGGTGCACATGCGGTAGCCCAATTTGAATTCAAAATCTCTGACTTGAATTGTGACTATTATGGGGCGAGTTTGCACAAGTGGTTAGCCGTTCCTTTAGGCGTGGGAATTCTACACGTTCGCAAAGATAAAATAGCTAAGATATGGCCGCTGCTCGCGGATGAAGGAGTACCAGTGACGGATATAGCCCATTTGAATCACGTAGGAACGATTCCCGTTTATACCGATTTAGCAGTGGACGACGCGATTGATTTCTATGAAAAAATAGGTCCTGCTCGCAAGGAAGCGCGTTTGCGTTTCCTGCAAAATTACTGGACAACTAAAGTTCGCCCTCTTCCTCGAGTGCGTTTGCACCATCCAGCGGACCCCACGAAATCCTGTGCGATAGCGAATGTGGGGATTGAAGGAATAAAGCCAGCTCTTTTAGCCGAGCGTTTGATGAAAGAATACAAGATTTTCACGGTGGCCATCGATGGGGGTAATATCCATGGATGTAGAATAACTCCTAACGTCTTTACAACCTTGAAAGAGCTCGACGTATTAGTGAAGGCGATTAGCGAATTAGCAAGCTAACAGGCGATTTGACGAGAATATCTTGATGACTGTCTGTTAGTGTTCCGCTTACGTTGTTAAATTTAAATACCTGTACGCGGTCTTCTTCTTGACTTGCCACTAACACAAACTTACCCGATGGATCGAAGGTGAAGTTGCGGGGAATTTTAGCGACATTTTGGTGGAATACGCGTGTTAATTTCCCATCTGCTTCGATTTTAAAAACGACCACCTGGTTGCTAGAGATTCGGTTCGATGCTAGAAGCCATTTCCCATTCGGAGAAATATGGATATCTGCGGAACCTTTCACTTGAGCTGCGGAGGTATCCGCTGGGATGCTTTGGATTTTCTCTAATTGCGCGCCTTTCACGGCGAATACATCCACATCAGAACTTAATTCATTTAACAAATAAGCGCGATCGCCTTTTGTATTGAAGCGAATGTGGCGAGGTCCGTTGCCGGGGGTGAGGACGATTTCTGAGCCTTTTTCTTCTAAAAGCCCATTTGCCAAAATGGCGTGCGCATAGATCTTATCCGATCCTAGATCTGTCACAAACAAGGTATTCTGATCCGGTGAAAGTGCGACCATGTGGGCGTGGGAGCTGTTTTGGCGGTCTTTATTGATGCTGGAGCCAGAGTAAGCGATATATTGAGCTAAAGGTTTGAGTCTCCCGGAAACTGTTTGAAATACGCTCACACTTCCTCCGGAATAGTTCGCGGTATACAAGGTCTTTGATTTCTCGCGGTATAAAACGTAGCAAGGATGATCTCCACGGCTTAATTCGGTGTTTATAGGCGCATATTTGCCTTCACGTAATTGGAATGACGAAACAATTGCTTTGCCATCGCCTTCCTCTGAAACAGAGAATAATAACTCCCCTGAAATGGCTTGGTAAGAAGCCGCTGGTACGTTTAGGCTATAGCTTTTGGTGGCTTTGCCTGTTTTCACATCCCAGTTAAAGACCTCGATGCCGGGGTTGCCTTTATGTGTATAAGAACCTATAATCAGTTGCGGAAGCAGGAAAATCGTGCTCAATGTCATATCCTAGGTGGGATTAATTTATAAACCACCGGTGTCACGATGCGCGAGAGTAGGGTAGAGCTAATCAGTCCACCTATCATCACGATCGCGAGTGGTGAAATTAACGGGTTAGTCGAAATGGCAATCGGAATTAATCCCCCGATGGCTGTTAATGTCGTTAAAATAATCGGCAAGAACCGCACCTCACCGGCCTCGCGGATGGCTTGTTCCATCGGCATACCTTCGGCTCTCAATTGGTTGGTAAAATCAACTAATAAGATGGTATTTTTTACCTCGATTCCAGCCAGCGCAATCAGACCCACCGTAGCCACAAAGGAAAGCGGAGTTCCGGTGAACCAAAGGGCTAAAAGTGCCCCCACGATGCCTAAAGGAATTACAGAAAGCACAATCAACGTACTTTTAAACGTTCCGAATTCAAGAATAAGTACGGCAATAAAGAAGAAAATGGTCACTAAAATAATGGTCCCAAAACCACTGAAACTCTCATTCGCGCTCTCTACTTCTCCACCCATCTCGAAGTGGTATCCAGCCGGAAGTGCCATCTTTTCGAGGTTTTTTTCCGTCTCAGCAATCACCTCGTTATTTAGGTAACCTTTTTCCACGAAAGAACTCACAGACACTAAGCGATTCTTATTCAAGTGACTGATACTGACCGGCGAGGTCTGAAGTCTCGCGGAGGCCACTTGGCTCAAGGGGATAGCCGTGCCTTGCACGTTATTCACATACAAGTTATCGAATACCTCCAGACTTGGATGTTTCGGATGCGGTTTGGAAACGACTATGGCATATTCTTTTCCCTCTTTGTCTGTCATTTTGCCCAAATCAAATCCAGCCACCACCAAGCGAATCATGCGATCGATACTGACGGTGGGAATACCCAGCATACTCGCTTTTTCCTTGTTGATATCGAACTTGATGTCTGATTTCAGGTTTTTTAAGGGGTTTTTGACGTAAATCGTCCCCTTCGTGTTCTTTAGCATCGTTTCAACGCGGCTGGCGATTTGGCGCAAGGTGTCTACGTTATCGCCTAAAATCCGGACTTCTATGGGAGCGACTACCGGCGGGCCTTGCTCGAAGTTTTTCACCTCGATGGTCGCCGCTGGATAATTCGTATACTTCGTGCGCAGTTTTTCGATCAGGTTTATTTTCTCATCTGCATCTAAATCGTCCTGCAATTGCACAAACAAGTTGCCATAATCGGTTCGGTCGTTCAGCGGAATCGCGTTATAGTAAATACGCGGATTTCCTTTACCTACATTAGCAGACACGTATTTAACCTCTGGAAGCTTGCGCAGGTCGCTTTCGATCAGTTTGGAAACCGAATCCGTATAGGCCAAATTCGACTGCAAGGGGCTGAAAATGTTGACCATAAATTGCGGCTTTTCAGAGGCCGGGAAAAGACTAAATCCGACGATAGGGAAGAGCTGTAAGGAAGCCACAAAAATGGCAATAGCAATCAATAAAGTAGTTTTAGGTCGTTGAATAGCCCAGTCTAATAAGCGGGAATAAGAGCCCGAAATTAGTTTTTTCAACAAGCGCATGAATAGATTTCCTTCCGGATTTCCCTCATGCGACTTTAATACACGGCTTGATAAAAACGGAACCACCGTCAGCGAAACAACTAAGGACGCGACGATGCAGAAGATCACGGCCATAGGTAGACTGCGGATGAATTCGCCAGACGCTTCAGGCAAAAACACCAAAGGTAAAAAGGCAATAATCAAGGTCACCGTACAACCTAAAACGGCCATTCCGATCTGATTCGTGGCTTTCAAGGTCGCATCTAATCGGCTATGCCCTTCTCGCATCCAGCGTTCGATATTCTCTACTACCACAATACTGTCATCCACTAAAAGTCCTAATGCCACCACTAAACCCACAATACTTAATTGGTTTAAGCTGTAACCCATGATGTTCAATAGGATAATCCCGATCGCTAAAGAAAGCGGGATCGAAATCATCACAATGGAAGCTGCGCGCAAACCGAGAGGTAAGAGCGTTAATGCGACTAAGAGAATGGCGATGATAAAGTCCTTCAATAAGCCGCTCAGGCGGGTGTTCACATTTTCGGCTTGATCAAAATTCACGACTAGGTCGATGTTCTTCGGCAAGGTCTTCTTGAATTGTGCGATGACAGGTTCGTAGGTCGCCTGGGTCTTCGCGATGTTTTCGCCGGATTTTTGTGCGGCGGAGATGAACAAGCAGCGATTTTGATTTAGTCGTGTGATGTGATTTTCGGGGGCATAATCAAAATAAACATTTGCCACATCTCTCAGAAACACATTTTTGCCTTGGTAGGAGAATACGATGGTGTTCTTGATCTCCTCGATGTTTTGGTAGTTTCCGGAAGTCAGGATATTATAGGATTTCGTGTTTTCGACGATACTTCCGCCGGGAATATTTGCGATTTCGCTTTGGATGGCTTGCAAAACTCGGTCAGGTGAAACCTGCATCTGAGCCATCTTTTCGATATTTAAATCGATCTTGACTTGTGATTCTGGTAAGCCTGAAATGGTCACCTTTTTCAATGAGGTTACTTTCTCCAAATCTTCTTGCAAGCGCTCTGCGGTATTTTTTAATTGGTCTAAAGACGCATTGTTCGAAATCAGTGCCATCTGCAACACGTTCGTGCCCGATGGAGTGGCTTTTTGGGCCTCTAGTTTGATGACCTCTTTCGGTAATTCGCTTTTGATGCTGTTTAATTCGCGGACGATTTCGGAGTATTTCTCGTCCACGACCACACCATATTTGTAGTAAACCGCGAACACCGCTAAACCATCACTAATCGTGGTATTTATCTTGCGGACATTCTCTAGTTCGTACAGTCTTTTCTCCACCGGTTTCACCACCAGTTCCTCCATGTCATCTGGACTTGTACCCGGATAAACAGCGATAATAGGGAATTGAGGGGCATTCATATCCGGATCTTCGGCGCGAGGCATCGTCATAATCGTCACGATACCCACGACCACGACCATCAGGAACATGGTCAGCGTGAATTGGTAATTCTTTACCGCGTAGTTAGCTATTTTCATGATTAGCGGACGATTTTAATGGCTGAACCGGCGTCTAAATAGGCGTTTCCGCTGGTAATTAAGGACTGCACATCTTCTAAACCGCTAGACACAAATACCTTTCCGTGATCAATACTAGAGATTTGGATTTTCACTTTTTGAGCTGTTTTCCCATCTTTTGTCACGAAAACATAGCCTTCCGTTGCGTTTCCATCTAGAATCGCATCGTACGGAATTACCCAGGATTTGATCTTCTCCCGCGGGCTTATTTTAGCCTTGCCAAAAAGCCCCGCCGCCAGCTGCGCTGTCGGCGCCCCACTGATGCGCAAACTCACCCACAGCGTTCCCGTCACCGGATCCACCCCCTCGGATTTTGCCAGAACGGTGGCACTAAAGGACTTTTCTGCCATAGCATCAATCGTAATCTCAGCCGGATCACCCGCCTGCGTCGCCGCCCAGTCCCGGTCGCTCAAACCCACCTTCAACACCCAATTCCCTTTGTTCGCTCCGTTCAACAAAACGACCGGCGTTCCAGGGCCCACGACCTGACCGTCATTCGCTAATTTCTTCAACACAAAACCTGATTTCAGGGCTCTGATTTCGGCATAATTTTGGTTGAAAGCCCCTGCATTATAGGCTTCCTGTGCGATCTCTAGGCCGGTTTTTGCATTTTGGTATTGCTCTAATGTCGCCACACTGTCTCGGTATAGATTCTTAGCTCGAGCATGATCACGCTTGGCTTTTTCGAGCATGATTTGAGCTTGCTGCACTTGGGCTTTGATTTCGGTGAGATTCAAGCTAGCTAAGAGCTGACCCGCTTTCACGGCATCGCCCTCCTTCACGAAAACGTGTTGGATGACTCCGCCTATTTTGAAACCTAAATAGGTCTCATCTTCCGTTGTGAAAACGCCGGAAGCCTGGATGGGGCGGGAGATGGATTCTTGTTGTAAGGAAATGACCGAAACTGGGATCACGTCGCTAGTCACCGCAGCGGCTTCTTTCTTCTTAGAAGAGCAAGCGGAAACTACCGCGATGAGGGAAAATAGTAGGCAGATCTTTTTCATTAGAGTGGGTAGCTAGCGGCTTCACGCTCGTAAGCGGCAGCGGCGATTAATACGTTGAATTGTTTTAATTGGTAGTTGATGGTGGCATTCATCCATTGATTTCTGGCGTCCACCGTTTCTAAATAGGTACTTACACCTTCCTTGTAACCCTTTTCGATTAGGCGCAGATAAGCGGATGCCGCTTCGAAGGATTTAGTAGAGGCTTGGAAACTCACTAAAGAGGATTGAACATTTTTCTGTGCGATTTCGGTCGCCATCGTGAATTGCTTCGCGCTGAGGTCAAGGGTATTTCTTGCCGAAGCAATATCGAGTTGAGATTGCTTAATCTTGTAGAGGTTCCGTTTTCCTGTGAAGATGGGAATGTCCATTTGTAAGCCTAGGAAATAATAGGCGCTTTTGGCATTAATATCATAAATAGTGGACTGTGAACCTAAGCTTAAGAAACCACTCACTTTAGGTAGGTAAAATGATTCATTCATCTTTAAAACGGTCTCTTGAAGCCCAATGGATTTCGACAATAAGGATAATTCCTCCCGTGCTCCAGGCGTGACATTATAGGCAGCATTCAAGGCCTTTTCCACTTCGAAATCGATGCGGATGTCCGCGCGCAATTCCCGGTTCAAGAGAAAATTAAAGTACATCTGAGCGGCTTGACTTTGCTTCGAAGCGTCGGCCATTTGAGCTTGGATGTTAGCGATTTCACTATCCGAACGGAGTAAATAGGCAGGTAAGCCCTTACCATTTGCGAGCAATTTTTCGTTGACCTTTTTTCCTTCTATGGCTAGATTTAGGGCATTTTCGTAGACTTTTTGAAGACCCAGGCTCAATAAATACTGAAAATAAGCGGTCTTGATCTGCTTGACTAATTCTCTTTTATAAAGAGACGCATCTTCGCGCTGCAGGCTGATGGATTGCTCCTGGATTTGCTTGTTGTAGCTGATGTCTTTGTTATAAAGCGGCATCGAAGTCTGGACTTTCACGTCGTAGAAATCGCGAGGAAAGAAATTGGTTTCTACGTTTGCGATCTGTGGGAAGGCAGTGCTTTTCGTCAAGGCATTCAAAGTCGAATAGACCGGATTTAGTAAATCGCCTACAGGAAAGGCGATGCTACGACCGCCCTGGCCACTTTGGTAACCACCTTGAAAGGCTACAGTGGGTTGGTAGAGGCTTTGGGCTGATTTTAAGGCAATCATCGCCTTTTCTACCTGAATGTTTTTTTGCTGTAGCGTGATGTTCTGCTGGAAGGCCGTGGCGATGTAATCGTCGAGGACGGATTTTTGGCCTAAAACTGGCCAGGCAAGAAGTAATAACAGGTATTTCATTTTAAACTTTTTTCATTGTTTTTAATAACCAATCCAGCGATTCATGCATGGTTTTTTCGACGTCTTCAGCGGGCACTAATTTATCCAAGCGCTGTCTAATCGCGAGAGAAACGAGGCCGTGTACCATACTCCAAACCGCCATCGCCACCGTTTCCACTTTCGCCGGAACTAATAATTCTTTGTCCATCGCATCCTGAACAATCATTTTTAAGGCTTCCAGCGCCTGATCACCACTCGACCAGCCTGC
This sequence comes from Aquirufa sp., assembly GCF_044239315.1. Lineage (GTDB taxonomy): Bacteria > Bacteroidota > Bacteroidia > Cytophagales > Spirosomataceae > Aquirufa. Next base: position 17,984 of record NZ_JBIIBQ010000020.1, on the reverse strand, counting down.
ACCCATATCGATTAGCGTGGCCATAGGTGCTTCTTGAATGAACATTAAGTCATAATATTCCGGATTTTCTAGGCCAAAATTCAAGTAATTAATCCCCATCTGGTGGAGGCGTTCGATGGGATCGCTGATTAATCCTAGAGCGATATTATGCTCCAGCATTTTCTTAAATCCTGACTCGCAGCAATAAAACAGGATCTCATTTTTGTCCTTAAAATACAGATAGAGCGTCGTGGGGCTATATTGAATTCGTTCGGCGATCTTGCGAACGGATACTTTACTGAAGCCTTCTTCCACGAATAATTTCATCGATTCCTCTAGTATCAAGGACCGAATCTCCTGCTTCTGCTTCTCTTTTCTGGCGACTATGCTCATATTTTTAAAATTACAGCGTAAATATACTTAACAGTGTTAAGTTTTCAAAATGTCGTATTCTGTATCAGATACTCTAAAAGAAAAAGGCGAACCAATGGCCCGCCTTTTTACCCCTTAATCTTTCACTGTATAATGAGCTAGTTCATAGCGATAATATCGCGTTTCACTTCTGTTTTGATCTTAAATGACTTCGAAGTCAACACTTTTTTGTTGATATCTAACACGACCATGCGGTAGCTACCGTCAGATAAACCCGCTAGATTGAACAATTTTTGCGTTGAAATGTACTCCTTGTGAATCTCGTGATTTTCTCCATCATAGATAAGTACGGTGGCTCCTGCATTTACAGATACCATATATTTTAATCTACCTACTGATTCGATATTCACTGGAAGGGATAATTCTGCTCCATTTGCGGCAGAAACGACAGACATACTGGCTACTAAGAATAGTGCAGCTAACGTGTACTTTTTCATAATGCTTGATTTTAAAAAACTTAGGCGGAATTATTTCCGTTTGTTGTCTCAAAACTAGGCGTTTAACATTACCCACAAATTAAATCCGCGTTAATTTTCATTTTTCCAAGAAAGTTCTTCTATAAAAAATGCAAAAACTTGAAATTGTACTATAAAAAGCCCTAAAAAAGTGAAATTTTCGATGAAAAATCGCAATGTTATGAAATTGTTAAGTGAACGAATTGTTTTTAACAATTTGGTAACAAAAGCCTAACATAGTCATAACGGAGCCCCGTAGTGGGAGGTGTATTTTTGTGTCGAAATTATCACCAGTATTCCATTTTATGAAATCATTTTACAAGTACACCAATCTTATCATTCTATTATTTACGCTCTCTGCAGCGGCTTTTGCACAAGAAGGAACCCTACGCGGAACTATTAAGGATGCCAAAACCAAAGAAGATATTATCGGCGCAACCATCTTAGTGCAAGGCATTAATAAAGGAGCTGCTACGGATATTAATGGTTTCTTTTCTATAGCTAAGCTTCCAGCAGGGTCTTATTCATTAAAGATCTCTTATGTAGGTTACGATTCTAAAATTTATGAAGGTGTTAAAGTAGAGAACGGTCAAGTAACTGATTTGAATTTAGAAATTCAAGAGGCAACCTCTACTCTAGCAGAAGTAAAAGTAGTCGCTCAGCGATTAACTAATACCGAAGTCTCCGTTATCTCAGAAATCAAAGCGGCTCAATTAGTAGTAAGCGGTATCTCGGCTGCACAAATCACAAAAACCTTAGATCGTACAGCGGCAGAGGTTGTGAAGCGTGTTCCAGGTGTGACCATCTTCGGCGAGCGTTTTATTAACATTCGTGGTCTTAACGAGCGTTACAACACGGTTCAATTAAATAATGCCTTCGCTCCATCCATGGAAACGGATGTGCGTTCATTCTCATTCGATATCATTCCAGCTGGTCAAATCGACCGTATTTTGGTATTCAAATCACCATCAGCTGAAATTCCAGGCGAATTTGCAGGTGGGGTTGTGAAAATTTTCACGAAAGCGATTCCTGAAAATAATTTCTTGACATTAGATTTATCTAGCTCCTATCGAGAAGGTACCACTGGTTCAGATTTCTATGCAACTAAAAATGCAAATCTAGCTTGGACGGGTTTTAATCAAGGATACTTTGATTTGCCAAATTCATTTCCAGCCACTCGAACTGATCTATTGAACGCAGGTCCTTCAGGTATAGACGCGATTGGAGCCTCTTTAAAAAACAACTGGCTTCCAGTGCAATCATCTGCTTTACCAGATATGCGCGCCTCTCTGTCAGGAGGATTTAAGTTTGATTTAGGGTCCACTAAATTCGGTAACGTAACGTCTTTAAATTATTCTAATTCTAGAACCACCTTTGAAATGGTCAGAAACGATTGGGGTTTTAGTAATATAAACGCAACTGGCGAGCCTGATGCAGTATTTAATTTTTTAGATAAACAATATACCAATGCAATTCGTCTTGGAGTTTCGAATAACTGGTCCGCTCGCTTTGCCAATGGGTCAGTGATTGAATTCAAAAATTTATTCAATCAATTAGCTAATACGCAATACATCAAACGTGATGGTTTTGATAACGGTTCAAACTGGGATATTCGTTCTTTTGATCAGGTGTATAGAGGTCTTTACACAGGTCAATTAACTGGTCGCCATGATCTTCAAGAAGGTAGTTTGAAAGTGGACTGGATGGTAGGATATAATTCCTCTTATCGCGCGCAACCTGATTACAAGCGTTTCCGCTACAATGTGGACGGTGCTTCTGCAAGTTTGTTTATACCTAACGGGGCAGCACAAACAACAGTATTGGGAAGAACTTACATCGACATGAATGAGTCATCTTACACAGCTGCATTTAATGCTGTTAAGAAGATTGATTTAAAAGACTCAAAAGAACTTGAATTAAAATGGGGGGCCTTTTTTGAAGATAAAGTACGTGATTTTAACGCTCGAAACATTGGTTATGTAAAATCGACACCTTCCTTTCAAACCACATTACCAATAGATCAATTATTATCAGGACAAAACTTTAATACCAGAACGGGTATTCGTATAGATGAGCAAACAAATCCAAATGATTCCTATGATGCAAGTAATCAACTGATTGCGGGTTATTTATCAGCTAATTATGCTCTTGGGAAGAAGTTTAATGTGATTGCTGGTATACGAGCTGAGCAAAATAGTCAGAAATTGAATTCTGCAGATTTAGTTGGGAAATTAATCAACTACGATAATACTCGTTTGGACTTATTACCGTCAATGAATATTACCTACAACTTTACAGAGAAATCATTGCTGCGTTTAGCTTATGGAAGGACATTGAATCGTCCAGAATTTCGCGAGCTAGCTCCATTCTCGTTCTATGATTTTGTTAACAATCGTACTATTTCAGGTAATCCTGCTTTAAAGAATGCTGATATTGATAATTTTGACTTTCGATATGAGTTTTATCCGTCACCGTCTGAGTTAATCAGTATCGCGGCTTTCTACAAAGATTTTACTAACCCAATAGAAGTGGTATTCGCATCAGGAGCAAACCCGCTTTTGAATTTTTCTAATGCGAAATCAGCCTATTCAACTGGACTCGAGGCGGAAATTCGCAAGAATTTAGCCGCTAATTCGCCTAATTCTATATTAGGACGTACTAGTTTGGTACTGAATGGTTCTTATATTTTCAGCCGTGTTAAATTAGATGATAAGCTTGCAGCTGCTCAATCAGATAATCGCCCTTTACAAGGTCAATCGCCCTACATTATCAATGCAGGATTAAATTATAATGATACGAAGAAAGGCTTGCAGTTGAATTTTAATTACAATGTGATTGGTAAACGCATCTTTGCGGTAGGTAATAACTTTGGTGCTCCTTATCCTGATTGGTACGAGATTCCTAGAAATGTGATTGATTTTAATTTCTCTAAGCAGTTAACGAAAGCCATCATGGTAAAAGGTGGAATTAGCGACATCTTAAATCAAGGAAATATCATTTTGCAGGATGGAAATCAGGATCAGAATTTTGATCGTGATAAAGATCAAATTATTCAGAACTATGCACCAGGTCGCGTGGCTTCTTTAGGACTTATAATTTCCCCTTTCAATTAATCTATACACTTAACATTTTAACAAAAAAAGTAATGAAACGCTTACAAACAAACATGTTTAAAGTACTTGCAATGTTAGCTATTGTAGTAGTAGCATTAGCAAGTTGCCAAAAGGAAGAAGAGGTTTTCCCTATTCCTACGGTCTCAACGTCTGGAACCTTAGCGGGTATTCCGGGATCTACGGTTACAGTGAAAGCAACAATTAATGCTCCTGCTGGTCTAAAGTCCATCACTGTATTGAAGAATGGTACTGCTTTTGATACGAAAATCATGGCTGGAGAAAAAACAGCTGAATATTCAAAAGATTATGTAGTTGAAGGTAATGCTGGTGCGGTTGTAAACTTTACTGTTCAAGTAACGGATAACAAGAATCAGGTTTCTTCTCTTGTAGCTATCCCAGTTACGGTTTCTGCTATTCCTCCTAAGGCGATTGTCGAAGTAGAAGGTGTTCTAGAAGGCAATATATCCTGGACAAAAGATAAAATTTATCGTTTGAAAGGTTATGTTCGCGTAGGTGAAGAAGCTGTTAATGGTACAGTTACGAAAACGGGTACTCTAACTATTCAAGCAGGTACTGTGATTATTGGTGATAAGGCAACGAAAGGTACTTTAATCGTTCAGCGTGGCTCTAAGTTAATCGCTGAAGGTACAGCTACTGAGCCGATTGTATTTACATCTGCAGAAGGAATTGGTTCTCGTTCTCCTGGAGACTGGGGCGGTGTTGTTATTTGTGGTAGAGCACCAAATAACCTTCCGGTTGGTACGAATGAGTTAGAAGGTGGTTATAAAGGTTTCCACGGTGGAACAGCTGCTGATGATAACTCTGGTAGTTTGAAATACGTTCGTATTGAGTATGCTGGTATTCCATTAAATCCAAATCAGGAGATCAACTCTTTAACTATGGGTTCAGTAGGTTCAGGTACAAAACTTGAGTACATCATGGCTTCTTTCGGTTTAGATGATTCATTTGAGTGGTTCGGTGGTACTGTAAATGGTAAGTATTTAATCGCTTACAAAGGTACGGATGATGATTTCGATATGGATAACGGTTATTCAGGTACTCTTCAGTTTGGTTTAGGTTACCGTGATGGTAATTTAGCTGACGTTTCAGGATCAAATGGTTTTGAAATTGATAATGATTCACAGGGTTCAAACCTTACTCCATTTACAGCTGCAACGCTTGTAAACTTCTCTATTATTGGTGCAAAGGGTAAATCATCTGACTACCTTGATGCAAACTTCCAAAATGGAGCCCAATTACGTCGCAACGCAAAAGTGAAAGTATACAATACCTTTATCACAGGATATCCAGCTGGTTTATACATTGATAGCCAACGTGGAGCTGCTAAGACGAATGCTGCTAATGGTGAATTGATCGTTAAAAACGTAGTGATCGCTGGTACTGAAGGATGGGGAACAACTGGATTTACTTCGTTAAACTCTGGACTTTATGGATTTGGAGTAGCGGTTGTAGATGATGAGCAAATTGCTAGAACAGGTTCTTCAGGTTCTGTAGCTGCTAGACCAATCGAAATTGGTTCTGGCGTAAAGGCATCGGATTGGTTCAAGGCAATTGCTGGAAACAAAACGTTGACTTCGACAGCTAATACAGGAATCTCAGCTGCATTATGGTCTGCTCGTCCTACGTTAACTTTAACAGCAGGAAAATCTGAGTCTTTAATTGGAACAGCATTACCTACTTTAACAGGTACTACTGCAACGGATTATATCGGTGCATTTAAAGATACAGATTGGACTACTGGTTGGGCTGAATTCTCACCTAACTCAGTGCTTTACATTAAATAGTAGTAATAAAATAGAAGGGACGTTGTGAAAGCAACGTCCCTTTTTTTACACCAATGAAAAAATTATACAGTTTATTATTTGTCGGCTTATTTTTCTGTTATTCGTGTGATTCTAAAGAGGAGGTCGGGTATTATTTCTCTGATTCGGAGCGGGATACATTACTTACCAACGTTATCACTTATATAAGTGAAAATGCTCGATTCGCTACTGATTCAACGAAATTTCAATCGAAATATCGAGCAGAGTATGTTAGCCGCCTTCCCTTATTTCATTTTGTTCATTTATCAAAAGATACAGCAGGTAACTTTATTTACCTGATTAGTAGGCCTGTGGCGGGACGTAAAGATTTACGTCGCGGGGTGGTAGGTAAATTCACCTTGAAAGAAGGGAGTTTACTTCCAGAAAATTTTGAAGAGGTGGTCAATACCCCTCATTTTACAGAAGAGTTAGTCGTGGAGAGAGGTTCATTCCTTTTCAAAGAATTAGTCAAAAAAGGAAATTTAACGGAATATTTAGCTATGAAACATTATGTGGAATGGCCGGATAAATATTTAGTATACGATAAAAAGAAAAAAACTTGGGTTTCGACCGGAGTTTTATAAAGATAATATATTGGTGTAATACAGAAAATGCTGAGGAGTTTCTCCTCAGCATTTCTTGTTTTATTGATTTGATAATGTGCCGTTCATTATCCGTTTATTTCTATAAATTAGCTTTGGCATTCAAAACAAGTAACATGAAAACACTATTTACTCTATTGCTATTAACTGTAGCTGTATCCTCAGTCGCAGTTGCGCAAAAAGAAGCTGATCCTCGCGTCATCGTCATCACCACAGACGGCTACCGCTGGCAGGAATTGTTTAATGGAATCGACACCTCCATTGTTAAAATCAAGCGTTTCCACCACGGTGATTCTGCTCGTTTAATTCAGCAATATTATGCACCTACAGTGCAAGGAAGACGCGAAAAATTGATGCCTTTTTTCTGGGGAAAATTAGCCGCTGGAGGTCAGATTCATGGAAATAGATTGGCGGGCAGCTTAGTAGACAATGCGAATCCTTATTGGTTCTCATACCCAGGTTACAGTGAGATTTTAACAGGCCAAGTAGATACGGCAGTTAACTCGAATGATTATAAGCCTAATCCAAATACGAACTTTTTTGAGTACTTAAATTCCTTGCCTGCCTACAAGGGGAGGGTGGCAGCCTTTGGCGCTTGGGATGCCTTTGATCGTATTTTGAATGAGAAAAGAGCAGGTTTTCCGGTTGTTAATGCCTTTGATTCTTATCCTGAAATGGAGAAAGATCCAGAAATGAAGATGTTAGCTAAGATGCTAAAGGAAACGTTCAAGCCATTTGGAATGGCTGAGTCTATTGATGTATTTACGCATTTCAAGGCAATGCATTATTTGAAAAAGAACAAGCCGAAAGCGCTGTACATTTCCTATGGAGAGACGGACGAGTTTGCACATGAAGGAGCCTATAATCATTACCTAGATGCCGCGCATCAGTTTGATGCTTGGGTGGGTGAGATTTGGGATTTTGTGAATTCCGATCCAGATTATAAAGGCAAAACAACCTTGTTAATTACGACCGATCACGGTCGGGGTGATGCGATTAAAACCCAATGGACTTCGCATGGTGAGAGCGTGAAAGATTGCTACCAGATATGGTATGCCATGATAGGAGCGAATATTCCTAACTTAGGGGAGGTCAGATCTAAGGAGAAAGTGTTCCAAAAAGACTTGATTCACAAAGTAGCCAAGGCTATAAGTGTTGATTTTAAAAGTGTGGTAAAATAGGGATTTAACAATTCCTTAACATGGGTATTGTAATACTCCACTACCTTAGTGAATTAAATTTTTAATATAAATTTTATTATATGTTCGGATTAGATCCTACATTATTTTTTCTACTTTGCTTCTGCCTTTTAGCCGCTTGTGCTTTCGAGTTTGTCAATGGATTTCATGATACAGCTAATGCAGTTGCAACCGTTATTTATACCCATTCTTTGCGTCCTACGCAGGCAGTTGTTTGGTCTGGGATTATGAATTTCTTAGGTTTATTAACGGGAGGAGTAGGTGTTACGATGAGCATCATAGGGTTGCTCCCCACGGAATTGCTCGTCGATACGAACGTCTATCATTCGATGGCCATGGCGCTTTCCTTGTTGATTTCTGCAATTATATGGAACCTAGGTACTTGGTATTTTGGTATACCTGCTTCTAGTTCTCATACGCTTATCGGTTCAATTATTGGTATCGGCCTAGGTCATGCTTTGTTGCCTGAGGCCTCGAATAAAGGTGTCTCAGCCTTGAATTGGGATAAAGTCATTGAGATAGGTCAGGCACTTTTATTATCCCCTTTATTCGGTTTTGCCTTAGCCATTATTTTAATGTATATCTTAAAGAAGACAGTAACAAATAAGGAAATCTTTAAGGAGCCTAAGAAAAAATCACCTCCTCCGCTTTGGATTCGTTCTATTTTAATCGCGACCTGTACCTTGGTTTCTTTTTTTCATGGAAGAAATGATGGGCAAAAAGGAATCGGTTTAGTGATGGTGATATTGATTGCATTCTTACCTGGATATTTTGCCATAAATACGACGTTAGATATGCAGATGGTGAAGTCAAGTTTAGCCACTGTTCAAATGGTGACGGCTAAGATTGATACCATTCCTTTATCTGAAAAGGAACGAGCTAATTTAGTAGATTTGAAACATTCAGTTTTGGATTTAGCGGTTATTACTTCACAGAATTTAACACCAGCCACCTTAAGTACGGATCAAAAATTTGCTATTCGAAAAGCAGCATTGACCATTAATAAGCATTCTAAGAAATTGATTGAAAGTGAGTCAGTCGCGCTTTCTGAAAATGATAAATCTGCTTGGAAAAAGGCTACTGCAGGTTCGAAAGCTCCCTTCTTTACTTTTGGCGCTTCTTCAAGCACCGGTATTGCAGGAGTTACCGACTTTGCTCCTAATTGGGTAATGTGGATGGTGGCTCTTTCGTTAGGATTAGGAACAATGATTGGTTGGAAGCGAATTGTTGTTACTATTGGAGAGAAGATTGGTAAAGACCATTTGACTTACGCTCAAGGTGCTTCGGCAGAATTAATTGCCTCACTTACGATTGGTTTAGCTACAGCTTACAAGTGGCCAGTTAGTACGACTCACGTATTAAGTTCTGGTATCGCTGGAACGATGGTGGCTCAGCGGGGTATCAAGAACTTGCAAGGGGATACGGTAAAGAATATCGTGTTAGCTTGGATTTTAACCTTACCTGTAACCGTTCTTTTATCCGCGGCTTTATTCTTATTTTTCCGTTGGATTACGGGCTAGTGTAATCTTAATGTAAAAAAAAAGAGGGACAACGTCCCTCTTTTTTTGAATCTATCAAACTTTATTTTTTAGCTTTTGGTGCTCTTGATCTAGGTTTTGCTGGAGCCTTAGCAACAGGAGCTTTTTTAGACGCTGCTGGTGCTTTTTTTGTTACTGCAGGCGCTGCCGATTTCTCTTTCGCGATTAAAGAAGCTAGCAATTTCGCTTTAGCGACTTTTTTGCCTTCTTTAGCTTTTTTCTTAGCCTCTTTTTCTGCTTTCTTTTTAGTCTCTTTTGCAGCTTTTTCCTTCGCCTTTGCTTTCTCTTTTTCTTGCTCTGCAATTAGTTTGCTATATTTTTTAGCTATGGCAGCAATTGACTTATTTGTTTCGTGCAACACTTTCTTTGCATTTTTTTCAGAAAGTCCTTTTAATTTAGGCAAGACTGCTTGCACTAATTGATCGGTCAATTTTTTGTTATTCTCACTCATAATGGTTTTTTTTAATGTGATGGCCAAAGCTATGTAAAGAAATTGTTAAATAAAATTAAACCATGTTAACATTTACGTAACATTGAAAAATTTAACATTGAAACTAGTTAGGGGAGCTAAATTTTAGCCCTACAATTCCTACTATAATTAGTGTTAAGAAGAAGATTTCTAGGTTGTTAGTAGGTGTTTTTAAAATAAATACGTCAAAAAATTTTATAAAAACTAGTGATATCGCAGTCCAGCTTGCGATGGCTACAGTTAATGGGATACTTTTTAGAGAAAGGGATAAAAAGAAAATATTTGCGCCACCTAATCCTAAGTAAATGAGTAAATAGCCTATTTCTTTTCCAACTGGGACACTGAAAAAAGGGTTTTCACTAATGGCAAACTTAATAGAATTCAAACTGACCTTTTTAAGGGAGTAGGTCCAGGCCGCTTCGAATCCTGCCGCAATTAATAAAAAGGCCCACGCTTTAAACATAGGATGAATAGGTATTAGAAAAACGACCGTCTGAATATAAATCAATAATGGCGTAGCCAGGTTTTGTTTGTTGGTAATTGCCGCCCCACCACGCTCCGCTCACAGCGCCATTACAGCAATAGGTTACCCCATTATATTCGACGCGATCTAGTAAGTGAATGTGGCCGGAGATAGCTAGTTTTACATTAGGGTAGTGGTTAAACAGGTTTTTCAGTTCGTTCGCATCTTCATGCATCCATCTGCCAGGAACATTCCATTGATTATTTTCAAAGCGATTTCCATCAAAGAAAATACAGGCAGCCAGAATTGGGATATGGGAAACAATCATGATCGGCTTGTAGCTAGGAATAGCTTTTAATTCATTTTTAAGCCAGTGCATTTGAGCTTCATCTATTTTTCCCGTGTACCATTTCCCTTCTACATTAGGGCTAATGCTGTCTAAGCTGATGAGATGCCAATTGCCTAGGTCTTTGGAGAAATATAAAGACGATTCTTTTATTTCATCTAAAGCATATTTTTTTCCTTCAATTATACTTTCGGGGCTTTCGTTTTTTACCCAAATATCATGGTTACCTAATGATTGAATAATGGGCACCGAAAGTTCTTTTTCAATCACATTATTCCAGGTACGCCACTGTTTTTCAGCTATCGCTCTTCCGCCTCTATGCGCATCCATGATCGCATCGCCACTGTTAATAATAAGGTCGGGTTTGTGAGGTAAAGATTGAATGTGGTCTAAACACTTAGAAAAGCCTTTCGCAGCCCCTATTAAAGGCATCATGTGCACATCTGTAATATGCGCAATTCGAAAAGGTTTTTCAGGAGTGGGGGTGGTATTTGCTCTTCCAAGGTGGGGAAGAGTGAGGGTTCCAAGGCTTAATCCCAAGGTTTGCAGAAGGGATCTTCTATTCATTTAATAGAACTAAATGTCTAAACAAAACTAGGGAAATCGCGATGTATCCATGTTGATTAATAATGAACATATTATTAACAAATCATAAAAAAAGGGAGCTTTTATGGCTCCCTTTTTGTGATTATCTAGCGTGACCAACGGAATCGTCTCCTTCCTAACATACCTGATAAACCGGTTCCTTGATTCTCGCGGAAGTTTGCCACATACACTGGCTGAGCGATTAGATCAGACAAGTGTCCAGCCATTAAGTTTTGGGACTTAGCCACCCATTCCTGGTATTGATTTTGTACAGAAACGTGAGATGGTAAATATTTTTTGAAAATACTCAGGTCAAACGTCGTCGCGCCTATTCCCGCTCCGGACATTTCTCCATCGAATGCATTAATCATTTGTTCAATGTGATTAGGCACTGGGACCATCATGGCAGGTTTTCCTAAATACATCGCTTCAGCTACGGATTCGAAACCGGCGGTGGAAATTAGGCCAGCGCATTCCGTCATTTTGGACAGATAATTCTCTGCATCAATCGGGTGAAAAGTTAATGAATCCGAGTAGTGGTAGGTCTCTCTGCGCGCTGGATTATCCCAAAAGCAATCCAATTTCACGTCTGGATTCGCATTCGACCAAGTCATAATATCTTCTGATAAACGGAAGTGAGTCAAGTAAGCTAACCAACGCTCGCCGGCTTTAGGAACAATGCTCTTTACTTGCTGACGCAATAAGGGAGGTACCACCTCAATTTTCGCGTCATTATCAATAGGACGAAAGGATAAGCCTAATAATTTCTTCGAACCGATTGACGTAATCATCGTATTCATATTCAACAGTATACGATCGATCTTCTTATCTGCGATGCTCTCGAAGTTCTTATTTAGTAACAAGTATTGATGACCTACAGACATCGTTGGGATTTTAGACCCTGATTTTAACTTATATAATCCTGTGATGGATTCGTAGAAATTCACAATTCCATCTGGTTGCAATTCATTGATAAACTCTTCTAGCTGCGTCGCGCTTCTCCAAAACGTCTTGAAATTCGTAAACGCCTGCGCGGCTGTTTTGAATAGTTGCACCGATTTACCATTGCCAAAAATTATCGATGGACTATTGTACTGAAGTAAGGGTGTGTCACCAATGAAATCCAAAAAAAACGAAGGGATCTTGCGCCCCTGAAAAGATCCCACGGCATATCCGATGACCTCGTGACCTGCTTCGCGAGCTATTTGCGTAAATGAGATCGCTTGGGTTAAATGTCCACGACCTTCTCCTTGTACAGTAAATATGAATTTTCCCATCTTATTCTACTTCTAAAGCGATTTTTTCGCCTAAAATTTCGTTTAACTCTGCTTTTAAATTGTAGTTCGGGAATTCGATGATCTGCCATTCCCCTTTGTGTGTTTCCACTAAAGCCGTTAATGATTCCACCCAGTCTCCAGAGTTCATATAGGCAATTCCGTCGATCATTTTGATCTCTGCCTTATGAATATGGCCACAGATGATGCCATTCGCGCCTTTGGCCTTCGCTAATTCCGCTAATTTCTCCTCAAAATCCGAGATGAAATTTACAGCCGCCTTCACTTTTTGCTTGATCACCTGCGATAAGGAATAATAAGGCTTTCCTTGCCAGCTGCGGTACTGATTATACCACTTGTTCAACCACAACAAGAATGTGTAGCCGATATCGCCTAAATAGGCTAGCCATTTCATTTGGCTCGTAATGCTATCGAAAATATCGCCGTGAGTGATGAAGTATTTCTTGCCAAAACTCTTCAACATATAATCCTGGCGGATCGAAAACTGCTTCCCAATCTTCAACGGAAGTACTTGCTCCAAGAAATCATCGTGATTCCCGCGCAAATAGATCACCTCCGTATCCCACTTGTCCATCATCTTTAACACACTACGGAAAAATGCCGTGTGCTTCTTCTTCCAGCTGCCGCCTTTTTTAAGCTGCCAGCCATCGATGATGTCTCCGTTTAAGATGAGTTGGTGGCACGAATGTGCGCGTAAAAATTCGTTAACCTCGGCTGCTTTAGCCCCCTTGCTACCTAAATGCAAGTCAGAGATAACGATTGTTTTGTAGGTGGGTTGAGAATGACGGCCCATGTTTACCTATTTGGTTTACCAAAAATAGGCCATCACTTTAAACTCCTGATTAAGCGATTGTTACGCTAAAGTTAAATCTACCAGACCATGGGAACTTCGATCAACAATACTTTCGTGTCTGCTGATAAAGCCTTTACTTCAATGGTTTCTGTCTGAGAAATCCCGATCGCATCTCTGCGTCCTAATTTCTCTCCAGCCACCTCAATGCCTCCTTCAATGACGAATACGAATGCCCCTTGCTGAGCACCTTGCAACGCATAATTCACGCTCTCGCCCTCAGCTAATTCAGTGATATTAAAATAGGTATCCTGATTTACTTGAAGCGAATCGATGTCCGATCCCAGTGGCGAAACCACCGTTTTCCATTGTCCCTTGAAATCCGCTGAATTATAGGTGCGCTGATCATAGCGTGGAGTAATGTTTTTTAACTTAGGCATGACCCAGATTTGGAATAGTTCCAAACCCTCTGTTTTGCTCGCATTAAATTCTGAGTGATAGATTCCAGTGCCTGCAGACATAATCTGCACATCCCCCGCATTAATAATCCCGTTCGTCCCCATCGAATCTTCATGCGCCACCGCACCCTTCATCGGAATGGTCACGATCTCCATATTATCATGCGGATGTTTTCCAAAACCCATTCCAGCCGCAATAAAGTCATCATTCAGCACGCGCAACGCACCAAAATGAATTCTCGCCGGATTATAATAGCCAGCAAAACTAAAACTAAAGGCGGTCTTCAGCCAGCCGTGATCGGCTGTTCCGCGGGAGGAGGCAGGGTGTAGTTCGGTTTTCATAACACGGTATCTGGTAGTCAGTAATCGGTAGTCGGTAATCGGTAATCGCTAATCGCTAGTCGCTAGTCGCTAGTCGCTAGTCGCTAGTCGCTAGTCGCTAGTCGCTAGTCGCTAGTCGCTAGTCGCTAGTCGGTAATTTTCGGATGCAAAGTTCGGGATTTTTTATCTCTTCTTTATACTCTATGCTCTCTAATCTTCTAAAAACCAAAAGAGCCAGAACAAAGTTCCAGCTCATTTGACTCTCGACTCTCGACTAGCGACTATAGATACTGATTCGCGTTCGTCGCGTTCAAGTCTTCAAAAGCTGTTTTTAAACGAGCTACCAAAGTCTCTTCGCCCTTACGCAACCAAACACGTGGGTCATAGTATTTCTTGTTCGGAGAATCGTCACCTGTTGGGTTACCGATTTGGCCTTGTAAATAGGCTTCATTTGCTTTGTAGAAATTCAAGATGCCTTCCCAGAATGCCCATTGCGTATCTGTATCGATGTTCATTTTGATTGCACCATAAGAGATTGCCTCACGGATTTCTTCGCGAGATGAACCAGAACCACCGTGGAATACGAAGTTGATTGGTTTCTCAGGAGTCAAATTATATTTGGCCTTAATAAACTCTTGTGAGTTCTTCAAGATTACTGGTTGTAACTTCACGTTACCCGGCTTGTAAACTCCGTGTACGTTACCGAATGCCGCGGCGATCGTGAAACGGTGAGAGATTTTGGACAATACTTCATAAGCATAAGCCACCTCTTCCGGTTGTGTATATAATTTAGCTGAATCAACGTCAGAGTTATCCACACCATCTTCTTCACCACCTGTAACACCTAATTCGATTTCTAACGTCATGCCCATTTTAGACATACGCTCTAAGTATTTAGCGCAGATTTCTAAGTTTTCTTCCAAAGGCTCCTCCGACAAGTCAATCATATGAGAAGAGAACAAAGGTTGTCCCGTCTCAGCGAAGAATTTCTCGCCAGCATCTAATAAACCGTCAATCCAAGGTAATAATTTTTTCGCGCAGTGGTCTGTGTGCAATACAACTTGAACACCGTATGCTTTCGCCATTTGGTGAACATGGTAAGCGCCAGAGATAGAACCAGCGATAGCCGCTGCTTGATTCTCGTTAGAAAGGGTCTTTCCAGCGTAGAAAATACCACCACCGTTAGAGAATTGAATGATAACAGGGGAGTTTACCGCTTTCGCTGCTTCTAAAACTGCATTAACCGTATCAGTACCTGTTACGTTAACTGCTGGTAAAGCGAATTGATTTTTTTTAGCGATTTCAAATAACTCTTGAACCGCATCTCCGTGCAACACTCCTGTTTGATTGGATAAACTTGACATAGTACTTTTTTTTCTTGGGAAATAAATAAAAACTGCCTGATTTTCAGCAACTAAAGCCCAAAAGTACAAACTATTATTCGTTTTTCGAGGGGGAATATGAGAAAAATACAATTTCGGGCAAGTCGGTAATCAGTAGCCGGTAACCGGTAGTCGGTATCCAGTGGTCGTCTAATTATTCACCATTCATCATCTCTACTCTATGCTCTATTATCTCTACTCTAAATGAGTCCGGAGGGATCATTCACCATTTACCATTCACCATTTACCATCTCTACTCTCTACTCTATTATCTCTACTCTTCCTTATGCTCTCCATTTGCTATTCAACATTTTATAATCATTTAACATTCACCATTCACCATTTACCATTAATTTAACGCCATGAAAAAATTTCTCTTCCTTCTACTTTCTTTTTCTGCGTTCAGCCAAAACGATCAGATCGTTCGCGGACCTTATTTGCAATCGATGACCTCTGAATCCGTTTTGATTCAATGGCGCACGGCATCGCCTCAATCCAGCCAAGTAACTTTGGTAACAAAAGGGGAGAATAAGTCCCGCGTTATAGCGGATACGAATCGCGTAATTGATCATATAGTTAAAGTGTCAGGACTTAGCCCTGCTAAATCCTATACCTATAGTATATCGCCAAATCATCAGGGAAGTTTTCATACCAAACCGAAGGCAGGAGATCCCAAGTCGGTGCGCATTTGGGCACTAGGGGATTTTGGTTATCTTTCGCCTAATCAAAAAGCGGTGATAAATGCCATAAAGAATTACACGGCGGATAAGCCGATCGATGCCTGGATTTGGTTAGGTGACAATGCCTATAATAATGGCAAGGAGGAGGAATACCAACAACATGTGTTCGATGTGTACCAGACAGATTTTTTACCTAATTTGGCCCTATATCCATCTCCTGGTAATCACGATTACGCGGGTAAACACGATTCCTCAGTCCCTCCTTATTTCAAAATATTTTCCATGCCCACCAAGGGCGAAGCTGGCGGAGTTCCCTCTAACTCAGAATCCTATTATTCGGTTGATTACGGCTCCTTGCACCTGATTTCAATTGATACAGAAATACGCGATGCAGCAGGGAACCAGGTAATGGATGGGAAAGGAGATCAATATGATTGGTTGGCCAAAGACCTAGCCTCAAATCGCCTCCCTTTCACAATCGTCTATTTCCATAAGCCGCCCTATTCTAAAGGTTCGCACAATTCAGATACGGAGGCTGATATGAAAAACATGCGGGAAAAGGTAAATCCCCTTTTTGAAAAATACAATGTTGATCTGGTGTTAGCTGGACACAGTCATGTATATGAGCGGACGAAACCTTTGCGCGGGCATTTTGGCCTAAATGATTCATTTGATGAAGCTACACAGGTGGTTGCCACAGAAAAGGCCCCTAATCAGTATGTGGTAGGCAAAAAAGGCCAAGGGGTGATTTATGTAGTCAATGGTTCAGGAAGTAAATTAGGCGGAAAAATGCCTGGTTTTCCATTGAAATCAGCGGTTTACGTCAATAATGAGGTAGGCGGATCGATGATTATTGATGTATCTAAATCGAAATTTGACGCTAAATGGGTGGCCGCAGATGGACAGGTGCGGGATCGGTTTGTGATTGAGAAGTGAGTTGCTAGTCACTAGTCGCTAGTCGGTAGTCGCGACTGCGTCGCTCAGTCGTCACTGCGTGACTTAGTCACTAGTCACTAGTCGGTAGTCAGGATCTAGTTGTCGCCTACCATTCACCATTCACCATCGCTACTCTATACTCTCTTATCTCTACTCTCGACTAGCGACTAGCGACTTTCGACTAGCGACTAAAATAAATATTTTTACCCACCCTCTTGTTTGTATTATTTTTTTTTCCTACCTTTGCACTCCCGTTCGACAAACGCAGTTTTTTATTCAGAGAGAGGTTGGCAGAACTTCCCGAATTTATTTAAAACACATAAAATGCATGTCAAACAGGTCTTAAATCGAGGAAAGCTTGATTTTTGTGTTAGAACTGGTATTGATTGATGACCGTTGAATGCCCAGCCCATTAATTAAATATTAAGCTACACAAGGTGTTTTTTCGCTGTTATCCACAGCGGGTTCATCTTGTCTACCTATACCAATTCTGCTTTTTTTTATTGTTTAGATTCCTATATCACTCTCAGTTGAGGGATGATTTTGAATAAAAGTCTTACAACAAGCCACGGTAGCCTTGTAAGCATATTTATATTTTAAATATTAACATATTATGTCAGGAATTATTGGTAAAAAAGTCGGAATGACTAGCCTATACATGGAAGACGGTAAAGCCGTTCCTTGTACGCTAATCGAAGCCGGTCCTTGTGTGGTTACACAAGTGAAAACTGTAGAGAAAGAAGGCTATAACGCTGTTCAAATCGGCTACGGTGAGAAGAAAGAAAAACACACAACAAAATCTTTGTTGGGTCACTTCAAGAAAGCAAATACAACTCCAAAGAAGAAATTGGTAGAATTCCGCACGTTTGAGCAGCCTCTAGCTTTAGGGGATGTTTTAACTGTTGAGATGCTAGAGCTAGACACGTTTGTGGACGTGGTTGGTACTTCTAAAGGTAAAGGTTTCCAGGGTGTTGTTAAGCGTCACGGATTTGCGGGTGTGGGTGGTCAAACTCACGGTCAGCATAACCGCGGTCGTCACCCAGGTTCAATTGGTGCGTGTTCATTCCCATCTCGTGTATTCAAAGGCTTACGCATGGCGGGTCGTACAGGTGGTAATC
>NZ_JBIIBQ010000011.1:0-96454 GCF_044239315.1 Aquirufa sp. | reverse complement strand
GCGCATTTTCTCCTTCATTCCCTCCACAAATTTCTTGTTGCTTCCTAAGCGTTTTTGCTCCGTTTCTAAGATGGCTTTTGCTGAGGGATGTATGAATACTTTTACATTCCCGATTAAGAGAGAATCGGGGAAGGCCGTTTTCGCATAAAGCGGCAAACAGAATAAAAGTAACAAGAGGTATTTCATCGTGTAAAATTACCTTAATTAACTATAATCTGTACCTTTGTGGTTCAAAAATACGCAGATGATTTTAATTGACGATACGGTAATTTCTTCCGATGTAGCAGACGAGTTTTTTGTTTGTGATTTAGCCAAATGTAAGGGTGCTTGTTGTGTGGAGGGTGATTTAGGCGCTCCATTAGAGGAAGAAGAATTAGAGATCTTAGAGCGAATTCAAGACGATATCAAGCCATTTTTATCCGAAATAGGCTTAAAAGAAATTGAAAAATCAGGAGCATGGGTAAAGGATGATGATGGTGATTTTTCTACTCCGGTCATCAAAGGACGCGAATGTGCTTACGCTTTATATGATGATAAAGGCCATTTGAAATGCGGTATCGAGCAAGCCTATTTTGCAGGCAAAACAGATTTCAGAAAGCCTATTTCTTGTCATTTATACCCGATTCGATTAGCGAAGTTAGCGGATTATACCGCTTTGAATTACGATCGTTGGTCCATCTGTTCAGATGCATGTTCTAATGGCGCTTCATTAGGTGTACCTATTTATGTTTTCTTGAAGGAGCCTTTAATTCGTAAGTTTGGTGAGAAATGGTATGCCGAATTGTGTCAAGAAATCGAAGAGCGTAAAGAAGAATAATGGCTGATTTTGATGCGATTTATCAGGTGGTTTCCTTGATCCCTTCGGGGCGAGTTACCTCTTATGGAGCAATTGCGGGTTATTTAGGTTCTAAAGGCGGAGCTCGATTTGTGGGTTGGGCGATGAATGCTTCGCACGGTCAGGCGTCTATTCCGGCACACCGGGTGGTGAATCGCAATGGGGTTTTGACTGGGAAGAATTTTTTTGGTGGGAATCGGATGCAAGAATTGTTAGAGGCAGAGGGTTTGACCATTCAGAATGACCAAATTCTAAACTTTCATTCCCATTTCTGGGATCCTTCTATCGAGTTATTATAAGTTTCGAAGGTACTTCGTACCCCCTAAACCTCTCATTTGGCGTTGTATAGCCGATGTACGTTTGCGCACATAGGCTGATGGATTTTCAATTGAGAAACGATTGGGGCTTGGTAAAACCGCCGCGATTCTAGCAGCCTCTGAGGTAGATATTTCTGCACCACTGTGCCCATAAAAGCGTCTACAAGCTGCCTCAGCCCCAAAAGTCATAGGTCCCGTCTCTGCTACATTTAAATATACTTCTAGGATACGCTCTTTACCCCAGATTAATTCGATCAAGAAGGTAAAATAAACTTCTAATCCCTTGCGAACATAGCTTCTGCCTTGCCATAAGAAGACGTTTTTAGCGACTTGTTGTGAAATGGTACTAGCCCCTCTGATTTTCTTACCCTTCAGATTATGCCTTACAGCTCCCCACATGGCATCAAAATCAAATCCGTGGTGATCAGGGAAGGCCTGGTCCTCTGAAGCGATTACAGCAATAGCTACATTTTTATCCAGGTCTTTATAGGGTGTCCACTGGGAGTATATTTTAGAAGGCTTTCCTTCTAGCAGCGCATCAATCTTCCTTGAGGCCATGGTAGGCGTGAAATAAACCGGGAAAAATTTCAAGAAAACGACAGAGAAAAGGCTTAATCCAATGAGATAAAGAAAGAAAAATCCGATTTTCTTTAGCCAGTTTCGCTTTTTAGGGCTCTTTTTGGATAAACGTTCAAATTTATTTCCTCCTCTTTTAGCGTTTGGGGTATTTTTCGTGAATTCAATTCTCTTTGCCATAGCTGTGTAAAATTACAAAAAGGCCTTAGACCACAAAAATATCACTGCTTAAACGATCTGCAATTAGTTTGCCTTCGTTCACTAGAATTAAGTTTTCTCCTTCTAAACGGGCATATCCTTGCGCCATCCAGGATTGTAATTCTTTTTCTGGGTACTCTTGTTCCATTTTATGAAAACGTTCCCGCACTTCCACGAGATTAATTCCCCATTTCGTACGTAAGCGAACCATGATGTATTCATTCAATTGATCCGCAGGGCTCAGTTCTTCCATTTCCGCTAGTAAATGCCCTTCTGCGAGGTATTTGGCATTATTAGAGACATTCCATTGTCTAGAATGACCATTAAAACTGTGGGCAGATGGACCTATACCGAGGTAGGGCTCTTGCTGCCAATAACTGGTATTGTGGATGGAATAGTGGCCTTCTTTGGCAAAATTCGAGGTTTCGTATCCCTCAAACCCTGCCGCTTCTAAATATTCACGAACCTGCGTAAAAGCCTTAGCCATCTCAGCATCTAGAATTTCGGTGAAGGCTCCCTTTTTTTTCTGAACCCCAAAAACCGTTTTGGGTTCTACCGTCAGGCTATAGGCTGAAATGTGCTGAACACCTAGAGACGTAGCTTTTGCTAAATCTTCATTTAAATCATCCGGAGAATTCTCCGGAATTCCATAGATCAAATCAATGCTAATGTTGTTTATTCCTGCCTCTTGCGCATTTTTAATCGCTTGAATCGAATCGCTTGCCTGGTGATTTCGGTTCATCAGGACTAAGTTTTTCTCGTGAAAAGATTGAATACCGATACTCAGGCGATTAATGCCTTTCGAGGCAATCATTTGGCAGTATTCCGTTGTTAAGTCTTCTGGGTTTGCTTCTAGGGTAATTTCTGCATGGCTAGCGATGGAATGGTGAGCGCCTATCGCATCAATAATCGAATCTATTTCTGCGTCCTTTAAGAGGGAAGGGGTTCCTCCGCCAAAATAAATGGTTTGCAGTTCCGCTCCGTTTAAATAGTCTTTTTGAGCGATTATTTCACGGCAAATAGCTTGTACCATTTCCTCTTTTCTACTGGTGTTCGTTGAAAAATGGAAATCGCAATAATGACATGCTTGTCGACAAAAGGGGATATGGAGGTAGAGATGCACGAATTTAAGGTTCGAAAATCAAATAACTCAAGGAATCTGGATTCAGCATTTCTACAGCTAATGATTGGATGTGGGCGCTGTCTATGAGGTCAATTTGATCGAAAATTTCATCTAAACTCTCGATTTTCTCTCTGTCTAATAGGTTTTTCGCCATCATCAGCATGAAGTTCAAGTTACCCTCTTCAGCCATGGCTAACTGCCCTTTGAGTTGACTCTTAATCTTCTTCAGTTGTGGAGCTGTTAATTCTTTTTCCTGCAGTTTCGTGAACTCTTTTTGGATCAATTTTAGGGATTTATTGACCTGATTAGGCTCCGTACCAAAATAAATAGCCCAACAACCTGAATCTAAAAAGGAAGTCAAACTCGCTTCAATTGAATAAACGAGACCGTGTCGTTCGCGTACAGAAACGTTCAATAAAGAATTCATTCCAGGGCCTCCTAAAAGATTAACTAAAAGGAAGAAAGCGAGTCGGTTGGGGTTTTCAATCGCAAAAGATTGACGACCTAAAGCCACATGGGACTGTGTAATGCCTCTTTTTATGACCTTTGTCTGAGGAATCATGGCAGATGGCGCCACTCGTTTAACGATTTGTTTCTTTGCTTTGATTGAGCCTAAATGCTTTTCAGCCCAAGCAAATACTTTTGCAGGATCTAATTTTCCAATGGATGAAAATACGATTCTGGATGTGTCTAAATTTCGCTCGATGAAGGCTTCTAGATCTTTCTTTTGGAAGGATTGAACCGTCTCTGCTGTTCCTAAAATATTGACGCCTAAGGGGTGATTGGGGAATAATAATTCATCAAAATCGTCCTGAATTGCCTCCTCTGGAGCATCATAATACATCGACATCTCCTCTAAAATCACAGAACGCTCTTTTTCTAATTCCTTCTCTGGGAAAATGGAATCAAAGGTGATATCAGTTAATAGTTCCAAAGCCCGTTCGAAATAGGGGCTTAGAATAGAGGCGTGGAAACAGATTTTTTCTTTGGTCGTATAAGCATTCAGTTCTCCGCCATAGATTTCCAGGCGGTTAATGATCTGCATATTACTTTTCTTCTGTGTCCCTTTAAAGGCTAAATGTTCCCAAAAATGCGCTAAACCCTCTTCTCCAGCTAATTCATCGCGACTTCCAATGTCTAACATAATACCTAAATGCGAGATCTCGGTATGAAGCACTTGACGGTGCACCACGGTGATTCCATTAGATAAAGTATGCAGGTGAATTGAATTCATGAATGGGGTTTTACTGAAAAATGTCCCAAAAATAAGTAATTTTATGGCTAATCGCTTCCTTTTCTGACATGAATACAGTTTCTAAGGTATTAATTATTCAAACCGCTTTTCTTGGTGATGCCGTTCTGGTGACCTCGCTCTTAGAAAAAATACGGATTGAATCCCCTGAAACGTCAATTCACCTGTTGGTTAGGAAAGGAAACGAATCCATTTTTCAAGCGTATTCTCATCCGTGTTTGACAAAGGTTTGGACTTATGACAAGTCGAATAAACGGGCTTCATGGCTTGATTTACGCACTAATTTGAAGCAAGAATCCTTCGATAAAGTTTTCGTCGTTCAGCGTTTCTTCGGGATGGGCCTATTGAGTCTGATGATAGCGGCGAAACAGGTGATGGGTTTTAATAAAAATCCACTTTCTTGGTTTTTTTCAAAGTCGTACCCGCATCCATTCGGGAATGGGATACACGAAGTGGAGCGAAATACGGGTTTATTGAGCGATTGGCTAGGAAATAAGGTGTACAAACCCTTTTTAAATCCTTCCAAAATCACACCTCCTGCTACAAATTACATTTGTATTTCACCCGGCAGTGTGTGGGAAACGAAACGCTTACCCATTCAAAAATGGATTGATTTCATTCATTTACTGCCTAGAGATCAGGCGATTGTGTTGATGGGTTCTCCGAATGAGAAGTCACTGTCTGATGAAATTGAGAAGGCTTGCCAAGGGTGGTCCATTTATAATGAGACTGGAAAACATGCTCTATTAGCTTCTACGTCTATTTTTGCCCAAAGCAAGGGAAATTTCGTAAATGATTCTGGCCCAATGCACTTATCCTCTGCGGTAAATGTACCTACGGTGGCGATGTATTGCTCGACTTTGCCTGATTTTGGTTTTGGGCCTTTGGCTGATCATTCGGAGATTATTGAGGTAAGCGAGAAATTAGCATGCCGTCCTTGTGGAGATCATGGTAAGAAAAAATGCCCTCTAGGCCATTATGCCTGTGGAAATCACATTTCTACCCAAAAAATGTTGTTGGCCTACGAAGCTCTTGAAGCGAGTAAATAAAGTACGGCCATTCTCACGGCTACTCCGTTTTCTACCTGATCCAAGATGATCGAATGTGGCGAATCTGCCGCATCTGAACTTAATTCCACCCCGCGATTAATCGGGCCTGGGTGCATTAAAACGATCTCTTTAGGTAATTCCTCTAGCATAGCACGATTAATCCCGAAGAATTGGGAGTATTCCCGAAGGCTAGGGAAGTATTTAATTTGTTGTCTTTCTAATTGGATGCGCAACACATTCGCTGCATCACACCAAGCTAGCGTACTCTTCACATCATGTGAAATTTCTACACCTAAGCTTTGTATATGCTTCGGAATCAAGGTGCTAGGACCACAAAGGCGAACTTCCGCTCCTTGTTTTTTCAGTGCGTAAATGTTAGACAAGGCTACTCTAGAGTGCAAAATATCTCCGATGATGGCGATTTTCTTGCCTGCTAAATCTCCTAATTTCTCTTGTAGAGAGAAGGTATCTAATAAAGCCTGCGTAGGGTGTTCGTGCGTTCCGTCTCCGGCATTCACGATATTCGCCTTGATATGTTTTGCTAGGTAATGTGGGGCTCCCGGGCTCGCGTGACGCATCACAATCATATCCACTTTCATGGCGAGGATGTTGTTCACGGTATCGAGTAAAGTTTCCCCTTTTTTAACCGAACTCCCTGAGGCAGAGAAGTTAATCGTATCTGCTGATAGTCTTTTTTCGGCTAATTCAAAGGATAAACGAGTTCGAGTAGAGTTCTCGAAAAAGATATTGGCAATCGTCACATCACGGAGGGAAGGAACTTTCTTGATCGGTCTGTTTAGGACTTCTTTAAATTCTCTAGCCGTTTTAACAATCAATTGAATGGATTCTTCATCCAGATCTTTGATTCCTAATAAATGTGGCGACTTTAGCATATGTTAAATCAGGATTGTTGAGGAATTAACCAAATTCTATCCGCTTCATGGCCTTGTTCTGTCCATTCCACGAGTACTTTTTCGGTAGGTAAGGTATTTACACTCATACCTACATAATCTGCGTTAATAGGCAGATCACGGTTATAAATACGGTCAATTAAGACACATAATTCCACTTTAGCAGGTCTCCCAAAACTATTCATCGCATCCAATGCCGCCCGCACCATTCGGCCAGTGGCTAATACATCATCGACTAAAATGACCCGTTTGTTTTCGATGAGGAAGGGAACATCTGTTGAATTAGGAGATACTGTTTCTCTGCGGCGGTAGTCGTCACGGAAGAAGGTAGCATCTATTTTTCCTACGCTTGGGGCTTTCTCGAGGTGTTTACTCAATTCTTTTGCGATGCGTTCCGCAAAGAAAATACCACGAGGCTGAAGGCCTAGGATAACTGTTTCAACATCTTTAATTTGATTTTCAATGAGCTCTTGACACAACCGAGAGATGGTTATTTCGAGTAATGGGCTTGATAAAATCAGCTTGCGAGTCATTGCTGCAAAGATACTATAATTTTTTTAAAAGATTAATTGATCAGGGTCGAAGTCTGGCAGTATTTGGTCTTTATCAGATACAATAGGGTTTTCAACGCCCCAATCAATCCCTATTTGTGAATCATTCCATCGTATGCCTGATTCAGCTTCTTTGTTCCAAAAGTTCGTGCACTTGTAGACAAATATAGTGTCTTCTAAAGCAATAAATCCGTGCGCAAAACCGATGGGAACATATAACATATTCCCTTTATCTGCATCTAGAACGAATTTTTCATGGTGGCCAAAGGTAGGAGAGTCCTTTCGTAAATCCACCACTACATCTAAAGCCTTACCCGTCATCACTCGCACTAATTTGCCTTGTCCGTTCGGATTATGCTGAAAATGCAATCCTCGTAGAACTCCTTTTGTCGAGAAGGAATAATTATCCTGCACAAAATCCTCTGGTATTCCATTCGCGGCAAAACGTTTTTGGTTATAGGATTCATAAAAATAGCCGCGCTCGTCGTGAAATTTAGTGGGTATGCACTCAATGACTCCTGATAAACGATGTTTAATGAATTCCATAAATTGTTTTTTGGCAGGGAAAGGGATAGATTTGTGGCAAAATTAATCCTATTTTCCTTCTTTCACATGAATTCAGCGGAATTAATTAAGCAAATTGAACAAAAAAAATCCTTCCTGTGCGTAGGCCTGGATACGGACATAAAGCTAATTCCGAGTCGATTCAAGACGGAAAAAGATCCAATTTTTGCCTTTAACAAGGCTGTTATAGATGCTACATTACCTTACACAGTAGCCTATAAACCCAATATCGCATTTTATGAGGCCTTAGGGCCTGCTGGCTGGGAAAGTTTGCAGAAAACGATGGAATACATGCCTAAAGAGGTGTTTTCAATAGCAGATGCAAAGCGAGGTGACATCGGAAATACCGCCACTAAATACGCCCAAACCTTCTTCGATCCCACGCATGCTGGGTTTGATTTTGATTCGGTTACTGTGGCACCCTACATGGGAGAGGATTCTGTGACTCCTTTTCTTCAGTTTAAAGATAAGTGGGTCATTCTCTTAGCTTTGACCTCAAATCCTGGTAGTAATGACTTTCAGCAATTGAAAGATGAGAACGGTATACCACTCTATGAAATAGTGATGAGAAAGGCTATGGAATGGGGTAGTAAAGATGAGTTAATGTTCGTTATAGGCGCTACTCGTACCGATTATATTGCCAAAGTCCGCGAAATAGCACCCGAGAACTTCTTCCTAGTTCCAGGAGTAGGAGCCCAAGGGGGAAGTTTAGCGGATGTGGCGAAGTTTGGCATGAATAAAAAGGTAGGATTACTGGTTAATTCGTCTCGTGGAATAATTTATGCGGGAGATGATACGACGGTCTCAGCAGCAAGAGAGGCGAAAAAAGTGCAGGAAGAGATGAATCAATTACTAGATCAATATTATAAATAACATGGAATTAAGCATCGGTACCCCAGCTTTATTGTTCTCAACTGTTTCCTTGTTGATGATCGCATTTACGAATCGATTTATGTCGATGGCTTCGTTAATTCGGGGTTTGCATGAAAAATTCCAAAAGAACCCAGATGATTCAATTCGGATGCAAATTGATAACCTTCGTTTACGAATGAAATTGATTCAACGCATGCAGATTATCGCGATAATTAGCTTGATTTTGAGTGTTGTATGTATGTTTCTCCTTTTTATGAATCAACAACTTATTGCACGGTGGTTTTTTGGGATAGGACTTTTAGGGATGAGTATATCTTTAGCACTTAGTGCTTGGGAGATTACTATTTCGACCAAAGCATTAGAAGTCGAGCTTTCAGATATGGAAGAAATTATCAATAAAAGGAAATAGTACTATTTTTTAACTGAATAGTAAAAAAAATACACTAAAATATTTTCCGCCTATAAATTATTTACTATTTTTGTATACAATAATTACATTTCATACAAGCGAAGATTTTAAATGACTTCGGTCATTGAAAATACTACTTAGGCGGATTGAATAAAGGCTCGGAATTTTTCTGAGTCTTTATTGTTTCTAGACATTTCGAGTCCTTATGCCTTTAAAATAAGCGCTGAAAGAGGAGGGAGATTAATAGCGATTGAGAATGCTTTCCCTTGCCAATTGATTTCTTCCGTCATGGTAGCGCCTGAAACAGGGTAATTGCTTCCACCGAATTCGTGTTTGTCCGAGTTGAATACGGTCTTCCAAACCCCAGGAAGAGGAACTCCTATCCGGTATCCATCACGTGGTGCAGGGGTTAGGTTCAAAATCACGATTACTTGCTGTTTAGCCGATTCTCCTTTTCGGATGTATGAAATCACCGAATTACTTTGGTCGTTCGATTCAATCCATTCAAAGCCTTCGTATTCAAATTGTTTGCTATAAAACGCCGGCTCAGAACGATAAAGTTTATTTAAAGCCTTTACGGTTTCTTGAATTCCTTTGTGAGAATGATGCTCTGTGAGATGCCAGTCGAGGCTTTGGGTATGGTTCCATTCTTCTCTTTGGCCAAATTCTCCACCCATAAACAATAAATGAGAGCCTGGATGTGTGAATTGTTCCGTTAATAACAAACGTAGATTCGCGAATTTTTGCCAATCATCTCCCGGCATTTTATTTAATAAAGAACCTTTACCGTAGACTACTTCATCATGCGATAGAGGTAGGCAGAAGTTCTCTGTAAAGGCATAAATCAAAGAGAAAGTCAGCTCGTTGAGGTGATGCTGGCGATAAATGGGGTCTTTTTGGAAGAAACGAAGGGTGTCATTCATCCAGCCCATCATCCATTTTTGGCCAAAACCTAAACCTCCCATAAATACAGGTTTAGTCACCCCTGAGAAGCTTGTAGACTCTTCTGCAATCATCTGGATATGGGGAAACTCCGCATAAATGTGGCTATTCAAATCTTGTAAGAATGATATAACCTCGAGGTTATGGTTACCTCCAAACTGATTCGGTTCCCACTCGCCGTCATTTCTTGAATAATCCAAATAAAGCATCGAAGCCACTGCATCCACGCGTAAACCATCTACATGGTAGCGATCGCACCAGAAAAAGGCGTTAGATAACAAGAAAGAGCGTACTTCATTCTTACCGTAGTCGAAGATATAGGATTTCCAATCCGGGTGATAGCCTCTTTTAGGGTCAGGGTGCTCGTAAGCACTTCCGCCATCGAAGTTAAATAAACCGTGGGCGTCACCCGGAAAGTGGGAGGGAACCCAGTCCAAAATCACGCCAATTTCAGCCTGGTGAAAGGCTTCCACTAAACGCATAAAGCCTTGTGGATCGCCAAAACGGGCCGTAGGAGCAAAATATCCAGTGATTTGATAACCCCAAGATGGATCATAGGGATATTCCATGATGGGCATGAATTCCACGTGTGTGAAGCCCATATCTTTCACATAATTCACCAATTTAATGGCTAAATCATCATAGCTTAGGTAGTCATTTTCTAAGGTTTTCATCCAAGAGGCTAAATGTAACTCATAGATAGACATCGGAGCATTTAAGGCATTCTTAGCGCCTCTAATCTCTTGCCATTTGGTGTCTTTCCACTCTTTGTAAGTATTCCAAACAATACTAGCAGTCTTAGGTGGTGCCTCACAATACAAGCCCATCGGGTCTAGTTTCTCCAGATATTCCCCACCTGTGGTCTCAATGCCATATTTATAGGTTTCCCCCGTTCTTACTCCCGGAATGAAACCTTCCCAAATGCCGGATGAGTCCCAGCGAGGAAATAAAGGATGAGAATAACGATCCCAAACATTAAAATTACCAGTTACATATACAGTTGAAGCGTTAGGTGCCCAAACCGCGAAAAACGTTCCAACGACTCCTTCGTGTTCGATTTCGAATGCCCCTAATTTCTCATAAAGTCTTGTATGTTTGCCATTTAAGAAAAGGGCAATATCAAAATCTGTCAGTCTGGAATAGGGGTTTACGTTCGCCATAAGTGGTTATACTTCAATGTTTAGGCTAAAATAGCGAAAATAAATTAGAAAATAATTAGTCTTTTTTTACGGGTAGTTTTGAATATAAAAGAGAAAAACCTACCTTTGTGCCACCAAAATAAATAATGGTCCGTTCGTCTAGGGGTTAGGACACGTCCCTTTCACGGATGAAACACGGGTTCGATTCCCGTACGGACTACTTCGGTAGGCAAAAAACCACACAGGACGTGTGGTTTTTTTGTTTTATAATGACTTCTTTTGTTCTTCGAATCCATTATTTGCTCCTTGAATAAGTTTTTAACCATTTTTTTCATCCTCCTTGTGTTTTCTTCCTCGGCTCAGCATATAGCGAGGCTACGTGCGGAGGACAATTTTGATTATTTATTAACCGATACACTTGAGAAATCCTGGGATGAAAAATTAAAATTTATGCCTCTTTTTTCTGGCCTTAAAGTCAGTGTAGGAGGAGAATGGAGAGAACAATACCAAAATTATACCCACGCTAATTTTGGCCAAATGCCCCCTAGCTACACGGAGGAGAGTCCTCATCAGTGGCTTCACAGGTGGTTGTTACATGCTGATTTACACGTCAATTCTCGATTTCGGATTTTTACGCAGTTGAATAACACGGTTCGCTACTGGAATCCCAATCCTATTTTATCCCAAGTGGAGCAAAATTTATTGTCTGTGCACCAAATTTTTGGGGAATATAAATTAAATCAAAATATAAGCCTGAGGGTAGGAAAACAAGAAATACAGTTCGGTCAGGAGCGATTTATTGCCTCCCGCGAGGGTCCTAATAACAGGCAAACATTTTTGGGCGCTGAGGCAACCTATCGTTCAAAGGCGGTAAGAGCGGTATTGTTTTACCTAAATCCGATCAAAATGAATTTAGGTGCTTTCGATGATGGCTTGATGGATGAACGAATCGGGGGGCTTTATGTGACGAAACAAGTAAATCCGAAGTATCTAAATCTAGATGCCTTTTATTTCAATTTTACGAGCTCACAGCGGTCCTATATTTTTAAAAATGGCTTAGAGGACAGGAATACAGCTGGAATTAGGTTCTATTCTTCTCCTAAATCCTTTAATTATGAACTAGAGCTGGCCTATCAATGGGGCACCTTTGAGGATTTAGCGATCAAATCATGGATGCTAGTTTGGGATGTGAATCAACAGGTGATTCCTTATGTATTTCTAGGGGTAGGTGGGAATTATGTTCCGGGTGATAAATCTGCCACAGATTCAGAGTTGAATACGTTTAATACGCTGTTTGCTAGACCTCCTTTTGGTCAAACCGTCGCACTGAATATTACCAATACGTTTAATGTAAGTCCTTATTTGAGGTTTCAAAAAGGCACAAAATGGTTTGTTACAGCGCGTACTTCTATTGTTAATCGCATTAGTGAGGCGGATGGTATCTATACCCCTAATATGTCGACTTTGCGCCCTGTGGCTGATGGAAGGGCATCTAGCTTAAAGGATTTATGTTCGATTTATGCGCTTGATTTTAATTACAATGTTTCGCCACACCTGTTCAATCAATTCGAAATAGGATTTTGTAGAGCAGGGGATTACTTGAAAGAATCTGGTTCTGGAAAAAATGTAGTCTATTTTGCGCTACGCAACGCTTACCGCTTCTGAGTTTTTGTCGCGAATTAACCACAACATTACAAAACAGATCACCCCGTTTAGAATCAATTTAGCGAATCCAAATCCACCAAATAAACTTTGAGCTTGAGATTCTAACACAAACGTAATAATCGGTGATAGAACGCATACGATAGGCACCCATTTATCGCGGATGGCGTATTTAGTGAATAATCCGAAGGAGAATAAGCCTAACAAAGGCCCATAGGTATATCCTGCCAGGTTAAATACGGCGGCAATTAACTCAGAGGTGTTAAAAATGTGAAATAGGCCTATTACGACAAAAAACAAGGCGGAGAATCCGATGTGAACCCAATGTTTCAGGCTTTGCTGCTTTTTCTCTTTGAACTTCTCTATACTTAGGAAATCGATACAAAAAGAAGTCGTCAGGGCCGTTAAAGCAGAATCAGAACTCGCATAGGAGGCCGCAATTATACCTAATAAGAAAGTGACTGCGGCTAATGTTCCGAATTCACCACCCAAAGCTAGCATAGGGTACAATTCATCCGTTTTTGTAGGTACGGCAATACCTTTGGAGGCCGTATAAATGTACAATAAGGCGCCTAAAGAAAGGAATAGGATATTAATAAATAATAGCACCCAGTAGAACCAGAACATGTTTTTCTGTGCTTCACCAATCGATTTGCAGGTTAAGTTTTTCTGCATTAAATCCTGATCTAATCCAGTCATCACGATGGCAATAAACACCCCAGCTAAAAAGTCTTTTCCGAAGAAATGCGGGTTCTTCCAATCCCACTCAAACAGATGAGAATACTTACTGGCACTCACCTGCTGAATCATGTCAGGGATGCTCATGTCCATTTTTTGGCCTACTAAAACAATCGTAATAAAGAGCGCAACTAAAAGAAACAAGGTCTGTAAGGTGTCCGTCCAAATAATCGTTTTAACCCCTCCACGGTGCGTATACAGCCAAATCAAGAAGATGGAAACAAATACCGTCACGATAAATGGCACGCCGATAGGGGCGAAGATGGCGATTTGCAAGACGTTCACCGCTAGATAAAGACGTGCGGCAGAACCGATGGTTCTAGATAATAAAAAGAAGGCAGAACCGGTTTTATAGGACCAAAAACCGAAACGTTTTTCTAGATAGCCATAGATGGAAATCAAATTCAAGCGGTAATACAGCGGCATCAGCACTAAGGCGATAGTTAAATAACCCAGCGAATGGCCTAAAATGACCTGGTAATACGTGAAATAGGTCTTGCCTACGGCACCCGGCACAGAAATGAAAGTCAAACCTGAAATCGATGTTCCAATCATCCCAAATGCCACCAGCCACCAAGGAGACTCGCGATTAGCTGTAAAAAATGCATGGGTATCAGCGCCTCTCGAGGTAAAATAAGAGATGGCTAAAAGCATTCCGAAATAGAGGGCAAGAATTCCTCCAGCTAATTGTACAGACATAAGGTTGTGAACGGATTTTTTTTTAAATTTGATTTCAAATTCATCAAAAATATGGAATTCTGTGTAGATAGTATTTATCGTCTACCTTTTTCTTTTCAAAATCAGGAAAAATGGCAAGAAGAAACCTCCACCCTCGTAGAGGAAGAGGTGATCGAAGCCCATCAACTAGTGGTCTACAATGATGAAGTAAATTCCTTCGAATACGTCATTTTGACTTTGATTGAAGTTTGTGAACATACCCCCCAGCAAGCCGAACAGTGTACTCTGCAGATTCATTTTAGAGGAAAATGTGGCGTAAAAACCGGTGGATTTGATGAATTAGTAGCTATGCGCAATGAAATTTGTCGTAGAGGAATTTCAGCCGAAATAGAAGCCAGCGCATGATGAATACCTATCCTTCGAAGATGATTGAACAAGCAGTGGAGGAGATTTCCAAACTGCCCGGGATTGGTAAGAAATCTGCTTTAAGATTAGCATTACATCTTTTAAAACGTCCAGAGGCGCAGTCTTTGCAATTAGCACACGCCGTTGTGCAGCTGCGGACAGAGACAAAATATTGCCCCCAATGCCACATGATTTCAGATGGCGATTTATGCGGCATTTGTGCCAGCCACAAGCGGGATGAGAGCATTATTTGTGTGGTAGAGGATCTACGGGATGTTTTAGCCATAGAGAATACAGGTCAGTTTACCGGATTATACCATGTGTTAGGTGGGATTATTTCACCTTTATCGGGCATTTCCCCAAGTGATTTAACGATCGAGTCATTAGTGGCTCGCGTAGCCTCTGGGAAGGTTTCGGAGGTTATTTTAGGCCTTAGTCCTACGATGGAGGGAGATACGACGGCCTTTTATTTGACCAAAAAATTAAAAGAATTTCCAGTTAAATTGTCCACCATTGCCCGAGGAATCCCGATTGGTGGTGATTTAGAGTATACGGATGAGATTACGCTAGGCCGAAGCATAGTAGGTCGAGTAACGTACGAATAGTATTAAACTGAAAACGATGAAACGTGCTGAATTTTTACAGAAATCGGTAGTTCTTGCGGGAGCTAGTCTGGTATTACCTTCTTTTTCTGCCCCTATAGCAGATTCGTTCAGCTTGCCGGCTTTGCCCTATTCCTTTGATGCTTTGGAGCCTCATATTGATCGTTTAACGATGGAAATTCACCACGATCGCCACCACAAGGCCTATGTGGATAATTTGAATAAAGCCCTTACAGGCACGACAAAGACGATAGAAGAAATTCTAACTACGGTTTCCACTCAGCCTGTTGCGGTGCGCAATAATGGGGGAGGGCACTGGAATCACAGTTTTTTCTGGAATGTATTAGCACCTGCCAAAGGCTCCAAACCTTCAGCTGCGCTAGCAAAACAAATCGATACCGATTTCGGCTCATTTGACGCCTTTAAGGCTGAATTTGCGAAAGCGGCGACCTCTCGTTTTGGATCTGGCTGGGCTTGGTTAATTAAGAAAGACGGTAAATTGGTGATCTCTTCAACGCCTAATCAAGACAATCCATTAATGGATTTGGCAGAAGTAAAAGGGCAACCGATTTTAGCTTTAGACGTGTGGGAGCACGCGTATTACTTGAAATATATGAATAAGCGCGCGGATTATATCGCCGCTTTTTGGAACCTAGTGAACTGGGACTTTGTATCAACCAACTTTAGTAAATAAGATGTTATTAAATGAAATTCCTTCGCTTGATTTAGCCGATTTCCTTTCTGGAGATGCTGCACGCAAGGCAAAATTTGTACAAGAACTAGGGGCTGCCTTCAATACGATTGGTTTTGTGGCTATTAAGGGTCATGGATTAACGAATGAATTTACTTCCAAACTTTACAGTGAAGTAGAACAATTCTTTCAATCTCCAGATGCGTTGAAGCAATCCTATGAAATTGAAGGAATCGCAGGTCAGCGTGGATACATAGGAAAGAGAAAAGAGACAGCGAAAGGTTTCACCGTTCCAGATTTGAAGGAATTTTACCATGTGGGTCAGCCGCGGAAAGAGGATGGAGATTCGGTTTGGTCAGAATACCCAGAGAATGTATTTCCATCAGAATATCCTGATTTTGAAAAATATACAGTAGAGGCCTATCAAACCTTAGAAAAGGCAGGAAAAGCCTTATTACAAGCGATTGCCTTGTATTTAGAACTTCCGGAAGACTACTTTGAGTCTAGGGTTAAAAATGGTAATTCCATCTTACGTGCGATTCATTATTTCCCTATTGTGGACCCAGATTCCTTACCTGAGGGTGCTGTGAGAGCAGCGGCTCATGGTGACATTAACTTGATTACCTTGTTAATGGGTGCTTCTGCAGAGGGTTTAGAAGTTTTGCGCATGGATGGAAAATGGATTCCCATTACCGCATTGCCTGACCAAGTGGTGGTGAATGTAGGCGATATGCTAGATCGTCTGACGAATCACAAGTTGAAATCGACGATACACCGCGTAGTGAATCCGCCAAGAGCGAAAATGGGAACGTCCCGTTATTCAATTCCCTTCTTTATGCATCCACGTTCTGAAATGGATTTAACTTGTTTGCCTTCTTGTGTGTCTTCAGAGTACCCTAAAATATACACCAATATGACGGCTGGAGAGTTTTTGAATGAGCGATTAATTGAGCTAGGACTTAAAAAAGCATAAATGAGACGGCTAAAACATGGGGATTTCCTGCTGGATGTCTTATTTTTAGCCTGTACCTCTTTTGGTGGCCCTCAAGTACATTTTGCGCTCTTTTTAGACCGATTAGTGAAGAAAAGAGCCTATCTGACCGAAGAAGAGTTGTTTGAAATTCAGGCCCTCTGCTCCGTTTTGCCGGGTCCTACTTCCACTCAAATGATTACGGCCATTGGTTTGAAGCGAGGGGGAACCTCTTTGGCTTATTTTACTTTGCTTTGTTGGATTTTGCCTGCAGTCTTGATTATGACTGCAGCGGCCTTTGGGATGACTTTCTTACGTAATCCTTCGATTTTACATTACGTTCTTCCAGTGGGTATAGGTCTGATTTTACAGGCTGGTTGGTTTATGGCCAAAAAAGTCATCACAGGCCCCACCTATGTGTTCATTTTATTAGTTTCCTTGTTTTTAGGAATCGCTTTTCATAGCCCCTATATCTTTCCTTTAGTTTTGCTTTTAGGAGGAATCGTCTCCTCGTTTAACTACAAAGATTTTCCGCGTCAAACGAAGCATAAATTCGTTATACCTTGGGCAAATTTTCATCTATATTGGGGATTTTTACTGTTTTTAGCTCTATTAGGGCACTTTACGGATTATTTCCCGATTCGACTTTTTGAAAACTTCTATCGAAATGGGTCCTTGGTTTTTGGGGGAGGTCACATTCTTGCTCCTGTTCTATACACGGAGTTCGTTGAATTTAAACAGCTGATTAACTCGGACGTTTTTTTAACGGGCATGTCTCTATCACAAACACTTCCTGGACCCGTATTTGCCTTAACCTCCTATTTAGGGGTCTTATTGATGAAAGACTATGGGATAGTAGGGGAATTAGCCGGATCGGCGATTGGTGCTTTAGGAATATTCTTACCTGGGACGTTTTTGATTTTCTTTGTCTTTCGAATTTGGTCGCAATTAAAGCAGTATCGCTTTATTAGAGCTTCTCTGGCTGGCATTCAGGCAGCTTCCGTCGGATTAACTTTAGTGGCAGTGTTTACTTTCACGAGGCCCATGGTGGAGGAAGCGCAAGTTGTATCTTTGGGCATTGTGGCAGCTGCATTTATCCTGGCAGAGAAAACAAAAATTCCCGCCATCTTGCTGTTTACTTTAGCTTTGATAGCGGGAATTGTGGGAATTTAAGCCGTTTAGGCGATTAAATTCAATAAATATTGACCGTAACCACTTTTCACAAGCGGCTCTGCGATTTTCTTTAATTGTGCTTTGTCAATATAGCCCATACGATAGGCCACTTCCTCAATACAACCCACTTTCATGCCTTGGCGTTCTTCGATTACCTGAACGAATTGCCCCGCTTGCATTAGAGAAGCAAAAGTACCCGTATCTAACCAAGCTGTTCCCCGGTTCAAAATACCTACTGAAAGACGACCTTGCTTCAAATATTCTTTATTCACATCCGTGATTTCATATTCTCCGCGAGGGGATGGGGCGATATTTTTGGCAATCTCCACCACGTCATTATCGTAGAAATACAAGCCTGGAACGGCATAATTTGATTTAGGATTCGCCGGTTTTTCTTCGATGGAGATTACTTTGTTTTCTGCATCAAATTCCACGACGCCATAACGCTCCGGATCGTTCACAGAATATGCATACACCACGCCTCCCGAAGGATCGTTGTTTGCTTGCAATAACTTACTCAATCCAGAGCCATAGAAGATATTATCTCCTAAAACTAAGGCAACTTTGTCTTTTCCAATGAATTTTTCACCGATTACGAAAGCTTGTGCTAAACCATTCGGTTCTGGTTGAACGGCATATTCAAAGCGACAGCCTATTTGGGATCCATCCCCTAATAATTTCTCGAAATGAGGCAAATCGTGTGGGGTAGAAATGATCAAAATTTCCTTAATGCCCGATAGCATCAAGATCGACAAAGGATAATAGATCATCGGCTTGTCATAAACCGGCATTAATTGCTTGCTAACCGCTAAAGTCAATGGGTGTAATCTTGTCCCAGATCCACCAGCTAAAATAATTCCTTTCATGTTATCTACCTGCGTAGTTTTTTTCGTAATATTTCTGATAATCTCCCGATGTAACGTCGTTTAGCCATTTTTCATTCGCTAAATACCAGTCCACCGTTTTCTCTAAACCTTCTGCAAATTGTAAACTAGGCTCCCATCCTAATTCCTTCATGATCTTATTCGCATCGATCGCATAACGTAAATCGTGACCTGCACGATCCGTCACATAGGTAATTAATTGAACCGATTTTCCCTCGGGACGACCTAATTTTTCATCCATGATTTTACACAATAAATGCACTAAATCGATGTTCTTCCACTCATTAAAGCCACCAATATTATAGGTATCGCCAATTTTTCCATCGTGGAAAACCGTATCAATCGCACGCGCATGGTCAATGACGAATAACCAATCCCGTACATTTTCTCCCTTTCCATAAACGGGAAGCGGTTTTGAATGAATGATATTATGAATCATTAAAGGAATTAATTTTTCTGGAAAGTGATTAGGACCATAATTATTCGAGCAGTTTGTAATCACAGTCGGTAAACCATAGGTTTCATGGTAGGCACGTACGAAATGATCAGAACTCGCTTTAGAAGCTGAATAGGGGGAACGAGGATCATAAGACGTCGTTTCTAAGAAGAATTCCTTCGGATCGTGCAATTCACCATAGACCTCATCTGTGGAGATATGGTAAAAACGTTTGCCTTCCATCTTGCCCGCCCAGTGTTTCTTCGCGGCCTGTAATAAATTCACCGTTCCGATCACATTCGTTCTTACAAAGGCCAATGGGTCCGTAATCGAGCGATCTACGTGAGATTCTGCTGCCAGGTGCAATACTCCATCAAATTGATGCTCTGCAAATAAGGCGTCAATGTGATCTGCATCGGTAATATCTGCTTTAATGAAGTGATAATTCGAGGCAGATGCCACATCCTCATTATTTGCTAGGTTACCTGCATACGTCAAGGCGTCCAAATTATAAATCTGGTAATCCGGGTATTTGTTTACGAACAAACGAACGACATGTGACCCAATAAATCCGGCACCACCGGTAATGACTAACTTTTTCATCTTATTTCATTAACGATTCTTGCCATTTCCAAGAATCTTGTAAAGCTCTTTCTAAACTGTATTCTGTTTTCCAACCTAAAACCTCGTTTGATTTATCTGTCGAGGCATAAACGGCAGTTATATCACCAGCTCTGCGATCTCTAACTTCATAATTCACTTTCTTACCAGTCGCTTTCTCAAAAGCTAGAATGACCTCCATCACTGAGCTACCTTGACCTGTTCCTATATTAAAGAAGTCATATTTAACCTCTGATTTTCCATCTATTAGATAGGCTAGTGCCTTCACATGCGCTCCTGCTAAATCCACCACGTGAATATAATCCCGAATTGCGGTTCCATCTGGAGTAGGATAATCAGTTCCCCAAACCTGCAAAGGGCCTCGTAAACCAGCCACTGATTGAGTTAAGAAGGGAATTAAATTAGCTGGAGGTCCTAAGGGTAATTCTCCAATTAATGCGGATTCATGTGCTCCAATGGGGTTAAAATAACGTAAGGCAATAGCTTTTAACGTAGTAGAAGCTGCCACTGTATCCCGAATAATCTCTTCACAAATCTGTTTTGAGTTTCCGTAAGGAGAGGTTGCCGGTTGCACCGGTGATTCTTCCGTTGCTGGTAAAGCTTCTGGTTGACCGTAAACGGTACAAGAAGAGGAGAATACCAAGTTAGAAAGGCCATATTGAGCCATTTTCTCTAATAAAAGTACCGTTGCGGCTACGTTATTTCGGTAGTATTTTAAGGGGTTTTCCACCGATTCGCCTACCGCTTTCGAGGCAGCGAAGTGGATGATTCCTTTAATATCGTATTTCGTAAATAAAAGATCGTAAGTCTGAGGGTCATTTACGTCGCCTTCTTCATAAATAACCGCTTCTTTGGTGATTATTTCCAGGTTTTTGATCACCTGTTTAGAAGAATTAGAGAAATTGTCTACGATAATGGGCTTGTAACCATTTTCTTTCAAAACCACATAAGTATGTGATCCAATGAAGCCAGCACCGCCCGTAATTAATATTTGCATCTAATTTTCTAAGAATAAAGACAAATTTAAGTGAAAATAGGCCAATTGTCTTTAATTTTGTCAAAAATATACGTTACCTATGACGGATGCTGCCATAAAAGCAATGATTCATTTATTAGACGATTCTGATCAGGAAGTCGTGAGCATGGTGGAGCAGCAAATTCGGACCTTAGGGCCTTCAATCATTCCCGTTTTAGAATCTGAATGGGAGACCGAAAGTTTAAATCCAATTCTTCAGACTAAAATTGAAAATTTGATTCACGATTTCCAGTGGCAATCTGTGAAAACGCGTTTACAAGTTTGGAAAGAATCGGGTGGCATGGATTTGTTAGAGGGCATGTGGATTTTAGCTACTTATCGCTATCCTGATTATACCTATGAACAATTGAAGCTAGAGATGGATCAATTGTATTACGAGGTTTGGCCGCAAATGCGGGAAGAATTACATCCCATGGATCAGGTAAAAGTGTTGAACACGGCTATTTTTGAACAATTAAAATTTGGGCCTAATTCGAAGAATTTTCATGCAGCGAATAATTCCTTCATTAATAATGTGTTATCCTCTAAAAAAGGAAATCCCATTAGCCTCTGCGTCATTTACATGTGGATTGCGCAAAAACTAGGTCTTCCCATTTACGGTGTAAAT
The DNA here is from genome assembly GCF_044239315.1 of Aquirufa sp. Lineage (GTDB taxonomy): Bacteria > Bacteroidota > Bacteroidia > Cytophagales > Spirosomataceae > Aquirufa. The sequence continues at coordinate 75,212 of NZ_JBIIBQ010000011.1, read as the reverse complement.
CTGCCTAATCTTTTCGTATTAACCTATAAGCAAAATGGGCTACAGTTTTATATCAATGTATTCAATAAAGGGTTAATATTCAATAAGATAGATATTGATAATTACATCGCTCAATTGAACTTGACTCCCAATGAAATCTATTATAATCCCTGCTCCAACTTGGAGATTATTCGTCGCGTTATTCGAAACTTAATGATGGCTTATGAAAAGGCGGGCGAGCAAGATTACAAAGACGAGTTGACAGAATTAATTAATTTACTGGATTAAGGCCACAGTGAGGCTGAATTGAGGGTATTCCTCCCAGAAGATATTTACAACTTCACCAGTAGAAACCTGTGCTTTGCACGGATTTTGATTAAAATCACTTATATCTATTTCCTTTTGAAAGGATAAACCAGGTTTTCCTACGGCCTTATAGATGGATTCTTTTGCAGACCAGGCCAAAGTCAACAGATTCGATTGAGACTTCCATTTCTCCCATTCTCTCGCATGTAGGAATCGAGGGGCAATTTTTTCGATATTTCTACCCGGTTTTTCCAGATCAATACCTATTCGGTTTTGAAGTGAACACGCTGCTGCTACGTAAGGGAAGGAATGGGTTAAGCTAATATGCCAGTCTGACTCCTCGAAATAGGGTCGATTTCGATCATTCTGTACTAATGTCAGGTTGTCGAATTCTGACGAAAGTAAGTGTAAACAGTATCGTGCTGCAGTAGATTCCAGCTGTTTAGTTGGATTTACCACCTCAGGGCTGGACCAGGATGCCGGAAAGGTTTCAAAAAAGCCCAGTGGTTCTTCGATTTTCCAAACCAGGATTTGGAAGTCGGCAGAGCTTATATTTGAAAATATTTGAGGCATAAAAGGGGATAATTGGATGTAAAATTATCATTTTTGTAGCTAAATCGTTGGAAATAATTTGAGTACGCTGCAAATCGAACGTATTGACACCTTTTCAGGACACCGAGGACCAGTTTATGCGCTGGAAAATGGAGTAGATTCCCTTTTTTATTCAGCAGGTTCTGACGGATGGGTGGTTCAATGGAATTTGGCGAAACCAGACCTAGGAAAGGTAATAGCTCAAGTGGACGGCTCTGTTTATGCCTTAAAATTGGATTCAGAAGGAATTTTATGGATTGGACATAATTATCAAGGAATTCAAGGAATTCGGGTTTCTGATCAAACTCAAGTTTTTTCGATTCCTACTAGTGGTCTCTCCATTTTTTCAATCGAATTTGTTGGCTCTACAGCCTGGTTAGGGCATAATGACGGCATGGTAACGGTAGTTGATGTAGCCACAAAATCGGTTTTAAAGCACATCAAGGCGAGCGAAAAAAGTGTTAGAACAATTCTAGTGCTGTCAGCTAATCGAATAGCAGTAGGCTATTCCGACGGCTTTATTCGAATTTTTGATGCGGACTACCAATTATTAAAGGCTTTTCAGGCGCATGAATCCTCCGTTTTTTCGCTCGCAAAGAGGGGAGGGGATTTGTATTCCGTAGGTAAAGATGCACGTATTAAGCAATGGGGTACTGATTATTCGCTTGTAAATGAGGTAGTTGGGCATATTTATGCCATACATGATTTGCATTTTTCTCCTAATGGTCATTGGTTAGCGACAGCGAGCATGGATAAGACGGTGAAGATTTGGGAAACTGATGGATTGAAATTGTGTAAAGTACTCGATGCAACTAGACATGGAGGGCATAAGAATTCGGTTAATAAACTAATTTGGAGTTCATTCGACGATTTGTTGGTTTCGGCGTCCGACGATAAAAATTTATCTGTTTGGAAGATTCATTAAAAAATTTCCTATTTTAGCAGTTATATACCTAAAAATCTATTTTACTTGGAAGCTTCTTTTTCAAAATCATTTCGCGGTTATGATGTCTCAGAAGTAGACGCATACGTTCAAAGTGTTCAGGACTTTGAGACCAAAACCGAGCATTCTCTTGCAAACCTAAATCAGAAAACTGTTGAATTAGAAGCGGAGGTAACACGTTTGCGTGAAATTGAGTCCAGTCTATTCAGGGCCTTAAAATTAGCAGAAGAAAGTCAGCTAAACTTTACGGCTAAAATGGAAAAAGAAGCCAAATCTATACTAGATAAGGCGAATAAAGAGGCAGAAGCGATCAAAAAGAAGGCAGATTCTGAGGCTCAAAAACAAGCCTTGTTGACGGAAAATGAGCGAAAACAAACATTAGCTCAGGCAGGTCAAGAATTAAAAGAACAAGAGCGTCAATTACGCAATTTGCAAGAGGCTCAGAGAGAGATAGCCGCACAATTAAAGACTATTTCGGAGCAAACTTTAGGTTCTATCGCGAACTGGTTATCAACTGATTTGGTGGCTCCCATAGCTGCATTAGCACCTGCTGCGCCTACTACGGCGTCTAAGAGAGGTCGTAAACCAGGTGTGAAAAATAAGCCTAAAGCGAAGGCTGAAGCGAAAGCTAAAGCAAAACCTGCCGCGAAAGCAGCAGCAAAAGCAAAGACGGCTCCTAAATCAAAAACTACAGCGAAAGCCGTTCCAGCAAAAAGAGGGCCTAAGCCTAAGGTTAAATCTGAGGTAGTAATTACGGCTAAGCCAGCCGCAGTTAAAACTTCAAAACCAGCACCTGCAAAGCGTGGTCCAAAGCCTAAAATCACCCTTGAGACTGTATCAGATGATGGATTGCCTACCTTAAATAAGGTTTTAGAAGCATATGCGAAATCAACAGGTCCAAGAGGTAAAGTAGGGGAGATCAACTAATAAATGGCAAATTACCAAGTTTCTATCGATGACATACGCATTTTTGCTTTTCATGGATTGTATCCAGAGGAGCGTGTTTTAGGAAATTGGTACACCTTAGATGTCTTAGTTGAATCCGAATCTCAGCCTAATTTTTCAGATGATATCGCGAACACCATCGATTATTCTCAGATTTATGCCATTTGCAAACAAGTTATGGCTATACCTGTGGATTTATTGGAGACGGTAGCTGAAAAAATTGCACAGAAAATTCGCGATGAAATTTCAGAAGAAGTCTCAATTCTAGTTCAAATTTCAAAAGAAAATCCTCCCATGGGGATCTCTGGAGGCCGAAGCACAGTCGTTTATCGGCTCCATTGAATTTTGTAAAGATTTATTGTGTAATTTTGACGAAGCTAACCTATACTAATGCGTCACCAAGTTACCATCAAAGATATTGCCAAACAGCTGGATGTTTCAGTGGCAACTGTATCTAGGGCTTTACGTGATTTACCTGATATCCATCCAGATACAAAAAAGTTAGTATTGGATTTAGCTAAGGAGCTTGATTATCAGCCTAATGTACTCGCCACAAGTTTGGTCAAATCCAAGACCAAAACGCTCGGTCTTATCGTTCCTGATCTAGGTTATTATTTCTTTTCAACGGTAGTTAAAGCGGTGGAAGATGCGGCCATAGCGGCAGGATATTCATTGCTAATAGCTCAAACTCAAGAGTCTTTTGAGCGTGAATTAACCAATATTCAAAACTTATCTCGTTCGCAAGTAGAAGGGATTATTATTTCCTTATCTCGTGAAACGGTCAATTTTGAGCATTTAACCCGTTTGCAACGCAGAGGCATTCCATTAGTCTTTTTTGATCGAGATAGTGAAGAAATTGACGCTTCTAAAGTAATGGTAGATAATGAGCAATCCGCTTATGAGGCCGTTAAACATTTAATTGAAAACGGATGTAAGCGTATTGCTTTTTTAGCTGGGCCTAAAAACGTTTCAGTTAGTAACCAGCGTAGAATGGGGTATTCAAGGGCCTTGCAAGAAGCCGGTATTGAAGCCGATCCTTCCTTGATTATTCATAGTGATTACTTCCAGGATTCTGCCGTGGCAAAAACCCATCAACTGATGAAAGAGGCGAATCGACCTGATGGTATCTTAGTTGTTTCAGATCGTTTAGCTATCGGAGTTTTAATCGCACTTCGAGAATTAAATATTTCTGTACCTGATGAGGTTAAAATGGTCAGTTTTAACAACGAACCTATTTGTTCTTTGGTTTCTCCTACTATTTCTTCGATTGCACAGCCATTAGAAGAAATAGGTCGATTATCTGTTGAATTACTGTTAGAGCAGATCGAACAAAAAACGGATAATCCGGTTCCTAGAGTGGAAGTTTTGAAGACAAAATTGATTGTAAGAGAGTCTTCTGTTCACAAAAAATAATCCACATTTTTTAGTATCATTTTTTCTTGGAGAAATAGGCAAAATTTAAGATATTTGTTCTATTGAAAAATACTGCTTTTTGCCTTGTTTTTCTTTTGAATCAAAACATTATTTATGTCATTACAAAGCAATGTTATCCCTATCAACATCGAAGATGAAATGAGAGGGGCGTACATCGATTATTCGATGTCAGTTATTGTGTCTCGTGCACTTCCAGATGTACGCGATGGATTGAAACCAGTTCACAGAAGGGTATTATTCGGAATGGAGGAACTGGGGGTTAGTTACAACAAATCCTACAAGAAGTCTGCTCGTATTGTCGGGGAGGTACTCGGTAAGTATCACCCGCACGGTGATTCCTCTGTATACGATACGATGGTGCGTATGGCCCAAGATTGGTCTTTACGCTACCCTTTAGTAGATGGCCAAGGTAACTTTGGATCTGTGGATGGTGATTCTCCAGCAGCGATGCGTTATACGGAGGCTCGTTTGAAGCGTATTGCGGATGAGTTGCTTTCTGATTTGAACAAAGAAACGGTTGATTTCCAACCTAACTTCGATGATTCCCTGGAAGAGCCTACCGTATTGCCAGCTAAGATCCCTAATCTACTATTGAATGGTACTTCGGGTATCGCGGTAGGTATGGCGACGAATATGGCGCCACATAACCTGAATGAGGTAGTGGATGGTATTTCAGCCTATATTGATAACCGAGATATTACGATTTTAGAGTTGATGCAATACATTAAAGCACCAGATTTCCCTACGGGTGGAACTATTTATGGTGTTCAAGGTATTCGCAATGCATTTGAGACGGGTAGAGGCCGTATTGTAGTTCGTGGAAACGCGACTTTTGATACGTCTAAGACGGGTAAAGAGCAGATTGTTGTATCTGAGATTCCTTACATGGTTAACAAGGCGACATTAATCAAGCAATGTGCTGATTTAGTGAACGATAAGAAGATCGAGGGTATTTCTGAGATTCGTGATGAGTCTGACCGCCAAGGGATGCGTATCGTGTTTGATCTGAAGCGTGATGCGGTAGCGAATGTGGTATTGAACAACTTGTATAAGCATACGGCTTTGCAATCATCGTTCTCGGTGAATAACGTAGCCTTAGTGAAAGGTCGCCCTATGATGCTGAATCTTAAAGATTTGATTCATCACTTCGTAGAGCATAGAAATGAGATTATCATACGTCGTACTCAATACGATTTACGTGAGGCGCGCAAGCGTGCACATATTTTGGAAGGCTTTATTATTGCCCTAGATAACCTAGATGCGGTAATTAAGCTAATCCGTGAGTCGAAAGATCCGAATGCGGCTCAAGAAGGCTTAATGTCTAAATTTAACTTATCTGAACTTCAATCGAAGGCTATTCTAGAGATGCGTTTACAGCGCTTAACTGGTATGGAGCGGGAGAAGATCATGAATGAGTTTGCGGAGATTATGAAGTTGATTGAAGATTTGGAAGATATTTTGGCCAAACCAGAACGTCAATTACAGATCATCAAAGACGAGTTAACGGATATTAAACAACGTTATGGCGATGAGCGTAGAACGCAAATCAACATGACGGATGAAGAATTCTCTGTTGAAGATATGATTGCAGATGACGAGATGTTAATCACCGTTTCTGCGCAAGGTTATATCAAGCGTACGCCGATTACAGAATACCGTTCACAATCGCGCGGAGGAGTAGGTTCTCGTGCGGTAGCGACGAAAGACGATGATTATACGGAGCATTTGTTCTCAGCAACGATGCACAATTGGTTATTGTTCTTCACAGAACGTGGTAAATGTTTCTGGTTACGTGTTTACGCGGTTCCAGAAGGCTCTAAAGTTTCCAAAGGTCGTCCTATCCAAAACTTGATGAACATCGAGAATGGAGACACCATAAGAGCTGTAATCAACGTGAAGTCGATTACTGATCCTGATTACATTGATAATAATTTCATTGTGATGTGTACAGAAGACGGTACGATCAAGAAGACGTCGTTAGAGGCGTATTCACGTCCACGTCAAAATGGTATCATCGCAATTACTATTCGCGAAGGGGATCGTTTATTAGATGTTGCCTTAACGAATGGTAATAACCAAATCGTCATTGCAACAAACACAGGCCGTTCAGTTCGTTTCGAAGAGACGCGCGTTCGTCCAATGGGTCGTTCAGCTGCCGGTGTGAAAGGTATTTGGATTGATGAGAAGATTCCTACAGAGAAAGTAATAGGAATGGTTTGCGTTTCAGACCCAGAGGTGCAACAATTGTTAGTTGTATCAGAAAAAGGTTTTGGAAAACGTTCTGAGGTTGAGGATTACCGTTTAACAAACCGGGGTGGAAAAGGGGTTAAGGCCTTGAATATCACGGAAAAAACAGGTAATTTAGTCGCGATCAAGGAAGTGAATGACAACAATGACTTGATGATCATTACCAAAGCAGGTATTTTAATTCGTACTAGCGTTGCAGAACTTCGAGTGATGGGACGAAATACACAAGGGGTTAAATTAATTCGCTTGAAGAATGAGTCAGATGAGATTTCGTCTGTAACAAAAATTGAAAAAGAGCCCGAGCCAGAAGAGGTAGAGGTTTTAGAAGGTGTGGAATTAACTGAAAATGTTGATCCATCAAGTGCAGTAACTGAAGCTCCAGAAGGAGGGGAGGGGACTGCATCTGAAGCACCAGCTGATGAAGTAACTGAAGAATAATATTATTTGCCCGTACGTGAGTACGGGCTTTTTTTTAATTAAATAAAACAATGAAAAAACTACTTTTATCCCTATTTACGGTGGCTTTGGCGATGAATGCTTCATTTGGACAAGCTGACAAAATGCTACTTGATGCTCAAAAGAAAAGCATCAATGATGGAATTAAAAAATCTGACGAAGACGTTAAAAAAAACCCTGCAAAGGCTAAATCATGGCTAAATCGTTCGCAGGCCTATTTAGAGCTAGCTTTATTCCCTGACTCTACATTCGCTTTAACTAATCCTGAAGCTGTTTTCCAAGCTTTGGAATTTGCCAATGAGGCGATTAAATTAGATACGAAAGAAGGTAAAAAGGGGTCGGTAGCCAAAGAAGCAGAACAATTAGTGGCGGACAAGCGATTCTTAAATGGTTTTTTAAATTTAGGTGTAATGAAGTACCAGGGTAAAGATTTCCGTGCTTCTTTACGTTATATGTCTAAAGCTTCTGAATTGGCCCCTAATGATACGCTTTCAGCTATGTATACGGGAGTAACGGCTCAACTTTCCCAGGAAGATAAGATTGCTCAAGTTGCATATGAGAAGTATATGGCTATTGGTGGTAAAGACTTAGCTATTCTTTATGGACTTTCGCAAATTTATAAAAACAACAAGGAAGAAGAGAAAGCTCTCGGTTTAATTGACAAAGCTCTTGCTATTTATCCTTCTAATAAGGATCTGAAAGGGGAGAAGTTTAATATGTTGATTGCGTTCAATCGAATTGATCAAGCCATTGCTGAATTAAAACAAACTACAGCCAATGATCCTAAAGATGGTGTAGCTTGGTTAAACTTAGGTTTATTGTATGAAAATAAAGTGGCTGGTTTAGGAGATGAGATTAGAAAAATTCAAGATAAATCATCTAAAGTTCTAGAGGTAGAACGTCGTTTATCTGCACAAAATGATCAAGTTTCTGCTTTTCAGGACGAGATAAAGCGTACAAAACTGAAACTAAAAACAGCAACGACTCCTAAAGCAAAAGCTTCTGTAAATAGCCAAGTGGCCACTTTAGAGGCTAAAGTGAAGGAATTAACGGATGTATTAAAAGGTATTCAAGAAGAAAAAGCAGCTGCAACGGCAGCAGCTGGAGATTTAGCGACAAACAACGCTAAGGTTGAAGAATTAATAGCTAAAGTGAACGAGATTCGCTCAAACTTGCCTAATATATATACAAAAGCCTTAGAAGTTGATCCGAACAACTATGATGCCTTATATCAATTGGGTGCCTATTACTTTAATGATGCTCAAGAAATTAAGCGCCAAGTGAATAGTATGGATATGAACGAGTATAAAAAGTCTGGGAAAGACTTAGAAGCTAAATTAATGGTTAAGTACAACGAGGCTTTGCCGTATTTCGAGCGAGGTTACCAAGTTAAGAAAGACGAAGACTTAAAAGAAATTTTGAAGCAGGTTTATCGTGAATTGAAAAACGAGGCTAAATTAGCTGAGTTAGAGAAGTAAGTCACTAGTCACTAGTCGAGAGTCTTAAAAAAATTAAAGGGCTGCTTAGAAATAAGTGGCCCTTTTCTTATGGTTTATAATCTATTTAACATAATATAAATTATATAACAATACGGTAGTCGGTAATCGGTATTCAGTAGTCGGTATTCAGTAGTCGGTAAACAGTATCCAGTAGTCGGTATTCTATCTATACTCTCTAATCTATACTCTCTAATCTCTAATCTTTTCTGACTACCGATTACCGGATACTGACTACAGACCACTGTCTACTGACTACTGTCCACTGACGTGAAAGCTCACCGTAAACTCCGTAAATGAATCCGGCACAGAAACCACTGAGATTTGGCCATTGTGTAATTGAACGATACGTTCAACAAGGGATAATCCGATGCCATAGCCTTTAGATGAGGCCGTATTTTCGCCTCTAAAGAATGGTTGAAAGATATACGGCAAATCATTCGCTGGAATGCCTTTTCCTTCGTTTCTGACGAAAATTTGGATGGAGTTCCCCGCATTCTTGAAGCTTACCTGGGCAGACTTTGATGGGCTGAATTTGCAAGCATTCTCCATCAAATTCTTTAATGCGGTTAATATGAGTTTGTCATCCGCTTTGATTAAGAGCATTTCTTCGTCTTCTGGCATGTGTGAGGTGTCGATGCTGACTTTGTAGGCTGAGTTTAATTTTTGGGTTAAACTTCTAGCTTCCCAAAGTATTTCGTCGATTCTCCACTCATTAAAGCCAGCCTGGCTGTCAGATAGACTTAATTTGTTTAATTCCAATAAGGATTCGGTGATGGCAGCTAACTCTTGTGTATCTTCTAAAACCGAGCTAATCGTTTTTTTATAGTCGTTTGACTCTCTTTCTTTTAATAAGCTGACCTCTAATTGGGAGGATATTTTAGTTAATGGATTCTTTAATTCGTGTGAAACATTGGCAATAAATGTTTTTTGCAATTTAAAGGCATTCTCGATGCGTTCTAATAGCCGGTTGACCGTTGACACCATCTTCCCTATTTCGTCCTCAAAATCAGGCGATTTCAGGCGTTCTTCGAGGCGTTTGGGCGATAATTTATCTACTTGTTGGATAACTTCTGAGATGGGATTTACGGCTTGACCAGCAAAAAACCAGCCTGAGAGTACCACAATGAGGATAAATAAAAGAAATAAGGCGATAAGGATGTTCTTTAGATCTTTTGCATTCTCAGCCGAATACTGGTCTACTGCCCCTGCGAAAACGACTAATCGGCCTTGTGGAGTAGCGAAAACGGTTCCTAAAACTTCGATATCTTCGCGCTGAAAGCGTATTTCTTGTTTTTGGCGGACTTGTTTTATAAGATCTACATCAATGTGTAGGTTAATGCTATCATTAGAAGCATAGATACGTTCGTTGCATAAATCGTATACCAAAATACTCTCCCGGTATAGTAAATCGCGGTTAGTTTGCCCGATGATCCCCATTAACTTAGAGTCCACTTGGTTTACATTAACCAATAATTGGGCGGTGGTATTTGCTTTTTGGCGTAATCGACTATAAAATTTGTCCTTGTAATTCTCTTGTGTGAAGATATAGATGACAAAATAGGATACGAACAGAATCGCAGACACGAGGTAGGTAAACTGGTAAGTCAGCCTGGATCTAATCTGCATAATTATTCGTTTTTAAGGATATAACCTCTGCCAAATTGGGTGTGAATCAACTTACTCGCAAAGCCTTTATCTACTTTCTTACGCAAGTAATTAACGTATACCTCGATCAAATTCGAGCTATTCTCATCTTCGACCTCCCAGATGTTCTCCGCGATTTGCGCTTTTGAAATCACCATTTCCTGGTTTCTAAGGAAGTATTCTAGTAATTGAAACTCTTTGGAAGTTAAATTTATGGATTGTCCCGAACGTGTCACCAATTTACTGATTAGATCCATCTCTAAATCAGCAAATTTAAGTACTTGCGCATCTAATTGTGCCTGTGATGAGCGTTTTAACAGGGCCTTAATGCGAGCCAAAAACTCTTTAAAATCAAAAGGTTTACCTAAATAATCATCCGCTCCCGCATCAAAACCGACCAGTTTGTCGTCTGTTGTACTCAAAGCAGTTAACATTAAGATAGGTGTTTGAATCCCTTCCGCCCTGAGTTGCTTACATAATTCAATTCCATTGATACCTGGAATGATGATATCAGATACAATTAGTGAATAGTTATTTCGTAAGGCTAATTGCTTTGCAATAGTTCCATCATAGGCCACTTCCACCTCATAGCTGTTCTCTTCTAATCCTTGTTTTAAAGATTGAACAGTCTTAGGTTCGTCTTCTATGAGGAGAATTTTGATCATTTTAAGATGGATTTGAGGTCTGCCGGAGAGTAATTAATCGACTTTAAAACTTTATTATCGATTTTGCGATAGACTTTCCAAACGCCATTTTCCTCCTTTATTTCTGCTTCTGTACCGTCTTTATCGTGGTAAAATTTAACAGTGTACTCTGCTTCCTCTAAGGATGCACATGCTTTAGACATATTAGAACGCTGTACTTCATTGAATAATTCGACGAATTTCTCACCTAAACCAAACTCTAAAACTGCACCAGATAAGACATACTGAAGATCACAAAGTGCATCAGCCACTTCTACTAGATCATTTGCTGCAATAGCCTCTTTCAGTTCATCTAATTCTTCTGCCAGAAGGCTAACGCGTAGATTGCAACGTTCTGCGGCGGGAATAGTAGGTTGAGCAAGTATAGGGGCTCCAAAAGTTTGGTGGAATTGTGCCACCTGGTTTAATGAGTCTAGTTTTTCCATTTTTTGTATTCAATTTATTAAAATTAAACAATTAATGGGTCTCTAGCAATATCGTGTTTCAGGGTTAATTCGAGATTTTGAAAATACAATTGTGCACAAGTGTGGATAACTTGTGGATAACTCAAAAGCAAAATGTGGATAAGTACGCCTTTTGTTTACAATCTTTAATTAGAGCGGCTTACTCTCTGAGAAAGTACCATCTGTATAAAAGATAAGAACCCGTTCGATCTTCTTAGCTAAATGAGTCGTAGGTGCGGCAGCAGCAACAGGTTGACTTGCTTTTTGACTACTTTCTCTAGGGCGTCTGAGATTCGATTGTACGATCGTTTGTTCAGCTAAATTATTTTCAGGCGATTCTGAGGCGCTAGGTGTTATGGCATCAAAAAGTGATGGAGTAACAGGTATTGGAGAGGCCTTTAATTTAGGAGCTGAGACTACTATTGATAAATCCCTTTTGTCATCCAATAATTCTTCTGCAGGGATTTCTGGGAAGGCAATGAGAATCTTTTGTACGACATCTAAGCTAGGCTTGTTTCTTCCTGAAAGAATGTGGGAGATACTACTGCGAGGAATTCCTAAGGTATCAGCAAACTGAGAGGCACTTAGTTTCTTCGACTGAATTAACAATTCTATTTTAGCGCTTAGATTCATATTTGTAAACATTGATTAATGTGTTACAAATCTAAACAATTACTAACTATTTACAAATCGTAATTAAACAAAAATGCAGTTTACAAAAGTGACACACAATCCGAATGTAATGCAATCAGTTTACTTTTGTATAATCCCCCGATGGCTTTCTTGAAATCTTTCTTAGACATCCCTAACTGATCATAGATATCTTCTGCAGGGCTTTTGTCATGCAGATAAAGCACACCTTTATTATCTTTAATTGCCTGCAATACTTTATCCACTTGTGAATCCAAACGTAATCTTCCTACTGGTTCCAAACGTAAATCAAGGCGGCCGTCTTCGCGCAAGTTTTCGATGTATACAAATGTACTTTGCCCTAGTATTACATTTGTAAATATTTCATTTTTGAATAGCATTCCAATTTTACAATTGTCAACTAAACATTTAATACCTAAGTCTGTGTATTCAAATGGAACAGCTTCGATCTTTGTTCCTGCTGCAAAGCGATTCTCTTCGTCTTCAATAAAGGCAGGAAGGAAATTCTCGATTCTAGCTGAAGCTACGATTCGATCTGTTTGGGCATCCAAATAAATATATACGAGGTAGAATTTCCCTACCACCATTTTTTGGTATTGTTGACTAAATGGAACAAAAAGGTCTTTTGCTAATCCCCATTCCAAGAATACGCCCAAAGGAGTTACGGATTTTACTTCTAAATAAGCGAACTGCTTGATAGTGGCGTAAGGCTTTAATGTAGTTGCGATGATGCGGTCTTCCGAGTCACGGTAGATGAATACATCAATTGATGAATCGATTTCATACGTTTCTGGTACGTATTGCAAGGGTAAAAGGATTTCATCTTCGTAACCATCTAAATAGAGGCCAAAAGGTACTTCTTTGATAATACGAAGGTGATTGTATTCACCAATTTTCAATTCATTTTCCATAAAAAAAGCCCGGTAGCGAACCGGGCATTCATTTTTGTTATTAATTAAACAACTACGTTATTCTCTCTTAATGCTTGATTAAGCGATGTTTTTAAGTCGGTACTTTCTTTTCTTTTACCTATGATGAGGGCACATGGCACTCCATAGGTACCTGCTGGGAAGGTCTTTTGTATGCTTCCTGGTATAACTACTGAGTTCTCCGGTACATAACCGATGTATTCTACTGGCTCTGGCCCTGAAACATCAATGATCTTAGAGGAACCTGTAATGGTAACACCAGCGCCTAGAACGGCTTTTTTACCAATGTGAGCGCCTTCCACTACAATACAACGAGAGCCAATAAAGGCGCCATCTTCGATAATAACAGGAGATGCTTGTGGTGGTTCTAATACGCCCCCGATTCCCACACCACCACTCAGGTGTACATGTTTACCTATTTGAGCGCAGGAACCAACAGTTGCCCAAGTGTCCACCATCGTTCCTTCGTCCACATAGGCACCAATATTCACATAAGAGGGCATTAAGATCGTTCCTTTCGCTAAGAATGCGCCATAACGGGCCACTGCAGGAGGTACGACACGAACACCTAATTCTTTATAATTAGATTTTAACTTCATTTTATCGTGGAATTCAAATATCCCCACTTCTGAAACGGCCATTTGGCGAATAGGGAAATACATCACAATCGCTTTCTTTACCCATTCGTTTACTTGCCAGCTGCCATCAGCCTTGGGTTCTGCCGTACGCAATTCCCCTTTATCTACTAAGTCTACTACTTTTTCAATCGCCTCAATGGTCTCAGCCTTTGAACGAAGCTCTGTGTTGTCCCAAGCGGCAACAATAGTATTTTCTAATGAATTCATAAAAATGATATGCAATAAATGAAGATGCAAATTAATCAAAAAAGCCAAGGCTTTCCCGGATCAGGAGAAATAAAATAGATGCCTACTGATGATATGAGCTAAAAAGACCCCTAAAATCGACATTAATTTAACTTCAACTTTAATAAGTCATTTAGCTGATTATCAATCAGTTACAACAATTTGCAGAATAATATTTTGGTAAAATTTGCTAGAAAATTAGCTAAAAAGACAAATGACATTCTGTCACTCTCCTACCCCATCGATCTGGAGCAGTAATTCCTTACACAAATATGCTAAAATATTTTGAATAAAAAACGTATCCACGTGATTTTTACTCAAAAATCATATAATTAGCTATATAGCTAAATTAAAATAAGCTGATTTACTTTTGTAAAATAGGCCTTGTAAACGTTTAATTGGGTTTATTTAATCCTATCTCTCTTGGAATAATACATTTTAAATGCTATATTTGACCTTTGTATGAAATCAAATTAATTTATTCAATGAAAAAAATTAAAGTTGCTATTAATGGTTTTGGTCGTATCGGTCGACTTACTTTCCGTCGTTTATTGGAAAAAGAAAATGTGGAAATCGTTGCTATTAACGATTTAACTGACAATGCTACTTTGGTACACTTACTAAAGTATGATTCAGTTCACGGTCGTTTTAATGGAACTGTTACTTCTGATGCTGACAGCATTACTGTTAATGGTAACGTGATTAAGGCTTTTGCAGAACGTGATCCTAAGCAATTACCTTGGGGTGCTTTAGGTATCGATGTTGTTTTAGAATCTACAGGTCGTTTCATCGATCAAGAGGGTGCTGGACAACACTTAGTCGCTGGTGCTCGCAAAGTAATCATCTCCGCTCCTGCTAAAGGTGATATTCCTACAGTTGTTTTAGGTGTTAATGATAATACATTAACTGATGATATGACGATTATCTCTAATGCATCATGTACAACTAACTGTTTAGCTCCAATGGCTAAAGTATTAGACGATGCTTTTGGAATCGAAAAAGGATTTATGACTACGGTTCATGCTTATACTGCTGACCAAAACTTACAAGATGCACCTCACTCCGATTTACGTCGTTCTCGTGCTGCAGCTTATTCTATCATCCCTACATCTACAGGTGCTGCTAAAGCGGTAGGTTTAGTTTTACCTCATTTGAAAGGTAAATTAGATGGTAATGCGATGCGTGTTCCTACTCCAGATGGATCAGTTACTGATTTCACTGTAGTATTGAAGAAAGAGGCTACGGTTGCGGAAATCAATGCTGCTATGAAAGCGGCCGCTGATGGTCCGATGAAAGGTATCTTAGAATTTACTACAGACGAAATCGTTTCAATCGACATTATTGGTAACCAACACTCTTGTATCTTAGATTCTAAGTTAACAACAGCAATGGGTAACTTAGTAAAAGTGGTAGGTTGGTATGATAACGAATTTGGTTATTCTTCTCGTGCTGCGGATTTAATCGCGCGCGTAGGATAATCTTACTAGCGTAAAATAAAAAAGCCTCTCATTAGAGAGGCTTTTTTATTTTACGTTCGTTGCTCTTAGGTAATTGATGTTAAATCCTTTTTCGTAGAACATCTCCTCGAACCGTGTTTTGATCCCAAAGTGATCGTCCATCCATTCGGAAGTGTATAGATCATTTGTCTTGACGATGATGTTCCAAGCATTTTCAGTTAGAGAGCCCTCAGAAAATTCGAAGAAAGGCATTGAATCAGTTTTTAGGTGAAGAATACCCCCTGGCTTTAAGATTTTCTTATAGCGATCAAGAAAGGTATGAAAAGTGAGACGACGTTTTTCGTCGCGATCTCGTAGACGTGGGTCTGGAAAAGTAATCCAAATTTCATCTACTTCATTTTCAGCAAAGTGTTGGTCAATCTCTTGCATGTGTATGCGAAGAAATGCGGTGTTTGTTAATTCAAGTTCCCTTGCAGCTCTTCCTCCTTGAGCTAATCGATCTCCTTTAACGTCAACGCCAATGAAATTCATATCTGGAAATAATTTACCTAAACCATTGGTGTATTCTCCTCTGCCACAGCCCAGTTCTAATACCAATGAATGGTCATTCGAAAAGTAATCCGATCTCCATTTACCAGTCAGCGTCCCGAAAATTGGTTTCGGACTTTGGATGACATTGTCTAATGCGATGGCTAGATTATATTTGGCTGTTTTTCTTCTGCTCAAGGTGTACGCGAATTAAAAGGTAATTTCTCCTACTAGATAGGTGCTTCCACAGATGAGAATTCCGTCAGAAGCTCCAGAATGTGACTTTGCGAGGGCAATAGCCTCATTAACTGATGGGACCACTTTGCCTTGTAGGCCTTTAGCCGCTGCTAATTTTTGTAGTTCTAAAGCGGATAGGGCTCTTGGATTGTTCGCTTGAGAAAAATAGTAGGTGGCCTCTGTGGGAAACAAGGATAAGACCGAATCGATGTCTTTGTCTACCACCATCCCGAGAATAATGGTCAAATGATCGAAACCTTCTTTATTTATTTGTTGCATAATCTCCGTTATGCCACTTTTGTTGTGACCGGTATCAGCGATGATTTTAGGGCTTTCCCCTAATATTTCCCAGCGTCCTTGTAAACCGGTATTCACTCGGGTTTGCTCAATTCCTTTCCTGATTTTTGCCCCTTCAAGAGGAATGATGGATTGAATCTGCTCGCACCAAGCCAAAACACCACGTATGTTTTTTTGCTGGTAATGCCCTTTATAAGGGCTATTTACTTTCATTTCACCCCAAGTTGGACTTGTGAAAGTGAAGTCTGAAGCACTAATAACATCTGAAGCAAATTGTATAGGGGCATGGATGGATTCAGCTTTGGCAATGAAAATAGCAGACGTTTCCGTTTGTTTTTCACTAATGGTTACTGGAGTATTTGATTTAATGATACCTGCCTTTTCAGACGCAATTTTTTCTAAGGTATCCCCCAGTAAATCCTGGTGATCAAAACTAATGTTCGTAATCAAACAGGCGAGTGGCGTTATGATATTCGTTGAATCTAATCGACCGCCTAAACCCGTTTCAATGATCGCATAATCGACTTGCTGTTCTTTGAAATAAGTAAACGCCATAATGACCGTCCATTCAAAAAAGGATGGACGCACTTTTTCAATTAGGTCTAGTCGAGAAGAAACAAAATCAGCCACCCACTTTTCAGCTACTTGTATGCCATTGATTTTTATTCGTTCCGTAAAGGAATGTAGATGTGGTGAAGTATATAATCCTACCTTATAACCGTGTTCCTGTAGAATTGAAGCCATAAAATGGGAGGAACTCCCCTTTCCATTCGTGCCTGCAACGTGCAAAGACTTGAAGGAGCGTTCTGGGTTTCCCATCAGCTCGCAAAGTGCCTCAATATTGCCTAGGCCGGGTTTATAAGCTTTAGAACCTTCTCGGTGAAATACCGGCAATTGTGCATACAAAAAGGAAATGGACTCGGAATAATTCATCGGATACCTATCGTTCTCCTACGCGGAAGGTGATAGATCCAGTCGCTTCTTTAGGGCTTGCGCCGGAAGATGTTTTGATGAATTTAGATTTTTCGATGGCTCTTTTGTATTTCTGTGCCAAAGAATTGGAGAACGAATTCTCCGCTATCACTAATTTGATAATATTTCCATCTTCATCAATTTTGATGGTGAATCGAATCATACCCGTTTCACCCGTATCATCTTTAACGTTTGGACGATTAGCGATTCTCCAGCCAGAAATATTAACCGATGAAGAACCAGCGCCATCCCCGCTCCCACCATTTCCAGAGTAATTTGTCGAATTGTTGATTTTTCCGTTCGGGCTACCCTTATCTCCAATTTTTCCAGCGTCAGGACCATTGGAATTTCCCCCAGGATTCGGATTTGTTCCTCGCGTACCATTGCTTGTTGTTTTTTTCTTGAACAAAGCACCCTCATCGATTTTTTCTTCCGGTTCTGGTGTTGGTTTGGTTGAAACAACCGCTGTCTTTTTCGTATTTTCTGAAATACTCACAGGGCTTTTGACTACAGAGGAGATAACTGTCTCTTTCGAACTAGGTGTAGGTTTAGCTTTCGTTACCGCAGCGACTTCTGTTTCTTTTTCAGCTGGCTGTGATTCATCGTTGTTAGGCAAATCACTGGCTTGGTTATAAGACTGTACATTTCCACCACCTTCATCATCTGTTCCATAATTTACTTCGAATCCTGGTTCAGGTAATTCTAGTTTCATTTCTTCTGCAGACCAGATCTTTGCATACCAAAATAACAAAAACAACAAACCTTGTATCACGATCGTGATTGCCAAGGCTTTTCTTTGGTTTTTGCGTTCTAATTGCTGTTGTTCTATGCGTTGATCCATTTCTTATAGTGCCTTATACACCCAAATGTCTACTTTCTTAGACGTCTTTAATTCACTTGCTTTAGCATATCCAAATTCCATCGAATGTTCTGTGCCTAAGCTTATTCGGTAAAATTTCGTCTGGTCGTTTTTTAAAATAATTTCTGCCTGGTCAAAACCTCGTGATTTGAACTCCTTTAGCCCTTTTTCAGCTTGAGATAAGGTTTGAAAACTGGCAGCTATTAAGTAAATAACATCTTGATCCTCTCCTACAGTTACTTCTACAGGTGCATCGATGGTATTTTTCTGAACTGTATCTATCTGCACTGGCTTAGCAGGAGCTGCTGTAGCTTTAACTGAAACCGTTTCTTTTTTCTCGATTTTAATCGGATTTAAAGAACTTTGCGCCTGATTACTAGCGGGCTCGGTTAGGAAAAAAGCACCTAAACCACCCAATATGAATGCAATTAAGGCATATACATATATTGATTTACTTAATTTTACAGGTTGATAATCTTCTGAAACAGTAGTCGGTAAGTCTTCTGCAGTTGGAATTACTTCAAGAGTTGGTTTAACTTCTTTAGGTTGGCGATTATAACCTAGGCCAACAGGAAAAAGACCAAATACACTTAAATCTGCATTAAAATCTGGATTGGGCGTAAAGGATAAACGATTTTCGGAATTTAAAGTAAATGTACCTAGTTCACCGAAAGTCAAAGAGCCTTGTGATACGATTAGAGACTTTAAGTCTTTAGAGATGGCTGCTATTTCAATGGAGGCCTCTTTATGGGAAAGCGATTTATTTATAGCCCATTCTGTCGTTAAGAAACGGTCATCAGTTTTAAGTTTTTCATTAAATGCGACACATTTTCTTTTAGGATATATTTTATTCTCTTTCGCATTGAATTGATAATCTTGTGCATTTACGACGAAACCACCGAACTGTGGTATAATTACACATTCGTGATCGTATAGTAAATGCTCTAGAAAGGTATAAAATTCAGTCATTCTTAAAATGAATATGCGAGAGTTGCTGTAAAGTTAAAACCTTGTGTTGGATAAAATAAATATCGTTGGTAATTTTTTCCAAGTAAGTTATTTGCAGATAAAGCGGCTGTAAATTTATCTGTTATTTGGTATTCTCCTTTTAAGTTGAGATCCAGGATATTATCTAAAACAATCGCCTTTTTTGTTGCTGAATTGTATCCATAAAGTCCTCCCACAAAATACAATTGTGGTAAAATACTGACTTTAGGGTGTACTTTGATTGTATTCATCCAAGTGATTTGAATGTTAGGACGGTGGTAAGCATATAAAAAAGAGCCAAGGTTTCCATAATTAGTATAATCTACTTGAAGATCAGACTGGATTTTATCAGTGACAGACATCTTTACATTAGCTTGTAAAGAAAGTACAGAAACGGCATTATTAGCACTCGAATATAGGATTTCGTATTGAGAAAGATCTGCCGCTGAAGAAGTAAAGAATGCCATGTTAGCGTATTCACCATAGCTTGCTTTTAACTCATAATGTACATTGCGTTCATTAGTGCCTATTAGCCCACCTGATACTATCCATTTTTGTTGGGTATTTTGTAAGTTAATGGTTTGAGATAGCCAAGGATTTAGTAGTAAACTGCTGTGGTATGAATTGAATTGTGTGTCTCCTTCGAATCCAGCGAATAAACGAATAAAGTCATTTGCTCTATACTTTAGTTGTATACTCGGGTAGATTCTTAATTCCTCCTCATTAATTGCATTAATTCCCGCTTGCAGATTTAATCGAGGCAAAAGGTCATAGGAAATGCTAGGTTTCAAACGGAAAAAATTACGATTTATGGAGGTATTGCTGGTGAAGTTTGATAAGACGGCATCTCCATTAATACGTAGCATTAATCCTTCTGAAATGTCATAATTCGCTTTCAAGTAAGAAGATGACATCCACTCTTTCGGAGCTAAATTCCCTGATAAAGAAGAGAATTCAGTTCCAGCCTGGTAGGAGAATCTTTTGCCCTCTGTTTGGCTGTAAATATCTCCATTGAACTTTATTTGGTTATAATTGATGGCAAATGCATCCTCTGGAGTATTCATTGGAAAAACTTCCCTCCCATAGAAATTTGTTGCCGTTCTACGGTAATCGATAGCACCTTTTAATAAAGCTTTAGACCAAAGTGATTGGCTGTAAATTTTCACTTCATTTTCTGAACGACTTGAAAATGCGTTATCCGTGGGTCCAGTAGCATTGGCATCATGATTAATATACAATCCTCTTAGTTCTTTTTCTGTTGGATTATAGCCAAAGTGCCCATTTAATAAGGTATGGCCATAATTACCTGCACCTACTTTAATGGAATTTTTTGCTTTAGATCCAAATGGGGATTTCAACTCCTCTCCTGCTCTAGGTCCAATTATTGATGTCTGAAAAGTGGGTAATTGAATAGAAGATGGCTTAGTCAAGTCAAAACTAAAATCGACTTTTTTATCTTTACTGTAATCAGGAATTTCATTTAGTGCTTCAAAAGAACGACTCATGGTGGGTTGTACTTCTATTTTTCGCACTTTTTCCGAGACAAATTCTTCATTTTGAATAGTTCCCTCCTTTTTCTGTTGACCATAACTAAGCATGGAAATCAGGCCAAGGGGTAAAACTAGCATGATTTTAGATGTAAATCTCATATACATTATTTTTGTAAAAAGTTTTTCATTAGGACTTTGGCTGCTTCAACACTTTCTTTGTCCTCTGAATTATCGATAATGGATTTTAGGGTAGCTTTCGCTTGAGCTACATTTTTCAATTCAATAAAGTTTTTTGCTAAGTGTAAATAGGCTTGTCCTAAAGTAGCATCAGAAACTTCTGCAAATTCATTTCTGAATTTATCTAAAATCATTTCGTTAGAGCTGGCGAAATTTCCCTTTAAGTTATTTAAATGAATGATGTCTAAATAGAGATTAGCCGCTTCCTCTAATCCCTCAGGCGTTTTAACAGCTAAAGAATGGAAATCATTGTAGGCGATTAAGGCAGAATCAATTTCATTTAATTTGATAAAGGATTGCAGTATTCGTTTGTTAGCACGATTGATCACGGTAGAATCTACTCCCTTGTCTTTTAATAATCGGTAATGAGCAATTGCCTCTTGATAAGCAGCTGAATCAAATTCAATATCTGCTACTTTAGAAATAACCGAATTTAATGAAGGATGAACATTTTGCTCAATGACCTTTTTGTAGAATTCGTAGGCTACCGCTTTATTATTGGAACGATTGGCTGCATCAGCAATTAAATAGGTTACCTCAGAAACGCGTTCATCTGCTGGGAAATGCGCGATGAAAGCCTTTAATGGTTCGATTGCTTTACTATATTTTTCACCTAAATAAATACCTTTTGCTGCTTGGTATTCTAATTCTGTCTTCTCTTCCTCGTTTAGACTGCTATTTTGATACATGCTTAAATAGGAACTCATTTCTTCAGGACGCCCTACTTCATTTAATTCTTCTTGTAAACCGGCAACAGCATCTTTAGCAAAAGCCTCTTTAGAGAATTTCTCAATTACTTCTTTGTAGTCTGTTATAGCTTTTTCAGGTTGCTTTGAGTTAGAGTACGATTGTGCTCTTTTCAAGATTGATTCAGCGTAGTAAGGACTAGTAGGTTGATTCGTTATCAAATCTGTAAATCCAGCGATTGCCTCTGCATATTTACCCGTACGGAAAGAAATTAAGTTCTCTTGAAAACTGGCATCATCCCCTAATTTCGTATTAGGGAATAATTTCTTCAAAGATTGAAATGTTGCTTTAGCCTCTGCATCTCGTTCTAAATAGACTAACGTAATCCCTTTTTGATACATCGCATAATCCTTCTCCGTTTTTGCATTTTCAATTGCCTGGTTGTAGTAGGTTAATGCCTCTGTATAATTCTTAGCTACTAAATAGGTGTCAGCTAAACGAAGAATCGCATTTGCATTTGCTTTTCCGGTTGGATTCGCTTTTAATTGATCTACATAATTCTTGAAAAAGGTATTCGCATTTGAAAAATCCTTTACTGAGAAATAGGCATAGGCGATTCCAATACGGTTCCGTTGAAGGAAATCTGCTGCATTTTTCTTTGAAACCAAAGGTTTATAGACCTGAATCGCCCCCTCAAAATCTTTTATTTGAGAAAGAGATTCAGCTTTTCCAAAAGAGGATTCATCCGTTATCTTTTGGTTAGCTGCTTGAGAGATAGCCTTATCAAAGTAGGTTATAGCCTCTTTGTATAGTTCTTTATTGTAGGCCTTTATTCCTAAGTTATAGGTTAGCGTCTGGTAAGCCACTTTCATTTCTTCGGAAATAGGAATGCCTGACAGCATGAGCTGAGTGGCAGGTTCAAGGCTTGTTAATTTTAACATAGCATCCGCTGAAAAACCTTGATAAGATGCTGTAAATGAGCTATTCGGATAAGATTTAGCAAATTGCTCAATTGCTTCTAGCCCCTTATTCCATAACCCTAAATCGATTGAAATGCTGATTGATTTAAATTGAGCTTCTTCTTTTTGTTCCAAATCAAAGTCTAGCTCACCTGCTTGGTTAAACGAACTAGCGGCATCGGATTTTTTACCTAGTTTTAATTGTGCTAATCCCTGCAAGAAATAGGCTTTTTGGCCTAATGAATCTTTTTTCAATAAACCCACAATAGAAGACATCGCTTCCTCGTATTTATCTAATGAATAAAGAGAAAAAGCCTTTTTATAGGTGGCCATTTCATTTTTAGTATTTTTCAAATAGGTTTCATAGCTCTTATCGGCCTTGGCAAACAAGCCTTTCTTAAATTGAATTTCCGCAACTATCAGTGCAATATCTG
Source organism: Aquirufa sp. (assembly GCF_044239315.1). Taxonomy (GTDB): domain Bacteria; phylum Bacteroidota; class Bacteroidia; order Cytophagales; family Spirosomataceae; genus Aquirufa. Next base: position 52,434 of record NZ_JBIIBQ010000011.1, on the reverse strand, counting down.
GGTGTGTACTAGCCATAGGCTCCGCATACTTTAATAACTCGTCCCATTGTTTAGTTTGTTGATAACTCGAAATGATCCAAAATGGCAAATCTTTCCGGTACTTAGAATTTCCATTTGATTTTTTAAAATCGGTAATGGCATCGAGGTATCTTTTTTGTTGATAATTGATTACACCCGCATAATAAGCAGCAGAAAAGGCATATTCCTCATCAGGATCCGATTTTACTTCATTAAAAATGGCTAAGGAATTAGTATAATCTTTCGTCTCAAAATAGGCAACACCTAGTTTGAAACGTGCTTCTACATTTCCTAAAGAGGAATTCTCGAGATACCGAATGGCTTTAGCATAATTACCTAAGTCATAATAATACATACCCATTTTTCTGAAAAGCAAATTACTTTGCGTACTATTCGGGTGATTAAGGTTAAAATGATAACCTAATACTTCTATTTCAGGTTGATTCAAATAAAGCGAGCACAATACTTGGTAATATTCTGCTAAAATCACCTCGTTATTGTTTGAATTAGATTGTCTACTTAAAAAATTAGCAAACTCCTCACGGGCTGCCACGTAGTTTTGCGCTTCAAAATATTCTTTTCCTTGACTAAAATGAATGTGATTATTTTCAAAAGCGAGTGATTGCTGAGAAAATGACGAGAAATATAGGGATAAAAATAGGACGAGGCAGTAAAAGGATGATCTAAATACCATAGGTTTATTGTCAATATACAAGACTAAACAATAATACGATTTTTATGTCAAATAATTGTTTTGGAATTTAGAATTATTTGGAAAAAAATAGCACATGTTAGACTATACGGCTGATTTTTTTAATTTTACTAAAATCTATTTCACAACAAAAATAATTATGAATTTAAAACTACTATTATTCGGTGTTTTACTATCCTTTTCTACTCTAGCAGGACCTATCAAACACCAAATCAGCATGTCGGAGCCCTTTTCTCATTATTTTGAGGTAAAAACGACAGTAGATGTTAGCAAGGAAACGAATTTCATAGATCTTAAAATGGCTGCTTGGACTCCTGGCTCCTATTTAATCCGCGAATATGCAAAAAATGTGGAGTCTGTTTCGGCAGAATCGAATGGTAAAAAAATGGCTATATCCAAGATCAATAAAAATACGTGGCGTGTAGCATTGACGCCTGGATTGAAGCAAATTTCGGTGCATTACCGCGTTTACGCTTTTGAAATGTCAGTACGTACGTCGTTTTTAGATGATACGCATGGCTACATTAATCCTGCTAGTGTATTGATGTATGCCCCTAAATTTGCTGCTCAGCCTCAGGAATTGACCATTATCCCTTACAAAGATTTTAAGAAGGTGTCAACTGCGATGAAAAATGTAGGTGGATTTAATTATGTGGCAAAGAACTTGGATGAATTGATCGACTCCCCTATTGAAATAGGGAATCACAAGGTTTGGGACTTCAAAGTGAATAATATTCCACACCAAATTGCCTTTTATGGTCCCGCTAAAGTGGATTCTGTGAAATTCTTAGCTGATGTGCAGAAGATGGCGGAAGAAGCCCAAAAAGTGGTAGGAGAACATCCATGCGATCATTATCTATTCATTATTCATAATTTAAATCGCGGTGGTGGCGGTTTAGAGCACTTGTATTCGACGACCTGTCAAGTCACTCGTTCAAGCTATGAAACGCCGAAAGGGTATCAAGGTGTATTGAACCTGTTAGCGCATGAATATTTTCATTTATGGAATGTGAAGCGTATTCGTCCTAAGGCTTTGGGACCATTCGACTATGAAAATGAGAACTATACACACAATTTATGGTTCTCAGAGGGTATCACGAGTTATTATGCAGATGTGATTAATCAACGTACGGGAATGGTTTCAACAGCGGATTACATCAAAGGATTAGGCGATGATATTTCTGGTGTAGAAAATACCCCAGGAAATCAGGTGGAGTCTGCAGCTGAATCAAGCTGGGACGCTTGGATTAAGTATTACCGTCCGAATGAAAACTCACGCAACGCATCGGTGTCCTATTATGACAAAGGGGCTTTATTAGGCGGAGTTTTAAATATGTGGATCATACAGCAAACTAAGGGAACTAAATGCCTTGATGATGTTTTCAAAATGTTATACCAAACCTATTATTTGAAAGCTGGGCGTGGCTTTACTGATCAGGAATTAGAAGATGCCTTCTCTAAAGTAGCGGGAACTTCAGCTGCTGAGTTCTTTAAAACGCATATTTATGGGGTTCAGATGCCAGCGTATGCTAGTATGTTCAAAGCGTTTGGTTATCAATTCACCGATGCGAATTTGTCTAAAACTATTCCTTATATAGGGGTTAGTATTGCGGGTGGACGTGTTATATCCCTATACAAAGGAGGTTCTGCCTATGTGGCTGGCCTGAATGTAGGAGATGAAGTATTGAAAGTAAATGGGGCTGATTTCCCAGGAATCGATAAATTATTAGCAGATAAGAAACCTGGTGATTCGTTAGTGTTTTCTGTAAGAAGAGATGGAATGGAGCGTACCTTCCTAGTGGCAGTGCAAAAAACACCTATGAAGGCTTTTGTGATTGAATCGGAGGCTAATCCATCGGAAGCGCAATTGAAATTGCGCCACAAATGGTTAGGAGGTAATTAATAGGTATGTTTTGCCATTTCGGCATACATATTTTTAAAGGTCTGTAAGACGAAATCTTGAAAGGAGGAGCTGGATACCAGCTCCTCTATTTCATTTTGGGAGGAAAAGTCCATCACGGAATATTTGTAACTCTGCTCTAGGTGCGGAGTCTCGAACTTCACAATGTATTTCGAATTCCACTCAAAAAGGGAGATTCGCATCTGTGGATGGGTTATTTCCTTGATAAAATGCATTAGTCTTGAATGATTTTAACGCTTTGGATCTTATCTCCTTCGCGTACTAAATCGATTACTTCTACTCCTTCGATTACTTTACCAAAACAGGTGTGTTTGCGGTCTAAGTGCGCCGTATTGTTACGTGAGTGGCAAATAAAGAACTGAGAACCACCTGTGTTAGGTCCACGATGTGCCATCGATAAAACGCCACGATCGTGGAATTGATTATTTCCTGTTAATTCACATGGAATCGTGTAGCCTGGGCCACCGGCTCCAGTTCCGTCAGGACAACCTCCTTGGATTACGAAATCATTAATCACGCGGTGGAAAGTAATACCGTCATAAAAGCCTTTTTCAGCTAAATCAATGAAGTTTTTTACGTGGATAGGTGCATCCTCTGTGTAGAATTCGATTTTCATTAACCCTTTATCGGTTAACATTTCTGCGTATGCCATAATTTTACATTTAATTAAGCCACAAAGATGCGAATGAAAATTGAATTATTTAAATTGAACTTTCTTTTAGCCCTATGAAATACCTCGTATTACTATTTGCTTCTCTATTTTTAATTAATTGCTCTACCACGACAGATGATGAAAAGCGCGAATCTAGCGACTTCTTCTTACGTGGAAATGCAAAATGGAAGGAAAAAGAGTATCATGAGGCTATCAAATGGTATTCTGAGGCAGTAAAAAAGCGTCCTGATTTTTCGGATGCCTATTATAATCGCGGATTAGTTTATCAGATTCTCGAGAAAAATGAAGAAGCATTAGTAGATTTCTCCAAGGCATTTGCCTTGGATGATAAGTTTGCACCTGCCCTCTTTAAAAAGGCAGAAATGCTTCAAACACTTCAGAGATTTGATGAGGCTGTTCCTGCAGTGGATGAACTGGTGAAATCTTTCCCAGATTCAGCCGCAAATTGGACCCTAAAGGGAGATATTTTACTACAAAAGGAGGATTTATCGGGTTCTCTTTCTTCTTATGACCGATCTTTAGCTCTTGACTCGACTTCCATTGAAACCTTGATTAATAAGGGTGTTGTACTTCAGGAGATGAATGAAATCGATTTAGCAGAAACTGTTTTCAAGAAGGCTTTAATGTCTGGAAAATACCAGGATCTTCTAAATAATAATTTAGGTTACCTTGCAATACAGCGTATGCAATGGGATTTAGCGGCTGCTTATGTGAAGAAAGCACTGGAGAAAGATCCTAAGAATGAGTTATATTTAAAGAATTGGGCCAAAATTCAGGCCAAATCAAGCCTTAAATAAGGACATATATCGCTTCAGTTCAGCCGCGTTTTCGATGGAATTCGTGTGAATTTCTAAGAGTGAAGCTCCCTTATTGTTGAAAAAGGCATTCAGATCTAATTCTTTCTCGTTGTTTGCGGAGAAATAGGTGATTTTAGCGTCTTTTGCCGTATTTTCAGCTGTAAAACTTTGCTGAGTTTCCATGAATTTATCCAGCTCTGGTAGGTCTTTTGCACCCTCTAGATTACGGAATATTCCCCCGCCCCCATTATTGAAAACGATAATGCGTAGATTATATGGAATGTAGTTGTTCCAAAGGGCATTTCGATCGTACTGAAAGGCCACATCTCCAATGATGGAGATGCAAAGTTTCTCTGTTTTTTGGGCAGCTCCTATGGCCGTACTCAGGCATCCATCTATACCGCTGGTACCTCGATTTGAGAATACTTCTGTTTTAGTAAATTTCGCCAAAGTCCAATTAATGTACCTGACAGCCAATGAATTAGCCACATGTACTTCCGTCTCTTGTTTTTCAATGGCCTCAGTAATTGCTTGGTAAATATGGATTTCAGTCCAATTTTTTTCTGCAAAAAACGCTGATTGCTTTTCTTCGATAGCTATATTCCAAGCCGTCCAGTTTTTAGATGTCCAGTTTACGCCTGCGAGAAAGTTTTCAGCGCTCGTGTTTATTACATGGCTTAAACACAAAAAGGGATCCGGTTTTCCGATGGGATTAGGATGGATGAGCCAAGATTGCTTCGGTTTATGCGTCCGTAAAAACTGCTTAATTCGCTTTGAAACAAATGATTTGCCGAAATGGATATGCAAATCAGGCTGCAAAGCTGGCCAGGCCGACTCATTGGCTAATATCAAATCATGCGCTATCGTACTTCCACAGTTTGACGTTGCATCCCCTATGACTGGAATCCCAAAGGCAGACAGCATCTCGAAAATGGAATTATCTTCCATTTGACCCACCGTCACGAGTATTTTCTCTGCAGATGCAATCTCTTGATTGAAATACGTAAAATCCACTTTATTCTTTGTGCTTTGTGCTTTGTGCTTTGCCAGAGTTTCATTTTGGAAAATAGCTGAGCTATTTTCCAAAACAAAACCTGGCTCCGGGTAAAACGGCTCACTAATCGGCACATTTATCTGAACAGGTCCTTTCGGTTCTGCCATGGCAGTCATTGGTGCAACGGTACAATCATCCGTTTCAAAATCATAAAAGGCCTTAGAGTGATTTCCAAAGAGGTTTTCTTGGTAAATCGTCTGTCCATCCCATTGTCCAATCCATTCCTTCGGGCGATCTGCCGTTAAGACGATTAATGGAACCTCTTGGAAGAAGGCTTCTACTACCGCCGGAGCAAAATTCAAACCAGCTGAGCCAGAGGTACAGCAAAGGATGACAGGACGACCCGTTTTTAAGGCAATTCCTAGGCCAAAAAATCCAGCTGAGCGTTCATCTGAGATTGAATAGCATTTAAAACCGCCGTGGCGGGTTAGAGCAATCATTAAGGGGGCATTTCTGGATCCAGGGCATATAACCGCCTCATTTACACCTTGTTGGTATAAAGAGTCTACTAGTTCGATGATGCCTTTTGGAAATGCCATAGCAAAAAAAAGCCTCGTGAGAGGCTTTAAAAATTATCCAAGATATGTTTTTAGTGCTTTGCTTCGAGAAGTGTGTCGTAAACGACGGATCGCTTTCTCTTTAATTTGTCTTACACGCTCACGCGTTAAATTAAATTTCTCACCGATCTCCTCAAGAGTCATTGCGTGTTCGCCATTTAAGCCGAAATACAAAGTAACTACATCTGCCTCACGTTGAGTTAAGGTAGATAAAGCGCGTTGTACTTCACGACGAAGGGAATCGTTAATCAAACCAGAATCTGGTTTGTCTTCAGAATCGTTCTCTAATACGTCTAAAAGCGAGTTTTCTTCTCCTTGAACGAAAGGTGCATCCATAGAGACGTGACGACCTGAAATCTTCAACGTATCTACTACTTCACCCGTAGAGATCTCTAAAACCTCTGCTAATTCTTCTGGAGATGGCTCACGCTCAAATTTTTGCTCTAATTCAGAAAATGTTTTTGAAATCTTGTTCAAAGAACCAACTCTGTTTAAAGGCAAACGTACGATACGAGATTGCTCCGCTAAAGCTTGAAGGATCGATTGACGAATCCACCAAACTGCGTATGAAATGAATTTAAATCCACGTGTTTCATCAAAACGTTGTGCCGCTTTGATCAAACCTAAGTTTCCTTCGTTAATTAAGTCACCTAAGCTAAGACCTTGGTTTTGGTATTGTTTTGCAACGGATACCACGAAACGAAGGTTCGCTTTCGTTAAACGCTCTAATGACAATTGATCCCCATCGCGAATCTTCTGCGCTAGGATTACCTCTTCATCCGGAGTCAATAAATCGACTTTACCGATCTCTTGAAGGTATTTGTCTAGAGATTGACTTTCCCTGTTGGTAATTTGTTTGCTAATTTTTAGCTGTCTCATAAGATCTTACAACAGAATGAAAGCGTCGCGCACGAATGCGCAACGCTAGGATATACTAAATTATTCAGCTGAGGCTGCTGGAGCCTCTGGTTTTTCTGGCTTAGGTAAAAGAACCTTAGCAGATAAACGGAATTTGCCCGTTTTCTTATCTACTTCGACTAATTTAACCTTTACTTTATCTCCTTCTTTGAAAACACCGTCCATCGTGTCGATGCGATCCCATGAAATCTCAGAGATATGTAGTAAACCATCTTTACCCGGTAAAAATTCCACAAAAGCTCCGAATGCTTGAATATTCTTTACTTTTCCTTCGTAAACCTCTCCTACTTCAGGAACAGTTACGATGCTTCTTACCATGCTAACTGCTTTTGCCATTGCGTCTCCGTTAGAAGAGAAGATACTTACATATCCACCATCTTCTTTTTCTTCGATCGTAACAGTTGCCCCTGATTGCTTTTGGATATCTTGAACTACTTTACCACCTGGTCCGATTACCGCACCGATTTGGTCTTTCATAATCTTGATAACTGTCGCACGCGGAGTTTGAGGTTTGAAATCTTCTCTAACCTCTGGCATCGCTTTCTTCATCTCGTTTAAGATGTGTAAACGACCTTCTTTTGCTTGAGAAAGTGCTTCCGCTAAAACTTCGTAAGATAAACCTTGTACTTTGATGTCCATTTGGCAAGCTGTGATACCGTTTTCAGTACCTGTCACCTTAAAGTCCATATCTCCTAAGTGATCTTCATCCCCTAAGATATCTGATAATACGGCGTATTTTCCAGTTTTTGAATCAGAAATTAATCCCATCGCGATACCTGAAACGGGCGCTTTGATTTTTACACCTGCGTCCATTAAGGCCAAAGTACCCGCGCAAACTGTCGCCATTGAAGACGAACCGTTTGATTCTAGGATATCAGAAACGATACGTAACGTGTAAGGGAAGTCTTCCATTTTAGGTAAAACTTTTCTAATCGCACGCATTGCTAAGTTACCGTGACCTACTTCACGACGACCTACCCCACGGTTTGGTTTAACCTCACCTGTAGAGAAGCCTGGGAAGTTGTAGTGCAACATAAATTTGTTGTACCCTTGTGTCATCGGTTGGTCTATGATTTGCTCATCCATTTTCGTACCTAAAGTAACGGTAGTTAAAGATTGAGTTTCACCACGAGTGAAAACAGACGAACCGTGAGGAGTAGGTAAATAATCTACTTCACACGTGATTTGACGGATTTCATTCAATTTACGACCATCTAAACGGTAGCGCTCTTGCAATACTAATTGACGAGCTGCTTCTTTTTCGATGTCATGTAAATAATGCTTCGCTAAACCGATGTTCACCGCGTGATCTTCCGGTAATGAAGCAATAAATTCGTCTACAATCGCCTTGAAACCAGCTTTACGCTCGTCTTTCTTCGGATTTGCTAACTTAGCTACCGCTAAATACTTCTCGTAGTAGTTTTTCCACAATTCAGCACGCAACTCTTCGTCGTGTGTTTCGTGTGAGTAAACACGTTTTTCTGTTTTACCACAAGCTACAGTCAATTCATTCAATGCAGCGCATTGTAATTTGATAGCGTCGTGTGCAATACGTAAAGCTTCTAGCATTTCGGTTTCAGAAACTTCGTCTCCTTCACCTTCAACCATTAAAATATCGTTTGCGTTTGCTGCAACGATTAATTCTAAGGAAGCACCTGCTAATTCGCTTACGCTCGGGTTTACTTTATATTCACCGTTGATTTTCGCTACGCGAACTTCTGAGATAGGACCATTGAATGGGATATCTGATACGGCCAAAGCTGCAGCTGCCGCTAAACCGACAAATGCATCTGGTAATACTTCTGAATCTGCTGAGATCAAGTTGATTAAAACTTGCACATCTGCGTGGTAATCATCTGGAAAAGTAGGGCGCAAAGCGCGATCTACTAAACGAGAGATTAAGATTTCATAATCAGAAAGGCGTGCCTCTCTTTTTAAGAAAGATCCTGGGATGCGTCCGTTAGACGCAAATTTTTCTTGGTAGTCTACTGATAAAGGAAGGAAATCTACTCCTTCTTTGGCCTCTTTGTTAGCCACTACAGTAGCTAACAACATCATATTTCCTGACTTAATAACGACAGCTCCGTCCGCTTGCTTGGCTAATTTGCCTGTTTCAATCGAGACTTCTTTGCCGTCTGGCATCGAAATATGCTTTGTAATGATGTTAAATGACATACGTTTTTGAATAAATTTCACGCAACCTCGCGTGATTTAAGTTTTGTTTGAACGATTCAAACGTTTACAGCGGGGAAATAAAAGAGGGCTCCATCGAAATGAAGCCCTTTTTTTTCTTATTTACGAATACCTAATTCCGCGATAATCGCACGGTAACGTGTGATATCAGTACGAGTTAAGTAATCTAATAAGCTACGACGCTTACCTACTAACTTTAAAAGTCCTAAGCGTGTGCTGTGGTCTTTCTTGTTTTTCTTCAAGTGCTCAGTCAGATAGTTGATTCTGTACGTGAATAACGCAATTTGCGACTCAGCAGAACCAGTATCGATTTTAGACTTTGCTTTCCCTTTTGATTCGAAAATTTCTTGTTTTTTCTCAGGTGACAAATACATCTTTTACCAGTTTAAGTTTTAAATAATTATTTAATTTGCAAAAGTACTCTTTTTATTGCTAACAACCAAATGAATTATTCAGCTGTTTTTGTGCGTCCTAATCTAGTGCGGACTCTATCCCAAACTACCTTGTAGAAGTCTGTTTCGAACAAGCGAGAATCAGCTAAGGAGATCTTGAGGAAGTAGGCACCAATGATTGCCAAAATTAAATTAGCAAGCCACGCTCCTACTTGTAATACCAAGGCTCCTTCTTTGGCCATCTTATCACCTTGCTGAGTAAGAATATACATTAATATAAAGAATGAAACCGCAACAACAACTGGTACACCGAATCCTCCTTTCTTAATAATGGCTCCTAGCGGCGCCCCAATTAAGAACATGACTAAAATAGACATGGCATTAGTGAATTTGTGATGCCATTCTAGATTCGTTTTGTTTAATTTAGTTTCAAAGTCTTCTAAAAGTATTTTATTTGTTTGTGCCGTAGAAATCATATTTTTCGCCTGTTGACCTGCCATATCATAGGGCGAGGATTTACTATCTTTATATCCCTTCTGTAAACGAGGCATAATCCAATCGGTTTTCTTAAAGAATTGCAAGGTTTGCTTGACAGGCGTCATGTAGTAAAGAAAATTAGTGGCAGCACTTTTTAAAAATCCGATCTTAACTTCTGAAATCTTATTAATAAGTGAATCGGCATCATCTGCTAACTGGTTATTGTTTCGCATGATCTCATGATGAGCGAATTGCTGCTCATCCGTTTTGTGGAGATCAAATACCGCAAGAGACATGACTACCTTACTTTTTTTAAATTCGTGCACTGCTAATTCAGTCGGATTCACCGCAGAACCTTGTTCAGCATCTTCTAAGTAGTCTTTGCCATTAAATAATTCAAACACTAAATAGCGCTTGTTCATAATCGTATACATCAGCGCAGAATCTGCTAAAGTAACGTGACGATTCCCATCATTGTGCGTGTGATCATAAATAATCAAGTTCTTCAAGGTCTTATTGTCTGGATATTTTTTGCCCACTTTAATAGAATATCCGGTCAAATCCATGTAAAAGATACCTTCCTTTATATTAAGAGTCGTTTTAGTCGTTTTAATGTCATATAAAAGGCTCCAACCCTTGATATTTGCCCACGGTAAGGCAACATTCATAAACCAAAACATGAAGAGGCTTAAAAAGATTGAGACGGTTAAAATAGGCCTCATGATTCTAAATATGGATATCCCCGCACTTTTAAGTGCTGTCAACTCAAAGTTTTCTCCTAATTTTCCAAAGGTCATCAAGGATGAAAGCAATACCGATAGTGGCATGGCTAAAGGAATCGTAATTAAGGAGAAGTAGAAAAAAAGCTCAACGTAAACAAAGGCGCCTAAATCTTTACCGAAGAGATCAGCAAAATAAAATAACACTAAACGCAAAAGGAAAATGAAGATGACAACGAGTAAGGTCAAAAAAAACGGCCCCAAAAACGCCTTCAGCACTAATTTGTCAATTTTACGCATCCTAGCTTCCGACTATCTCTTTTAGTTTGTCTATTAAATAATCCCATAAATCAGCGGCATCGGCATCTGATTTAAAGGTCGAGGCTCCATCTATAATGGTCAAATAAGTTGTATTTGATACTTCACTTACGTCAAGGCTCATTTCAATTATATGCTTACCAGGCTCAGAATCCCCCTTTTTAAAGTCGAATTTAACGGATTTGTTTGCCTTACCTGGTAAAACTGTCGCGGGATGGTTTTCATTATCCCAATAGAAATGTAATTCAGAGCTTCCACGAACAATTACTTTGTCAGCAAACCATTGTTGTAATCCAGATGGACTACTTAGATAAGGATAAAGCACCTTCGGAGATGCTTTTACCTCATATTCAAAAGTATAAGGAGTTTGTGACATAATTTCTAGGGATTTATTATTTGTAAAACTACCTATAAACAAAGGTATTAACTCTGAGCTAATTCCCAAATCCTGCGCAAAATTAATAAGTATTGTGAAAATATTTGTGTTCTACGGTCGGAACGCTTACCTTTGCGACATAATTTGGCGGGGTAGCTCAGATGGTTAGAGCGTTGGATTCATAACCCAAAGGTCGGCAGTTCGATTCTGCTCCCCGCTACAAGAAATCCCTTTTTGGGATTTTTTTATGTCTATGAAAAAGCCCTCGTTTGATGTGATCTTTATGGAACTGGCTCAGAATCTGGCGCTTCGTTCCCATTGTACTCGTGCTCAAGTGGGATGTGTATTAACGAAAGATACGCGTATCATTTCCATCGGCTATAATGGTCCTCCTGCTGGAACTCACAACTGTGATGACGAATTTGGGGAGGAAGGTTGCCCACGTGATTCGAAAGGAAGTTGTTCACTTGCCTTACACGCAGAACAAAATGCCATTCTATATGCCTCTAAAAATGGCGTATCCGTTGAAGGATCTACTATTTACGTGACCTTATCCCCTTGCATTTCTTGTGCGCGTATTATTTACAGCATGAAAATTAAAAAGGTGATTTATTTGAATTCTTATGCGGCCTACAAAGGACTAGCTTCTGATGAGGGAGTGGATTTCTTAAGGAAGTTTGGGGTGGATGTGGTGGCTTATGCGGATCTTCAATCTTCTTAAAGCATAAAGCATAAAGCACAAAGAATAAAGTTGGAATTAAAAAAGGGATCGAATTTCGATCCCTTTTTTAATGGTATTAGAAACAAAAAACATTTCATAAAACATCGCCGAAGGCGAAGCGATCTTTATTCTTTATGCTTTGTGCTTTATAATCTATGTTTTTAATGATGCACCCCACCCTCTCCGTGCACGTGGCCGTGAGCGATTTCTTCTGGGGTAGCTTCTCTGATTTTTAAGATTTTGCCCTGGAACATTAAGGTTTTCTCTGCTAAAGGGTGATTAAAGTCCATGGTAACGGTTTCACCTTCGATGGAAACCACTAAACCCTGCATGCGATTTCCTTGGTCGTCTGTCATAGGGATGAAATTCCCTATTTGTAAGATGTCGTCTGCGGATTGATCTTCGGCCTGGAAAATGGATTTTGGTAATTCAATGATGGCATTAGGGTCCACGTTACCGTAAGCATCTTCAGCGGAGATGCTGAAATCAAAGGTATCGCCTTCGTTTAGTCCCAAAAGGTTCTCTTCAAACGCTTCAGGAAGGCCACTAAGGCCGTGGATGAAGACCATTGGTTCTTTTTCGTCTACGATTTCTACGACATCTGGTTGTCCGTCTTCGTCTGGAAAAGCAAGTTGGTAAGAGATGAATACAACGTTATTTTTTGCAATTGGCATGGTTTGAGCTATTTTTTTGCCTGCAAACCTACGGGAAATACTTGAGATATTTTTCCATCCCTTTGGTTTTGCCTATTTTTGTTTAAATTAATTAACACATGCAACAGAGCGCTTCAGAGGTTTTAAAGGATATAAAGCAGAAAAAACTGGCTCCTATTTATTTGTTGCATGGCGATGAGCCTTATTTGATTGATCAATTAGTGGAGGCTTTTGAGAAGCAGGTGTTGCCGGAGGATCAGCAGAGTTTTAATCAATTTGTACTTTTTGGCAAAGATCATAGTTTAGGATCTATCATTGCGACTGCGCGTCGATATCCGATGATGGCTGAGCGTCAGGTCGTGATTGTGAAGGAGGCGGCATTTATTGAGGCGATGGCTAAGGCGAAGGAAAATGCGAAGACCAAAGATGATGATTTAAAGGTTTGGGAAGATTATTGTGCAAATCCGACACCCTCTACCCTGCTTGTTTTGACCGTAAAATCCCTGCTTTCTGATAAATCAAAGGTGTTTTCTGCGTTAGTGAAGCATGGGGTGATTGTAACTTCGAAGAAGGTTTCGGAGGATAAACTAGGTGCTTGGTTAGTGGATTATTTAGGCCAAAGAGGGGTAAAAATTCAGCCCGCTACCGTCGAATTGATGGTTTCCTATGTAGGAGCAGATTTATCTCGCATGGCACATGAGGCAGATAAATTAGTAGTGAATGTGCCAGCTGGTTTCGAGGTGGGAGCTACGGAAGTGGAGAAATATATCGGGATCAGTCGGGAATACAACTATTTTGAGTTGCAAAAAGCGATCATCCAGCGCAATACAGAGAAAGCTCAGAAAATAGCCTTTCATTTTGCAGAAAATACGAAGCAAAATCCAGCAGCACCCATGCTGGTGCTATTATTTAACTTCTTCTCAAAGGTCTTACAAGTCCACGATGTGGGAAATGTCTCCGACGGGGAGATTGCAAAGCTAATTGGAGTGAATCCTTATTTTGTGCGTGATTATACGACAGCGGCGAGAAATTACCCTTTAGCTAAAGTCGTTCGCATTATTGAGGCCATTAAAAATGCAGATTTGAAGGTAAAAGGGGTATTGGGAAGCGCGGAAACAGATCGTGAGATTATTTTGGACTTAAGCTTCCAAATCTTGCACCTTTAGTTAATTGGCAAAAAGTCGTCCTCTTTCACGTAGCCTTGCTGGCTTTCGATAATACTATACACCCAGATATCGCGGGTAAACCAGTAATTTATTCTATTTCCCTTCTTTAGAAGGCGTTCTACAGGCGCTGCGGAGGATGGGAAGTCGCGCATGTAGGATTTCTCTTTGGTAATTATCCCATAATTTAAAAACCCGGGAAAATTCGCAAATAAGCCTATTATTGCGATATATAGGATTAAATAGGTAAATTGGCTTTTTCGAATTCGTCTTTTCTTAAAGACAGAGTAGGTCAAAATACTAGCTCCATACAATGCAATAAGGAGTAGGAAACCGAGAATCCAAGGGAAATATTTAAAGTACAACCAATAGATTTGATCCCATAAGCTCATTTCGAAGCCATTCAGGCCTTGCTTCTCTCCTATTTCCTCTAAACGTTTCGAGATTTCAGGTCTTGCGTTCGTAGCTTGAATACTGGATAAATAGTATAATTCCTTCAACCAATCATTTTTCGCTTTCGCGATATAAGCCAGTTTTAATTTGATATTTTCAGTTTGGTTAGGTTTGGTCTTTAAATGGGACACGTAAATTTTCTCTGCACTCAAAAGCCTATTCGCTTTAAACAAAGAATCTGCTAATGCGAGTTGATTTCTATCTATTTGGCTATAAGCCCTTTGGCCAAAACCCAAAAGAAAAATAAACAGAAATGTGATTTTATTTAGACGAATGACTTGCATTATTTAAAAAAGGGTGCTAGTTTTGCACCGCAATAAGGGGAAAAAGTTACTCTTTTGCAAACGAAGGTCAACCAGTGGTTGAACTTCCTTTCGGTTCCAGAGTGAACCATTTTACATATACAAGCCTCGGCTTGAATGATTCCGTAGCTCAGTTGGTAGAGCAATACACTTTTAATGTATGGGTCCTGGGTTCGAATCCCAGCGGGATCACTTATAGAAATAAAAAAACACCGTCAGAGAAATTTGATGGTGTTTTTTTATAAATATACTTTATTCCAAGTAGCAATAGATAGAATTATAGTCCACTTTGGCCTTTTGCCAAAACCTGGCCATTGGAGAATGTAATGGTTATAATATCCATTCCATCTTGCCAAGTAATTACTTCTGAACTTATATTCCCGCCATAATCACCTAAATCTACGTTAGAAGATGCCTGCGATTCTCCTTTACCAAGTATAGCTTCAACTTGTGAAACTGTCATGCCATTTGAAATTTTTTCATAGTTTTCCTTATTTACTTTACTTGTGCAACTAAATAGGCAAAACATAAATGTTACCAGGATAATGATTGATTTTTTCATTTATTATATTTTATTTTATTTAAAGTAACATTTCTAATCCTCCACCGAAGAAGAACCAAAGTAAAATAATAAAGAATATCACATAGAATATCATATTATTAGTTTGACTCTTTTTTAATTTTTTTATGTCTTCCTCCGAGATTTCATAGCCCTCTAAACATTTTGTAAGGAATTCCATAAATTCATCAATATTTTTCTTTGCTTTCAAAATGCTGTCATCATTCGTCATTCCGCCTGTAGACTTTGATACTTCTAATTCAAATATGCAGATATCTTCGTCGGTATTTTGAAATCTGAAATCCATATGCTGACTTAGGAATGCTCCTTTTGCTTCAATTCGCATTGAATTCAATGTTTCATTTTGGTTCATAAAAACATATGTTGGAAGTTTTTCACACAAGTATTTTATTTTATTTTCAACATCCTTTTTTGGAAAATTAAGTGTGAATAACTGTCTTGGTGTTGCAATTGCATTGTTGCTCATAATTTTAATGGTTTAACTTTAGTTTTTTAATAACTAGCACTTGTGGATTAAATTCCCTGATTTTAAAATGTCCTCTGTCCATATTTCATTACTATCACATTTTGGACAGCAGAAATTATCTTTTCCTGAATTGCCACATGACTCACAAGTTGGAATCCATTCAATTTTTTGAATTCCTAACATTACTTTCCAATTAAATGCTTGTTTAGCACTTTGTTTTACCGATTGTTTTGTCATTTCGCCAAAACCCAAGATTTGGCCACATGAAATACATTTAATATCTACTTTCATTACATTAAAATTATGATTTGGCTACTCATTTGGCTTTTCGCTTCCGCCCCGTTTTTTATTGTGATTCTAGCTTCACATTATTAGTTTCTTCAAAAAATTATAATATTTATTTTTTAAAATCAATTATTTTATTGAATAATTATTTAACGGTATATTCTTAAATCAAATTATTCTTTAGGTTATTATTCAAGTAATCTCCATAATACTTCTGAGCATAGGATAATGCTTTTCGATGCCCAGCGAGGTTCAGTTAGAACCAATCGATCTAACCTTTACATAGCGAAATATCATACAATTCCAGACTATTTCTACATCCATCCAACTTTTTCAAGTTTTAAATTTTACATAAATTGAAATAATTTAAATTTCTTAAGATCAACAATAGCCTCAGAGAAATCTGAGGCTTTTTTTATGTCTCAATTTGAGAAAAATGAAGAATTGCTATTTTTAGTTTCGAAAAGATATTTATATTAGGGCTTTATTTAACCCAAAAACTCATGAAAAAATTACTATTGGCTCTAGTTTGTGCTTTGTGTCTTAGCCTTCCTTCGGTTGCGCAAGAATTGAAAAGCAAATTGCTTTTTGAAGTAACATTTAATCTAAAACCTGGCGTAGAAGTCGGACAAACTTTGGCCGGAAAAAGAACCATATATCCGGTGAAGGATGGCTTTTTTGAGGGTCCTAATCTTAAAGGGAAAGTATTACCTGATGGGGCTGATTGGTTTCTTCAGTTAAATGAAACTTCTAATAAAATTGACGTAAGGGTTACTTTACAAACGAATGAAGGTGAAAATATTTATGTGACTTATCAAGGATTTTTGAACTTAAACGCTGATGGGACTTATTATTTTAGAACAACACCCTATTTTGAAACGAGCTCTAAAAAGCATGCTTATTTGAATAATATTGTAAGTGTAGGCGTAGGGACTATAGTTAAACTAGGAGAAACAGTCTCTTATAAGGTGTATCAAATTTTGTAATTAGCAGATAATGAAGCCCCAGAGATATTTGGGGCTTTTTTTATGCAATTACGGTTAATTCATTTTTTCCCACACTACTTTTGAACTACTTAGCACTCAACATTAACAACCTCCCCCCATCTTCCACACTCACGTAAATTTTACCACCAGGGCCCATTTTTACATTTCGTATGCGGCCGTTATTTTCGAGTAAAATAGTCTCATTGCTCGGTACTCCATTGATCATTTTTATCATGAGTAAATGTTTCCGTACAAGGCTTCCCATGAGTAAATTGCCATTCCAATCTTTAAATGAAGGGTGATTTATAAAGGTTAAACCCGATGGTGCGAATGCCGGAGTCCAACTTTTTAGTGGTGCCACAATTCCAGTTGCATTATGTCCGTTGCTAATGGTTGTTCCATTATAATTAATGCCCATGCTATACAAAGGCCAACCGTAATTTTCTTTTGCTTGAACACGGTTAAGTTCACAACCACCACTAGGTCCATGTTCATTTACAAAAAGTTGATTTGTTTTAGGGTCAAAAGCCATTCCTTGCGGATTACGGTGACCATAACTGTATAGGGTGGAACGCGCAGTTTGGCCTGGTAATAATGGATTATCAGCTGGTATACTTCCATCCAGATTCATGCGATGTATTTTACCCCACATGGAAGTTAATTTTTGGCTATTTTGATGTGGACT
Source organism: Aquirufa sp. (assembly GCF_044239315.1). Taxonomy (GTDB): domain Bacteria; phylum Bacteroidota; class Bacteroidia; order Cytophagales; family Spirosomataceae; genus Aquirufa. Next base: position 35,015 of record NZ_JBIIBQ010000011.1, on the reverse strand, counting down.
TGTTGCCCCGCCAAGGCTTCCTCCCCCTCCTTCTCCCACACTCCAATACAATGTACCATCCGTTCCAAAGGCAATTCGACTCCCATAATGGCCATTCCAGGTCGAAGCCGATTCAGTGGTATGTAAGACCTGCCAGTTGCTCGCAGCGGTTCCATTTAAAGTGAACCTTGCCAGCACAAGAAAGCCGCCTGAAATGCTATACGTGGTATATACACTTTTGCTAGAGGCATAATCCGGAGAAATAGCCACATCTAGTAATCCTCCCTGCCCTGCAGCTGAAATATTTGTTGGTAAGCCTGAAATGAGTGTATTGCTTTGCGTAGTCGGGTCAAACAAGCGCAATGAACCTGTTTTTTGGGTAAACAGAATAGTGCCATTGGGTAAAAAATCATAGCCCCAAATTATCCCCTGATTGTTTAACAGCGTGGTGACCGTAATTTCAGGAGCACCAGTTAAAGGAGCAGTAACAGGTTCATCCTCTTTTGAACATGAAACAACAAATACAATTGCTAAGATCCAATTACCTAAATAGTGCTTTATCCGCATAAAATGTGCCAAAAGGTATGAGTGAAGCTAAAAAAGCACCGACTATTTTGGTAAAGTTCCATCGATGAATAAATGAAACTTGAAGTACTAAAACGACGTAAAGAACAAAAAGAATTCCGTGTGCTAAACCCACCACGTAATTAGGCTGCGGCATACCATACTTGTATTTTAAAATCATCGTAAAGCCTAAAAGTAAATACGAACAACCTTCTAAAAAGGCTACAATTCGTAGTCGTCCTAATGCCGTTTTCAATAAATTATTGACCATTGTATTAATTATGAGGTAAAGTATTTACTGCTAATTTAAGGAATCATCCATTGAAAACTTCCATCGGTATAATCAAAAAAAGCCCTTCTATGCCCCGCATGATTCAACCACAACCAATCGATGGAATGTACTTGGATAGAAACAATGCCAAAGTTAGAATAACCCATTTCACTTTCGGCTAAAGTAAAGTTTTCTTGCTCTATTTCTTCAGAAAGCCCGCTGGTAGGAATTTCCGCGAAACTAGAAGGACTGTGAAGCGTTAAGTAACACCTACGGCTAGAGGAGGTAGTATTTTTCCAGGCCTCAGCCGTTAAGTCGTTCTTATAATGCAATACAGCCTTTCCCTTCACTCGTAGTTGAATCCGATCTCCGGCATCATAAAATAAAGCGCTAATCGATGGATTTAGGGATAGTTCTTTCCACTTAGGACTTCGAATGTCGGTGTGAAATCGTAATTCCCTTTCTTTGGCCAAAGCCTTACGCAAAACCACTGTCCTTAAACTTATTTCTCCCTTATCCATCGTGGCGACGCAAGGGGTATGAAAAGGGTTCCTGCTTTTAACGGCACCGGTAACTAAACGTACCCAAATATCTTGCTCTAAGTCCTCTAGACTAAAGTTGATTTTTTCGGTGTTAATCTGGGTACTGTTTTCCATTTTGGTAAATTAAAATTTCAATTGAATATGATCCTCAAAATGGGTGCATTTACAATCCATAATTCCCCCTAAGGACTGTAAAATTTGTATTTATTTCATCTGCGCTCAATGCTCTGTTATAAACACGCATACTGTAATAGGTACCAGGACAAGCATCAGTGAAGGAGGTGCCTGCATTGGTATGTCTTGCACCAAAATAAAGTCCATTCGTACTAAGTCCTCCAGAAGGTGCAGTGAATGTGCCAGTTGAAATGCTTACTCCATCCCTATACAAGGTGTAGCTTGTTCCATTAACCACAAAATCCCATATATGAACTGTATTAATACCGGATACAGAGATGCTTACAGGCCCAGTAGAACTACCCAAATTTAGGGTGGTGTTTGAAAGAAAATAGGCTATATACCCTCTTCCGGCATTCCATGATTCATTCCCCCATAATGTAGCCCAAAAGGTAGATGGATTCAAGGAACATGCAACACTTACTGTAAACGTACTGGATAAATTATTTGGCAAAGAAATATATGAAGTTGATGAGGTGGTATATCCACCACCATTAGCGGAAGTATACGTAGGAGACCCATTTAAGGTTGCATTATTACCATTACCTGAGGCATCAGTCCAGGTAGTTCCTGAACTTGGAGGACTGATTAAATTTGCTACAAGACCATCCTGAATAATACTATATCTTATTTTAGTATTGTTGAAATTTTGTGATATGTCAGCAGCCGACAATGCTTTATTATATATTGCTGTAGTTGCTATTTTACCTTGCCAATAAAACCCTTCTGGTGAGGTGCCTGAACTAGCCTCGGCTCCTACAAAAATACTATTGGATGCGTAAGTCATAGTTTGATTAGCACTTCCATGATCATCCGTACTAGCTAAACTACCATCAATGTATAATTTTGCATACCGACCATCAAACGTTGTAACAAAATGATGCCATCCGCCAAAATTACTAACTGAAGCAGACGGAATTAAATATTTACCACCGGCATATATATAACTATAAAAAGTTCCATTCCAAATATTATGGGAATATCCTCCACCTTGTGTACAAGATAAGGCACATTTATAACTTGAAGATGTACCAGCATTCCAATTATCGGCATTTAACCATTGTTCTATTGAAATAGCAGTTGATGGCTTTAAACTAGCTGTATTTACTCGAGAGGCGTATTGAGTCGTGCCGTTGAATGTAAAAAACCCATTTGCATTATAGGTGGGTGAACCAACTAAAGTAAAATCCGATACGTTAGTAGTTAAATCTTTAAATGTAGCTCCGGTTCCTTGATACGATTTGATATTAGCAGGATCTAAACGAAGTACTAGACCATCATTTATGTAATTATTTGGCTTTACGAGCATTCCTAAACGTAAAGTAATATGATTTGTCCATAACGTTGGTAAAATTCTAATGGACTTGGTAAAAACATTCGATGGGAAATTCAGTCTAACATCATCTAATGAATTACTATTCACAGTCGCGTCTGTTAAAACTCTAGTCCAGGGAGCGCTTCCCGTTAAAGAAGTTTCAACATGTGCTCTGGATACCCATTGTCCTCCATTGTTTGCCCTTCCTTGAACAACAACTCCTTTTACATAGGCAGGTTCATCATAATTCAAGGTAATCCATTGATTCACATCATTTGATGCAGCAGCCCAGCCTAACCGCGTATTGTTTAACCAAGGCGTATAATGATCTTGACTAAATGTTGTTTCACCAATCCATGCACTTGATATTCCCCAATACGTTGGATTCGAATTCGTAGATGGGCTATGAATCGTATAATCAAATTCGTCTTTTCGGGTCTCGTATTCGGATAAAATCTCTTTATCCGTCAACGGTAAATTATGGATTTTAAATTGGGCCAAATGAAAATTTCCATAGTTGCCTGCTCCCATATTGGTAGTTTCTCCCGCTCCAATGGCATAGTTTTGACTGGTGGGTGGTATTTCTCTTGCGCCCGCTTGAGTGCCTTGTAAAACCCCATTTAAATACCCTTTTACCGAAGTTCCATCATAAACTAAAGCGATGTGATGCCATTGATTTAAAGATACAGCTGAGGAAGATGTGATGATGGGTCCATTCCAAATTCGATATTTGATGAAACCATTTAGAATTTCAACATTGGTCGCATGCCAACCACCACTCGGAACTTGTGAATCTAACTCGCTGACCACAACGCCGGTGGCTGTCAATGGGTAGAACCAAAAGCTCATGGTAAAGCTCCTTTGTGTGCTCGTATTGACTGATTTGAAATAGGTTCGAATGTTTGGCGTAGCCAAATATTGATTGGATCCATTGAAAGAAATAAAACCCAACGAATTCATAAAAATAGGTGAATTATACAAGGAGGGATTACCTGAAGAAGTTCCCGCTAAATTAGTGGCTGTTGTGGCTCCTCTGGTGAATCCAGCTGATTTTGAAAAATCATAATTCACTACCAAATTATTCTTTGGCAATAAAGATGTCTGAATGGGTAAACCCATTTGTGCTAAACTGTAAAAGGAAATTAGCGTTAAGATTAAAGCAATTAACTTTTTCATATTAATTACTCATTTCCCCTGTCACAATAATGCTGTTGCCACCCAAGTGGAGGATACTCACTACTGAATATTGACTTGCCGTCTTACTAAATCCTGTACGATTTAAATAAGTACCTGAAAAGGTAATTTGCCCCGCTCCCATTTGAACCACCGTGCAATTAAAGCCAGTTGGTAAACCAGTTGGTATCGTTACTGTAATGGCTGAAGCGCCTGTGGATTGAATGACTTTACCATTATCTGCTGCAGTTATGGCGTAATTAGCAGTGATGGATGCCACATTCGCCGTGAATCCAGAAATAGAGGATGTATTCGAATTACCTCCTATAAGTGCGCCAGTCGTCGAAATGTTTCCTAAAGAATACGAAATGTCATTTCCCGAACGTGTCCAATTACTATTTACGCGTGTCCATGTGGGAGATACGGAAGTTCCTGAATTTACATAAAAACCTGTTTCTGAATCTGTTTGATACACTAATAAACCGGTAGCTGGGGTAGTTATTGCCGCACGCTGAGCCGCTGTCATTCGAGGAATAAGCAATCCTTTATCGGTGGATGCGATTTCTAGTTTAGCTGAGGAGTTAGGTGTAGTTGTCCCTATCCCTGTTTGGGAGAAAGATTTAACTGAAACCAGTAGCAAAACAATAAACGACCAGAAAGTTAGTTTCATCCTAAAATTTAAAACACCACATCAAATGTACTTGGCTTGGTATTTATTTCCAAAATTATTTATTCACTAACCTTTGGGATTTTTCATTTATTAAGTGGACCAAATAAGTGAATGGCAACACCACCATCCAACAAAAAATGGACATGAAAAAGATATCAGTCAAGAAACTACTGAGGCTGATGACGGGGTCAGAATCAATAAGACCTAAGACAATGGTAATGGATAAGGAAATTAGATAGCTAATTGAAAGGAGTTTCTTGATTTTCATTTTACTTATTGAATACCCGCTTCAACAAATCAGTCGTTCTCGCCAAAGGATTAGCCCGAATATCTTTCTCTTGTTTTGCTATTTCGCTATAGATTCCTTCCATGGCTTTTTCAGTCACATACGCACTTAAATCAGGATTGATCTTTTTATTGCTAAATGGGATGGCATTGTAGGCCGTGATGGCCTTTTCCCAGTATTTTGTGGCATTTACTTTGTCTAAAGAGGTTTTGACGATGGGATTAAATGTCGATTTTAATTGATCCGTGGTTTTTGAACGTAAATAAGTTGTAGCAGCTATTTCGTCGCCACGCAAGATGTTAATTCCATCGGTGATGGACATCTGCTTGATCGCATTCACAAAAATTGGTGCTGCGGTGGTCGAGGCATCTTCTGCGGCCCGGTTTAAACTAAGGATCAAATCATCAGCTAATTGATTTAAGCCAACGCTTCTCAGAGTGCTTTCTACTTTTGCTGCTTCAGGTGGCATTAAGATTTTCAATGCAGCATTTTTAAAAAAACCGTCCGGTTTAGCTAGGTTTGTGCACCCTTTCTCCGCGCCTATTCTCAGCGCTTCTTTTAAACCATTGGCGACATCGTCTGAACTTAAGGATGAGCCACCTGATGAGACAATTTCAGTGGCTTTTTTAAGTAGACCTTGGAAGGATTGAGCTTTGGCATTAATAGAACAAAGCGTTAAGAGAATTAGTAGTTTTTTCATTTTTTAAAAATTTCAAAGTTCAAAGCAAAAAGTTCAAAGTTGGAATCCCCTACGGGGATGACTTAAGGAAATATTTCCTTCCGACTTCGGACTCACTCCCTCCGGACTACCGGATACCGGATACCGGATACCGGATACCGGATACCGATTACTATCCACCAATTTACCGAATAATTACTATCTTTAAACACACTTTTTATTAAATGACTATGAAATTACGTTTCCTCCCTCTCCTATTACTTCCCCTATTTTCTAGCGCCCAGGCAAACACAGACTCCCTCTTCATTAAGAAGATGTCAGATGAGATTATGACAAACGGGAAGGCCTATGACTTATTGTATGAGTTGACCAAAAAGATTGGTGGTCGATTAGCCGGTTCTCCGCAGGCACAAAATGCGGTGGTTTGGGGTAAGAAAAGTTTAGAGGCTATCGGTGCGGATAAAGTGTTTTTGCAGCCGTGTAAGGTGCCTAATTGGAAAAGAGGTGGGAAAGATTTTGCAGCGATTGTGGGGGTGAATGGGGAGGCGAGAATGCAGCCTTTGGCGGCTTTAGCCTTAGGAAATTCGATGGGATCGAATGGATTAATTGAGGCAGAGGTTGTTGCGGTGGCTAGTTTCGAGGAATTAGAGAAGCGCAAGAACGAGGTGAAGGGTAAGATTGTGTATTTCCACAGTATTTTTGATCCGACGAAGATTCAGACGTTTAAGGCTTATGGAGAGAGCGGTGTTTTTCGCCGTTCTGGTGCGAGTAAAGCCGCGAAATATGGGGCTGTTGCGATCATGATTCACTCGTTAAGTACGGCGCCGGATAATGAGCCGCATACGGGTAGCATGAGTTATGATGAGGCATATCCAAAGATTCCAGCGGTGGCTTTAGGCCCGGATGATGCTCAGCTATTGTATTCTTTGGCCAAAAAAGGAACCATCAAAGCCCAACTACAAACCTACGGTTTCTTCCTTCCAGACGCAGATGACAACAATGTGATCGCCGAAATCCGCGGATCCGAGTTCCCAGACCAATACATCACCTTGGGCGGCCACTTAGATAGCTGGGATGTAAACGAAGGCGCACACGATGACGGCGCCGGCATCGTCCAAACCATGGAGGTATTGCGCGTCATGAAAGTCTTGAACTACAAGCCTAAGCGCACGATCCGTTTCGTCTTATTCGCAAACGAGGAAAATGCAGCGCGTGGTGGAAAGGAATACGCAAACCAAGCTAAACTTAACAAGGAGAACCACATTTTTGTCATCGAAAGTGACGAAGGCGGCTTCACCCCTCGTTCGATCGGAATTACTGCCCCTCCGGCTCAATTCGCTCGATTCCAAACCTGGACTCCCCTATTGAAACCCTACGGATCTGAGATTACTTTTGGCGGCGGCGGTACGGACATCGCCCCGATGGCAGACATCAATAAGCAATCCATCTTAGCTGGACTTATCCCAGATAGCCAACGCTATTTTGACTTACATCACGCGAAGACGGACGTATTCGAAAACGTGAACAAAAGAGAACTACATTTAGGCGCCGTGAACATGGCAGCCATCATCTATTTAATTGATAAATACGGCGTAAAATGAGATTAACGACATTATTTCTGCTTTTTGCTTTCGCGACTTTTGCGCAGAAGACTACTTATTCAGTTCTTGTCTACACGAAAAATGGCCCTGGCTATGTGCACGATAACATTTCGTCTGCCGTGGCAGCTATCCAGAAATTAGGCGCTGAAAAGCGTTTTAAAGTCGAGGTTTCGGATAATCCAGGGGTATTTGAGGAACAGAATTTGGCCAAATACAAGCTCATCATCTTCACCTCCACAAACAACGACGTCTTCGACACAGACACTCAGCGTCTCGCTTTCCGCCACTACATCGAAGCCGGCGGTGGATTCGTAGGTGTCCACTCCGTAACAGGCACAGAACGCAAATGGGACTGGTTCAAAATGATGGTGGGCGAAACCTTCACTTGGCACGCAAAATTCCAACCTTTCTCCGTCATCAACATCGACCCCGCACACCCATCCATGAAAGGCGTGCCCACTAAATGGACAAAAGAAGACGAATGCTATTTCGGCGCGGAACTCTACCCAGGCATCAAAACCCTACTAATGCACGATGTTTCCACCTTAGATCAGGCTCAAAAAGACTTAATCACAAAACACAAGGGCATCTACGGCCGCTATTTCCCAGCAGCCTGGACCCAACACTTCCAAGGCGGCCACATCTGGGTCACCACCCTAGGCCACGCAAAGGAAAACTACCAAGAACCTACCTACCTAAACCACTTGTGGCAAGGCATCAACTACATCGCTGGCCAAGTGAAGGGGATCGATTACTCGAAAGCTATATCACAAGGTAGAGATGAGGGGTTGAAGTTTTAATGGATTTCTTTTTCCTTTTTTTGGGAAAAATACCCATTTTTGCAACATGATTAGAGTATTATTCCTTTTAGTAACCTTCGTGTTCGTCTTAAATTCGTGTAAAAAGTCTTCCGCTGAGGTAGCTTCTGAAGTACGCGAGTTGTGGTTGCAAAATCTTCAAAAAGAGCAAGTTACAGGCGTCAGTGTTCTCGATGTTTCTCTCATTCAAAAGAGCGATTCGCTCTATACCGGAGTACTTAAAACGAAAGAACCTGATGGTACTTTTATCTATAATTTAGAGGTAATTGTCGCTGGAGATAAGCTCTCTTACGAAGTTATAGGTGATGGTATTCCGACCGACGGCCGAAATACCCACGAACCCGATGACCAGCCTGCTGAGCTGGACTCCTTACACCAATAAAATTTTTCCGGTTCTCCCCTGTTTTTGATAAGCAATTAATGCCTCTTTGAACTGAGCTAATGAATAAGTAGCTTGAATATCTACTTTTACGTCGTGTTTCAATAAATGGGTGAAGACTTCTTTAATAGCCTTCTGAATTCCTTCATTGCCTAGTTTCTCCCACCAAGAGCTTAACCACCAGCCTTCTACACTGAGGTTTTTAAAGATTAATAATCCAGAATTCAACGGAATCGGTTCGAGGCTTAATAGGCCAAAAACAAGCATCTTTCCACCTGGTCTAAGGCAAGTCAAGGCTTTGGCCCCCTGATCCCCTCCTACCGCATCGAACACATAGTCCACTCCTTCTGGGAATATTTCTTTTACCTTCTTTGTTAAACTTTCTGTCGCTACATCGATCACAGCTGTCGCACCTAAATCCAATAAGGTCTGCTTCTGATCCTGTCTTCTCACCGTAGCAATGACATGAATGCCCCGCATCGCCGCTAATTGAATGACTACTTTACCCCAAGCCGAGGCCCCAGCCGTGATTAACAAAGTACCTCCTTTGCCTAATCTGGATGTCTCCAACATACCATAAGCAGTAACTGGATTCACAAAAGCTTGACAAGCTACCTCATCCGACATTCCATCCGGAATGGGAATTAATCCTGCATCCGATACGCAAGTATACTCTTTCCAAGTACCGATTGAAGTAAAAAGCACGCGAGTTCCTGCAGGGAACTTAGTCGATTCCTCCACTACACCCGCTGCCTCAAAACCAGCGCTACTAGGTAATTTAGGAGTGATGCCATATAGCCCTTGGACAAACATGACGTCAGATGGATTGATATTGCGAGCTGTGATGCGAATGAGTGCTTCTCCTTTAGCTGGAGTTGGCTTTTCGATTTCTTCTAGTTGTAATACATTTTCAGGTAATCCGGTTTCGTAGAATACGACTTGTTTCATGACGTCTTTTTTCAGGTGGTGATAGCGTAAATTACCATATTATTTTTTTAAATTGTTTAAAAATAGACTAGAATATGCAGGCATTTTCATTGAAGAATCAAGTAGCCCTCATAACGGGCGCTAGTAAAGGAATAGGTTTTAGTATTGCGGAGTTTTTTGCGGAGGCTGGAGCAAAGGTGGTGATTAGTAGCAGAGACCAAACAACATTGGATTTGCTGGCCCAGGAATTACGCGCTAAAGGATATGAAGCGACGGGTATTGCCTGTCACGTGGGGAAGATGGATCAGTTAGCTCACTTAGTTTCGGCGACGATTGCTACGTATGGCCAAATCGATATTCTAGTGAATAACGCGGCGACGAATCCGACTTTTGGCCCTATTCACGATACAACGCTGGACGCATTTGATAAGATTATGAATGTGAACCTGAAGGCTCCATTCGAGTTAATGCGTTTGTGTTTACCTCATTTACAGAAATCTTCGAATGCCTCTGTGATTAATATTAGTTCTGTGGGTGGTATATCTCCTGAGCCAGGGCTGGGTATCTATAGTGTGAGTAAGGCGGCGCTGATTTCGATGACGAAGGCTTTTGCCAAAGAATGGGGCGACTTCAATATCCGCGTGAATGCGATTTGTCCGGGCTTGATTAAGACGAAGTTTTCAGAGGCGCTTTGGTCCAATGATAAAATCCTACAACATACGTTGCGTCAATTACCCATTAAGCGGATAGGCACGCCCGAGGAAATCGGTGCTACCGCTTTATACCTTGCCGCACCAGGAGCATCCTACACGACTGGCGCAGTCATCACCGCTGATGGCGGCTTAACTATTTAATGTATGTTTGAATCAGATAAAGCGCTTGAATTAGTGCCTCGCTACCGCGACTTTCTTGAAAAATATATTATTCCATTAGAACAAGGAGCCATTTATGGTTCATTTAGGGCTCATTTGCCTCAATTACGTGCACTGCGTGCTAAAGCAAAAGAGATGGGATTATTCACCCCTCACTTGCCTGTATCCCATGGTGGCTTAGGATTGAGTCTCGTAGAATTCGCTTCGATCTCTGAGGTGTTAGGCACGAGTCCTTTGGGCCATTACGTATTTAACTGCAATGCGCCAGACATCGGTAACATGGAGTTGATGCATCAGTTTGCGTCGCCTTATTTACAGGAGACCTATTTACGACCTTTAGAGCGTGGAGAGATCCGTTCTTGTTTCGCCATGACGGAGCCAGAGCATGCGGGAAGTAATCCGGTGCACATGTCTACGATTGCTGTTCGTGACGGAGATGAATATGTCATTAATGGTCATAAATGGTTTACCTCTTCTGCGGATGGGGCTTCCTTTACGATTGTGATGGCGGTAACGAATCCTTCAGAGGAAAATAAATACGCGCGGGCAAGTATGATTCTAGTTCCTTTAGATACACCCGGCTATCGATTGATTCGCAATATTTCCATTATGGGCGATGAAGGCGAAGATTATCTTTCCCATAGTGAGGTGGAGTTTGTGAATTGCCGGGTGCCGGTGTCTCATTTGATAGGCGAAGAAGGGTCGGGCTTTCAATTAGCTCAAGTGCGCTTAGGACCGGGACGTATTCACCATTGTATGCGTTGGATCGGTATTTGTGAGCGTGCCTTAGGAATGATGTGTGATCGCGCGATCGAAAGGGAATTAAACCCGGGTCATTCACTTGCGATGCAGCAGACGATCCAAAACTGGATCGCTGAAAGCGCCGCTGAAATTAAGGCCTCTCGCCTATTAGTGCTCAATACCGCTCATAAGATTGAAAAAGACGGCGCTAAGGCCGCAAAAGAAGATATTTCGACGATTAAGTTCTTCGTCTCCGATGTGTTGATGAAGGTTGTAGATCGGGCGATTCAAGTGCACGGCGGTTTGGGAATTACGGATGATACGCTCTTATCGTTTTGGTACCGTCACGAACGTGGGGCTCGAATCTATGACGGGCCGGATGAGGTGCACAAGACCGTTTTAGCCAAGAGCATTCTTAAATCACGCAAGGGTTAATGGAAGGGTTTGAAAAATTACCGTCCTATTTAGGTGTTCCATCCGTGGAGATCACCGCTTTTCCGGGTGGATTTTCGAATCTGACCTATGAAGTGCAGGTTGGAGACGCTTCCTACGTTTTACGTAGACCGCCTCATGGATTGAAGATTGCCAAAGCCCACGATATGATTCGCGAGTTTCGCGTCTTACAAGCTTTAGAGAAGGCCGGTTATACCAAGATGCCACATCCCATATCAGCTTGCGAAGACGAGTCCATCATCGGTGCTCCCTTTTTCCTAATGGAGAAAGTGGAGGGAATGATCATTCGGAATCGTCCGCCTGTGGAGGCTTCTCCGGAATTTTTCCGTAGCCTTTCTCAATCTGCACTGGATGTGTTAATTGAATTACACTCGCTGGAATTAAACGATTCTGGTTTAGGCGCCCTAGGCAAACCCGAAGGATATTCCTTACGCCAAGTACAAGGCTGGGCGGAACGTTTTCAGAAGGCGAAGACGTCGGAGGTTCCTTCGATTGAGGAGGCATTTCAATGGCTATCGAAGTCTATTCCATCAGAGTCGGATGTAGCCTTTATTCACAACGATTTCAAATACGATAATTTGGTCATTTCTAGCTCAGGAGAAGTGCAGGCCGTATTGGACTGGGAGATGGCGACGGTGGGCGATCCATTGATGGACTTGGGAACGACTTTAGCCTATTGGGCGGAGGCAGAGGATGAAGATATCTTGAAGATGTTTAATCTGTCTTATGTGCCAGGGAATTTTACGCGTCTTGAGTTAATTGCCTATTATGGAGCTAAGACAGGACGCGATATGAGTGAAATGAACTTTTATTATGTTTTTGGGCTGTGTAAGGTGGCTACCATCGCGCAGCAGATTTACCAACGTTTTAGTTTAGGGTATTCGAAAGACCCTCGATTCAGTGTATTAAATCAAGTAGTGGAGGCCGCCGGTAGAATGGCGACAAAATGTATTCAAACAGGTCAAATATGAAAATCAACAAGGTTTGCATCTTAGGTGCAGGGACATTAGGTACAAGAATTGCCTTGCAGGCTGCTTTGTCAGGCTTTCAAGTAACGGTATATGATATAAATGCGGAGGCTTTTGTCTCGTCTAAAAAAGTGATGTCGAAGATCCTTCGAATGCTCTCATTAAATGATGAGGTGATAGCGTCTATTCATTTCACTACGGATCCAGCAGAGGCTGTAGCAGATGCGGATATTATTTCGGAGTCTGTGACCGAGGAATTACCCTTGAAACGTCAAGTTTGGGCTCAGTTTTCCGCTCTAGCGCCGGCTAAAACGATTTTCACGACGAATACCTCGTATTTATTACCTTCAATGCTCGTAGACGTGGTAGATCGCCCTTCCCTATTTTGTGCTTTCCATTTTCACGATGTGTTTTATTCTAAGGTGGTGGATATTATGCCGCATCCGGGGACCTCTGAGGACGTGGTGACTTTACTAGAAGATTTTGGTAGGGCGTTAAAGCAAGTACCTGTGATCGTTAGAAAAGAGAATCCGGGTTATGTATTCAATTTTATGCTGATGGCGGTGATAGGAGCTGCTGGAAAGTTAAGGACTAAAGAAGTGGCGAGTATCGAGGATATTGATAAATCCTGGATGGTGAACTTTCATATGCCGATGGGGCCTTTTGGCATACTAGATAGTATCGGATTAGATACGGCCTGGCACGTGACCCATAATCAACAAGACGCGGGTTCTCAGGCTTTTGCTGCCTTGTTGAAGACTTATATCGATGTGGGAAAGCTAGGAGAAAAAACAGGGGAAGGATTTTATAAATACCCTGCCCCTGCCTATAAAGACCCTGATTTTATCGTCTAATTATTCCGGATGATAGATTTTCTCGGCGTTCTTTAACACTTCGTCTTTATCGAGCGTCATACGCTTTGTTTTCTGTGCCTGGTATAGTTCGCGCTGATCTGCATAGTGCTTTGACTCTGGATGAGAACTAGCGCCAAAGGTATTAACCGTCTCAATCAGCGGCGAACCACCGTCTTTAGGAAACTTCACAAAACCAATATAGGCATCGCCAGAAATCATTTTACGTTTCGATTCTCCAAAAGGCTCGGACATCACCGCCGCTAACACATCCGGCATACCTGCCTGTGGCCAATCTTGGTCTCCCCTTTTCAAACGTTGAAATTCTCCTAATGTCACGTCTAATCGGCCGTAGTTTTTCATCAAGAAATCATGTACGTATTGCACTACTTCAACAGCTTCTGTTTCGGTAAAAGGTTCTTTAGAACCAGTATGCCTTATTTTAGAGGCTCCGTAATACAAGATATTATAATACAAAGCACCTACACTCTCGATGTTTGTTACGTGATCCCACTCTTTTAATCCCTTGATGATGGTAGCTAGTGCAGGATACTTAGAGGCGTCTAGTGTAAAGAGAACTGAGGCATCGTATCCATAGGGATATAAAATCTTCGCCGGCAATTGGCGATCGAATTTAATACGCTTTAAATCTTCTAGACTAATCTTATCGTAGGTGTCGATAAGTTCTTTAGCACGCTGAGAACGGTTATTGTGGTAGGTCTCGTATCCGTCGTACTTATCGAAATTAGCAGGATTCAAATTCTCATTCACGGCCGTCGCCATAAAGGGCGAGTGATTTGTATTGTATAAATAGCCTGCAGCCGGATTCAAATGCTGTGGTAATTCGCTTAGAGGTTTGAATTTTTCCCAAAGTGTCTCCCGCGTATTTCCAGGCAGCGTGGAGGCCCAGTTGTATTTAGCATTACGATACGGCATCTTGCCATTCGAGATATAGAAGATATTGTCCTCCTTGTCCGCATACATGATGTTGAACATAGGCAGGTGGTTCTGATTCAGCGCAGCTTTGAATTCCGTGAAGTTCGTAGAGCGGTTCATAGCATACCATTGCTGTAAGGCACCAGCATCCATTAAGGAAGGAAGACGAATAGAGAAATAGGTCCCATTAGGCGATTTCACCGTAGGGCCATAGATAGATTCATATGCCGTCTTAGAGACCGGAATAGGAATGCCTTTGATACTCAGTTTGATCTTTCTTTTTACTAGAGGCAACCATTCGCCATCCACTTTGTATTGACCCGGATGCGCTTTGTCCGTCTGCAATTGATATACATCGATTTTATCTTGAAAGTTGACTGTATGCGCCCAAGCCAGATTAGGCGTGGTACCATGGAAGATCAAAGGGCCACCCGGGAAAAGACCACCCAAGATATTCCAACCTTCCTCACTCTGTACATGGGCTTCGTAGAAAGCCGTAGCTCCTTCGATGGGCTGATGCGCGTTTATGACTAACATCGGCTCGCCTGTGGCAGATTTCGAGCCTTTAATGGCAAAAGCATTACTACCTTCTCCCGTAAAGCCAGGCAGTGAGGGAATGGAACCATCTAAAATCTTAGGCAAGGTCTTATCCACCCCACAGAAGATCGCCACAGAGAACATCGTAGTAGCGATGTAGTCTTCTAGTGCGATTGGGAAAATGTGTTTATTCAAAATCTCAGACGGATGGGCTTTACCATACGCTTCTAGACCTAGTAAATAGCCCTGCACTAATTGCAAGAACTTGGGATCCATCGATTTGATCTGCTGATCTACCACCTTACGCGTATTCAATAGACCAAAAACGAAATCTACCGGTGCTCCTTTTTTGCCTAAGTAAGTTCCTAATTTACCTTTTCCCGTTAGGATCAGCGTTTGAATCGTTTTAAAATCATCCTCTGAATGCGCCCAGGCTAAGCCATAGGCTACTTCAGGATCAGTAGGCGCAAAAATATGGGGTACACCATAGGTATCACGTGCGATGGTAATCTTATCCTTTCGGATGAGGGGTTGCTGAGCTTGAACTAGTAAGGGTAAAAGGCAAAGAGCGAGTAGTTTAAATTTCATTAATTTGGTTTTGCAAGTAAGTTAGCTAATAAGCGGTAAGCGCCAGGAACTCCGGCTGGTATTTCGCGGAAGAACACAAGTCCTGTATAGATGAATTGTCCTTTTCCGTATTTGGTCACAGCGATGTTACCCTTGTTCTCGGATTCATTTGGATCTGAGAATCCCAATGGAAACTCGAAATGGGTATCCGGTGTTTCGGCCGTGTAAATACTACGTTCCTGAATCCATTCTTCGAAATCTTTTTCTGTGATTTTGTTCGGGCTGTTTAATAACGCGTGATTTGGCAGTAGAAAATTAGGCTTTGCCTCTTCTTTCGTAATCCGGTTGCGGGTTACTTGCAACGGATAAGGTGACATGCTGGACTTCATGGGTCCTAAGAAACTGGCCGTATTGTATTGCACTACATAATTTCCCCCGTTCTCGATGTATTTCATGATTTCGGTATAGGCATTCGCCCAGTAGTCATTTGTATTATAAGCTCTCACTCCTGTCATCACCACATCGTACTTCTTTAAGTTCCCTGCTGTCAAGTCTTTCTCTGTTAAGAAGTCTACTTCGTAGCCCATCTGTTTTAATCCTTCTGGCACTTTATCACCTGCGCCCTTGATGTAGCCTAATCGATTACCTTTCTTGACAAAGTCAATATGCAATAAGCTCAAGTTTACGGTCGAAAAATAGCGTTGCGTAGGAATATGGGCATATTCGATGGTTTGTATTTCCAAAGAATCTACCCAATTCTCATTTCCAGAGCTGATATGCAATTGCAAATTTGAGCTAAGCTTTCCTTCTTTCAAGCTCGTTTCTGTGAAAGAAATAGGCCATTCGCGCTTTTCCCCTGCTTTCATGCCCTCTTTCAGAGGAATAAGGGCTAAAGAGGTTCCACCGGATTTTACGTCTATGCTACCTGGCTTCAATGCGGCCATCGCTGTGATGGCGATTTGGATGGTTTTAGTGGCTTTGCTTCCTTTTGGTAATAAAACGACATTTGAACTGAGGGTAAAGACCGTTCTAGGGCTGATGGTGATAGGTTGCAAGATTTCTCCTTTTACCGGATCCACGATCAATTCTTGAACCGGTCTTTCTACTTTAAATTCCTCTCCTGAAATAGTGAATTTCGCGGAGGCCACGTAAGCTGGATCTACGCGCGCCTGCCCTATTTTTTGCTGGTCAGAAACATTAAAGTGTCCGGTAGATTTTGCTTGTTGAATCCAATAGGGTTGAGTAATCGCCGCGGAGGCATTGATACTGCGCTGTAATGGGTATTTTTTATAAGGTTGTAGTTTGCCTGCAAATGTGGTGTCTTGTCCGGCGAATGATACGGATACATTTTCTACCGAAATAGGTGCACGCACGATAAATTCGGTCTTAATGTTCAGTTTTTCCCCCGTGGCAATGATTCCTTGAGTCGTTGTTGCGCCTAAGTAAATACCCGCTGCTTGTACTACCCAAGCGTCGATTTCAGCTATTTTTTTCAGCGTCCAAGGGCTCGAAGGAAGCGCTTTGATGGATTTTTTAAGTCCAATTAATGCAGAAATACTTTCGTAAGGTTTCGACGGATTATAAGCTCCAATAATGGGTGTGATTAACGCGTCAATACTTGGATTCACGCGATTCCAGGTAGCATCTACGCCATCCCATAAAAATTCTTTAGGAGCCTCTCCACCAAGTGTAGCGAAATATTCAGTGCTTCTTCCTCTATCTACTGCAAAACCAAAACCCTGTGACTTGTGCTGGCTTCTACTGAAAGCAGCTAATTCACCCGTGCTTTGGCCTAAAAAAGGTAAATAATCGCCAATATCAACTTTGAACTGCGAATCACTAATGGTCGAATTTCCTGGTGATCCTGGGAAACGGAAGGTATTCCATAATAGTCGTTTTGCCTGCCAAACGTCCACTCCCTGCTTCAACTGTTCTGGGAACATCTTCGGATCAGCCGCAGCTTTAAATGCCTCGATTGCTAATGCCGCGGAGGCTGAATGATGGCCGTGGCCGGCTCTTGCATCTGGTGGAAAGCGGGTAAAAATGATATCAGGGCGTGTTTTACGGATCACCCACACTAAATCAGATAGAATTAAATTCTTGTCCCAAAATCCCAAAGCCTCATCTGTTGATTTTGAAAAGCCAAAATCAAACGCCCGCGAAAAGTATTGATTCGCCCCATCGATGCGTCTCGCTGCTAGTAACTCTTGGGTTCTAATTAATCCTAATGGTACGCCTTGTTCGTCTCCGATGAGGTTTTGGCCACCATCTCCTCGCGTACACGCAAAATAGTTGGTTTCCCAATGTTGTTGCTGCGCAAACCACGTTAACATGTGCGTACTTTCATCGTCCGGATGTGCTGCTACGTGTAGAACAGAGCCTAAAACACGTAATTTCTTCAGGTCCTCGCCTAGTTGAGCAGAATTACGTTGTTGAGCCAAAGCAGGAATGGCCAATAAGGCAAATAGGATAATCTTTTTCATCAGTTTAACATGTTTCGGTTCCAAGGTCCACGGTAATTTCTCGCAAGTAAGGCTGTCGCTTCAGGATCGTTTAAGACCGTTTTTGTACCCGGATCATAGGAAAGTGGACGACCTAATTTCATCGAGAGATTAGCTAAAATACAAGATGCCGTAGAGATATGTCCCTCAGAGATATCTGCAATGGGCTTAGATCCTTTATCAATCGCGGCTAAAAAATCCAACATATGCCCCCTTGTAGCAGGCGCAGCGTTCAACTCGATACGGTCTTCTTTTAAATCCTCTGGGTATTTCTCCTTCTCGTAAACGACATCCATGTGTAATTTAGGTGCTTTAGAATCCGTAGGAGTGAAATCATATTTCATGGTGCTCATTCTTAGCGTCCCTTTTTCTCCGTAAATGGTTAATCCCCATGGATATTCTGGGTCTGGAGGAGTACCCCAGGTTCTATGTTGCCAAACACAATTCAAGCCATTGTATTCAAATACGGCCGTTTGGGTGTCAGCGATGTTTGATTTTCCTTCTTTTTGGACATAAATTCCTCCTTCAGAACTCACTCGATTAGGCCAGCCTAGATCTAACATCCAACGTGCCGTATCGAACATGTGAATACACATGTCGCCCATAATTCCATTTCCATATTCCTCAAAAGTTCTCCACCAGCGCGTATGCGGCAAACCGTCATAAGGACGTAATGGAGCTGGTCCAGTCCACATTTCATAGTCAAAAAAGTCTGGTACCGCCTGCACTGGAGGATTTCCGTTATTTCGCATTTGGTAGTAGCAATACATTTCTACATGGGCGATTTTACCCAAAAGACCTTTATCAATAATCTCCTTTTTTGCCTGAATTAAGTGAGGCGTACTTTTTCGTTGCGTTCCTACTTGAACCGTTTTACCGTGTTTTCTGGCCATCGCGACCATCGCCTCTCCCTCTAAAACATCAACAGATATCGGTTTTTGCACATACACGTGCGCGCCTGCTTTCACTGCGTCAATCATCTGCAAGGCATGCCAATGATCCGGACTTCCCACGATAGCTATATCCAATTCGTTTTCCTTCAACAATTGACGGTAATCGCCGTAGAGTTTAGGTGTTTTTCTCGACGTTTGCCTTGCTGCCACCAATTTACCCGCTTCCGTTAACATGTTTCTATCTGGATCGCAAAGGGCCACCACTTCTACCGGCGCTACCTGCATCAATCGAAATAAATCACTTTTCCCGTACCAACCGGCACCGATAAGTGCAACGCGAAAAGGTTTAGCTGGATTCACTAAATCTAATCCATAAGCTCCAAAAGTCGACAAAGCTAAGGCAGCCGAAGCCCCCTTCATAAAATGTCTGCGGTTAATGTTAAATGTGTTCATAGGATGATAGTTACAACCGATTCAGCCGGTATTTCTAGGTTTAGTTTTTCAATAGTAATGTTTTTCTTGCGGCCCTCATTTTGAACGATGATGGCTATTTTGCCATCCAGACGTTTAAATGCGGCCGCTTGAATACCTTCAGGCGTTGCTATGCCTAAACGAATAGAGCCAGCGGGTACATATCTTGCCGCTTGCATTACAATATAATAAGATTGATTTCGAATGATATCCTGACCTGAAATGGTTAAAGCCCCTACACATTCTGTACAACCTCCTGGAGTGTGTGGACCATAGGCGGGATCATTGGCTAAATTCCATTCAATAGCCGTTTTCGCGTGATTGTTCATTGCCCCCAAAACGACATTCTTCACATGCCACATAAAGTCTCCAGTAAAATCCCCCTTGCTACCCGTCCACTGTTCTGTAAAATAGACATCCTTATCTGGGTGTGCCTCTTTTACTTTACTTAAGGCAGAAATATCCCCATTGTATAAATGAAAGGCAGATCCACTGACATATTTTCTAGTCTCGGGATCATTTAATAAATCGATGGCATATTCCGGATGATCACAATTATGATCGTAGACAATGATTTTTGTGGTGATATGTTGTTTTTGAAAAACGGGACCTAGCGCTGTTTTTATGAATTTTGACTGCATTTCAGAACTCATGTACATGCTGGGGTTATTGCCCGGATGTAATGGTTCGTTTTGGGGCGTTAAGGCCCAGATAGTAATACCTTCCTTCGCCATGGCTTGGATGTATTTAGCTAAATAAGTGGCATAGGTCGGGTAGTATTTTTCCAAAAGAGATCCCCCTTTACTCTCCCCATTATCCTTCATCCAAGTAGGTGGAGACCAAGGGGTCGCCATGATTTTAATGTCCGGATTAATGGCGATGATCTGCTGTAATAGTGGAATTAAATCGGCCTTTGAAGGCTCCAGGCTAAATTTTCTAGGTTTGTCTTCGTACGAAAATACGGTAGCATCTAAATCTGTCGCTCCTATCCCTATTCTTAATACGGATATTCCATTCTTACCAAATAACTCCTGCAATAAGGCCGCTCTTTTTGTCGGTTCAAGTTGTTGTATCAACTGCGCGCTTCCACCCGTTAGTGTAAAACCGAAACCGTCGATGTTTTGGAAGGTTTTTTCTACGAATACACTGACTTTTGCCCCTTTGAAGTCGGAGTCAAGTTCGTCCGTTTTTTGAAAAAATGATTTTTGCTTGGGTAAACTTAGGAATACCTCTGCCTGTGAAAAACAGAATAAGGGCAA
This sequence comes from Aquirufa sp., assembly GCF_044239315.1. GTDB lineage: Bacteria > Bacteroidota > Bacteroidia > Cytophagales > Spirosomataceae > Aquirufa. The sequence continues at coordinate 14,588 of NZ_JBIIBQ010000011.1, read as the reverse complement.
GCTTATCAGCAGCAATAGTTTTTTCATAGGTTTAAATTTCATTAAAGGTATCGAATATTTCCAAAAAAATAAACCGCCTTTTTAAGGGGCGGTTTGTCATTTCAGGAGATCGTCCTTCGGACATAGTCGCGACTGCGTCGCTTAGTCGTCTTCAGGACTATTAATCCTTTTTCCGTTTCATCGCTGCAGCCTTATGACCAGAGAGAGATTCATGTGATTCAAGACCAATTAGCGCGACCGAGCCACCATTCTGCTCATATTCTACCTTGAATTGCTCTAAATTTTCCATTACCGAATGATCTACAAGATGGGTTCTAGAAAGATCAATCGTCACCTGAAATCCAGCGGGCAAGGCCTCTAATTTCCGTTTGATACCTAAATAGTTCGAGAACACGGCTGCATCAGATATTTCAATTAAGTAGGCATCTTCTGTGAAGGAAACTTCAGTAGGTGCGCTAAAAATAGCTTTTAATGGCTTACCATTGAATAAATTGACCAAAATTTCGGTTACAATACCAGCTCCTATGCCTGCGAGTAAATCAACCAATAAAGTGAAAAAAATCGTGACCAGGAAAATCAACAATTGCTCCTTTCCTTTTTCAAAGGTGTGGATAAATACTTTCGGGTGGCTTAATTTAATTCCTACTGTAATTAACATCGCCGCTAATGCTGTATTGGGAATTAACTCAATAAAACGAGCCGCTAAAAGTAAAAACGCTAAAATGAAAAATCCGTGAAAGAAGTTTGCCCATCGTGTTTTGGCCCCATTAGCAATATTTGCAGACGAACGAGCAACCTCTGAAATCATGGGTAAGCCCCCTAAAAAGGCAGCCAGGGTATTTCCGATTCCGATGGCGATTAAATCCTTATTTGCATTAGATTTACGTTTAAATGGATCGAGCATATCCATTGCTTTCACCGTCAAAAGTGATTCTAATGTACCTACTATGGCTAACATAATCACAAATTTGATAAAGATGCCTGTTTGAGCGAACCCGTCAAACGAGGCGTTTATTTTGATATTATCCAGTAAATTCCCAATCTGAACAAGGGCATATTTTGGCTCTGTTGTTTGAAAGTTCAGCCATAATTCGGCGGGAATAGCAATGGCTAAAACGACAAGTGGTGCCGGTACTTTTTTGATGATAGGATTCTTGATATACGGCCAACCCATCATGATGATTAAGCTGATTGTTCCGATTAAGGTAGCTTTCGGATCCAAATTGGCAATAAATTCTGGAATGGAAGCGAACAATTCCAAAGGCTCTTTCCCTTTAGCTAATATCGGATTTACATCTAAAAATACAGGTATTTGCTTGCCTACGATGATCAAACCTATCGCCACTAACATGCCTTGAACGGCAGAGAGTGGGAAGAAATCCATCATTTTACCTAATTTGAAAACTCCAAAAAGAATTTGAACTAAACCAGCTACCACCATAGCACCGAGTGCGAGGTGCCAGCCTTGTTCTCCACCCCCAAATTCAGCTACAGAACCTGCTACAATAACAATTAATCCAGCTGCTGGCCCTTTAATCGTTAAACGAGATCCACTAAAGAGACTGACTATAATCCCACCAATGATAGCGGTTAATAGTCCCATAATTGGAGGAAATTCGGAGGCTTTCGCGATACCTAAACTTAAAGGTAAAGCTAATAAGAAGACAATAAATCCAGAGGCTGCGTCTGATGCGAAGTTCTCTTTTAATCCGGCTAGGCCATCCTTAGGTAATTCTAAATTATTCTTCATTTGCTTGAGTACCTCAAAGTTATTAAAAATATCGCTTTGAAAATGGAGCGTGTGGTCATTATATTAACCCGCTTGAAATAAAAAATTCCATAAAACCGTGGTCAAGTGACTCGGTTTTATGGAAAGTTGATTGATTTTTTAACTTAATCTGAGTATACTACCTGTAAATACTCTACTACTTTAAGGATGATAGGTATTCCACCACATTTCTAATTTCTCTTTTACTCATCAAAGCCCCCATCGGCGGCATACCGGATGGAAGGTTTTCTCTCGATTTTATACGCGTTACTGGAATGCGCAATGGCTCAGCATCATTTGTTTTCAGTTGCACGAGTTCATCCGTTTCTGAAATGATGGATCCTGAAACCTCTTGGCCATCCGTTAAAACAAAGTTTGTTGTACCATATCCTGGCGCAATGCGTGCACTTGGTTCGATTAAGGCTTGCAATAATTGCTCTCTCGTTAAACGTGAAGCCACTCCTTTTAAGTTAGGACCCACATTTGTACCTTCTCCTCCAACGATATGACAGCGAACGCATTGTACAGTTGAATTGTATTGGAAGATATTTCGTCCGTCTGCAACAGAGCCCCCAAACAAGGCTTCTTTGTATTCATCCGTCAAGGTTCCTTTTACTTTTAAAGCATCTAATTTTGCGATTAGTTTTTCCTCATTCGTGGCTTCCACCGCTTCCATTAGGTCTAATTTAATACCTGTAGGCAATTTGTTATCGACCATTTTTTCGATTAAATCGGCTAAAATGGCAGAGGTATTAGCTGGCTTCATTTTGGCCATACTTTGTAATAGCGCCTGTTGTTCAGATTGAGAACCTTTGTCAAAAATAGGTTTTGTGATAGCAGGCAATTGAGACGCTGAGATTTCAATCTTATTTAAATTACTCAAGGCGATACCACGCACAATTTTACTCGTATCATTCATTCCTTTTTCTAAAATGAAAGCCAGTTTAGGTGTATTTAAGTCTGCCAATGAACTTAAAAATGCCGCTCTCACTTTAGAATTAATATGTTGTGTGAAAAGCGAAATTTGCGTCTCTGAGAAACTAGTTAAATTTAACTCAGCAATCAACTTTGCCGTTGCAACTAATACATCAGGATTTTCTGATGCTAAGAAGGACGGAATCTTGGATTGAATTCGAGCAATTACATCCGCTGGATTGCGATCTAATGGGCCTCTATGGCGACCATCGACGCGATCCATAACCGAAGGATTAGCCCATGAACCTAAAGTTGCAATCGCTTCTGCTCTCAAAGCCTCAGGAATGCCATTTCTTTCTGAATAAGCAATCAATAAATCAATCTCTTTTGCCGTTCCCACGCGTAAGCAAGCATTGATTGCGCGGCGAATAATTACAGGATCGCTTATTCGTGTATCTGCTAAACTAGCCGCTAATGCCGGCAAAGCAGCCTGAATAGATTCGTCATCATTAATCGCTCTCGCCGCCTCAGCAACAATGTACTGATCTGAATCAGCTAAAAAACCTTGTACACCCGTATGCGCTAAACGGCGTAAAACAAGCACCGCTGCGATGCGCAATGAACGGTTAGGCGAGTTTTGTAAAGCTAACATAGGCTCCGCTTTTCCAATTCTGCTTAAGGCTAATACAGCCGCATGGCGGATATATACATCTTTATCTGCATTTTTTTCAATTTGCTGCAATAAAGCTGGAATTGCCTTTTCAGATTTAACTCGTCCTAGAGCTTGCGAAGCAAAAAATGCCACTCTAGGATTAGCAGATCCAACTAATGGAATTAGCTGATCAGCAGCTGAGGCATCAAAAATATCACCTAAAACCTTAGCAGACTGTGCTATGATTTCTTCATCTGAATCAGTTAAAAGTGGCTGAATAGAGGCTGCAGATTTTAATTGGCCTAAACCCCAAATTCCATGAACGCGGGCTAATTGATTTTCCTTTTGCTGTACGGCCTTCTCAAAAATAGCTGTGGCCTTTCTCTCCGCTAACTCATATTGAGCCTTTAAGCGAACGCGTTGATCCGCATAGAATAGCAAATCATATAAAGAGGTCAAACTTTGCTTTGAATAATCTTGTTGAATGTATTTTTTCGTCTGCTCGCGCTCCGCCTTCAAATCATTCTCTTTATCCTCCACATCGATTTTCCAGATGCGACCATAGTTTTTCGTATCCCATCCAAAAATCCAATCTGAGGCATATAATGCTCCTTCAGGGCCAAAACGAATTCCCGTAGGCAAAATGCCACTTATAACATCTTCCTCTGATTTGAAGTCAAAAGAGGCACCTTTAGGTTGTAGATCAAATGACCAGATATGTGATTTATTTGCATTACCCACAAATTCCACTAAGAAGAATTTATTCGTCCAACGCTTCCCTAAAGCTGTTCCTGGGTTCCAAAGCATTCCTGTAGGACCGTTGTGGAAATTACGAATGGGTGGAATAATATAGGCTGCTTGACCTTCCCAACGAGGGATATATAGTTTCTCATCCATCCAGACATGGTACAAATTATTGCGTGGATCGGTATACTTACCATACTGCCAGTTCGAACGCCATCCAGCGTCAGAACCTTCTACGACGTGTACTAAACGCTCACTCTCCCCTGTATGATCTCCATCGTTATCAGCACTGATTAAATTTCCATAGTTATCAAAAACAAATTCGTGTGTATTTCGTAAACCGCTCGCATATACTTCAAACTCAGAACCATCTGGATTTGATCTTACAATCACTCCAGAATTTGGGTGTTTGTATTTTTTGCCATCTTTAGCCGTAATATTGGCTCCTATGTCTCCTATTTGCCAGTAGATTTTTCCATCTGGACCTTCTGTTAAACCAGACATGCCATGACCTCCAAAACCAATATGAACTGCGTAGCCAGTTGAGATAGATTCCGGGTTTTTCCATTGCCCATTATTGTGTTTCAAACGCATTAAATCTGGTCCAATAGCCACAAAAGCATCTTTTTTACGCACTAACAAGCCACCAGCTACGTCTGTTACTTCTTCATTAAACCCGTTGAATACTCTGGTCGATTGATCTGCATATCCGTCCCCGTTCAAATCCTCTACCTTGTAGATTTCTTCTTTCTCCACTTTTAAATCCAACCAATCATGAGATCCGTCACCATTCATATCGGGTAACCAGGTATTTTTCGCACTGTTTTCTGGAGCAAAATTGCGGCGTAAAAAGGCTCTTCTATCCTCTACTGATTGAAAACCAATTGATTCAGTCATCCAATCCCGGTGGCCACGAATGTCAAATTCAGAGGCCTTGTTACGGTTCGTGCTATTAACAAAAATAGCCCCTTTGTCATCCACCGCAATGGCTACTGGATCCTGTAGCAGGGAATCAGATGCCCACAAATCAATTTTTAACCCTGGAATGATCTTGATGGGTTGTTTGTCCTTTATAGCTTTCGCGTTTTCGACCACCTTACTTTGATCCTCATAAATTATTTTAAAGGTATCATCTTTGCCTTGTTTGCTACAAGACCATAGTGAAATAAAGGTGCAGGAATATAGTAATAAACGTTTCATAGATGTAATTAGTTTTCTTCGTCCATCATACTGCGGCGTTGTTTTGCGGCCTGTTTGGTGGTTTTGAATCGGTAATTAAAAGTCAAATTAAATGAGCGTAAACGCCCTTGAGATTCACCCCTAGTAAAGAATCCAGATCCATCTCTGGGATCAATTAAAGTTGATTCATAGCGGTTAATTCGCGAGTTAAAGATATCTAAAATACTTAAAGTTAGTGTACCATTACCCTTCATAATATCTTTTGATGCTGATAAATCCATCCAGCTCATGTATCCTCGGGATCCTTGTGGAGTTAATTGCGGGGCTTCATAATTAGCCCGAATTTGAAAATCAGTCGCCCCTATTTTAATTCGAGAGCTATGTCTGGCAAACCATGAATAGGTATCACTTTTGAACGCTGAATTAATATTTGAGGCATCTGCGATGGCTCTGAAGGCATTAAAACTGAGGTCTGCTTTATATACTTTGGAAAAGTTCCACGAGCTTGCAATTTCTATGCCCATCGATTTTTGATTGGATAAGTTAGCAGGCAAGGTCCTTGCGAAACCTAAGCTATCTACTGTTCTAAATCGTTCGATTTTGTCAAATGTTTGGCGATAATACAAAGAGCTACTTATGCTTCCTTGATCAAAGTATTTCAAGTGTCCCAAATCAAATGAATTGGTGAATTCGGGATTTAGATTCGGATTTCCAGAGAAGAAGTTTCGGTTATCTGAGAAAGTAACAAATGGCGTTAAATCACCGTAAGTAGGCCTTCTAACCCGTCTTGAATAGCTTAACTGAAACGAATTATCCGGTGTGATCGTATAGGTAAAATGAGCACTAGGAAACAAATTGGCATAGTTTCTAGGGTTCTTCTCCTTTGTTTCTTCTAATTCAGTTTGGATATCTGTCGTTTCTGCTCTCAATCCGAATTGGTAGGAAAATTTCTTTGCCTTATTTCCAAATATTAGATAGGCGGCTGAAATATTTTCTTGATAATTAAATACATTATTTAGACCCTGAACAACGGTAAAAATACCTGAAGGCTGCTGTTCTGTTACGATAAAATCGTTAATCATATTTCTGAAACTAGTACGCAGACCCATTTCCAGTTTTGCGTCTTTACCTATAGGATTTACATAATCTGCCTGAAGTATCCATTGGCGTTCAAATTCATCATTTAAGGCCTTTTGTACTAAGGAAAGTTCTTCAAAAGGAGATCCATCTGGCTTTTTTCCTATCTGGGTATACAATTGATCTGATCGTTCCCAATAATCTAAATAGCGTAAATCAGCTGTAAATTCTCGCCCTTTTTTTGCGTAGCTTTTTTTGAATGTTAACGCATATTCTCCATTCGGTTCTGCTTCTTTCTCATCTTGCTGGCGATACGTGTCACTATAAAGTTTGGACAAGTTTTCACGGTAATCTAAGTAAAAAAAGTCTGTGATCCGTCTCACATCCGTACGTCTGTAGATGTAGGAGGCCGTTAATATGGTTTTATCGTTGAAGAAATAATCAGCCCCACCTCTAACGTTATTTACTAGACCTGTGACGTTATTGGATGAATTCTGATTTAAATAATTTGTTTGTTTCCCCGTATAAACTTCTTGATAAATACGGTTTCTTCCTGGCGTTCTACGGTAAAAAGCACCATAATTAACAAAGAAATTGAATTTGTTTTTGCGGTAGTTAACGATGGCCGTTCCTCCAAAATTCTCCGGATATCCTGAAGTCGTTTCAATCGCACCATTAAACCCTTGGTTTTGGTTTTTCTTTAAGACGATGTTAATGATACCAGCCATCCCTTCCGCTTCATAACGAGCGGATGGATTCGTGATGATTTCTACCTTATCGATCAGATTTCCTTGCAAGGATTGCAAACCAGATGAACCATTTATTCCCGCTAGCGTAGAGGGTTTTCCATCGATCAAAATACGCACATTGTCACTCCCGCGCAGTTTTATCGCCCCTTCTGGGTCTACTTGGATTGAAGGTAAGTTTCCTAAAATTTCAGAAGCCGTTGCTCCTTTATTCGCTAAATCTGTCCCAACATTAAATATGCGTTTGTCGAGGTTGAGTTCCATGGACGCTTTTTGGCCTTTCACCACTACCTCATTTAAGGTTTGATTGCTTTCTTTAACCGTAATTTCCCCCAGATTAATGGAAGAATTAAAGGATTGATTAGCCATCTTAAGAGGCTCATAGCCAATACTTTCGATCAATAAATCATATACGCCTGGAGCTATTTCCAGGCTAAATTTACCCTTGTCATTGCCGATTGTACCGGTAACTAGTGACGAGCCTTTAAATAGGCGAATACTTGAAAAGGGAACATTGATTTCCCCTTGAATTTTAATTTTAGTTTGAGCAATTATGCTAGTGGAACACAATAGAATGAGTATCGGTAGAAGCCGAAAAATTTTCATAAGCTAGGTTTAGAATTATCTTGTAAGATAGAAAGACAATTTTACAAAGTTTATACCCCCCTGACCCGATTTTATTCTTATTTTTAGACTATTAACAACTGAATATGAAAAAAGTACTTCTCTTATTATTCATCTCCTTTGTGAGTCAAGCGAATCCTTATCAGGAACAGGCTAAACGAGTAACTATCCACCGGGATCAATGGGGAATCCCCCATATTTATGGAAAGACGGATGCTGATGCGGTTTTTGGCCTTATGTATGCGCAATGTGAAGATGATTTCGCTCGAGTGGAAATGAATTACATTGAGAAATTAGGGCGGATGTCTGAAATAAAAGGAGAGAAAGAACTCGCTTATGACTTATATATAAAGTTGTTAATCGATGAAAATGAGGCCAAAGCAGAATACAAAACAAGCCCTCTTTGGCTAAAAAAACTTCTAAATGCTTACGCAGATGGAATAAACTATTATTTACAAAAACATCCGGAGATAAAACCCCGACTCATTACTCATTTCCAACCCTGGTTCCCCCTTTTATGGACGGATGGGTCAATAGGCGCCATTTCAACAGGCGATGTGACCGAGCAAGAAACCGCTCGTTTTTATGGATTGTCCTCTCAGGTGGCTAGTGTAAAATACCAAAATCCAGACGAGAAATTAACGGGTTCAAACGGATTCGCTATAGGTCCTTCCTTATCGAAATCGGGTAATTCAATGCTCTATATCAATCCACACGTTACCTTTTATTTCAGACCTGAGGTCCACGTGGAAAGCGAAGAGGGTCTTTCTGTATATGGTGCCGTTACTTGGGGGCAATTCTTTATCTATCAAGGGTTTAATCCATATAACGGCTGGATGCATACCTCCTCAGAAGTGGATGTAGCGGATGCTTATATAGAGACTACGCGCGAGCGGGAGGGTCAGATGGAATACTTGTTAGATGGAAAATGGATTCCTTTCAAAACGAAATGGATTACACTAGGGTCTAGAAAAATCAAAACGTATTTTAATCACCGAGGCCCTGTTTTAGCGTCTAGAAATGGCCAATGGATTTCTGTTCGCTCGTATAATCGGGCCAGAAAAAGTTTAGTACAAAGCTGGTTACGCACGAAAACCAAAGGTTTCGCTGACTTCAAACGTGTGATGGAAATGCGTGCAAACACGTCTAATAACACGGTTTATGCTGACAATAAAGGGAATACGGCTTATTGGCATGGAAATTATGTGCCACGGAGGAATCCAAAAATTGATTGGGGAGTGCCACAAGATGGTTCTACATCGAAGAACGATTGGCAAGGATTACATAACTTAGATGAAATCGTGCATAGCTATAATCCGGCTTCTGGTTGGATTCAAAATTGTAACTCCACTCCATTTACCGTTTCTGGTCCATCTAGTCCTCTTCGTTCTACTTATCCCGTCTATATGGCACCTGATGGAGAGAATTTCCGTGATCGAAATGCGGTTCGCCTGTTTTCTCAAACAGGTAAATTAGATCTTACCGGGTTGATTGGGCTTGGATATGATCGTAGATTAATGGCTTTTGAGGTTTTATTGCCTTCTTTAATTCAGGCCGCTGAAGGAGAATCTGGTTTAGAAGAATTAGTGCAAGAATTGAAAAAATGGGATTATAACGCCTCTACTACATCTATTGCTCAAACGATTGCCATACGTTGGGGATTAAAAATTATGCCTAAAATTCCGAAAGCGATGCAGTTTGGGGGTGAAACGGATGTGGTGCAAAACTTCGAGCAGTATGCTATGACAGGATCTAAGCAAGAAAAGTTACAAGCCTTAAAAGACGTGGTAAAAGAACTGGAGAGAGATTTTGGTACTTGGCGCGTTGCTTGGGGTGATTTGAATCGTTTTCAACGTGTTTCGAATGGAGATATATTTCAGATGGATGATGCTAAATCGAGTATCCCAGTACCCTTTGCTTCGTCTGCCTGGGGACAGCTTCCTTCTTATACAAGTCGTTCCATTCAAGGTTCGAAAAAGTGGTATGGAGTGAATGGAAATAGCTTTATTGCTGCCGTGGAATTTGGCCCTAAAATCAAGGCTTATTCTCTTTTAGCTGGTGGTCAAAGTGGTAATTCTACATCACCTCATTTTTTCGACCAAGGTAAAATGTACTCGGAAGGAAAATTCAAGGATATTTATTTTTATAAATCAGACGTATTGAAGCATGCCGTGTCCACTTATCATCCTTAAATCTTTGTATATTTAAAACTAAATCGTGCCTAATGCCTAATCAGATACAAGCCGGATTCGAATTTGAAGCTATTTTTCAAGAGGCTGCGATAGGTATTATAGTAACAAACTCCCATTTTGAGATACTCTTATCGAACAAATTCGCAGATAATCTTTTTGGATATGCGGTGGAAGGCTATTGAGTCGAAAAAGCATGTTTATTCAGCCATGACTTCTAGTTATGCGCAGTTCCTAGTTTTTGAGCGAAAGTATTTTCAGCAGTTAATCGATGAATTCGATTTAGCTCTTGCCTACTTTGAATTTAAAAAAGCTGAATACAACGAATTTTTGCTAAAGGTTCAGCAGAAATACGCATCGAAATAAGAGTTTAGAGTGGTATTTAATTGGGTTTCGGCTCCCTTTTGCTTTTAGCGAATGGGAGCTTTATTTTAAAGGGCTGTCTTTCTCCTTTTTTAGGGTATTGTAGACTAAACGATCTGTGAAGCCATTTAGCCATTTGTTCAAGAATACGGTCAATTTTCCTTGTAATGTTAAAACGAGGGTTTTCTTTTTAGCTACGTAAGCCTCTGCAATTCGAGACGCCACTTCCTCCGCAGACATCATTTTGCCTTCATCTCGCATCGAGTCCCCTGTGACTTTACCTTCACTATTTAAGGAAGCTGCTCTGATATTAGAGGCAGTGAATCCAGGGCAAGCGATTAAGACATGAACACCCGTTTCTAATAATTCTGTTCTCAGCGCTTCTAGGAACCCATTCATCGCGAATTTAGAGGCTGAATAACCGGTTCTAACGGGCAATCCGCGGTATCCTGCGATAGAAGAAATACCTATGATTCCTCCTTTTACGGCCTTGATATAGGGTAACGCGGCATGAGTGGCATAGACAGTTCCCCAAAAATTAATATCCATCACTTGTTTCAGAACGGATAAGTCTACCGTTTCAAACATTGATCTCATGGAGATACCGGCATTATTGATTAATAAGTCGATGCGGTCATATAGTTCCACTACTTTCGCAACCATTGCCCTGGTTTGTTCTTCAGAGGCGGAGTCGCACACAATTGCTTTAGTAGAAATTCCAGCTTCTTTTAATTCAGCTTCTGCCTCTAATAAATTCTTTTCATTTCTTCCAGTTATGACGATATGTGCCCCTTTTCTACCATATTCAAAGGCTAATGCCTTTCCTATTCCTGAGGAAGCTCCCGTAATGATGACTACCTGATTTTTCATGCGACTAATTTTGCTTACGAAGTTAAGGTTTTATCTTGAATTGGTTGGCTTGCCCGTATAAAGCCGTATTTTTGTGCACATTTTTAGCAGCATGAGTAAGAAAAAAGAAAAGAAAGCCCCAGTGGTGTTGGAACAAATTGCCATTTTGGATTTTGCCGCCGAAGCGAAGTGTATTGCCAAAGTGAACGATGAAGTGATTTTTGTACAAGGCGCCGTCGCTCCTGGTGACATCGCTGATTTACGCATTTTAAAGTCGAAGAAAAGTTTCAAGCAGGCTCAGGCCATTAACATTCAACCGCTCTCAAAACACCGCACAGAAGTAGCTTGTAGCCACTTTGGTATTTGTGGTGGGTGTAAATGGCAACACGTTTCTTACGAATCCCAAACAGCTTTCAAGGCTCAGCAAGTCAAAGATAATTTGACTCGCATCGCTAAAGTGAAATTGCCCGAATTTCAACCGATTCTCAGTTCCGAGGAAACTTATTACTACCGCAATAAATTAGAATTCACCTTTTCTTGTGCACGTTGGCTTACGGAAGATGAAATTGGCAAGGAAGATTTAGGATCAATGAATGCCCTTGGATTCCACGTTCCGGGCCGTTTTGATAAAATACTACCTGTAGATCACTGCTATTTGCAGCCGGATCCTTCAAATGCGATTCGTAACGGAGTACGCGATTTTGCAGAATCGAATAGTATTTCTTACTATGAATTAAAGAACCAGCAAGAAGGTGCTTTGCGAAATTTAATCATCCGAAATACCGTTACCAACGAATGGATGGTGACGGTTCAATTTGCCTACGCGACGGAAGTTGAAATTAAATCAGTTATGGAGTATTTGAAAGCTACATTTCCGATGATCACCTCCTTGAATTATGTGGTTAACCAAAAAGGAAACGACACTTTCCACGATTTAGAGGTTGTTTGCTACCATGGAAAACCCTTCATGGTAGAAATAATGGAGGATTTAAAGTTCCAAATAGGTCCCAAATCCTTTTTCCAAACTAACGCTAAACAAGCGCTTAAGCTTTACCAATTAGTTCGTCAATATGCTGATTTACAAGGTAATGAAGTAGTCTATGATTTGTATACTGGAACGGGAACGATTGGCTTATTTTTAGCGAAGTACGCTTCCAAGGTAGTGGGACTTGAATATGTAGAAATGGCCGTTGAAGATGCCCGTATCAACGCAGAATTAAATGGCATTAAAAATGCTACTTTCTTCGCAGGAGACATGAAAAAAGTCTTAACTGAAGAATTTATCGCTATCCACGGAGCCCCAGATGTCATTATCACGGATCCACCTCGCGCTGGAATGGATCTAGATGTAGTGAATCAAATTCTAGCTGTAAAGCCCCAAAAAATCGTTTATGTCTCTTGTAACCCAGCCACACAAGCCCGCGATTTAGCCTTATTAGATGTAGCTTACGAAGTGGATGTCGTTCATCCGGTAGATATGTTTCCTCAGACGCATCATGTGGAGAATATTGTTCGATTGAAATTAAGAGCATAAATCATTTCATTTCGCGATTCCGAAATTGTGCTACGTATTTACTTAAAGCACAAAGAATAGAGCTAAAGCACAAATAAGGAAGCAAAAAGTGCGATTTACCGCCCTTTTTGTATTTCAGAAATGTATCCCCGAAGGGGATTCCAACTTTGTGCTTTGTGCTTTGCTATTTGTGCTTTGTGTTTTGTAATTGCTGTGCAATTATAAAACAATGCAATTTTTAAAACGGAGTATTCAACGGATCATAATCTTCCGGCGGTAAATTCATCTTGCTGCCCTTGAAAACAGCATCATTTCCTGACTCGAATGCCGATGTTTGATCTCCAAGAGCACTTAAATCGAAATTACCCCCCTCATTATTTGAGAAAGGTTGGAAGTCAAGGTCACAATATTTGGTGAATTTACCGATGAATTTCAGCCAAACATTGTCAAGAGAACCGGAACGGTTTTTGGCCATAATAATCTCTCCCATGCCAGTAATCGAATTTCCTTGATCATCCGCAGTAATACCATAGTATTCAGGGCGGTAAATGAACATAACCTGATCGGCATCCTGCTCAATGGCTCCGGATTCACGAAGGTCAGAAAGTTGTGGTTTCTTATTACCTCCACGCGTCTCAGTAGAACGATTTAACTGAGAAAGTGCGATAACTGGCACATCTAACTCTTTAGCTAATTGCTTCAAGGCACGGGAAATTTGTGCAATTTCTTGCTCACGATTACCACTTGCCCCTTTTCCTGAACTATCGCCGGTCATTAATTGCAGGTAGTCGATGACGATGAGGTCGATGCCTTTTTGGGCTTTCAAACGACGACACTTTGCTCTTAATTCTAAGATTGATAAGGCAGGTGTGTCATCAATGAACATATTTGCCTCGAATAATTTATTAATCTTCGAATGCAATTGCTGCCACTCATGTGGTTCTAACTTTCCTTTACGGATTTTTTCAGCGTCGATTTCTGCTTCAGCAGAGATAATACGATTAACAAGCTGAACTGCGCTCATTTCTAGCGAGAATAAAGCAACTGAATGACCAAAATCAACCGCCGCATTTCTACAAGCAGACACGACGAAGGCCGTTTTACCCATACCTGGACGCGCCGCAATAATGATAAGTTCTTGTCTTTGCCAGCCTGAAGTTAGACGATCTAAATCCGTAAATCCGGATGGAATACCTGTCAAGCCACTTTTTTGTAATTGTTTCTTCTCTAATTCATCCACCGCTTTCTTCAAAATATCCGACATACTCTCGTAATTCTTACGAATATTTGATTCTGCAATGGTGAAGAGCTCCTGCTCCATCTTATCTAACAATTGAAAAACATCGGAGGTATCTTCGTAAGATAAGCGCTGGATTTCAGAGGATATTTGGATAAGCTGACGCTTAAGATATTGCTCAATGATGATTCTGGCGTGGAATTCTACGTTAGATGTTGAACTTACTCGCGAAGTTAACTGAGCTAGATAACTAGTGCCTCCCGCTTTTTCTAGCGAGCCATTTTGCTTCAAAAAGTTGTTAACGGTTAATAAGTCAACGGGTTGTGAAGCTTGAAATAAACCTTGAATAGCCTCGAAAATTAATTGATGACCTTCCTTGTAAAAAGTGGCAGGTCTTAATAATTCAATAACGTTAGCTAGTGGCTCTTTTTCTAACATTAATGCACCTAACAACGCTTCTTCTAAGTCTACTGCTTGTGGAGGTAACTTCCCAAGACCTAGATCGCTTAAACGAGTAGGTCCTGACTGAGAACGTATTCCAGCAGGTGACTGATTTCCTTTTTTATAAATGGATGAAGGGGTGTTAGATTCCATATCACAATTTTACGTTAAATTTTCAAAATTATCTTATTATCGAAGGTATTAAATTTCAAGAATTTCTTATTTTTACCTCTGTACGATTTAAACCCATTTTTACTTGTTAGAAAAAATAATTTCCCTCTCTGAGGTCTC
>NZ_JBIIBQ010000016.1:0-63358 GCF_044239315.1 Aquirufa sp. | reverse complement strand
AGGCGTAGCAAACGTTAATATCAATTTATTGATTCACGCCTTTCCTCAATCTAAAATCATAGCTCGTGGTGAGCAATTGACCGTTCGCGGTTCTAATGACCAAATTGCATTGGTGGAAGCCATCGTTAACTCGTGCATTGCACATTTAGACAAGCACCATACCCTGTCCGAAAAACATATGCAGGCCTACATTGATGCGGTATTAAATCCGACCGGTGAGGAAAAAGAGCAACCTTGGGTGGAGGATAAAGACGTACTTCTTTTTGGCAATAAAGGAATCGTAATTAAGGCCAAAACTCCGAATCAACGTAAACTCGTTGATGCCGCCACTGAGAATGATATTGTTTTCGCCATTGGACCAGCTGGTACAGGTAAAACATACACTGCTGTGGCTCTAGCGGTGAAAGCTTTGAAGAACAAAGAAGTAAAGAAAATTATCATTACGCGTCCAGCTGTAGAAGCAGGAGAAAATTTAGGCTTTTTACCTGGTGATTTGAAAGAAAAAATCGATCCCTATTTGCGTCCCATTTATGACGCTCTGGACGATATGATCCCTGCTGAAAAATTGAAATTCTATTTAGAAAATCGGACTATAGAAATCGCACCGTTGGCCTACATGCGTGGCCGTACCTTAAATAAAGCGTTTATTTTACTGGATGAAGCCCAAAACACCACCTCCATGCAAATGAAGATGTTTTTAACGCGTATGGGAATTCAATCGAAGACGATTATTACGGGTGATAAATCACAGGTAGATTTACCTAAGAACCAAACTTCGGGTCTGGGCGAAGCGGAACGTATCCTTTCAGGAATTAATGGAATTGCTTTTGTGGAATTAGATGGATCCGATGTGGTGCGTCACCGATTAGTGCGAAAAATCATCGAAGCCTATGGAAAGCAAGACAAATAGGATTATTCAGGCCGTTAGTCCCGAAGAAATCGATCAAGTTTTCGCCATCCGGACGGAGGTTTTTGTCAATGAGCAAAAGTGTCTTCCTTCAGAGGAATTTGATGAACTAGATGCAGTAGCTAAACATTATCTTTTGTTAGAAGAGGAAATTCCAGTTGCAACTGGACGTTACCGAAAAACCGAAAAAGGCATCAAAGTCGAGCGCATAGCCACTTTAGAAACCTCAAGAGGTAAAGGTTATGCCTCTTTAGTGGTGAACCATATTTTGGCTGAAGCCTCGTTAGCTTATCCTGATTGCGGTTATTTTTACTTACATGCACAGGTTTCTGTGATGCCGCTTTATGCTTCTCTTGGATTTAAAGCTTATGGTGAGAGGTTTGTTGAGGCGGATATTGAGCATCAAGCAATGTGCTTAGATAAGAGATAAGAGAGTATAGAGTAGAGATATGAATTCGAACTTCGGACTCATTTCCTTCGGACTATTTTTTATATATAAAAAAAGGGGCTTTAGGGCCCCTTCTCTATACTCTATACTCTATACTCTCTAATCTCCTAGCGACTAGAATGGTAAATCATCCCCACTCTCCGCAGCTAATGGAGGGAATTGGTATCCACCCGCAGCTGGTGTAGGCTCCACTCCTGCTGGAATCGAACCTGTGCGATCTAAACGATAAGCACGGATTTCAGTATACCAACGCTCGTTGTATTCTCTTGATTCTACATTGAATTGAACTTTCACGATTTCGCCCTCTTGAACTGGCGTTAAATCTTGTGTTTTATCTCCCCAAACCGACATACAAACCTTTTTAGGGTATTGATCTTGTGTTTCGATCACGAATTCTTGCTTGATCCAGTTGGTACCATTTTTACCTGTTCCTGTAACCTCAGGTAATTTCTTGATTAATTTTCCGCTTATTTCTAAAGCCATTGTAAGAATTTTTTGAGTTCTGTAATTGTTGGCAAGTAAGTAAATAATTGGTAATTTTACTAACCGTTTTTGGCGATGTGGTGAAATTGGTAGACACGCTACCTTGAGGTGGTAGTGCCGTTAAGGTTTGGGAGTTCGAATCTCCCCATCGTCACTTTATTTTTTGTTTAATCTGTAAATCATGTTGAAGATGAAACCTTACAGTGTATTGCTTTACTATAACTATACTCCTATCCCGAATCCGGAGGAGTACCGTGTAAAACATCACCTTTTTTGTATTGAAAATAACCTTTTGGGACGCATTATTGTGGCTTCTGAAGGATTGAATGGCACCGTTTCTGGCCTGCAAGAGGATTGCGATGCCTATATGAAGTGGTTAGAATCTGACCCCATTTTTGCTGGCACTGATTTTGATTTCAAAGTCGATTACAACGATGAGCACACCTTTCATAAGTTGCATGTACGCGTAAAGGATGAAATTGTACATTCTGATCTAGGGGTTGATCCTCGTGTTAGAACAGGGAAACATTTAAAACCTAAAGAATTCAAGCAATTATTGAAGAATGACCCCGATGTGGTTTTGGTAGATATGCGTTCGAATTACGAACACGAATTAGGTCGCTTCAAGGGTGCTTATACGTTTGATATGGAAAATTTACGTGATTTACCAGATCACGTGCAAGAAATAGAGCATCTGAAGGACAAAAAGGTAATCACCTATTGCACGGGTGGTATTAAGTGTGAAAAGGCATCAGCTTATTTGATTGAAAAAGGGTTTAAAGATGTGTATCAGTTGCATGGTGGCATCATTAAATATGGTTTAGAAGAAGGTGGTGAGGATTTTGATGGTTCTTGTTACGTGTTTGATAATCGTGTCGCTACGGCGGTGAATTCAGTTAATCCGGAGGTTGTATCTGAATGCCATGTATGCCAAACAAAATCGGATCACATGGTCAATTGTGCGAATCCAGAATGCAATGAGCATTTAGCGATTTGTCCCTCCTGCTTAAAAGAAATGGAGGGTGCTTGCTCGCAGGAATGCAAAGATCATCCGCGAAAGCGTCCATACAATGAGAAGGGTTATTATTCCAAAAACTCAGTAGGCTACTCTCCTGAATTAGGTTTCAAATCCTTTAAACGGACAGAGAAAATAGAAAAACAAAAAAAGGCTCAGTTATGAGCCTTTTTTCTTTTTGGCCAAATTCTCCTGAACTCTAAATAAAGTGATCTCTTTAATGAGTTCCAAAGGCATAGGCGAATGGTAGGGGAATTTGATCGCGCCTTTCGATCCTTCATAGGGCGCTAATTCTTGTACGAAATTCTTGATGCCGCTAGGCGTCGGATAAAAGCCCAAATGGTTATTCCACGCAGCAAAATGGATTAAATTCCCATTTAATTTAAAGGTAGGCATTCCGTAAGACATCGTTTCTTCTGTTCCTTCCGGCACGACTGAGCGGATGGCATCACGTACTTCTATTAAAATCTTTTGTGTTGCTTCCGGAAAAGTCTTGATGTATTCATCCATGATATTAGGCTAATTGACGGTGTCTAGCAAACAAAAATAAAGGGAATGCAAAGGCAAATCCAATTAAAACGGTGGCTAATAAATAAAGGTACAGGTATTTGATTTTAATACGCAATCCCTCTACCAGTATAAAAAAGGTCCCCGTTATGGCCCCTGTCCAAAAATCGCAGCTTAAACTTTTTGCATAAGGGTTTGATGTCCAGGTGCTTTGGACAAAATCAACCACATTAAAATTCCCGTTGTTTAGCATCATTCCTTCATAAACGTAGTAAAAGGTAATACTTCCTCCTACTAAAGAGAGAAATAGATAGAAATAGTGTGCATTTTTCATATGATTGATTTTATGGTGATTATTCGTCCTCGCATTTCCACGCGATCCCCTTCTCTTTTTCCTTTTAACTCGACGCCTAGTGGAGATTCGATGGAGATGGCATAAATGGCATCCGTTTTACCATATCCAATAGAGATATAATACGTTTCTTGATCTGTCTCCACTAAACTGCCTTCTGCTACAACAGAGGATGAGGGTAAATTAGCAAGTCGATCTAGCTTGTTTAAAGAATAGAGTGTATTGTCTACCAAAGCACTCAGTTTATCCATCTCCCTTTGCATCATTTCTCGACCCGTTTCAAATTTATCGCCTGCGCTACTTTTCGTATCTGAATCTCGGGATTCTTTGGCCAAAACATATTCTCTTCGCGCTTCTTCTAGTGTTTTCTCTAGAATTGAACGAAGATTCGCATGTATTTCGGATTTTTTACTTTTCATGTAAGGCTAATTACATTGGAAAATTATCAATAAATTTGCGAATGACCTATTTCTCTCCCACTGACTTAATTATTAATCCGGACGGAAGCTCCTATCATTTGAACTTAAGGCCTGACCAAATTCCAGACACCTTGATTTTAGTGGGTGATCCAGAACGTGTACCTAAGGTCTCTGTTTACTTCGATGAGGTGACTGAAATAGTTCACAAAAGAGAATTTGTGACACATTTAGGTGTTTTACAGGGGAAGCGAATCGGTGTATTATCGAGCGGAATAGGTTCTGATAATGTGGAGATTGTGATGAATGAATTAGATGCTTTGGTAAATATTGATTTCCAAACGCGTCTGGAGAAAACAGAAAAAAGATCTTTACAATTAATTCGAATCGGTACTTCAGGGAGTATTCAAGCACATATTCCAGTGGATTCCATTTTAATTTCAACCGCAGCCATCGGATTTGATAATTTGTCTCAGTTTTATGGATTTGAGTCTGCCCAATCAATTTCAGCTGATTCTTTGCAACAATGGACGCAAACCATTGATTATCCTCTGCCCCTATATGCGGCGAAAGCCAGTGCCAAATTGCTAGAAATATTTAAGCCATTAAACGCCTTTGAAGGAATTACTTTAACGGCACCTGGCTTTTATGCGCCTCAAGGCAGGACTATCCGTATGCATTCTATCAGACCAGATTTTCTGCAGAAGGTTGCAGGAGCTAAATTGGAGGGTCAAGAAATGACTAATATCGAAATGGAAACGGCGGCTTATTATGCCTTCGCTGGGGCTATGGGACATGAAATGATTTCTTTGAACGCTATTTTAGCGAATCGAATCACGAATGAATTTTCGAAAGATCCTGAGCAACAAATTGCCTCTTTAATTCAGAAAGCTATAGCATTAATCGCATAACGTAATCATCCATAACGTAGCCGTTGCCAATATCTAGGACCATTTCACGTTCCTTGATGAAACCTTTCTTTAAGTAAAAGTCTACGGCTGAATTTTGTTTGTTAACATTCAAATAAATTGATTTTAGGCCTAAATTGCGGGCTTGCAGGCTAATTTGATCAATAATGAAGGTTCCTGCCCCTTTTTGTTTCAAGGAAGGACGTAAATAAAGTTTGTGTAATTTACCTTCGGTGTCATTTTGCTTTTCAAAAGCACAATACCCTATCGCAACGCCATCGACTTCTAGCACTGAGAAAAGGTCTATTTGTGGAACTAATACTTCGGAAGCGTACATCATAGGCATCATGTACTGCGTTTGTTGCTCAGATAAAATAGCGTCATAGGTGGGCCTCCAGGCTTCTTCTGCAATTTCTTGAATTAGTGGTATGTCTTCTAGGGATGCTTTACGTAAAATCATCCTCAAAATTTGTAAATTGCACTCAAAATAGCAACATATGAAGCCACTTATTCTCATCGCAAACGACGATTCTATCTATTCCAAAGGCATTCGTGTCCTAACTGAAATCATGTCAGAATTAGGGGAAGTGGTGGTAGTCGCTCCTGATACGCATCAATCGGGTATGGGTCATGCCATTACATTGGGCGAGCCATTGAGAATAGAAAAAACGACCAATTTTGGCGAACATATTCAGTCGTATAAATGCTCAGGGACACCAGCTGATTGCGTTAAAATAGGGAAACACCAGATTTTAAAGGACCGCAAGATTGATTTAGTCGTTTCTGGCATAAATCATGGTTCAAATGCGTCTATAGCCGTTTTATATTCTGGAACCATGTCAGCTGCCATCGAGGCAGCGATGGAGGGAATTCCTGCTATTGGATTCTCCCTTTGTGACTTTGGGTCCGATGCAGATTTCTCGCACTGCCACGATTACATCATTAAAATTTGCCAGCAAGTACTACTTCATGGCTTACCTAAAGGTTTAACCCTAAATGTGAATTTCCCTGCTCACTCTTCCATGCCTTTGCAAGGTGTAAAAGTCGTAAAGCAGGCTAATGCAATCTTTAGAGAGCGATTTGAGGAGCGTAAAGATCCTTATGGGAAACCCTATTATTGGATGGATGGTGACTTGTACAATGAGGATTTGAATAACAATACCGATTTAGATGCGTTAGCTGAAAATTTCGTGAGTATTGTTCCAGTTAAATATGATTTGACGGATTATGATGAATTAAAGCAGATGCAGAGCTGGGATCTTTAAGAGGGTCAAAACACTCAGTGCATCTGTTATCTCTCCGTTTTTAGCCATCTCGATAGCTTCATTTAAAGGTATCCGACGTATTTTTAATTGTTCTGTTTCTTCTGGGCAGGCTTGTTGTTGACTGAGGTTTTTAGCTATATACATTATTGCCTTCTCATCACTTACAGAATTAGACAGGTAGACCTCCCCTAACTTTGTCCACTCGGAAGCTTTTAGTCCAGTTTCTTCTAAAAGTTCACGTTTAGCTGCTTCTAATGTGGATTCGCCTGATTCGATTGAACAGCCTCCCTCAGGTACCTCCCACGAATAGGAATTCAAGGTATAGCGGTATTGTCCTACTAGATAAGTAAATCCTTCAGAATCGATCGGTACAATCGAAATAGCAGTGTTTTTAAAGTGAACTTTGCCGTAAATTCCGGGATTACCCGCGGGATTTAGAACTTCGTGATGTTCTACTTTAATCCAAGCATTCTCGTAGACCGTCTCTTTGTTTATCGTTTTCCAGGGGTTGATTTCCTTTTCCATCCGGTAAAAATACTATCTTTGTCCTAATGAAACAGCGGCTTGTCCTTCTTTCTTTTGTCGTTTCGGTACTGATTATGGTAGCGAAATTTTCCGTTTATTATGCAAGTGGTTCGACGACTTTATTGACGGACGCATTAGAATCGATTATCAATGTGGTAGCTGCCTGTTTTGCCTATTATTCGATTTATTTAGCCTCTCTGCCAAAGGATTTAAATCATCCTTATGGGCATGGTAAAATTGAATTTTTTGCCTCTGGACTCGAAGGAGTGCTTATTTTGTTAGCTGCTGCCTATATTTTTCTACATGCGTCTCAGCATTTATATGCCTCGCCAGAACTGAAAAGTTTAGACGTAGGTATGGCTGTTTCTTTCGTATCAGCAGGAATTAACGGCTTACTTGGTTATGTCTTAGTCCAAAAAGGTCGCTCGTCCCACTCCCCTGCGTTGATAGCAGATGGCAAACATTTAAAATTAGATGCCTATAATGGTATTTTAGTGGTTGCTGCTTTGGCACTTACATACTTTACGAATTGGTATTGGGTGGATTCAATCGCCTCCTTCTTATTTGCCGGATTTATGTGTTGGCAGGGAATTAACTTGATTCGGGAGTCAGTAGCTGCCTTGATGGATGAAACCAATCCTGCCTTGTTCCAAAAAGTGACTGACTGGGTCGTATCCAATAAAAAAGAAGAATGGATTGATTTACACAATCTTCGTGTACAACAATATGGTGGTGATTTGCACATTGATTGTCATTTGACATTGCCTCGGTATTGGGATTTACAGAGAACGCACGAAGAAATTCACTCTTTTGAACAAATACTAGGTGAATTACAAGCAACCCACGTGGAGATATTCGTCCACGCGGATCCTTGTCTTGATGAGTGTTGTAGTCATTGTTCTATCGCGGATTGCGCGATTAGGAAGTCGGCTTTTTCGAAGAATATTGAATGGAATCAGATGAATTTGGCCTTAAACCAAAAACATTTCAACGAAACCTTAGCTAGTTCTTAAAGAACCGATTCCGCCATCTACCCCGATGATTTGACCTGTAATCCAAGAGTTAGCTGGATTTAACAAGAAGGAAGCTAGATTAGCCACATCTTCTGATTGCCCCACGCGTCCTAGTGGATGTCTTTTTCCACCTGCTTCGATTTTCTCTGGCGAGTTTAACAAAGCCCCAGCTAAAGGAGTATTCGTTAAAGAAGGTGCAATAGCATTCACTCGAATTTTATTAGCCGCTAATTCTGCCGCTAAAGAACGGGTCAATCCTTCGATTGCTCCTTTTGAACTGGCAATAGAAGCATGGAAGCCCATCCCTGTTTGAACGGCAACAGTGCTAAAAAGTACAATAGAGGAAGTAGGTGCTTGTTTCAAGGAAGGTAATAAAGCCTGAATAACACGAACAGCTCCAAGAATATTGATTTGGAAATCTTTTTCAAAATCAGCCGAAGTCAATCGATGAAATGGCTTTAAGTTAATGCTTCCTGGACAATACGCGATTCCGTCGATAGGGCCTGTAATAGAGGCAAATGATGAATCGTCAGAATTTAAAGCATCCCAAGTATAATTTTCTACGCCCGTTAAAGCAGATGGATTTCTTGAAAAATTGACTACTTCGTGTCCTGCTGAAAGCAAGGAGGATGCGAGTGACTCGCCAATACCTTGGCTAGCCCCCACAATAACATATTTTCCCATGATTATCCTTGGATAGATTGTAAGAATTCTCTTTTCGTAGCGTCCTCTTGAAATTTACCTCCGTAGTAAGAAGTAATGGTGGAGGTAGCCTCATCTTTTACACCTCTTGATGATACACACAAATGTTTTGCATCAATGAATACGGCTACATGATCTGTCTTTAGGACTCTTTGTAGGTGTTTCGCGATTTGTATCGTTAGGCGCTCCTGAACTTGAGGCCTTTTGGCATAATACTGAACAATTCGATTTAATTTCGAAAGGCCGATTACTTGACCAGATGAGATATAGGCAATGTGCGTCTTTCCTACGATAGGAACGAAATGGTGCTCACAATTCGAATAGAACGAGATATTTTTTTCGACCAACATTTCGTAATAACCGTACTTGTTTTCAAATAAGGCTACTTTAGGTTCATTGGCAGGGTTCAGTCCACTGAAAATCTCTTCAATGTACATTTTAGCGACACGCTTAGGAGTGCCTCGCAAAGAGTCATCTGTCAGGTCTAAACCTAATGTTAACATGATCTCACGGAAGTGAGACTCAATAATGGCTATTTTTTCCGAATCAGAAAGATCAAAAGCATCCTCCCTCATCGGTGTTTCGATAGAGGTGGCTACATGATTATCTCCTATTTCCTCGTCTGTTAACAAGAAACGGTCGGTATCAATTAGCAGGGAATTCAACGAAATTTCTTTCTGTTTCATACAATCTAATTTTTAAATCTAATTTAGAAGGGAGTTTAGCCCTCAATTTGTTGTAAATAACGATAACGATATTTTCTGCGGAAGGATTTAAATTGGCGAATTCTGGTACGTCAAGATTTAAATTCTTGTGATCAAATTTTTTGCAAACTTCTGTTTGCGCTAAATCGGATAAAAATTTCGTATCAATTACATAACCCGTTTCAGGGTCAATTGTTCCGGTAACCTGAATAATTAATTCATAATTATGTCCATGGTAGTTCGGATTGTTGCATAAACCGAAAATTTCTTTGTTTTTCTCTGCTGTCCAAAGTGGATTGTGCAAACGGTGAGCAGCGTTGAAATGCTCTTTTCGGAATACGCTAACGCGCGGGGCTTCAGTCATTTTTTCTAAATTCTTATAAAATTAAAGTATTTTCCTTAATTTTCATCTTTATTAACCTATTGTTAACCTATGAAAAGAAGGAAGTTTATATCTGATTCCTTAGTGTACACCTCTGGCACTGCTTTGTTACCCACTTTCTTGAGTCATACACCTAAAGAACAAACGAAAGTACGTTTAGGTTTTATTGGTGTGGGATTAAGAGGTCAAAATCACCTCGAAATGGCGATGTATCGTCCAGATGTTGAAGTGGTAGCCATCTGTGATATTGATCCTAAAGCGATTGATATTGCTTTGAAGATGGTTTCGGGCAAGGGTCGACCTGCACCCGCCGTTTATGGAAAGACGGAAAAAGATTTTGAAAACCTAGCTAAACGCACCGATATCGATGGCGTGGTTATCGCCACTCCTTGGGAATGGCACGTTCCCATGGCCTTAGAAGTCATGAAGCAAGGTAAGTATGCCGGTGTAGAAGTTTCCGCGACCGTTACCTTGAAAGAATCGTGGGATCTTGTGAATATGTACGAGAAAACGGGTTCTCATTGTATGATTTTAGAGAATGTTTGTTATCGTCGCGATGTCTTGGCGACTTTGAATATGGTTCGCCAAGGAATGTTTGGCACACTTAATCATGTTCAATGCGGTTACCAGCATGATTTACGCGAGGTGAAATTTAATGATGGAAAGCAAGCTTATGGAGGTGGAGTGGAATTTGGGGAGAAGGGTTTTTCTGAGGCCAAATGGCGTACCCAGCATTCTGTCGATCGCAATGGTGATTTATATCCTACACATGGTCTAGGACCAGTGGCGGAGATGTTAAATATCAATAGAGGAAATCAATTCGCCTATTTAACGTCCATGGCTACTCCTGCTTTGGGACTACATAATTACATCGTTGAAAAAGGAGGCGCAGATCATCCGAACGCGAAAGTGAATTTCAAATGCGGTGATATCGTCCAAACAATGATCAAATGTGTGAATGGTGAAACAATTCTCATTACGCATGATACGAATTCTCCGCGCCCTTACTCGTTAGGATTCCGTGTTCAAGGCACAAAGGGTTTGTGGATGGAAGATAATCGATCCATCTATATTGAAGGTGTTTCCTCTAAAGCACACCGATGGGAAGAGGCTAAACCCTATTTAGAGAAATACGATCACCCTTTGTGGAAAGCGCACGCTGCTGATGCAGAGAATGCAGGACATGGTGGTATTGATTACTTTGTTTTGAGGTCATTTATTGAGGCAATTAAAGCAAAGGTAGCTCCTCCAATTGATGTATATGATGCAGCCGCTTGGTCTGCGATTGCTCCGCTTTCAGAAGAATCCATTAAGAAAGGCTCCGCTCCTATTCAAATCCCTGATTTCACGCGGGGTAAATGGAAAACGAATCAACCTATTTTTGCTTTAAACGATCAATATTAAACCTTATGAACCAATCTAAAAACGTAAACGGACCATTATTAATAATTGGTATTCTTTTTTTTGTCTTCGGTTTTGTGACCTGGGTGAATTCGGTTTTAATCGCCTTTTTTAAGGATGCATTTCAATTAAATAACTTTGATTCACTCCTTGTCGCTTTCGCCTTCTTTATTTCGTATTTCGTGATGGCCATCCCCTCTTCCTGGGTTCTGGCAAGAACGGGCTTCAAGAAAGGTATGTCTTTAGGTCTTTTAGCTATGGCTGTAGGTACACTTTTATTTATCCCTGCGGCACAAATGGAAAATTATCCGATGTTCTTGTTTGGATTATTCGTCATTGGAACCGGTTTAGCTTTGTTACAAACGGCTTCTAACCCCTATGTGACTATTTTAGGTCCAGCAGAATCTGCCGCACAACGAATTTCCGTCATGGGTATTTGCAATAAAGTGGCTGGTATTTTAAGTCAATTTATTTTTGGAGGCTTGTTCCTCTCCAGTGCAGTGGCGGGTGTTTCAAAATTAGACATCGTGATCATGCCTTATGGTATCATGACAGCGGTTTTAATTCTTTTAGCCGTGTGGGTATGGTTTTCATCACTACCTGAAGTGGAAGCGGAGGAAACGGTTGAGGAAGCCAGTCATGCAAAATCAAGTGTTTGGGCTTATCCAAGTTTAGTGTTAGGCTTGGTCGCTTTCTTTGTTTATGTGGGTGTGGAAGTGATTGCGGGTGATACAATCATTAATTATGGTGTATCCCAAGGATTCAGTCAAGATGTTGCGAAGAGCTTTACTACCTATACTTTATACGGAATGTTAGCGGGTTATGTGGTAGGGATCTTTTTTATTCCTAAATACCTATCTCAACAAAAAGCCTTGAACTACTCCGCTATTCTTGGGGTGTTATTTTCAATAGGCGCTTTAAGTTTTTCAGGTTTTATGTCCGTTCTATGTTTGGCCTTGTTAGGACTTGCAAATGCATTGATGTGGCCTGCTATGTGGCCTTTAGCGATTAATGGATTAGGTAAATTCACTAAAATTGGATCTGCCTTAATTATCATGATGATTTCCGGAGGCGCATTGATGCCGTTATTGTATGGAAAGATTGCGGATCAAATCGGTAATACACAGTCAGCCTATGCGATTTTGATTCCTTGCTATTTATTTATCTATTATTATGCAACAATTGGTCACAAAAAGAGTTCTTGGTAGTAGAATTGCCTATTTTTGCGTTTTAATTTAGCTATGTCTACACCTTCCTTGTTTACGGACCCTCTAATTGCAGACGGAAATAAATATGCGTCCTCTCTTTATGCATATGAGAGAAGGCTAACTATTCCTGTTCAAATAGGTGATTTACACTTAGGCTCTGATTTTCCTATTCGGGTTCAGTCGATGACGACGGTAGACACGATGGATACCCTAGGCTCTATCGAACAAGCAATTCGCATGATTGATGCGGGTTGTGAATTAGTTCGTATTACAGCTCCATCGGTTAAAGAGGCTCAAAATCTCGAGAATATTCGTAAAGGATTACGCGAGCGAGGTTATACAACTCCCTTAGTAGCTGATATTCACTTTACGCCCAATGCCGCTGAATTAGCTGCCAGAATCGTCGAAAAGGTGCGTATCAATCCGGGGAATTATGCAGATAAGAAGCGTTTTGAAACGATAGATTATACGGATGCTTCCTACGCGTCAGAATTAGACCGTATTCGGGATAAATTCTTGCCTTTGGTGAAGATTTGCAAGGAATATGGAACGGCGATGCGTATCGGTACGAACCATGGTTCTTTATCAGATCGAATTTTAAGTCGGTATGGAGATACTCCAAATGGAATGGTGGAGTCTGCTTTAGAATTCTTACGCATTTGCGAGGATGAAAACTACTTCAATATTGTTCTTTCGATGAAATCATCGAACACGCAAGTGATGGTAGAAGCGTATCGATTATTAAGTAAAAAATTAAAAGACGGTGGATTTAAAGATTATCCAATGCACCTAGGTGTGACGGAAGCTGGTGAAGGTGAGGATGGTCGTATTAAATCCGCAGTAGGGATAGGTACTCTTTTAGAAGATGGTTTAGGAGATACGATTCGCGTTTCTTTAACGGAAGATCCGGAGTTTGAAATACCAGTGGCTCAAGATTTAGTGCGTCGTTATGATGTGAGAGCTTCTTCTCAAGACCCTATTTCGGCTTTTGCGGGTCATTCGGTTGCTTTTGACTCCCCTATTCATCCCTTTGCCCATTCTCGCAGAAAGACATCGGAGATTTTCTCCATTGGTGGACATCAAGTACCTAGGGTGATTGCAGATTTTTCTAACCGAGCTTCCATTTCGATAGCTGATTTAAAAGCGATAGGTCATTTTTATTTACCGGAGCCAGATAAATGGGCAATGAATGATTTAGGGGCTGATTTTATCTACACGGGTATGCAGTCTTTGGATTTCATGTTGCCTAATGGTTTACGCCAAATTCAAGATGCCTCCATTTGGACTCCTTCAGATTTCGTTTATCCGTTATTTAGTTATGAGGAGTATCATATTGCTTCGTCTAAACATCCGGTATTAAATTTTGTATCGTTGGATGCAGCTGAACTTTTAGCGGGTTCTGACGGGTTTGATTCTACTTGCGTGATTGTTTTACATTCTACGAATGCACATCAAATGCCTGCGATTCGACGTGCATTCTTTCATTTGATAGAGAAAGCAATAAGTAATCCGGTAATAATCCAACTCAACTATAGCTCCATTTCAGACGATCAATTCCAATTGTTTGCCCCTACAGATGGCGGAGCCTTGTTTATTGATGGTTTAGGCGACGGATTAATGCTGAGTATAAAGCATTCAAAAAATAAAGAAGCTTTGTGTAATTCGACGAATTTTGGGACGTTGCAAGCGAGTAGAATGCGGATTTCGAAAACGGAGTACATCTCTTGTCCATCTTGTGGACGTACCTTGTTTGATTTGCAGGAAACGACGGCAATGATTCGCCAAAAAACAGATCACCTAAAAGGAATCAAAATAGGTATAATGGGCTGTATTGTTAATGGTCCAGGTGAGATGGCCGATGCTGATTATGGGTATGTAGGTATCGGAAAAGATAAGATTGCGCTCTATAAAGGGCAAGAAGTAGTGAAAAAGTCTGTTCCTGCAGATTCTGCCGTGGACGAGTTAATCACATTAATTAAGGAACATGGAGATTGGCGCGAGCCCTCTTTAAACGATTAGACTATGAGCAGATTAAGAGAACAATTTAGAGTGGGTGAAGTTTTCACGTATTTCATTCGTGTATTCCAAAAGCCAAAGCCAGGTGCACCCGCTAATTTTAACATTCGCGCCATGCATACGATCAACAAGATTTCGATCTTGATGTTTCTCGTTTGCCTTATTGTGATGATCTACCGCGCTTTTCTGCGCTAGTTATTTAGTGCCATATAGACACCAAGATGACTTTGCTTTTTTCAAAGCAATAGCATCTTTTGTTTTTCCTTTGACATAATCACAAAGAAATTGATTCTCTTTCGGTCCTAATGCACCCGGCATTGAATTGATTAATTCATCAATTACTTTCATCGCTTGCTTTGCCTTTCTTTGCTTGAACAGCATATCAGATTCAACCATCCAGGTTCTGCGATTAATACTGGCACGATCTAAGCCCGTTTTAGCCATTTGAGACTTAATCTTCATTAACCCCGCTTCACCTAATTTTGCTGCCTGTGAGCTGGACAAGGTAATGGAGAAAATATTTTCATATACCATGCGAACCACAGAAGGGTCAAAAATAGAATTATAATAGCTTAGATTTTGGATGAAATATTCAAAAAGGCGATTATCATGGCTCATTAATGCGACTTGCATTAGATTAAAATTCAATTGAGAACTGTATTGAGCTGGTTTTAATAATGCGATGTAAGCGTTCATCGCCTTGATATTGGTTAACGTATCTCCAGTAATACGGGCATATTGAGCATAATTTATCAACATTCCAGGATTCTTTTCACCTGAAGCTAAACGTTTAGGGAATTGGGAAACCTGTTCCGCTGGATTGATAGCTTTTAATGCTATCCCATTCACCATTGATACGGTATTATCTTTTTCACCAAATATCCTCGCTTGAATAATTTTCATCGATTTTGGCTCGAAAAATACAAAGGTGGGCGTCGCGTTTAAAATGATCCCTGCCTGTTTTATTGCTAATTGATTCGCGGGATTGCGAATATCTAGCTGGTAATTGATGAAATTTTTATTGTACACCGCTCCTACGGATGGCTGTGTAAATACTCCTTTGAATGAAATACAAACGTGGCAATCAGGGGCATAAATCTCCATGAATAGCAATTTATTTTGCTTGATTGCTTCAGCACGTGCCTCTTGCAAAGAGGAAGCTGCACTGAATTTTATGCCTTGTGAAAGTCCAATAAAGGGTAATATCAGGAGTAAGAGTATTTTTTTCATGCTTATTTTGTTCCTTTTTCTGCTGCTACGATTTCTTTCTGCAAATGAGATGACAAAGTACGGCAAGTAGCTTCTAGTTCTTGAGCAAAGAAGTTATCGCCTGTAGCTTGCAAAGAGGCGTCCGCCACAGTACCTACTATTTCAATGAAGAATCTTTTCATATCCAATACTTCCATATCTTTCGTCCAAAGAGGTAATGTTAACGTCCCTTTGTGGTAAGGGTCCCAAGTAGCTACTAAAATAGCTTTGGTCTCCTCAATCCCTTCGTTTGGATTATCCGTAGCTGACCAAGAGATTTGTTCTGGGATGTTTTGGTCATCTAATTGTATCTTAAAATTGATTTCAGAATGTTTCATAGCTGTAAAATTAATCGTATTTTCGTATAAATTAAGGAAATTGATGGTTAAGGCTGAAATTATTACCATTGGAGATGAGATTCTATACGGGCAAATCCTGGATACGAATACACAGTGGATCAGTCTTGAATTAGATAAATTAGGGATAAAAACCGTACGGAAGTCTTCTGTAGGGGATCATAAATCAGAAATTTTACAAATCTTAAACGAAGCCGCTGAGCGTGCTGATGTCGTTTTTATTACAGGTGGCTTAGGTCCTACCAAGGATGATTTGACGAAAAAGATTCTAGCGGAATATTTTGACTGTGAATTAGCCATGAATCCGGTTGCTTTACAAGATGTAACCGAATTCTTTGCAAAACGTGGTCGTGAATTATCTGATATCAATCGGGATCAGGCGTTGCTTCCTACCAAGGCTGAATTTATCCGTAATGTGCAGGGTACAGCACCAGGGATGTGGTTCAATGAGAAAGGAGTTATTTGGGTTTCGATGCCAGGGGTTCCTTATGAGATGAAAAATATCATGGAGCAGGAGGTATTACCTCGCTTAGTGAAACACTTTAACACACCGGTTATTTTTCACAAGGTTGTTAAAACGGTGGGAATCGGTGAATCCTATCTTTCTGAGTTGATTGAATCCTGGGAGTTACAATTACCTGAACATATTAAATTAGCTTATTTACCTTCTATGGGGATAGTAAAATTGCGTTTAACAGCGGTGGGTGAAGATTTGACGCTTTTGAAGTCGGAGGTGGAAGCTGAGTTAACCAAAGTCAATCCGTTAATTAGATCCTTTATTTTCGGTTATGAAAAAGACGAATTAGCGGAGGTTGTTGGTCGTTTATTAATCGATCAAAAGGCCACTTTATCTGTGGCAGAGAGTTGCACTGGTGGCCATTTGGCACATCAATTCACTCAAAATCCAGGTAGTTCTGCTTATTTCATTGGAGGTATTCTCTCCTATGCTAATCAGGTCAAAATAGATCAATTGGGTGTTTCATCAGAGATTTTAGTTTCAGATGGTGCTGTATCAGAAGCGTGTATTCAAGCGATGGCAGTGGGTGTTCAAAAACGTTTGGGATCAACCTATGCTTTAGCCACTTCAGGAATTGCTGGGCCGGATGGCGGAACAGAAGAAAAACCTGTAGGAACTGTTTGGATAGCCTTAGCGCATGAGAAAGGTGTCATTACTCGAAAATTAACATTAGGTGGAACACGAATGCAAAATATTTACTTAAGCTCGCTAGCTTGTGTAAATTTGCTGCGTAAATATTTATTAAACGATTTAACCTAGTCTTATGGCCATTACAGAGGTGATTATGCCCAAAATGGGAGAAAGTATCATGGAGGCAACTGTTTTAAATTGGTTAAAACAGCCAGGCGATTATGTAGAGGCGGATGAATTTATTTTAGAAGTGGCTACGGATAAAATTGATACCGAAGTTCCTTCGCCTGTGGCAGGTTATTTGCAAAAGATTTTAGTTCCAGTGGGTTCAGTGGCTACGATTGGAAGTGCTATTTGTGTGATTGATGCCGTTTCAACTGATTCATCATCTACTTCAGAGGATTATTCGTTAGATGAATCCATCAGTAGCTTAATCGATCTTAGCCTCGCGCCTACTGAATTAAGCACGGAGAAATCAACGAATCCCTGGATATCTCCTCTGATTAAGCAGATTTGTCAATCTGAAAACGTATCCCAAAGAGAATTAAATCAGCTTCCTGGTTCTGGACTTGATGGTCGCATAACGAAAAAAGATGTCTTGAATTACATTGCCGTTCGAAATTCGAAGCGAATGATTTCGTCTGGAACTTTGAGTCAAGGGGCTGGAATGCGTTTACCTGGGGATGAAGTGATTGAAATGGATCGCATGCGAAAGATGATTTCTGAGCGCATGTTAGATTCTAAGCGCATTGCTCCACACGTCACCTCTTTTTTAGAAGCCGATGTTACCAATTTGGTTAATTGGCGAGCGAATGTAAAACAAGCTTTTCAAGATAAATACAAAGAAGCTTTGACCTTTACTCCTCTTTTATTTAAGGCAACTGCAGATGCATTAAAAGACTTTCCAGGCATGCTTATTTCTGTAGAGGGCAATTACATCGTTCAGCACGCGCAAATTAACATTGGAATGGCGGTCGCATTGCCTAATGGCAATTTAATTGTACCCGTTATTCATGAGGTAGATAAAATGTCGTTAGCAGAATTAACCCAGAAGGTGAATGATTTATCTGCGAGAGCTAGAGCCAATAAGTTAAAACCTGCTGATTTAGAAGGAGGAACATTTACTATCTCAAATATTGGAAGCTTTGGCAATTTAATGGGAACCCCTATTATCGTTCAGCCTCAGGTGGGTATTTTGGCTTTTGGAGTCATCGAAAAGAAGCCAGCAGTTATTTCAAATGACAAGGGCGAGGATGTAATTGCGATTCGTCAAAAGATGTTTATTTCACACACTTATGACCATCGTGTGGTAGATGGTTCCTTAGGTGGAGGATTTGTGAAACGAGTTTCAGATTATTTAGAGAAATTTAATAAGGATACACAGATATAAAAAAAGAGCCTCATTCGAGGCTCTTTTCATTTAGTTTAAAACTTAGCGTCATCCGGTTTCACATTCGGACGAATAATTTTAAACCAGGTTAGTAATTTGATTACTGGATAGGTTGGATCAAACTCAAACCATTTTGTAGCGAAATTAACGCGATTAGGTAGTTTGTGGTGATTGTTTTGGAACAACTCGCCCATCATTAAAACGTCAAAAATTAAAGAGTTCTTCGAATGGTCGTGGTTATCGTAGTTTTGGTAGCCATATTTATGACCAGACCAGTTTACAATCGCACCGTGTACAGGTCCCATCAAAA
Organism: Aquirufa sp.; assembly: GCF_044239315.1. Taxonomy (GTDB): domain Bacteria; phylum Bacteroidota; class Bacteroidia; order Cytophagales; family Spirosomataceae; genus Aquirufa. The sequence continues at coordinate 44,655 of NZ_JBIIBQ010000016.1, read as the reverse complement.
AGTGAACGGGTAATAAGAAGAAAAATGCCCAGTGCATATCAAAATACATATATCCCACCACGTACAAAGAGACATAAGCTACTCCCCAACCGATACGAGAGATCCAAGAATCTCCAATCTTTTCGATGGTTTTAGACACAGGATATTGATGCTCAAATCTCTCCTCGATTTTTTGCTTTCTATTAAGCACCGCATTGTAGATATCTTTCGTTTTCCACATCATAGTGAAAACGTTACTAGAGAACATCGGTGAATGTGGATCCTTCTTCGTATCCGAGAATGCATGGTGCATTCGGTGTAATATGGCATAGGCTCTCGGGCTTAAAAACGAAGAACCTTGCGATAAATACGTTAAGAAGTAGAAGAATTTTTCCCAAAACTTACTCATCAAAAACATTTTATGAGCTGAGTAGCGGTGAAGGAAAAAGGTTTGGCTAAACAAAGAAACATACCAATGTATGAAGAAAGCCGGAAGAACTAATTGCATAATAGAAGAAGTAGTATAATTGTTTTAACAAAAGTACGAAGCAAAAGTTTCTAAATTAACCTGCTTCTGCGCAAAATAACTGATTTTAGTCAATATTTAAGATATGTAGGCCATGACAAACGGCAATTCCTGCTGTTTCCGTACGTAAAATAGATTTTCCAAGGCTAAAAGGTTTCCATTTATTTTTTTTCAATTCAGCTGATTCCTGTTCTGTGAAGTCCCCTTCAGGACCTACAAGTACATGGTAATTTGCTTTTTTCGTGGCGGTTTTTGATAAAACACCTACGGGTGGATTCGAAATGAAAGCAAACAGCTTCTCCTCTCCTTCTTTGGCAACCACGTCCTTAAAAGTATGCAAACCGGTGATTTTAGGTAAATAAAGATTTTTCGATTGCTTTAAAGCCGAAATAGCTGTTTTCTCTAAACGCTGAAGTTTAATCTCCTTTCGTTCTGAGTTTTTGGAGGCAAAGAAATGAATTCCATGTATCCCAAACTCCCCACATTTCTCCACCATCCATTCCATGCGCTCCATTTGTTTCGTGGGCGCCACATATAAATGAATGGTATAAGAGGGCTTAGGTTCTGATTCGATCAAGTCTAAATTTCCGAATGCGACTTTTTTGCCTTCTATGGCAGAAATTTTAGTGGAAAACTTAGAACCTTTACCGTCTAACAGATGGATAAGCACCCCTACTTTTAATCGCAATACCCGTATAGCATGAAAGGATTCCTCTTCAGATAAATAAGAGGAATCCTTTGCATTAGGAGCGTAAAATACGGCTATACTCATTTATTATTCTTCCTCATCCTCGTCCTCATCATCTGAGTTGAAGGTATACAGCGATGGATCTAAACTAAGTGTGTTGCCATTAAAATCCGCCACAAATTTTGATAACATTTCATCATCTAATGCAGGAACATACAAAGCCGCTTCAATGCTCACACCAAAATCAAATTCAGGATCGATTTCTATATACTCGGCGACCTTGATCTCCTCGTTTTCTTCTAGATCTTCGATTACCTCTAAAATCAACATTTCTACTTCTTCATCTAATTCTTCATTAGGTTCGTAGTTCTCGTCGCGATTCTCTAGAGGAACATAAAGTGGATATTGCTGAATGATTTCACGTTCAGCTGCCTCGTATAACAAGCTTGAATAATGCAATTGTAAAGTGCAAACTATCGCATCATAAATGACCTCTTGTTTCTCATATTGACCCACAAATTGAATGTGGACCATTTCTCTTTCATTACCCGAGGGTAAATCTTCGTCTAAAATATAGACGAAAGACCGATTCTCAGCTTCACATTGCTTTTTTAAAGAGGCAATTTCTGCAGGATCGAAACCTGGATTGGTGGATGTAGACATATTTGTTTATTTGATTAACAATAATTCACGGTACTTAGGTAACGGCCACTCATCATCGTCAATAATTAATTCTAATTTATCCACGCTGTAACGAATCTCTTCAAAGTAGTTTTTCACTTTAGTGCTGTACAACACGGCTCTTTCTTCTAAATCTTCAATGTTATTCGCTTCTTTTCTAGCCTCCGTCATTTCGTTTTGCAATCGCACGATGGAAGACGTGTATTCAGAGATTTTCTTAATCATTTCAACAGTAGGTGCATAGTATTGTGGGTCGATGCCTATTTCTTTTTGGCCCTTCACATTCTCCACTAATTGCGTCTGGTACTTCAATGAAGTCGAAACAATGTGGTTAATAGCCATATCGCCTATGACACGAGATTCGATTTGAATCTTCTTTACGTAGTTTTCTAATTCAATCTCGTGACGAGCGTGCATCTCTTCTTTTGAATAAATACCATGCTTAGTGAATAATTCGATTGATTCCGGGCGCGCATAAACGGCTAATGCTTCTGGTGTAGTCTTTAAGTTCGACAAACCACGGCGAGCAGCTTCTTCTACCCACTCATCAGAATATCCATTTCCTTCAAAACGAATATTCTTTGATTCCTTTACATAACGTTTTAACACTTCCATGATTGCCAATTCCTTCTTTACCCCTTTTTCTAGCACCACCTCTACTTCCTTACGGAATTTGATTAACTGGTCAGCTACAATGGTGTTCAAAATAGTCATAGGAGCTGCTGAATTAGCAGATGAACCTACTGCGCGGAACTCAAATTTGTTACCTGTGAAGGCAAAAGGTGATGTTCTATTTCGATCTGTATTATCTAAGATTAAGGATGGTATCTTATTGATCCCTAATTTAAGGTATACATTATCGCCTTTTTCTAATTGAATCTCGTCTAGGCCATCCATGTTTTCCATGTCGTCCAAAACCTGGCTCATCGTACTTCCCAAGAAAGCGGATACAATCGCTGGCGGAGCCTCATTAGCCCCTAAACGGTGTTCGTTTCCTGCTGAAGCAATTGAGGCACGCAACAAGTCCGCTCTATCATGCACCGCTTTGACCGTATTAACAAAGAAGGTTAAGAAGCGAAGATTCTCTTTTGGTTTAGACGAAGGCGCTAATAAATTGATGCCAGTATCTGTCGCTAATGCCCAGTTATTGTGCTTTCCTGATCCATTGATGCCTGCAAATGGCTTTTCGTGGAATAGTACTTTCAATTTGTGCTTAGAAGCTACCTTGGACATCAAATCCATCAACAAGGCATTGTGATCACAAGCCAAGTTAGCCTCTTCAAATGTAGGTGCTACTTCAAATTGTGCAGGAGCTACCTCATTGTGACGAGTTCTAACCGGCATACCTAATTTAAGTGCTTCGATTTCGAAGTCCACCATGAAGGCATTCACACGGTTTGGAATAGATCCAAAATAGTGATCTTCTAGTTGTTGACCTTTCGCTGGAGCGTGACCGAAAACCGTACGTCCCGCCATCACTAAATCTGGGCGAGCATTGAATAATGCTTCGTCTACTACGAAATACTCTTGCTCAGCTCCTAAAGTAGGAATGACTTTGCTGACGTCGCGATTAAAGAATTCTTTAATCACAGCAGTAGCGGCTTTATCCACTAATTCAATTGATTTTAGTAAAGGAGTCTTATAATCCAGTGCTTCTCCTGTGTAGGAAACGAAGACAGATGGGATACATAAAGTAGCCGTTCCTGCTGCATTTTCCATAATAAATGCGGGAGATGATGGATCCCAACCAGTATAGCCACGTGCTTCAAATGTAGAACGAATTCCACCGTTAGGGAAAGAAGAGGCATCTGGTTCCTGTTGTACTAAAGCAGATCCTTTGAATTTTTCTACGGCTTTTCCATTGCTTAAATCAATGTCAAAGAAAGAGTCATGTTTCTCAGCTGTTGTACCTGTCAAAGGTTGAAACCAGTGCGTGTAGTGGGTAGCCCCTTTTGAAATAGCCCATGATTTCATGGCTGCTGCTACTTCATCAGCCGCATCGCGATCTATTTTGGACCCCGTTTGAATAGCGGTATTAATTTTTAAGTAAGCTTCAGGAGATAATAGGGATCGCATTACTTCATCATTGAAAGTCATGCTTCCATAATAATCGGAAACTTTTTCTGTAGGGAGTTTAACTGGAGTTCCTGTACGGGATTGAGCTAACTCAAGTGCCTTAAATCTAGTGATTGCCATATGAAATATTTATTCGTTAGGTAAAAATAGCGAATTGTGGCGGTAATAAAAATGGTAAAAAAATGAAAATTGGGATTGATTTTTCCATTTTTAATTTGGATTTTTTGAGTTTTTACAAAATTGCGGATTGTTTTTACAGCTTTTTTTGGTAAAAATTATTGTTTTTTTTAAAAAGGGGTATATTTTTGCTATACGAATTCCTAAAAAAGTATTTTTGTTTCAAAATCAAGTTCAAATATCATGGCTAAATCAAAATTAGAGTACATTTGGTTAGATGGCTACAAGCCAACGCAAAGTTTACGTTCCAAAACTAAAATTGAGAACAATTTCAGCGGGAAATTAGAAGATCTAGATATGTGGTCTTTCGATGGCTCCTCTACTCAACAAGCTGAAGGTGGTTCATCTGACTGTTTATTAAAGCCAGTGTATGTTTGTCCTGATCCAGCTCGCCGTGATGGTTATTTAGTTATGTGTGAAGTATTGAACGCAGATGGAACTCCTCATGAGTCAAACGGTCGTGCGACAATTGATGACGATGATAACGATTTCTGGTTCGGTTTTGAGCAAGAGTATTTCCTTTGGGATCCAGAAACAAATAAGCCTTTAGGTTTTCCAGCAAATGGATATCCTGAGCCTCAAGGACCATATTATTGTTCAGTAGGTGCAAAAAACGCCTATGGTCGTGAGATTATTGAAGAGCATTTGGATTTGTGTATTGATGCAGGTTTAAATATCGAAGGTATCAATGCGGAGGTAGCTGCAGGTCAGTGGGAATTCCAAATGTTTGCTAAAGGTGCAAAACAGGCAGGTGATGAAATCTGGTTAGGAAGATATATTTTAGAGCGTTTAGGTGAGAAGTACGGTGTTGCGATCAATTGGCACTGTAAGCCTCTAGGAGAATTAGATTGGAACGGTTCGGGAATGCACGCTAACTTCTCCAATACCGTATTACGTACAGCAGGAAATAAAGGGGCATATGATGTTATTTGTCAATCATTCGCTCCGTTTGTGAAAGAACACATCGAGGTGTATGGCGCAGATAATCACATGCGTTTAACAGGCAAGCACGAAACAGCTTCAATTCATGATTTCTCTTATGGAGTATCAGATCGTGGGGCATCTATCCGTATTCCTATCGCCGTAGTTGAAAAAGGATGGAAAGGTTGGTTAGAAGACCGTCGTCCAAACTCAGCGGCAGATCCATATAAAGTGGCTGCTCGTATTATCAAGACGGTTAAAACAGCTAAATTATAATACATTTATTAAGCATTTATATACTTTTATAGACAAGATGGCGGGTTTTCCCGCCATTTTTGTTTTACCTTTGCAACCTGATTTCAGGTATGAAGAAAGTCGCTTTTTACACGTTAGGATGCAAGCTCAATTTTGCAGAATCTAGTTCGATCGCTCGGTCTCTTGAGCCGATGGGATTTGCGCGCGCGGAATTTCAAGATAATCCGGATTTATTCGTGATAAATACCTGCAGCGTCACCGAACAGGCAGATAAGAAGTGCAAGAAAGTGGTTCGGGAGGCGAAGAAAGTGAATCCTTCCTCTACGGTTGTCATCATTGGTTGTTATGCTCAGTTGAAACCAGCTGAAATTTCGGCTATTCCCGGAGTGGATTTAGTATTAGGTGCAAATGAAAAGTTCCAATTACCGGAACTGCTTCCCCCCTATTTAAATCGTGTTTCAGCTGATTTACCTAAGTTAATTGCTTCAGAGATTCGTTACGATTTAGATTACCACGCATCTTATTCCGTAAATGATCGGACTCGTACCTTTTTAAAGGTGCAAGACGGCTGTGATTACCCTTGCTCCTATTGTACGATTCCTTTAGCTAGGGGTCAGTCTCGCTCTGACACAATTGCGAAAGTTTTGGATTTGATTGAAGAGATTTCTGCCAAAGGCGTGAAGGAAATTGTCCTTACCGGAGTAAATATTGGGGATTTTGGGATTCAAAATGGTAAACGTGTAGAAACGTTTTTTCAACTCGTGCAGGCCATCGAAGAAAAATCTTCTATTCAGCGTTTTCGTATTTCATCCATAGAACCTAATTTATTGACTTCGGAGATGATCACATTTTTAGGCGCTTCTACTAAGTTCGTTCCGCATTTTCATATTCCATTACAATCTGGTTCTAATGCTGTTTTACGATTGATGAAACGTCGTTACCAGCGCGAATTATATGTGGATCGTGTCACTTCAATTAAGGAAGTAATGCCAAATGCTTGTATCGGTGTCGACGTCATCGTAGGCCATCCAGGCGAAACGCCTGAATTATTTTTAGAGACCTACGAGTTTTTAAACTCACTTGACATATCCTACCTACACGTTTTCCCTTATTCAGAACGACCTAATACTTATGCGGTAGATATAAAGCCGAAAGTAGATGGAATGCAGAAAGCGGAGCGTTCCAAGATGTTGCATATTTTGTCGGACAAAAAACGCCGTGCCTTTTATGAATCACAAGCTGGATCAAAGGGTCAAGTATTATTTGAAGAATCGGCAACACCTGGTACGATGGAGGGTTTCTCTGAGAATTATGTTCGGGTGGTGGTTCCATTTGATCCTTTGCAGATTAATACCATTCAGCAAGTTCGCTACAAGAACTTGAATGAGACGGGTGAAATGTTGGGGGTGGTATTAGAGTACAAAGCATAAAGCACAAAGAATAAAGTTGGATAAAAGCGGCGATGCCGCTTTTATCGTTTCTGAAGAGTTTATCGGCGAAGCCGATTCCATCTCTATGCTTTATTCTTTGTGCTTTATGCTTTTACTTTTGTTTTTAAATATCGGCGCTAAACAAAAAAGTCGAAAGCTAGTAGCCTCCGACTTTTTGATTGAAACAAAACCACAAGAACCATTACTTGCGGCTTTGCTGTTGTTGAATTATTCCGCTAACGACTCGTCGTGTTGCGAGATATCCAATCCTAATCTTTCTTCTTCCTCATTTACACGTAACGGAATGATTTTGTCCGTAATGATCAAAAGGATATAAGATAAGCCAAAAGCAAAGGCCGAAACGATGGCTAAGGCTAATAAGTGCTTAAAGAATAACGAAGTTTCTCCATAGAATAAACCTTGCTCAGCAACCGCCGCATTAACGGCAGAAGTCGCGAAGATACCCGTCATTAACATACCGACCATTCCACCTAAACCATGGCAAGGGAATACGTCTAAAGTATCATCTAAGTTTGAAGATGCTCTCCAGTGGGCAGCAATGTTAGAAACAATGGCAGCGACCACACCGATGAAGATCGCTACTGGCACTGTAACAAAGCCAGATGCTGGAGTAATAGCCACTAAACCTACTACTGCACCAATACAGAAACCTAAGGCAGAAACTTTCTTGCCACGAGTTACATCAAATAAGATCCAAGATAAACCTGCAGCTGCTGCAGCTACGTGGGTTGTTGCGAAAGCAGTTACCGCTAAACCATTTGCACCTACGGCAGAACCTGCATTGAAACCAAACCATCCAAACCACAATAAACCAGTTCCTAACAAAACATAAGGAATGTTTGCTGGAGGCAAGATATTAGACTCTACGTGAGACTTGCGACGACGTAAGTACAAAGCACCTGCTAATGCAGCCCAACCAGCTGACATGTGAACAACGGTTCCACCTGCAAAATCCAAAACCCCTAAGTTAAATAAGAATCCATCTGGGTGCCATGTCCAGTGAGCTAAAGGAGCATAAACTACCACACAGAAAAGTACCATAAATAGGACAAAAGCACGGAAGTTAATACGTTCAGCTAGCGCACCAGAGATTAATGCTGGAGTGATAACGGCGAACTTCATTTGGAAAAAAGCAAATAAAGCGAAAGGAATAGTAAACTTTAATTGATCAGCTGAACCTAAAGATAATTTATGATCAAAAACGCCATTGAACATGAAGAAGGTTCTAGGATCTCCAATCCAGCCGCCTAATGAATCACCAAAGGCTAAAGAGAAACCGAATACAATCCAAATCACGGAAATAACTCCCATGGCGATAAACGATTGTAACATCGTAGAGATTACGTTTTTGTGATTTACCATTCCACCATAGAAATACGCTAATCCAGGCGTCATTAATAAGACTAAGCCTGAGGCCACAATCATCCAGGCTGTATCACCTGTGTCAAGGCCTTCTGTAGGCATAGTGCCGGGAACTGATGTTGTAAACAGTGCTAGAACTGCTACCGCTAATAAAACTAATAACGGGATCCAAGTTGGTTTTTGTGTCGTCATGTTTTTGAATGTTTAAGGTGGATATAATTAAAACTTATAGATGAAATGCATTCCTAAAGTAGTTTGTGATTTTTGATCTTTGTCATCGCCATCAATGAATTGAGCTGATTTATACGAGTCTGTACGTATTTCAGGTTTGATTAATAAATGACCTTCTGCAGCTGTGAATGTCGCTGTTAAAGTGAAAGAGCTAACATCCGTGCCAGAACCATCAGCTGCGCGCAGGGAACGAGCACCTGATGTATTGTCAAAAACTTCGTAACGGCCACCTAAACTGAATTTATCAGTGAAAGCATAGTTTGAGTAAAGAGCAACACCACCCCATGTTTTACTGTCACCTACATTACCACCACCTTGGAAATCACCTGTTTGTGAACCATAAGCTGCGTTTAAGCCAAGTAAGTATTTAGGCGTAATTTGATAAGATGTAGTTAAGTCTAACAAGTTGTAACTACCTGAATCGTCTTTTCCAGAAGATAATGGAGCTGATTCATTCGAACTGATACCATTAAAATACACGTTCCAGCCAGCAGCCGGTGAGGTGAATACTTGGTAGATGAATCCCTTAGAGGAATTATTATCATTTAAATTATCCACATTGTTGACCAATCCAACCATGGCAGAAAATTTGTCAGTGAATGCATAATTCGCTTTAGCACCAATGTGATAGAACGGTCCATTATTGAAAAGATTAGAAAGTGAATAGTTGTAGTTAACTGGAGCATCGATTACTTCATATCCGATATGAGTTCCAAACTGACCCACCGTCAGTGTTAATTTATCACTGGCTTTCCAGTTAAAGTAAGCTTGCTTGATCGCTAGAGCTGTACTTCCTTTGCCAGCACCCAAGGGTCCGATTACGTTTCCGTATTGACCTAGATCAGCGTTAGGTCCAAAAGTTAAATCAACAACAACGTCTGCTGATTTCGTTGCATATCCAAATTTCGTCTGGACTAGTCCTAATGAAAATTGATTTGATTTTTGGTCGAAAGCTCTTTCATATCCAGAGGCGCCTAAGTTGCTTCTGCTAGACGGGTTATTAAAATTCAACATATAGTATGAATCAATGTAACCTGAGAAAGAAAACTTAGGAGCTTCCGCTTCTTTTTCTTGGGAAAATCCACAAAATGCAGTTGCGGCAAATAGGGCTGTTAGGATCGTTTTTTTCATGAGGATAATATTTAAAGAGTAAATAATGCTTGATTACGAATCAAAGATGGAGCCTTAAATTGTACTTTCCAAATAATTTCAACAAAATATTAACCTATTTTTTATCTTTTTACAAAAAATACATAAAAAATGGTTAAAAATTAAACCTAAAATTTATTATTTTGCAAAAATGTCAAAAATATGAGGCTAAAATTAAACTTGATAATTTTAATCTTGAAAAAATATAAAAGTAGTCGAGTGTCGCTGGTGGGGAGTCGATTGACTTATTTTTAGAAAAGAGAGTAGAGAGTATAGAGTAGAGATGAAATGTAAATCACAAAAAAAAGAGTCCACCTTTCGATGAACTCCTTATATATGGGATAAGATATCTCTTCTCTATACTCTCTACTCTATTATATAATAAAAAAGCGAAGCTTTTTTATTCCGCATGCAACCACGCCTTCTTAGCTAACAAAGTCTCTTTATCCTCTTCGTGATCTGGATCTGGTACGCAGCAATCTACTGGGCAAACTGCAGCACATTGTGGCTCCTCGTGGAAACCGGTACATTCCGTACATTTATCAGGAACGATATAATAAAATTCTTCAGAAACGGGTTCAACAGGTGCTTTAGCATCCATGGTAGAACCATCTTCTAATTCAATTTCAGTTAAGGCTGTTCCTCCTGCCCATGTCCATTCTACACCGCCTTCATAAATCGCTGTGTTCGGGCATTCTGGTTCACAGGCCCCACAGTTAATACATTCGTCTGTTATGATAATTGCCATACCAATGTTTTTGTTTGAAGCCGCAATTTACGAACATAAATTTGAATAGTATATAATTTATATGGACTAACAGAAAAATTTTCGACCTTTGCGAGGTAAAATCCTTATTTATATGCCAAAGGCTTCTTTTTTGCAACTTATCTCCTATCTTAAGCAATTCTTCTCTGATGAATCGAATCGAGAAAAAATAGAATTATTTATAGATAAGTCCTTAAATGAGAATCCTTGGTTTTCAGAAACCTTGGTTCGTCATGCAATGCAGGCCATCGAGGAACAGTTTTTTTCTGTTCAAGCTTGGGAAGCATTTTATGAAAATCATCCAGGCCAAGTTGCTACATCAAGAAAGGTGGGGATTGTATTAGCTGGAAATTTGCCAGCTGTCGGATTGCATGATGTATTGATGGTTTTGGCTTCTGGAAATGAAGCCCATTTGAAGTTGAGTTCTCAGGATAAAGCGTTGATGCAACTGTATGTGTTAGCGATGCAGTCATTTGATGCAGCAATTCCAGTGTACATTATTGATCGTTTGCAAGGTATGGATGCCGTCATTGCGACGGGTAGCGATTTCTCAGGTGGTTATTTTGCGCATTACTTTTCAACTATTCCACACATTATACGTAAGAATAGAAGTTCTTTAGCGGTGTTAAAGGGAAATGAAACGGTAGTCGATTTCAAGGGATTAGCGCAGGACATCTTTACGTATTATGGTTTAGGTTGCCGAAACGTTTCTACGCTAGCGGTGCCTATAACGTATGATTTGACCTCATTATTTGACGAATTGACGAAGGAAACTTGGGTGTTAGATCATTCGAAGTATTCGAATAATTTTCAATACCACCGCACTTTGTTCTTACTGAACCAGATTTCGCATTTTGATTTAGGGAATCTGCTTGTGACAGAAAATGATGATTTGGTTTCTCCTGTGGGTGTTTTATATGTTCACCGTTACAGTGATGAGGCGTCTTTGCAGACTTGGATTTCCGAACGCGAGGAGAAGATTCAATGTAAGGTAGGTTTGGAGATTGGTTTTGGCCAAAGTCAACATCCAGCCCTCGATGACTTCGCGGACGGAATCGATACTTATGATTTTTTGATTAATCTTTCATAGATAATAAATAGCCCCCACGCTCCTACTGATCCTACTAGAGCTCCTACGATTACATCTAAAGGGTAATGAGCTCCCAGGTATATTCTGCTGTAAGAAATAAGCGATGCCCATAGCACAAGGGCTAGGCCAGCGAATTTATTCTTAGTCAATAAATAATAGCCCACCGCAATGGCAAAGGCATTCGCCGCATGGGAACTGCAAAATCCATACATCCCCCCACATCCTGCTGGCAAATGAATCCACGATTGGAATTCTTCTACGTGGCAAGGTCTTAGTCGTTTAAACAAGGGCTTTAAAAGACTCGAACTGAACTGATCCGCGAAAACCACCGTGGAAAGTAAATAGATGATAGCTTTCCAGCTGGCTGACTGATAGCGTCTGAATAATGAGTAGATCAATAACCCGTAGAGCGGAATCCAGGTTAGTTTGCCTGAAATGATCTCCATTGGGCCATCAAGCCAAGGCTGATGAGCCTCGTTAATGAACCTAAAAAGATCGGAATCCCAAGCTGGAAACATAGGTTAGAATTTGAATTCTGCTCGAATACGGGCAATAGTTGCTTCGGCGATGGGTTGTACTTTTTGTTCTCCTATCGCTAATTTCTCTTCGATGATTTCTGGATGCGCGATGAAATAATCAAATTTCTCTCTCGCCTCTTTGAAATAGCCTAACATTAATTCGTGAAGGGCTTGCTTTGCATGTCCATAACCATAGCCACCAGCTTCATAATTAGCGCGCATTTCTGCCACCTGAGCTGGAGAGGCCATTAATGAATATAATTTGAAAGTAATATCGTTGTCTGGATTTTTGGGCTCTTCTAAAGGAGTCGTATCGGTCACAATTTTTTTGATCTGCTTCAATAAATCCTTCTCAGGCAAGAAGATATCAATATAGTTGTTCAAGGACTTACTCATTTTAGCTCCGTCTAGACCTGGAATGGTCATGACGTCTTCGTTAATTCGTGCTTCCGGTAATACAAAAATGTCTTTGTTATAACGCTTATTCACGGAATTCGCGATGTCGCGGGTCATTTCGATGTGCTGTCTTTGGTCCTTACCCACCGGAATAAGATGCGCATCATACAAAACGATATCCGCTGCTTGTAAAACGGGATAGGTAAAAAGGCCGGCATTCACATCGGATAATTTATCCGATTTATCCTTGAAACTGTGCGCATTTGCCAGCATTGGGAAGGGTGTGAAGCAATTTAGGTACCACATTAATTCGGTGTGGTAGGCAGCTAATTTGGATTGACGATAGAAGAAATTCTTCTCGGTATCAAAGCCAAAAGCCAACCAAGCAGCCGCTATAGATAAGGTATTCGCTCGAATGCTATCCCCGTCCTTTAAAGAAGTAATGGTATGTAAGTCCGCAATAAATAAAAAGGATTCGTTGCCTGCCTGCTTTGAAAGCTCGACCGCTGGCATGATCGCCCCTAAAATATTTCCTAAATGGGGCTTTCCTGAAGCCTGAATGCCCGTTAATATACGCATAGCTTGATTTAATAATTTATGCAAAAATCAATAAAATAGACCATAACTCCAAAGGATTTGCGCTTGGGCATTCGAGCTAAATTTGCTAAATTCGTTTTTGCAATTTCACTCCTTTTTCGATGTCCCTCTCTCCTAGCCTTTTGGCCTTTTTGCGTGATCTCCGTGTCAATAACACACGGGAATGGTTTGCGGAAAATAAGGCGGTTTATGAGAAAGAGAAAAAAGGTTTTGATGCCTGGACGACTGAATTAATTTCGGAATTTGCTGATTTTGAGAATATGGATGGCGTGTTATTGAAACATTGCTCCTACCGAATATACCGAGATGTCCGCTTCTCTAAAAACAAGGAACCTTATAAGACCTGGTTTTCGGCGAGTTTCTCAGAAGGGGGTCGTAAGTCAGGTTTGATGGACTATTACGTACACATTGAGCCGAATGGGGCCTCTTTTTTAGGCGGTGGCATGTATTCACCCACACCTGAGCAATTAGCGGCCTTTCGTCAGGAAGTGGATTATAATGCAGCTGGTCTACGTAAAATCATCAAGCATCCTACATTTTTGTCGGTTTTTGGGGAAGAAGTAGGTGAAAGTCTAGTAAGAATACCCAAGGGATTTGATTCCGATCATCCGGATGCTGAATTATTAAAGAAGAAACAATTGTTTTTTTGGAAGAAATATACGGACGAACAAGTCAGCGCTCCTGATTTTACGAAACAGTTGATAGCGGATGCGAAGGTATTAAAGCCTTTCTTGGATTTCTTGAATGCTGTATTTTTTGAAAAAGAACCTTTTATAAAAGAATAACCCTCTATGCAGTTTTCGCATTTGCACAATCATTCCCAATTCTCCCTCCTAGATGGTGCGTCTAAGATTTCGTCAATGTTCAAAAAGGCGAAGGAGGATAATATGCCTGCGGTGGCTATTACGGACCACGGGAATATGTTTGGGGTGTTTCAATTTGTGGCAGAAGCGGGTAAGCAAGGGGTGAAACCAATTGTAGGTTGCGAGTTTTATTTGGTTAATGACCGTCACAAGCAGGTATTTACGAAAGATTTAAAGGATAAGCGTTATCATCAATTATTTCTAGCGAAGAATCCGGAGGGATATCAGAATTTAGTGAAACTGTGTTCGCTAGGATTTATGGAGGGTATGTATTCCAAATACCCTCGAATTGACAAAGAACTCGTATTAAAATACCACAAGGGCTTAATCGCGACGACTTGCTGTTTAGGCGCCTCTGTTCCTCAGGCTATTTTACGAGATGGCGAGGAAGCGGCTGAGAAGGAGTTTAAGTGGTGGTTAGATTTGTTTGGCGAGGATTATTATATCGAGGTACAGAATCACTTCATTCCGGAGCAACAGACAGTGAATGAGGTTTTATTGCGCTTTGCGAAGAAGTACAATGTGAAGGTGATTGCGTCGAATGATAGCCATTATTTGGACCAAAAAGACGCCAACGCCCACGATATTCTACTTTGTATCAATACCGGCGAAAAGCAGGCCACTCCTACCTATAAGGATATTGAAGGGGATTTTGACATGAAAGGAAAGCGTTTTGCTTTCTATAATGATCAATTCTATTTCAAGACGACCGAGGAGATGACTAAATTGTGGTCTCACGTTCCTGAAGCTATCGATAATACCAATGAGATCGTGGGAAAGGTGGAGACGCTGAAGCTAGAGAAGGATGTGCTTTTGCCTAATTTTCAGATACCGTCCACTTTCCTAAGTCAGGACGATTACCTGGAACATATCACGATGGAAGGCGCTAAAAAGCGCTATATCGATATTGATCAGGTGGTGGAAGAGCGTTTGCGATTCGAGTTGCACACGATTAGAACTATGGGTTTTGCAGGTTATTTCTTGATTGTGGCTGATTTTATACAAGCTGGACGTGATTTAGGTGTTTATGTGGGGCCAGGTCGTGGTTCTGCCGCGGGTTCAGTAGTTGCCTATTGCCTAGGAATTACGAATATCGATCCAATTAAGTACAATCTCCTTTTTGAGCGTTTCTTAAACCCGGATCGTAAGTCCTTGCCCGATATTGATACGGACTTTGACGATGAGGGTCGCCAAAAAGTTATCGACTATGTCGTAGACAAATATGGTAAGAACCAAGTGGCGCATATCGCTACCTATGGTACCATGGCTGCAAAAATGTCGATTAAGGACGTTTCTAGGGTGTTAGACCTCCCCTTACAAGAATCCAATGCGCTAGCTAAACTCGTTCCGGAGAAACCGAAGATTACGTTAGATCGTATTTTTAATGCGGCCTTGACGGGTGATAAGAGCTTAGCCGATAAAGAAGGTTTGAATTCTGACGAATTAGAACAAGTAAAGGAATTGCGTCGGATTAAGGAGGCAGGCGGTTTACCAGCCACGGTTATTGAGAATGCGCTCGTATTAGAGGGTTCTGTTCGCGGTACCGGTATTCACGCAGCAGGTATTATCATTGCTCCTTCTGATTTGACAGATATTTTACCAGTTGCGACTTCGAAAGATGTTAGTTTATTGATTACCCAGTACGATGGATCTGTCATTGAAAATGCGGGGGTTATTAAGATGGACTTTTTGGGCTTAAAAACCCTCTCTATTTTAAAGGAAGCAGTTCGATTAATTAAGCAGAATCACAACGAGGATATCATTTTAGATGATCTGCCTTTAGATGATAAGACGACTTACGAATTATACCAAAGAGCAGAAACAAACGGAACATTTCAGTTTGAATCGCCAGGGATGCAGAAACACTTGCGTGATCTGAAACCCGATCAGTTCTCGGATTTAATTGCGATGAATGCCTTGTTCCGCCCAGGTCCGATGGTATATATTCCTAATTACATCGCGCGTAAACACGGTCGAGAGAAGATTGAATACGATTTGCCAGAAATGGAGGAGTATTTAAGTGATACCTATGGTATTACGGTCTATCAAGAACAGGTAATGCTTCTTTCTCAGAAACTCGCGAATTTCACGAAGGGTGACGCCGATGTACTTCGTAAGGCGATGGGTAAAAAGGACAAAGCGACCATCGATAAGATGAAGAGCAAGTTCATGGAAGGTGGAGCGACGAATAATCACCCGGAAGATAGGCTGGACAAAATTTGGACAGACTGGGAGGCTTTTGCTCAGTATGCCTTTAACAAATCGCACTCAACTTGCTATGGTTTAGTGGCTTACCAGACGGGTTACTTAAAAGCGAACTACCCTCCTGAGTTTATGGCAGCGGTTCTTTCGAACTCCTTGGGTAACATTGAGAAGATCACTTTCTTTATGGATGAGTGTAAGCGGATGGGACTTAGTTTATTAGTTCCAGATGTAAATGAATCTTCTCGGTCTTTTGCGGTGAATAAGAAAGGCCAAATCCGTTTCGGTCTAGCGGCAATCAAAGGCGTAGGTGAAGCAGCGGTCGATGCCATAGTGGAAGAGCGCATGAAAAATGGTGAATACAAAGATATTTTTGATTTTGTTTCGCGCATAAATATCCGACAGGTCAACAAGAAGAGTTTAGAGTCGCTGGCTTTTGCGGGTGCCTTCGACTGCTTCCCTGAGGTTCAGCGTTCACATTATTTTGCGCTAGATCCACAGGACAATACGAATTTTATTGAGAAAATAGTTCGTTATGCTTCAAAAATGGCAGAATTGAAGGCGCAAGCTACGGCCTCGCTTTTTGGTGAATTAGGTGCTGGAACGGGCAATGACATCGCTCAGCCTCGTATTCCTACATCAGCGCCTTGGTCTGTCATGGAACAGTTGAAGAATGAGAAAGAAGTGGTGGGGGTTTATATTTCAGGTCACCCTTTAGATGATTATAAAACAGAGATTTCGAATTTTTGCAATTCCAATACGGGTCAATTAGAATTAAGGCCGGGCCAAGCACAATCATTTGCTGGGATTGTAACTAAAGTCAATGTCAGAACATCCGCGAATGGTAATCAATTCATGATCTTCACCATTGAAGATTATGCAGGAAATTATGAATTTGCTTTATTCTCTAAGGATTATATTCAGTTTGAGCGGTTTATAGCCTTAGATCGACTATTGTTTATCAACGGTTCTTACCAATTAAAGAATCGTCATATGGACCAAATGGTCTTTAAGATTCAATCCATTGAATTATTGTCTGAAATTTTATCAGATCGAACAAAAGAGATCAAATTACGTTTAGATTTAAATAGACTAAATGCACCTCAATTAGATTTGTTAGAGGAAACTTTAGAGCGAAATAAAGGTGATAAGAAATTGACTATTGAAGTTTTTGATGAACAAGAGAAAATTGGAATGGACTTTTTGTCACGAAAAATGCAGGTTTCCATTACGAAAAGTCTGATTTCTGAGTTACGAGAGCTTGAAAATGTGGCTTTTAAATTAATTTCTTAAATTTATTTATCGGGGAACTAATTGTTCTGCCGGTTTTGTTTTAATTTTGAATTTTATAAAATATATCAAACAATGGGAAAATACGTAGAGGCAACAGATGCTAATTTTCAAGAATTAATCAGCACTGATACACCAGTTTTAGTAGATTTTTGGGCAGAGTGGTGTGGCCCTTGTAAGATGATCGGACCAATCGTAGAGGAGTTAGCAGGAGATGTAGAAGGTCAAGCGATTGTAGCAAAAATGAATGTAGACCAAAATTCAGCGGTACCTGCTTCTTTAGGTATTCGTTCAATTCCAACTTTAATGGTATTTAAGAAAGGTGAAATGGTTGAGCGTTTAGTGGGTGGAAATATCCCTAAGTCCGTTTTAGCGGAGACTTTATTGAAGCACGCTTAATTTTTAGGAGAATAGACTTTATTCATAGCCTGTAACAAGATGTTGCAGGCTATTTTTATTTCTTCTTCTGTGATGGTCAAAGGCGGTGCAATGCGTAGTGAATTATCGCAAAATAAGAACCAGTCGGTAATTAAGCCAGTCAATATACATTCATCAATTACGGCTTTCACGGTTTTAAAGTCTTTCATTTCTACCGCTAGCATAAATCCAATGCCTCGTACTTCCTTGATAATGGGGTGAACTAAGAGGCTGTGGAAAAGCGCGCTTTTTGCTGGAATTTGATCCATTAAATTGTCATCCAATATATAATTCAGGGTTGCTAATGAGGCAGCACAAGAGACTGGATGTCCTCCAAAAGTCGTGATATGGCCTAAAACCGGATCAAAACTCAATGTTCTCATTAACGCTTCATTTGCAAGAAAAGCCCCGATGGGCATTCCGCCCCCCATTCCTTTCGCGGTTAACAGGATATCAGGCACAATTTCCATCGCTTGAAATGCCCAGAAAGTCCCGGTCCTGCCAAAACCTGATTGGATTTCATCAACGATCAATAAAGCCCCAGTTTCGTCGCATCGCTTTCTTAAAGCTTGAAAATAGCCTTTAGAGGCTGTTTTAACGCCCGCTTCCCCTGCTACAATTTCGATAACTACTGCGGCTGTTCGCTTCGTTATTTTAGTCAGATTCCCAATACATCCGTGGTGAATATGGCGAATATCAGGTAATAAGGGGCGAAAGGCATTTTTAAAGTTCTCATCCCCTGCTATCGATAAAGCCCCTTGGCTGGCGCCATGGTAGGCATTAAAGCAAGAAATGAATTCTGTTCTTCCCGTGTATCTTTTTGCTAACTTCATGGCTCCTTCTACTGCCTCTGTCCCTGAATTAGTGAAGTAGACTTGATTTAAGTTGGTTCCCGTGGATTTAACGAGAGCTTCTGCCAGTTTTACTTGTGGGCTTTGAATGTATTCTCCGTAGACCATCAAGTGCATGTAGTTATCTACCTGGTTTTTAATGGCTTTTACTACGGCAGGATTGCAATGACCCACATTAGATACGGCGATTCCGGAGATTAAATCCATGTAGGATTTGCCCTCAGCATCATATAAGTAGACTCCTTCTGCTTTGGTTATTTCCAAAGCCAATGGCGCATCCGAGGTGGGTGCCATAAATTTTTGAAAGAGTTGTCTGTGCGTGAATCCCATTGAGCTCAAAATTACGTTAATTCTTGTTAATCGTAGGCCGTTCATCAAAATATTCAGTTGAATTAATGTCTTTCATGTACTTTTGTTTTATGAAACCACTTTTACTCCTTTTATGTACGTGCATCGGCCTTCATGCCCAAACTTTAAGTGGCACCATACGTTCTAACAAGGGCGAATTGATGCCATTTTCGTCTTTATGGGTGACCGATTTAAATAAGGGAACTTTAGCGAATGAGGAGGGAAAATATGCTATTTCCTTGCCTAAAGGAGATCACGAAGTGGTATTTCGATTTTTAGGTCATACACCTAAGACGCATAAAATTTCTATTTCAGGTGATCAATCTTTAGATGTTGTCTTATCTGAAGAGGCAGTTACTTTACAAGATGTGAATGTGGGAGGTTTGAAGGAAGATCCTGCGATTGGTATGATGCGTCGCATGATTTCGATGGCACCTTTTCATTTAAAAGAGATTGACCGCTATTCTGCTAAAGGGTATGTAAAAGGCGCCGGAAAAATTACATCTATCTCTAAAATTATGAATGCGCTGGTGGGAAAAAAGATGGAGAAAGAGGCTGGCATTAAAGTGGGTTCTACCTATGTTTTAGAAGGAATCAATCAAATAACGTATACCCGACCTAATAAAATTGAAGAAAAAGTTCTTTTAAATCGAAATAACCTTCCATCTGTTTTGCGTAATTCCGGAGCACCTAATTTGCGGATCACCCAAACGAATTTTTATCAACCTAAAGTGTGGGGAGAATTGATTAGCCCGCTTTCACCCTCCGCTTTCTCTTTTTATAAGTTTGCCTATATAGGTAGTTTTCAATTAAATGGTCAAACCGTTTCTAAAATACAGGTTAAGCCTAAAACCGCCTCTGATGATTTGTTTGAGGGAACCTTATCTATCGTGGAAGACACCTGGAGTATTTATTCCTTTAGTTTAGCGTTCCGAAATTCACAGGGCTATTATACCTTTCAGCAACAGAATGCCTTATTCCAAGGTGTTTGGATGCCCATTAATTATGATGTGAATGTAAACTTTGAAGCAATGGGCTTTGGTGCTACTTTTCGATACATAACCCAGGTGAAGGAATATTCTATCAAAGTAAATCCCGCCTTCGTTGTAAAACCAACGATTATTGAAGAGCGATTACACAAAGATTGGGCTAAAGAGATTAATAAAGAGAAAGTCGCTTCTCCTAAATTAGCTTTAGGTAAAGAAGTAACTCGAAAAAAGCTGAAGAAGCTGTTAAAAGAGGTCGATAAAGAAGATAAGAAAGAGACGAAAGAGGAGTTTAAATCAGATTATTCCTTCACGGTTGATTCTACGGCAGGTAAAAAAAAGGAGGAGTTTTGGGAATCAGAAAGACAAGTTCCCTTAACTGAAGCAGAAGTAAAAGGGTATAAAGAAGCGGATAGCTTGTATGTATTAGATGAGAAAAAGCGTTTAAAAGATTCTGTCAACTCTTTACCTCGATTCCGTTACGTGGATATATTTAATGCCAGAACATATACCTATGGTCAGAAAGGATTAGGTGCAAGATTAACGCTTAGTGGGTTTCAATCGGGCTATAATGCTGTCGATGGTTATCATCTTGGTCGTTCCGTTGACTACCGATTCACGTATAACTTAGCAGATTATTGGGGCACTGGGCTAAGTGTTCAACATGCCTTTTCTCGTAAAGCTTGGAATGGTTCAGTGTATGCAGAGCGCAATTGGGATGAAAACCGCAGAAGATTACAAATTGCGGGTGGGTCTATTACACAACAAATTAATTCAACAGAACCTATTTCAGCGAACATCAACTTATTATATGCTCTTTTCTTGTCTCGAAATTATGTGAAAATGTACCAAAAGGATTTCATTAAAGTATTATATGCCGTTCAATTAAGTTCAAAATTGAATTTGAATTCCACCCTAGAGTACCGCACACGATCTTCTTTAGATAATCACGAGGAGAATGGATTCTTTTACAAAGAAAGGCGCTTCGAGTCAAATGGTTTACCTTTTAATAGTAGTTCCCAGCTTTATGGCTCCTTTGTATTACGCTATCAGCCCTTTGCATCATGGAGACGATTTAATGGCGCTAGACGTCTATCTAATGAGGTAGGTCCTACCATTTTAGGTGCTTATGAGCAGGCTTTTGAAGATAATCCTTACAATAAAGTATCCTTGCAGATATTTCAAACGATAACATTGGCAAATTGGGGGTCAGTTAATTACCGTGTTTCTGCAGCTCATTTTATTAATAAACCCACTTTACTACTAGATTATCAGCATTTTAAGGGAAATGAAATCAATATCAGCTCCGGGGATAATAGTTTTTTAGCTCTCCCTTATTATCAACTATCAAATCCGGGTGGTCATTTCAAAGCATTTATATCCTGGGAACCTCGGAAGTTTATACTGACTCAAAATTCAATCTTATCGATGTATGGACTCAAGGAAAAAGTAGGCTATTCCTATTTACATACACGAGTTAATACACAAGTCATTAATTACCAAGAGCTTACTTATGGTTTAACGGGCATAGGTAAAATATTAGGTATTGATTTAGTATATCCGATGGGGAATGTGGTACCTGAAAAGTGGAAAGTTCTAGTCCGATTGCCATTCTAATTGTTTATTTGCACCTTTTTGCCTAAATTGTGCTAAATTTTTTTGATATAATCTAAATTAACCTTTATGAATCAAATTGTTTACTTAGTCCCTGCTTTTGGTTTAGTAGGATTGCTGTATACAGCATGGAAGTTTAACTGGGTGTCTAAACAAGGTGCCGGTAATGAAAAAATGCAGGAATTGGCTGGTTACATAGCAGATGGTGCTATTGCCTTCTTAAAAGCGGAATGGAAAATTTTAACCTATTTCGCGATTCCTACCGCTATTCTTTTAGCTTGGTTAGGATCACAAGAGGGAACACCAGAAAATCCGATTCACTCCTCCCCTTTAATTGCCGTTGCTTTTTTAATCGGTGCAGTTTTTTCTGCTACCGCAGGTTATATTGGTATGATTGTAGCTACTAAAGCGAACGTTCGTACAGCAGAGGCTGCTAGAACTTCTTTAGCTAAAGCTTTGAACGTTTCTTTCACTGGTGGATCCGTGATGGGAATGGGCGTAGCAGGTTTAGCTATCTTGGGTTTAGGTGGTTTATTTATTGCTTTCTACCAAATCTTTGCACAAGGCCAAGCTTTGACTTCCGTAGAGATGAGAACTGCCATCGAGGTATTAGCTGGTTTCTCTTTAGGAGCTGAGTCTATCGCTTTGTTTGCGCGTGTAGGTGGTGGTATTTACACTAAAGCAGCTGACGTAGGTGCTGATTTAGTAGGTAAAGTGGAAGCTGGTATTCCAGAGGATGATGTGCGTAACCCAGCTACAATCGCTGATAACGTAGGAGATAACGTGGGTGACGTGGCTGGTATGGGTGCTGACTTATTTGGTTCTTATGTGGCCACTATTTTAGCAACCATGGTTTTGGGTCAGGAAATCTCTGTAACAGATAATTACGGTGGGTTCTCCCCTGTTTTATTGCCTATGTTAATTGCAGGGGTTGGTTTATTAGCTTCTCTTGTTTCTACGTTCTTTGTGCGTATTTCAAGTGAAACAGCCTCTGTTCAAAACGCATTAAACGTAGGTAACTATGCTTCGATTGCGATTACGTTCGTAACGTCTTACTTCTTAGTGAAGAATATCTTACCAGAATACTTAACCCTTCGTGGTACGACATTCACTTCAATGGATGTGTTTTATTCGATTATCGTAGGTTTAGTAGTCGGTGCTTTAATGTCTATCATTACTGAATATTATACGGCTATGGGCAAGCGTCCGGTTGATTCAATTGTTCAGAAATCAGGCACTGGTCACGCTACTAATATTATTGGTGGTTTAGCGGTAGGTATGGAATCTACGGTATTGCCAATTTTAGTTTTGGCAGCTGGAATTATTGGTTCTTATCACTTTGCAGGAATTTATGGTGTGTCAATCGCTGCTGCAGGTATGATGGCTACGACAGCGATGCAATTAGCTATCGATGCTTTTGGTCCTATCGCGGATAACGCGGGTGGTATTGCAGAAATGGCTCAATTACCTTCTGAAGTTCGTGATCGTACGGACAACTTGGACGCAGTAGGAAATACAACAGCTGCAACTGGTAAAGGTTTTGCGATTGCTTCCGCAGCGTTAACTTCGTTAGCCTTGTTTGCTGCTTTCGTGGGTATTGCTGGTATTAGCCAAATTGATATCTATAAAGCTGATGTATTAGCAGGTTTATTCGTGGGTGGTATGATTCCATTTATCTTCTCTGCCTTGTGCATCTCTGCGGTAGGTAAAGCGGCTATGGAAATGGTGAATGAAGTTCGTCGTCAGTTCCGTGAGATTCCAGGAATTATGGAGTACAAAGCGAAGCCAGAATACGAGAAATGTGTAGCTATCTCTACGGAGGCTTCTATCCGTCAAATGATTCTTCCAGGTGCTATCGCTTTGACAGTTCCAGTTATTGTTGGTTTCACTATGGGACCAGAAGTTCTAGGTGGTGTTTTAGCGGGTGTAACTGTTTCAGGTGTATTGATGGGTATTTTCCAATCTAATGCAGGTGGAGCTTGGGATAACGCGAAGAAATCATTCGAGAAAGGTGTATTGATTGATGGTCAAACCTATAAGAAAGGTTCTGAGCCTCACAAAGCTGCAGTAACGGGAGATACGGTAGGTGATCCATTCAAAGATACATCTGGTCCTTCTATGAACATCTTAATCAAATTGATGTCAATCGTTTCTCTTGTGATTGCTCCTTACATTCACGTAGGTGATAACGATCACGCTTCAATGAAGAAGTTAGAGAAAGCGCCAATCGTTAAGTCGATTGTAGCGAAGAAATAAATGCCAAATTATATTGGCATAAAAAAAGCCCCGCAAATTGCGGGGCTTTTCTTTTATCTATCAATCTGTGGTATCCTTTTTAGAAATTAAGCTGTTAACTTACCTCTTAATGCTCTTGGGATATCGATTGTTGCTACTGGGTTAGACATTGGATTTAAGATCTCACATCCTTCTACCTGTAGTTTATTAACTTTCACTGTTTGACCTAAGTCTAAACCAGAAATATCAACTGTTACGAAATCAGGGATGTTTTCTGCTTGACCACGTAAAGTTACTTTACGTAGTTTTTGCACCATTTTACCCCCTTTGATAACACCTGGAGAATTTCCAATTACTTTAATAGGTACAGCAATCTTGATTGGCTTACCTTTTTGGATTTCTAAGAAGTCTACATGGTAGATCATCTCGTTCACTGGGTGGAACTGTGCATCTTGTAAGATCGCACGGTATTTCGTACCCTCAATGTTTAATTCAACTTCGTACACATCCGCAGAATATAATAATTCACGGAAAAGGATCATTGGAACAGCAAAGTGAACTTGCTCAGAACCACCGTATAAAACACATGGTGCCATCGCTTCGTTACGTAAATCATTTGCGCTCTTCGTACCGAGATTCGCTCTTTTAAACCCTACAATCTCTAATTTTTTCATTTTGTTTTTGTTAATGCTTCTAGTCTTTCGCACAAAGGCTATCCCCTAGAAACGGTTGGAATTAATATTTAATAAATAATGAACTGATAGATTCGTGATCACGGATACGTCCGATGGCCTTGGCAAAAAGCTCAGCTACCGAAAGAATCTTAATTTTGTCACAAGCTTGTTTAGAAGGAATGGTATCCGTCACTAATAATTCTGTTAAAACAGAATTAGAAATGTTTTCATACGCTTTACCTGATAAAACGGGGTGTGTGACAACTGCCCTTACTGAATTTGCACCTTTGTCCATGATTAATTGAGCGGCTTTGCACAAAGTACCTCCGGTGTCAATTAAGTCATCGACTAAGATTACATCTGCTCCTTTTACGTCACCAATTAATTGCATCGAAGCAATTTCATTCGCACGTTTACGGTGCTTATCGCAAATAACCATCTCCGCATTGAAGAATTTAGCCATGTTGCGGGTACGAACAACACCTCCCACATCGGGTGATGCGAAAAGGATGTTCTCTAAATTTAAAGACTTTAAATAAGGTACAAAGATGGCATTTCCTTCCAAGTGGTCTACTGGGAAGTCCATGAATCCTTGAATTTGGCCTGCATGAAGATCAATTGTCATTAAGCGATCAGCTCCAGCTGCAGTCAATAAATTACCAATTAATTTAGCCCCAATACCTACTCGAGGACGATCTTTACGATCTTGACGAGAATACCCAAAGTATGGAATAACAGCCGTTACATAGTGAGCAGATGCACGTCTAGCAGCATCGATCATTAATAATAACTCCATTAAATTATCCGCTGTAGGGAAAGTAGACTGAATAATAAAAACATCGCAACCTCTTACGGATTCGTCAAAACTTGGTGACATTTCACCGTCTGAGAACTTCAAGGTAGTTACAGCGCCTAAATCTTTTCCATAATACTTGGCAATATCCTTTGCTAAGTAATTAGATGCAGAACCAGAAAATATTTTAACTGCGTTAATCGCTGCCATGGGATTGTTAGGGCTTATTTTTTAACAAGGGGCAAAATTAAACAATTTTGCCCCTATTTCAAATTATTTTACGGAAGCACGGATGATGTTTAAGGCACCACCTGCTTTGAACCATTCAATTTGTTGTTCATTGTAGGTATGGTTGACAGCAAAACTTTCTGTGCTACCATCAGCATGAACTAATTCAATCGTTAATGATTTATCTGGAGCGAAGCTTCCCAAACCAACGATGTTGATTGAATCATCTTCTTGGATTTTGTCATAGTCAGCTTCGTTAGCAAAAGTCAAGGCTAACATACCTTGCTTTTTCAAGTTTGTTTCGTGGATTCGAGCAAATGACTTCACTAATACCGCGCGAACTCCTAAGTGACGTGGCTCCATCGCTGCGTGCTCACGAGAAGAACCTTCACCGTAGTTTGTATCTCCTACTACGATTGTTCCTACTCCTGCAGCTTTGTAAGCACGTTGTGTAGCAGGAACCGGACCATATTCACCAGTTAATGCGTTCTTCACGTTGTCAGTCTTCTCATTGTAGAAGTTCACCGCTCCGATTAACATATTATTAGAGATGTTATCTAAGTGACCACGGTATTTTAACCAAGGACCTGCCATTGAGATATGATCCGTTGTACATTTACCTTTGGCCTTAATTAATAACTTCAAGCCTTTCAAATCAGATCCTTCCCATGCTGCGAATGGATCTAATAATTGTAAACGATCAGATGTAGGTGAAACCTTTACTTGAACACCTGAACCATCAGCTGCAGGAGCCTGGTAGCCAGCATCCTCTACATCGAAACCTAACTTAGGTAATTCGTCTCCGGTCGGTGCATCTAATTTTACCTGCTCTCCTTTGTCGTTTGTCAAGGAATCAGTTAATGGATTGAACGTTAAATCACCCGCTATGGCTAAGGCAGTAACCATTTCTGGTGAAGCTACGAAAGCAAAAGTATTCGGGTTACCATCCGCACGCTTCGCAAAGTTTCGGTTGAATGAGTGAACAATCGTGTTCTTCTCCCCTTTCTCAGCGCCTGGACGAGCCCATTGACCGATACAAGGTCCACAAGCATTTGAGAATACCGTCGCACCAATCGAATCAAATGTTGAGATAAATCCATCACGCTCGATGGTATAACGTACTAATTCTGAACCAGGAGTGATGGTGAATTGTGCTTTTGTTTTTAAACCTTTCGCTGCTACTTGCTTCGCTAAGGAAGCTGCACGTGCGATATCTTCGTAAGACGAGTTCGTGCAAGAACCAATTAGACCAACTTCCACTTTCGTAGGCCAGCCGTTTTTCTCTGCCATTTCCTTCATTTTAGAGATAGGCGTAGCTAAATCTGGGGTAAACGGACCGTTTAAGTGTGGTTCTAATGTATTTAAGTCGATTTCAATAACTTGATCGAAGTATTTTTCTGGATTAGCATATACCTCAGGATCCGCTGTTAAGTGTTCTCTCACTCCGTTCGCTAAAGCAGCGACGTCAGCGCGATCTGTTGACTCTAAATAACGAGCCATCGAATCATCATATCCAAAAGTAGAGGTGGTTGCACCGATTTCGGCACCCATATTACAAATAGTACCTTTACCCGTACAAGACATGGAAGTAGCACCTTCGCCAAAATATTCAACAACGGCACCCGTTCCACCTTTTACAGTTAAGATACCTGCTACTTTCAAGATCACATCCTTAGGAGATGTCCAACCATTTAATTTACCTGTCAATTTAACACCAATCAATTTAGGGAATTTTAACTCCCAGGCTAGGCCTGCCATTACGTCGCAAGCATCAGCTCCACCTACACCGATAGCAATCATACCTAAACCACCTGCGTTAACCGTGTGTGAGTCAGTACCAATCATCATTCCGCCAGGGAAAGCATAATTCTCTAAAACTACTTGGTGAATGATACCTGCACCTGGTTTCCAGAAACCGATACCATATTTGTCTGAAACAGACGACAAGAAGTCATAAACTTCTTTATTTTTATCCACTGCTACTTTTAAGTCTGTAGTAGAGGCTACTTTTGCTTCGATTAAGTGATCACAGTGCACAGTAGAGGGAACAGCCACTTGTGGACGTCCTGCTTGCATGAACTGTAATAAGGCCATTTGCGCAGTTGCATCTTGCATCGCCACACGGTCTGGTGCAAAATCTACATAAGAAGCGCCTCTTGCATAAGCAGCTGAAGCTGTTCCTTCCCATAAATGGCTGTAAAGAATCTTTTCTGTTAACGTAAGCGGTTTACCTGTTAACGCACGAGCCGCAGCAATGCGAGCTGGCATGCGATCATAAACAGCTTTAATCATTTCAATGTCAAAGGCCATGGTAAAAGTGTGGTAAAAATGTTTGGTAAAAAATGTTTACAAAATTAATAGATTAGCTTCAATTTTGCCACTATTTTATGATAACATTTCCTTTGTTACCGTTTTATTAAGAACTTTGTTTGATTGCTTAATTTAACCTATTTAAAATAGGATTATTTATACATTTTAATAGCACTTCGCTTGAAGCATTGGAGAATATTCTTCTTGATTTGTTCCCTTTTTCATTTTCTCCCTAATGAAATTCAAGCGCAATCCCCCTCCACTATCCTAGATAAAGCCATTCAGATGGCAGAAGAACATGGTCAAGATATAGGCTCTTTTAAGGTTCGGGTAAAAGTGCAAGAGAAGGCTAGATTTAACAATGTAATTGGGATTGCCAAGAAACGATTAGCCGCTAAAGAGGGTATTCAGATGGGTCAATGGTATGGCAATCAAACAATTGATGAAGTGCAAGTGGGCCATTTGAATCAAATGATACATGGTATAGAGTCTGTGGAAATTTTTCATAAGAAATATGGAAAACCAACTTTGTTTCTTTGGCCTGACTTTTATCAAGATTTTGTAGGTACTTCTTGTGTTTCACCTCTTAATTATCAGGCAAAATTCTACTACCATTTTAATTACAAAGGTGATACACTTGTGGATGGTAAATCTTGTTATCAATTTCAAGTAGCACCTAAGTTACGGCGCGATCGTTTGTTTAATGGGACTCTAACGCTAGATGAATCAGGATGGATTGTGCGTTTTGAGGGTACGGTATTTGCGGATGCAATCGATTACTCATTTGATTTGCAACATCAATATTTTCAAGGAAAGTGGATACCCAAAAAGAGTAGAATAAGGTTATTGGCTGGTTTATTAGGGAATGATGGTGAATATGTTATCGAACAAGAGGCTATAAGTAAACCCGAGGAATGGCAATTTGTGTCTACCTTATTTCAAGAGCCTAAAAATCCTAAAGAGACTTTAAATCTATTTCCAGTAGCTTTTGATGAAACATTTGCCAATCAATTTTTGACAAATTTGCATGAATCTTTATTACAAAAATGGAAACAGCGACCTACCTCTAATTTAGTCATGATTGATTCTGTTTATTACAAACCAGCGGGTAATGGTACGAAGTTAGATCCTTCGTTTTTCGTTGATGAACCTGGTAGTAAGACTAAGGAAGTTAGAGTTGATAGTTTTATTGTCGCGCCTTTTAAACCTTCTCAGTTGATTTTAAGTAGGTCATTCTTTTTTGGCAAATTCAAGCGCGATTTTTATCCGTTTGAAATCTATTATAAATCTCCTGTTTTCGATTCTAATTTTAATACGGTAGAAGGTTTTGTTGTTAATACATCTGTTGTATTCAGAAAACGTTGGGCAAGATACCGTATGTTAGAGGCAGAGGTATTAGGGCGCAGAGCCTTTGGTATAAATCGTAACTCTGGATTTGGACGATTGCGTTATCGCGCTGATTCCTTTGATTTAACGTTAACCAATGGAGATTATGTAGCCCAATATAATCCGGAGAATACCATTTCACCAGAGATGAATTCACTTTCGACTTTGCTTCTCAAAAATAACCAGATGAAGATCTATAGGTCGAAATTTACCTCTTTGAACTTAACCAAACGCTTTTCTGCTAGATTCTTTCTGAAATCATTCATTGAGTATTCTGAGCGTTCTCAGATGGATAATACGTCGGATTATTATTGGATTAATTTTTTAAATCGAGAATATCAGTCCAATAATCCGATTAACGGAGAATATGATAAAGCAGGTTTTGAAACGCATAAATCCTTTATTACTCAATTCCAAGTAGGTTTTCGACCTTTTTTGACACAAAGCTATCGGGCTAATACGCGAATTACTGATTGGGGCTCCTCTCCCCTTATTTTGGCCAAATATCGAGCTGGTTGGAAAGATGTGTACGGATCTACCACGGATTTTAATCAAGTGGAGTTCTCTTATTTGCATAATATTGAAGTTAATCCGTGGATTAAAATGGGTCTTTTAATTAATGCAGGTACTTTTATCGGGAATAAACCCACCTATTTTATTGATTTTAAACATTATAATGGAACATTTAATCTAATTCAGGCTGGAGAAATGTTAGCCTCTCATCGTTTGATGGGATATTATCAGAATTTTACGAATGGTTCTAATCAACGTTTAAATGTAAATCATTACACTAATTCCACTGCAGGAACTTATGTAGAAGCGCTTAGCTTTTTTCAGTTTTCTAATCTTTGGTTAAAACCTCTTTTAGGGATGAAAAAACTGTATGTAAAGGAAGTTTTGATTGCTAATGTTAATTATGTACCGAATCAAAATTTGTTTTATAATGAATTAGGGTATGGACTAGATGGCGTTTTTAAGGTACTCCGTCTTGAAGCAATCGCTAACTTCATTAATGGGCAATTTAGTTACATTGGATTTCGAATAAATATCAATTCAAGAATTCGAATCGGAAATATCCCTGAATAATTTTTTTTGCTTTTCAGCGAATTTTGCCTCTTTGTTAAATTTAGAGCGCTTATATTTGGGGTCATTTTAAGATTTTCATTTTTTAACCAGCATAATGGCAAAAAATTTAGTCATAGTTGAGTCTCCTGCGAAAGCGAAGACCATAGAAGGATATTTGGGAAAGGATTTCGTGGTGAAGTCTTCTTTTGGTCACGTTCGCGATTTACCTTTAAAGGGAGATAAAGCCATCGATGTGGAGAATGACTTCGCTCCTACCTATGTGGTTTCAGCGGATAAGACAAAAGTCATTTCAGAATTAAAAAGTTTAGCGAAATCATCTGAGGAAGTTTGGTTAGCAACGGACGACGACCGAGAAGGAGAAGCCATTTCTTGGCATTTAAAGGAAGCATTAGGATTAAAGGATAACGCAAAACGTATTGTCTTCCGTGAGATAACTAAAACAGCCATCTTACAAGCCATCACGCAGCCTAGAACCATTGATATGGATTTAGTTAATGCGCAACAGGCACGTCGTATTATGGATCGTTTGATTGGATTTGAATTATCCCCAGTACTTTGGTCGAAAGTTCAGAAAGGTTTATCAGCTGGCCGGGTGCAATCCGTTGCGGTTCGTTTAATTGTAGAGCGCGAGCGTGAAATCGAAAATCATGAGGCTGTTGCTACATTTAAAGTAGTTGCTCATTTTGATTTGCCCGGAAAAAAAGTTTTGAAAGCTGAGTTGTCTAAGTCTTTTGCCAAAGAAAATGACGCATTAGACTTCTTGAAAAAATGTGTAGGCGCTGCGTTCAGCATTAAGAGTTTGGAAACAAAACCTGCTAAAAAATCACCCGCACCCCCATTTACGACGTCCACGCTACAACAAGAAGCATCGCGTAAATTAGGTTTTGCCGTAGCTACGACGATGTCCGTCGCTCAAAAACTTTATGAATCTGGTCGCATCACGTACATGCGTACCGATTCTACGATGTTATCTCAAGAAGCTAGAGATAAGGCGAAAGCGGAAATTGAGTCAGCCTATGGCGCTAAATACCATTATAGCCGACAATTCAAAACAAAGTCTGAAAGTGCGCAAGAGGCTCACGAAGCCATTCGACCTACGGATTTTGCGAACCATAGCATTACTGGTGATGCGCGTGAGAAGCGTTTATATGAGTTAATTTGGAAACGCGCGATTGCATCTCAAATGGCAGATGCCTTAATTGAGCGTACGACCGCTTTAATCGATATTTCGACTACTCCAGAGTTATTATCGGCTCAAGGAGAAGTGATTGCTTTTGAAGGATTTTTAAAGGCTTATTTGGAGGGGAAAGATGACGAAGACGAGGATGAGAACAAAGATATGCTACCTCCTTTGAACGTGGGTCAAGTATTGTCGTTAGATGAAATGAAGGCGCAAGAGCGTTTTACGCGTGCTGCACCACGTTATACAGAAGCTAGTTTAGTGAAGGCTTTGGAGGAGAAAGGTATTGGACGTCCGTCGACCTATGCTCCTACTATTTCTACCATTATTAAACGTGCTTATGTGGTGAAGGAAGATCGTCCGGGTAGAGAACGTGAATTCCAAACCTGGGTACTTGCAAACAACGAAATTTCGGGCACGAAAGCGACAGAAACAGTTGGTACGGAAAAAGCGAAGTTATTTCCAACACACATTGGTACAATGGTGACGGATTTCTTGGTTGAAAACTTTGAAAATGTCGTCGATTATACGTTTACCGCGGAAATGGAGGATGAATTTGATAACATCGCCAAAGGTAAATTAGAGTGGACCGTGTTAATGAAAAACTTCTACAAGTCTTTCCACCAGACCATTGAAGATTCGAAATCGATCAACCGCAGTTCTGTAGGGGGTGGCCGTGAATTAGGTGTTGATCCTAAGTCAGGGCGTTTAGTGTCAGTGCGTTTAGGTAAATTTGGTCCATTTGTGCAGTTAGGGGAATCTTCTGAAGAAGAGAAACCAGTATTTGCGAATTTGACGAAGACGCAGTCGGTTAGCACATTGACTTTTGAGGAAGCTTTGTTATTACTAGAACGCCCTAAGTTACCACGTGAAGTAGGTATTCACAATGATATGCCAGTGATTATTGGTGCCGGAAAATTAGGCCCTTATATTAAATATGATGGCAAGTTTACTAGTTTACCGGATACACATGATCCATTCTCCATTGAAGTCGATCAAGCGATTGCGGTGATTGCGCAAGCCTTGAAAGATGCAGAGGCTGGAGGTCTCGGATACTTTGAAGATTCTTTGATTGAGACTGGTAAAGGCCGTTTTGGCCCTTATGTAAAGCATAATGGGAAGTATTATTCTTTAGCTAAAACGGATAATTTAGCGACGATAGATCAAGCGCGTGCGATTGAATTAATCGAGGCAAAACGAAAGGTTGAAGCGAATAAATTCATCAAGGAATTCGCAGAAAATGAGATGGTGAAAGTTGTCAATGGTATGTATGGTCCGTATATCCAAATTGGAAAACGAAATGTGAAGATCCCGAAAGGAACAGAACCAGCAGATTTAACATTAGAGGAGTGTTTAGCCTTAGGCGATGCCGCTCCTGCACCTAAGAAAGCACGTAAAAAATAAATTTATGAGTCAGATTATCGATGGAAAAATGGTAGCCGAAACGATGAAAATCGCCATCGGTGAAGAAGTTAAACAAATGGTTGCAGCGGGCCAAAAAGCTCCTCATTTAGTAGCCATCCTCGTAGGAAATAACGGTGCATCCGAGACCTATGTAGCCAATAAAGTGAAGTCCTGTGAGGAATTAGGCTTTGCTTCTACCCTTTTACGTTTCGATCCAACGATTTCAGAATCCGATTTGCTAGCGGAAGTTCAAAAGGTGAATGACAATCCAGATATGGATGGTTTAATTGTTCAACTACCTCTTCCTGCACACATTAATCCGGATAAAGTGATGGAGACTATACATCCCTCTAAGGATGTAGACGGCTTCCACCCGATCAATATTGGTCGTATGGCAAAAGGTTTACCAGCCTATATTTCTGCGACGCCTCAAGGCGTGCTTGATTTATTAGCTTATTATAAAATCGAAACAACTGGGAAGCATTGTGTAGTTGTGGGGCGTTCCCAAATTGTAGGCTTACCCATGTCTATTTTGATGCAACGTAATCATCCTGTGGGCAATTGTACCGTTACATTAACACATTCTAGAACCTTGAATTTAGAAGAGATTTGTTCTCAAGGGGATATAGTTATTGCAGCCTTGGGTATACCTGAGTTCATTAAGGCTTCGCACATTAAACCGGGTGCCGTAGTTATAGACGTTGGTTTAACGCGTGTGGAAGATGCGACTAAAAAATCTGGATTTGCCCTGAAAGGTGATGTAGATTTTGATGATGTAGCGCCTAAGTGCTCCTATATCACCCCTGTTCCTAAAGGCGTAGGTCCAATGACCATCGTTTCTTTGATGAAAAATACCCTTTTAGCTGCTAAAGGAGTTATTTATCCGAAAAACTAAGATTGGAACAGATAGCGATAAAAGACTCCTAAAGGGAGTTTTTTATCGTATTCATCATTCAAATAGATTTCTCCTGATTCTGCCTCATCTGGCACATTGAAGATTCCCTTCATTAAGTTTTCTACTACAAGTGTTGAGAAACCTAATGAGTAGACATTCGTTAAAAGAATATGTTCTTTAGGGTCTAGTATCTCTTTCACAGATCGCAACATATCGTCAATTTGTTCTTCCAATACCCATTTCTCGCCTTCTGGTCCGCGACCATAAGCGGGTGGATCTAATAGTATTCCTTGGTAAAAGTTACCGCGTCTTGCTTCACGTTTCACGAATTTAAGCGCATCCTCTGCCATCCAACGAATATTGTCCAGCTTGGAGACCTCCATATTCTCTCTGGCCCAAGATAGAACAGGTTTAACAGAATCCACGTGTGTGACATCTGCACCCACCTGCTTGCAGGCTAAACTCGCACCGCCCGTATAGGCGAATAAGTTCAAGATTTTAGGTTTAGGCGTTTTTAATAGGGGAATATTTTTTGCTAAAAATTCCCAATTCGATGCTTGTTCCGGGAAAATACCTACGTGTTTAAAAGAAGACAAGGATATTTTGAAGTTTAAATCTAGTGTTTCAGACTTATAAGGCATAAACCATTTATCTGGAACCCCTTTCTTTACTTCCCATACGCCACGTTCTGTACTACCCTTTTCTTTTTTGAAATAGGCATTTGCTTTACTGGCCCAGAATTCTTCTGAAAGAGATTTTTGCCAAACAGCTTGTGGCTCAGGCCGTCTTACCACAAAAGCGCCAAACTGCTCTAGCTTTTCGAACCCACCGGAGTCAATTAATTCATAATTTTTATCCCAAAACGTGGGTGTTTCAATGGCAATAGAAGCTAAATTTTTCAATTTTTAGGGGTTCAATGGGATTTTAGTTAGGAAGTAAACAGCACGTCTTCCCTCCTCTAAATTGTTAATTATTTGATTACCAGAAGCTAGAAAATTGTTGCCATACCAGAAATTTAAATCTGATTTTTCTTGACTACGAATTTTATCTCCATCGTTTTGCGTAATTAATTCCTGTACTTTCTCTTCTCCAGCTTGACCTTGTGCACTAATGTATTTAGAAATGATGTTATTACCTCTTTGGTAAGATAAGGTCAATACATCACCATGTAAAGAAGTCTTAATTTTTTGAATTAATTTATCCTCTTTGATATTGTTTAAATCAATCGAATGATCCCATAATAAGTTACCTTTTTCGTCCAATTCGGCAATCACTGCATGCGTATAAATCCATCCATCAAATTGCTGGGTATTACTAAAAGAATTAAATCCCCTATATCCCCATGGGCTATAATAGCTAGAGAATGGAGAATAAAGGCCATAGTTTCCGTATCCCCATCTGTATGGATTATACAGCATATTCCAAGGTGATAATAATCCTCCTCCAAACATAGCTCCAGCACCACCCCATGGCGAAAAATTAGCATACTTGTAATCTGGATAAAACGATTCAGCTACGACGATGTAATGGTCTCCCTTTTTTATTATCTCATGCATTAATAAACGATAGTCTAATCGTAGCTCTTCTCCTTTGTCTTCTTTGGTTTTTATTTTTTTCTCCTGTTTATTTTTTTGTTTTTCCCCCAAAAAATTGAAAAAATTATTGAATTGTGTAAAACT
Source organism: Aquirufa sp. (assembly GCF_044239315.1). Lineage (GTDB taxonomy): Bacteria > Bacteroidota > Bacteroidia > Cytophagales > Spirosomataceae > Aquirufa. The sequence goes on along the minus strand of NZ_JBIIBQ010000016.1, from coordinate 9,351 downwards.
GTGGAATTTTTCTTCTTGAGGTTCACCATCCAAATAAGATGAAAAATAGATACCCTGTGAACTAGGACCTCTTCCAGATCCAATGGTGTTTTTATGCCCATATGTGCCTACCACCACTTGAAGAGAGTCATTCAATTGTGTTGATTTGGCATTCATTTGCGCATATTCTATCTTCGGATTCATGGTAATCTGACCTAATTGGTTACCATCTTCATCAAAAGACTTTAAAATTAACTGGTAGTTCTTCGCCTTTTTGCCCACGGAATAAACAACATTAATCTGTTGTTGTGTCGTATCCAAATCCATTGATTGTATTTCTGCCTCACCATTCACCACTACCGGAAGAATGCGGGTTATCTTTTCGCCTAGATTTGTATATAAAATAACCGGATTATTGTTTACAATACCGCCAATAAACAAGGATTGATTCAAAGCCTTAAAGTTTGAAATTTCCATTTTCTCGACTGAAAAGATTTGAAACTTTTCTACTATCCCATCTTTTGGATTTACTCGAACAATGTAATAATTATTACTCTTAAAGCGGCTAAATAGCAAATTCAAATATTTTCCATCATAACAATTAGTCACGTAATCAAGATTTGCATCCACGCTTCCTTGATGTATCCAGACTTGTTCTAAATCAGTATTGTATCCCCTGATAATAAATTCAGATTTGCTGGTGTGATGTAACACAACCACTCCTTTTTCCCCAAGTGGAATGGAAAAAGTTTCTAATTGATTGGATCCTGCTAGAATTTCGACTCGTTTTAATTCTTGCGCGATAGATATATAACTACAGAAAATTAAAATGATGAAAAGGCGGATTGATTTCATATTTTATTCAGCTAGGCTTAAAATAATATCGAATTCTGCTTTTGCGACTGGGGTTACCGATAGACGTGATTGCTTAATTAATGCCAAACCTGACAAGCGATCATCTGCTTTCATCGCTTTCAACGTGACTGTTTTATCAAACTTTTTCTTAGGAATTAATTCCACTACCACCCAACGCGGATCTTCCGTCGTCGGATCTGGATAGTGTTCTTTACTTACTTCGGCAAGCCCCACGACCTCCATTCCTTCATTTGAATGGTAAAAAAAGACCCAATCGCCCTTTTTCATGGCCATCATATTATTCCGAGCCTGGTAATTTCGTACCCCATCCCAAACAGATTTCCCTTCTTTAACGAAATCATCCCAAGAATATTTGAATGGTTCTGATTTTACTAGCCAATAATTCATGCTTATGGGAATTTAGGAAATTTAGAGAAGTCTGGTTTGCGTTTTTCAAGGAAGGCATTTTTTCCTTCTTTGGCCTCATCAGACAAATAATATAATAAGGTTGCATTTCCTGCTAGTTCTTGAATACCAGCTTGTCCGTCTAATTCTGCATTGAAAGCTGACTTTAACATACGCAAGGCTAATGGGCTCTTTTCTAAAATCTTTTCACACCATGCCACTGTCGTTTTTTCCAATTCTTCCAAAGGAACCACTTTGTTGACTAATCCCATCTGAAGCGCATCTGCAGCGTCATATTGATCACACAGGAACCAAATTTCTCTGGCCTTCTTTTGACCTACTACACGCGCTAAATAAGAAGCACCGAATCCGCCATCGAAAGAACCCACATTAGGTCCCGTTTGACCGAAACGCGCATTTTCCGCTGCAATTGATAAGTCACAGATGACGTGTAAAACGTGTCCACCGCCAATTGCCCAACCGGCTACCATCGCTACGACAGGCTTAGGAATGGTTCTGATTTGACGTTGTAAGTCCAATACGTTTAAACGAGGTACTGTATCTTTTCCTACATATCCACCATCTCCTCGTACACTTTGATCTCCACCGGAACAAAACGCTTTTCCACCTTCCCCTGTTAAAATAACTACTCCTACTTTCGGATCTTGACGCGCCAATTCCATGGCCTCAGACATTTCCTGAACAGTTAATGGCGTAAAGGCATTGTGTTTATGAGGTCTATTGATGGAAATTTTAGCAATTCCATTATAGAATTGAAATAGGATATCTTCGTAGGTTTTGATGGTTTCCCAAGGGAAAGATGAAATCATAATATTAATCGTTTTTATCGTTGTATTCGACCTCCCAGGTGTGGTCGGCTAATAATTTCACTTTGGCTAAATAACGGCTGTATTTAAAGGAACGGCCCCATTCTTCGGGTGCTACTAATGACATCAAGTCAGAACCGTCTTCTTTTTCGTATAAATAATAAGTCTCGCTAATAATGGGTTCAAATCCCATGGCTGCGTCATAAATACGCTCAGAAATTTCTTTTCTGTCAGCCAATAATTTAGCCTGACGCGCTAGAACTTCCATTTGCTCGTATAACTGGTTCATTTGTCGATCCGTTTGTTGGCGCATGGCTAAAACAGAGCGTCCCTTTACTTTTCCCATGTCATCTGGTTTGATGACGGCTCCTCCAGCCGTATGGGCATACGGTAGTAGACCGGGATTTTCAGCTACTTTGTCTGGATTAATGGGATTTAAGAAGGGGTCTTCTGACATAATGAGTTAGGCTTTGTGATTACCCTATATTAACTTACGAAATTAGATAATGTTTGGTTAATTTTGGAAAGAATCTGTGATTATATGCGCATCCTGCCCTCTCTTTTATCAGAATTACCTCTAGCTGAATCGGAATTTGAACAACAAGTAGTCAAATTTTGTCAGTTGTGGCGTTCAGGTGCAAAATCGTTTTTATTTCATTCTTCAGGTTCTACAGGGAATCCTAAACCCATTTACCTTTCTAGAGAGCAGCTTTATTCATCTGCAAAAATGACGGGCGAATGGCTTGATTTACAAAAAGGGGATGTTGCTTTATTATCCCTTTCCCCCTCCTATATTGCTGGTGCGATGGTTTTAGTTCGTGCATTAGTACATGATCTAGTGCTTGTTTTAGTGGAGCCTTGCCAAAACCCTTTAGTTCAAATCCCTCCAATTTCTATTCATCTCGCTTCTTTTGTACCTACCCAATGGTCGACTATCCTAGATTCCGATGTGGACTTGAATGTGTATTTTAAGGAGGCCAAAGGTGTTTTATTAGGTGGGGCTACCGTTCCAGACTCTTTAAGAAGAGATTTCGGGTTTCCAGTATATGAAACCTACGGGATGACGGAAACCGTTTCTCATATTGCTTTTAGAACCTGGAATCAGTTAGAATTTCAAACCTTGGCAGGTGTTCAAATCGCACAGAGCGATGAAAATTGCCTATTAATTTGTGCTCCGATGACGGATAATAGCTGGATTGAAACGCGTGATGTGGTGGAAATCGTAGAACCGGGGCGTTTTAAGTTAATGGGACGTTTAGATCGCATCATTAATTCAGGTGGATTAAAGATTCAACCGGAGAAAATTGAAGAAGTCTATCGATCATTAATTAACGTTCCGCTATTTGTGGCCGGTGTTCCTGATGAGTTTTGGGGCCAGAAGGTAGTCTTGTTTGTGGAAGCAATTCATATGCCTGATTATGATGAGAAGACAATTCATGCGCTGCTTCATTCTTATGAAGTCCCCAAACAAGTGGTATGTCTCGCCTCTTTTATAAAAACCACGAGTGCTAAAATAGATACGTTGAAAACCGTAGCTTTGTATCTTAATACCATTTAAATGAATCCGAATAAATTATCCCGCAGCTTTAAACTATTTTACGAGTCGCCCATCAATGTGCCTGCTCCTTATCATTTAGAGGCTGTTTTTACCTTTTTACAATTTGAAACGGCTACTCCTGGCGTTGAGATTGAGATTCAATATATCGATCGGTCGGATTTTTCTCGAGAAGAATTAATTGCGGATGGATTAGTACCTGATGATCAATGGACATATAAAGGCGAATTACCGTTAGTTTGGCGTGATCGATTGATGCCACAGTTTCAAGAGTATGTGACAGGATCTTGCTCTCCCAAGGACCAGGAGCCCTTTATTACCCTCGAAGCAAATGATACGACGCCTAATGTTCCCATATATTTAGAGCCACAGGAGACCTTGATTCAGGAATTTATGCAGGCTATGTTCGAAATCGATGGCCGAGAATTACCACTTTATTTGGGATTTCAATTTAAAGATCGTGCCGGTAATTGGCGTAAGATTGAGGGTGAAATGTCATTCGCCTCTTTGAGTTTTTCATATCTTGATAGCGAAGAGGGTCAAAAGTCTTTTTCAAATTGGGATGAATTGCAGGAATTAATGAATCACGTATTTATTGCGGAATTTCAAGCGGACAAAGCAAATCAAAACTGTAAATCAGCTAGTTTAGCGGTTTATCCAGGAGATGGTTTGTGGTATGTAGCGGGTCATTCCCTACGCAAGCCGAGTGGAAACAATTATTTTTTTGACGAGTTAGAGGAAAAATTACAATTCATTTTTTAATTATGGAAGATCAAATTTTAGAAATCCTTGCCTTACAAAAGACCGCATTACTTCGTCTGAGCACATCTAGTGCAGAAGAGCGTATTGCTAAGTTGCGTAAAATTGAATCGTATTTGCTACTGCACAAAGAGGAATTGTGTGATGTCATGTACCAAGATTTTAAAAAGCCAGCCTCCGAGGTAGTTATTGCTGAGATGCTGGGTGTTAAGCGTGAAATTAATCACACGATAAAACATTTGAAGTCTTGGATGAAACCAGCCTCTGTTTCCACACCCTTGATGCTTTTAGGCACTAAAGGTCTAGTACAATATGAAGCAAAAGGACTTTGTTTGATCATATCCCCTTGGAACTACCCATTCAATTTATCCATATGTCCCTTAGTACATGCAATTGCGGCTGGTAATGCGGTTATTTTAAAGCCTTCTGAACTAACTCCAAATACGTCAAGCTTCATCAAAAAGATGATTTCATCGCTTTTCGACAAAAGTGAAGTAGCGGTTTTTGAGGGTGATGCAACTGTTTCTACTTTCCTTTTAGAACAAAAATTTGATCATATTTTCTTTACTGGAAGTCCAGCTATCGGTAAAGTTGTTATGGCAGCGGCAGCGAAGCATCTCACTTCAGTTACGTTAGAATTAGGTGGAAAATCGCCAGCTATTGTCGGTCCGGACGTGAATGTGGAGGAAGCTGCTGCTAAGATTTCCTGGGGTAAGTTTTTAAATAACGGCCAAACCTGCATCGCCCCTGACTATTTGTATGTGCATGAAAAGAATTATTTTTCTTTTTTACAGGCCTTGGAAGCTTCGGTAGAGACTTTTTATGGATCGAATGTTGCTAAAAGCAAGGATTATGCGCGTATCGTTAATCGACGCCATTTTGATCGGATTGCCTCACTTTTAGAAGATGCGAAAGAAAAGGGAGCTCAAGTTTTATTCGGAGGAATTACTGATGCAGACGATTGTTATATTTCTCCTACTGTGTTGACAAATTGCACTCCTGACATGCGTATTTTGCAAGAGGAGATATTTGGCCCTATCCTACCTATTATGTCTTTCAAAGATGAATTTCAGATAACTGCTGACATTCGTTCTGGTGATAAACCACTCGCTTTATATGTCTTCTCGACTAACACAGAATTCAATAACTATATTTTAAATAACACGAGTTCAGGAACGTCTGTTGTCAATGATTGTTTGATTCAATTTGGTCACAATGAGTTACCTTTTGGAGGTGTAAATCATTCAGGTATTGGTAAATCTGGCGGTCATTATGGTTTTGTCGAATTTTCGAATCAAAAATCTGTCGTCATTCAAAGAACTAATTTGCTGAAGAATTTTTATCCGCCTTATAGTGTAAAAGTCCGCTGGATGATTGACTTTGTTTTGAAATGGTTATAAGAATTTTATTTTTAGTCTGTGTGTTATTTTCTTCTTGCCAAAGTTCCCAAGACTCTAAAGGCGAAAATATTCCTGATCGAAGAGCTTTTCAGTTAGGTCAAAATGCAGAGAAGAACGTTCAGTTTTTAACCTTGCAAATAGAGGATCAACCTAGCGCTAATTTGTATTTTTTACGAGCTAAGAATTATGTTGTTTTACATGCATGCGGTTTGGCTGATCAAGATCTAGAGCGAGCGCTTCGTGATAATCCTGGTGAGCCTGCCTATTTAGCCTTATCTGCGAAAGTAAAACAACTAGTGGAGGATTATACTACCTCCATCGATCGCGCAAAATTAGTTGAAGCTACTGATTACAGTTCGCCTAAAAACAACTTATTGTTAGCTCAAAATTATTTAGCGTCTAATCAAATGAGTTTGGCCAGATTCTATATCAAGCAGTTAGACGCATCTTCTTTTTCACCAACAGATCGGATTACTTTAAAGGCAGTGAAAGATTATGCAGTTTCTGATTCTTCCAGACTATTTGAATTAATGGAAACTAAACCTAAGGATGACTCACCTTTAGTTTATATTTATTATTCCGAAGGTTTAGGTGTTTTACCTTCTCTACGTTATCAAAAAGAAATCTTGGCAAGTTTGAAGGCTTATCCCCTTGATCCTTATTTTATGCGTTTTTGGGCTCGATTTTTGGTTAAAATGAAGAAATATGATCAAGCAGCTTCTGTTTATAAACAAGTATTAAAAGTATTTCCTCGAACGAAATCTCTCGCTGCAGAATTAATTCACATGGATCTTGCAAGGCAAGGTAAGTTACCTGAGAAGCGTTCAGAATTCACTTCTGATTCATTGGCTATTTCAAGCGATTCTTTAGCTCAAAATTAATCAGGTGCTCCATTCAATACATTGCGCCTTAATTTGTAACTTTGCACAAATTTTTTTAGAATGATAAAAATCACCTTTCCCGACGGACAAGTCAGAGAATTTGAAAAAGGAATCACTCCTTATCAGGTTGCATTACAAATTTCAGAAGGTCTAGCACGTAATGTGTTAGCTGCTAATTTAAATGGTGAAGTAGTGGATTCCTCTACTCCTATCGATGCAGATGCCTCTTTGCAATTACTAACTTGGAATGATACGGAGGGTAAGAAGACTTTTTGGCATTCATCAGCCCATTTACTTGCTGAGGCTATTGAGGCTTTATTTCCAGGAACTAAATTTGGTATTGGTCCCGCTATTGAGCAAGGTTTTTATTACGATATCGACTTAGGAGAACACGAATTCGGTTCAGATCAATTCAAGGCAATTGAAGATAAAATGCTTGAATTAGGTCGGGAAAAAAATGAATACGTTCGTACTTCTGTCTCCAAAGCCGATGCGATCGCCTTTTTCAAAGAAAAAGGCGATGAATATAAATTAGAACTAATCGACGGTCTAGCGGATGGTTCGATTACCTTCTACAATCAAGGAAATTTTACGGATTTATGCCGTGGACCTCATATTCCGAATACCGGTTTTATTAAGTCTGTTAAATTGATGTCTGTCGCTGGAGCCTATTGGCGTGGTGACGAGAAGCGTAAGCAGTTAACGCGTATTTATGCGATTACCTTCCCTAAGGCAAAAGAATTAGAAGAGTATTTGACTTTATTAGAAGAGGCAAAGCGCCGTGACCACCGTAAACTAGGTAAGGAAATGGAATTATTCGCCTTCTCAGAGAAAGTAGGTATGGGACTTCCATTGTGGTTACCTAAAGGTACTCTATTACGTGAACGTTTAGAAAACTTCTTACGTCGTGCACAAGTGAGAGCGGGTTATTCTCCTGTTATCACCCCCCATATTGCGAGCAAAGAATTATATGTGACTTCAGGTCACTATGCGAAATACGGTAAGGATTCTTTCCAACCAATTCATACGCCTGATGAGAATGAAGAATTCTTCTTAAAGCCGATGAATTGCCCTCACCACTGTGAGATTTATAAGACGAAGCCCCGCTCCTACAAGGATTTACCTTTGCGTTTAGCGGAATTCGGTACAGTATACCGTTATGAGCAAAGTGGTGAATTACACGGTTTAACTCGTGTGAGAGGGTTCACGCAAGATGATGCACACATTTTCTGTCGTCCAGATCAAGTGGAAGATGAATTTATGAAAGTTATTGACTTGGTTTTATATGTGTTCAAAGCTTTAGGTTTTGACTCCTATTCTGCTCAGGTCTCCTTGCGTGATAAAGAAAATAAGGAGAAGTATATCGGAAACGACGAAGATTGGGATCGTGCTGAATCAGCAATTATCCGTTCAGCGGAGGAAAAAGGTTTGCCCTATGTTATCGAATATGGTGAGGCAGCTTTCTATGGCCCAAAGTTAGACTTTATGGTAAAAGATGCTTTAGGCCGTAAATGGCAATTAGGTACGATTCAAGTGGATTATCAATTACCACAGCGTTTTGAATTAGAATATACCGGTTCAGATAATGTGAAACACCGCCCTGTAATGATTCACCGGGCGCCATTTGGTTCTTTAGAGCGTTTTGTGGCTATTTTGATTGAAAATACGGCGGGTAATTTCCCTTTATGGTTATCTCCTGATCAAATCGCTGTCCTTCCTATTTCAGAGAAATACGAGGATTATGCGAACGAATTGTATTTACGTCTTCAGGAGAAAGATTTGCGGGGCTATGTAGATCATAGAAACGAGAAGATGGGACGTAAGATCAGAGATGCAGAAATTGCTAAAGTGCCATTTATGATTGTAGTAGGTGAAAAGGAACAAGCAGAAGGAATTGTATCCGTTCGTAAGAAAGGCGACGGAGATGTGGGTTCGATGACTTTGGATGCGTTCATCGCTATGGCGCAGGAAGAAATCCAGTCCTTAACCTATGAAAAATAGGAGCTTAAGCGTGATTTGCTTGCAATTGCGTTAATTTTGATTTAGCTTTCGATTTAATATATATTAAACCCATTTTATTTTATGGCTTTACGCCCGAATAACAATTACAGAGGAAATAAGAGAGAAGAAGAACCTTACCGGATTAATCAATTAATTCGTGGTGTTGAGGAAGTTCGTTTAGTAGGCGAGAATATTGAGATTGGAGTTTATCCATTCGAGAAAGCGTTAGAATTAGCTAATGCACAGAGTTTAGATTTAGTGGAGATATCTCCTAAAGCAGTCCCTCCTGTTTGTAAAATCATCGATTATGCTAAATTCAAGTATGATCAAAAGAAGAAGCAAAAGGAAATCAAAGCGAATGCTACTAAAACAGTTATTAAAGAAATCCGTTTCGGTCCTAATACCGATGAGCATGATTTCAATTTCAAATTAAAACATGCGGTTAATTTCCTTAAAGAGGGTGCTAAGGTGAAAGCTTATGTACACTTTGTGGGTAGAACAATTGTCTTTAAAGAGCGTGGTGAAATGTTATTGTTGAACTTCGCTAAAGGCCTGGAAGATGTAGGTAAACCAGACGATATGCCTAAATTAGAAGGTAAGCGAATGAGCATCATCTTCTCCCCTAAGGCCATCAAGAAATAATTTTCAAACGGATGCTGGAATTATAGGGTAATTTTCATTACTTTTGC
>NZ_JBIIBQ010000041.1:0-6373 GCF_044239315.1 Aquirufa sp. | reverse complement strand
CTTCGGTATTCCGATGATTGAACATATTGTTCCTTTTGAGAAGTATGTTCAAGCAATCATCTTATGTCCTACGCGTGAATTAGCGGTTCAAGTTTCTGAAGAAATGAAGAAGTTGTCTAAGTTTACTAAAGGAATTTGGGTGACGACGGTATATGGTGGAGATTCCATCGATCGTCAAATAAAGTCCTTGAAAGCAGGGGCTAACATCGTAGTTGGTACTCCAGGTCGTGTAATCGACTTAATTGAACGTCGTGCCTTGAAATTAAATCAAGCATCGATGGTCGTTTTAGATGAGGCGGATGAGATGTTAGATATGGGTTTCCGTGAGGATATCGAAAGCATTTTGGAAGAAATTCCAAATGAGCGTCAAACAGTCTTGTTCTCAGCAACCATGTCTAAGCCGATTATGGCCTTGACAAACCGTTATTTGACTAATCCTAAATTAGTTAAAGTAGTTAAGAATGAGATCACGAACGTGAACATCGAGCAATTATACTATGATGTGAAAGGTCGTGCGAAAATGGAAGTTACAACACGTTTGATCGACTTCTATTCGTTAAAATTGGTCTTGATTTTCTGTAACCAAAAGAAGCGTGTAGACGAAGTAGTGGAAGAATTGATGTTGCGTGGTTATGCAGCGGAAGGCCTACACGGTGACTTGCGTCAATCACAACGTACCCAGGTAATGAATCGTTTCCGTGGTGGAAATGTCAGTTTCTTAGTGGCGACGGATGTGGCGGCTCGTGGTTTAGACGTAGATAATGTGGATGCCGTAATTAATTACGATATTCCATTAGATGAAGAATATTATGTACACCGTATCGGACGTACAGGTCGTGCTGGCAAGTCTGGTAAGGCATTTACGTTAGTAGTAGGAGCTGAGCGCAATCGTTTGCGTGATATCATGAACTATACGAAAGTAAAGATTGATAAAGGTGTGATTCCTACTTTCTCTGACGTAGTGGGTGTGAAGAAAGGTATGTTTATTGATCGGGTAGGTGCTACAATTGCCGAGGGTGGTTTAGAGTTATTTGATGATGCATTACCTAATTTCCAACATGCTGGTTTCACTGTTGAACAAGTAGTGGCTGCGTTAGTAAAGATGAACATGGGTGTCGTTAAAAACGAATTCGGTGATGAGAATCTCGAAGGCGATATGGAACGTAGCTCACGCAAATATGGTCGTGATGAACGCGGCGGTGGCGGTGGTCGCTTCGAAAGAGGCGGTGGCGGTGATCGTTGGGGTGGTGGAGACCGTGGCGGAGATCGCCGTGGTGCTGGCCGTTTCGAAAGAGGCGGTGATAGAGGCGGAGATCGCGGAGGTCGTTTCGAAAGAGGCGGTGATCGTAATTCTGCTCCTCGTGGTCCTCGCATGGATCGTGAAGGCAAACCTTACCGTTCTGACGAAAACATGGTACGTTTAGTAGTGAATATCGGATTCAACGAAAAAATATCTCCTTCTAATATCGTAGGAGCATTTGCCGGAGAATCTGGAATTCCAGGAAACGTATTAGGTCAAATTCAAATCGAGAACAAACACACGTTTGTGGATGTACCGAAAGAATATGCGAATGTAGTATTAGACAAAATGGCGGGAGCTCAGATTAAGGGCAAGCGAGTAAATGTCGATATTGCGAAAGCAGACAAATAATCAAAAGGGGCTCAGTTTGAGCCCCTTTTTTGTTACATTTTACGAAGGTAAAAATTCTGTTTCGGACAAATGGGTTTGAAAAATACCAAGCCTAAATCATAAAGGTCTACCGTTTGTATGACCGAATGATGAGACTTTAGGGAATTCCAAAAGGTCTCGTTTCTATATGGTCTCTGGATTAGGATAACGTCATTTAATGTCATCTGTGCCGGATCAAATTCGGATGACTTTTCGATAACTGATCCGTCTGAATGATGCTTTTTCAATTCCTCAACTAGATGATCATAAGTTAATTGACCATTCAGGAATGGATTCAAAAGTTCACAATATAAGGCATAGATGGAGGGTGAATGTAATCCATGTGCCGTTTGTGCCTTGAAATAAAATTGAAGCCGATTCATTAATTCAGGTGATAAGCAGGAATAAGCTCAAAAGGAGGGATGTCTACCTTAAATGTGGCCTGATTTTCTAAATTCAGGAATACATAATGTCCGCTCATTTTTCCAATAGAGGATATTAAAGGGCAACCCGAGGTATAAGTAAAGGAATTACCGGGTTCAATGATAGGTTGTTGTCCCACGACGCCTAAACCGTTTACTGTTTCTTTGGAACCTATACCATCTACAATTTCCCAAAAACGACTCACAAGCTGTCCCGGTTGGTTACTCAAGTTTTTGATTGTAATTTGGTAGGAGAAAAAGTGCTTGTAAGGTGGATTTAATTCCATTTCTGGTAGATGCGTTGTGTCTACTGAAATTAAATATCCGTTTGAAAAGGCTTCTGTCATCCTATAAAGGTCTAATGAGTAATCTGAAAGTAAAATTAGCTGATTCTTTGAATAATGATTGGAAAAAGGTGTTGAATTCATCTTTGACTTCTCCTTATTTCTCCGAATTATGTTCTTTTCTAACTCTAGAATATGGCCAAAAGGATATTTTTCCTCCCATTCATCAAGTCTTCTCCGCTTTTCATCGTTGTTCCTTTCAACAAACCAAGGTCGTTATTATAGGCCAGGATCCCTATCATGGAGAGGGGCAAGCACAAGGTTTATCGTTTTCCGTTCCCGCAAACTTCCCTTTGCCACCTTCGCTAAAAAATATCTACAAAGAATTATATGCTGATCTCAAAGTGATTAGATATACAGGAGATTTGAGTTCTTGGGCTGATCAAGGTGTTTTACTATTGAATAGCGTTTTAACCGTGCGTGCTGGAGAACCAAGTTCACATGCGAAGAAAGGTTGGGAACAATTTACAGAAGAGGTGATCATTCAGATAAGTCAACAGAAAGAATCAGTAGTCTTTGTTCTTTGGGGAGCGTATTCACAAAAACTAGCTAAACACATCGACGCTCAAAAGCATTTCGTCATTCAGGCGGCACATCCATCTCCTTTGTCTGCTAATCGAGGGGGATTCTTTGGGACGAAACCGTTTTCAAAAATCAATGAATATCTGGTGCGGAGTGGGCAGGAGGGGATTGATTGGGCACGAGAGTAGTGTGTAGTTTATAGAGTAGAGATGGTTTAAATGGTAAATGGTGAATAGTAAATGGTAAATGCTCTAATCTATAATCTATACTCTCTACTCTACAATCTATACTCTCCTCAGCTGACTCGGAAAATACACAAACTGATTCGCGAATTCTTTTTGGAAAAATCCTGATACAATACCCTCAATGAATTCTGGATGTGATTCCTCGAAAGTGGGAAGCCAGCACTGAAGAGAATAACCAACAGAATCAGGTTCTTGATGAGAGGTGATTTCAAACAAAAAGATTTGATCAACAAAGGCCTGTTTTTCGATCTCAGGCATAATGACCGTCTTCAAGGCGCGGATAGCAGATTCGTGAATTGTGGGCTCAAAAAATAAGGATAAGTTGTATTGGATCATTTTAGGGCGTTATAAAGGATTTCGGCCGTGTGTAGTCCTTCTTGTTCAATGCCATCTTTGATTTGATGACGACAAGAGGTTCCGTTGCTAGCAATGATACTCTTAATGGGTTTGTTTAATAAACGCGGGAATAAAACGAGATTAGCGATTTGCTGAGATAATCTATAATGCTTCTTTTCATAGCCAAAAGATCCCGCCATCCCGCAACATCCCGTAGGTAAAAGCTCTACTTCGTATTGAGAAGGAATACTTAATGCGATGCGTGTGGCTGTTAATCCGGCGATCGATTTTTGGTGGCAATGTCCATGTAACAGAATTTTCTGCTGCTTACCATGGAAGTCATCTACGCTAATTTTACCTGCTTTAAATTCACGGGCAATAAACTCATCGATGAGTAGACAATTAGGCTTTAAAGCCTCAGCCTGTGCTCGTTTATCTGCATCGATTAAGGCAGGGATTTCATCTCTAAACGTTAACAAGGCACTAGGTTCGATACCAATTAGAGGTTGATCAGCTGATATGAGTGCTTGAAGTTTCTCTACATTGGAATTTGCCAAAGCCTTGGCTTCGACGAGCATTCCTTTGGAAATAAAACTACGACCAGAGATGATATCGGATGGAATTTCAACGCCATAGCCCAAACGATTCAAAAGTTTTATTGTTTTTTGGCCTAAAGGAACCTCATTGTGATTCGTAAATTCATCAGCAAATAAATAAACTAAGCCATTCTTAAGGCCCTGTTGTGGATTTTTCTTCGCATAGCGCTTGAACCAGGTTTCTAAACTGGTGAATTGAACAGCAGGCAGACTTCGCTCTATGGCAAATCCCATGGCTACTTTAATCAGCGATGAAGTCAAGGGGAATTCGACTAGAAAATTATACAGTGGAGCTATATAACTAGCATAGCGTTGTAGGGTAGGGAAGTTGCCAATCAGTTTAGTGCGCAAGGGAACTCCCGATTTCAAATAAGACTGTTGCAGCGTTTCTGCCTTTAGTTTACCCATATCTACACCTGATGGGCACTCAGTTTGGCAGCCTTTACAAGACAAGCATAAATCTAGGATCTCGTGTAAATCAGGATTCGAGAAGGTCTCCTCCGCCGGTGAACTTAACAACTGTCGAAGCATATTGGCCCTAGCTCTCGTGGAATCTTTTTCCTGCAAGGTGGCCATGTAACTTGGACACATTGTCCCGCCGCTTAAAGCTGTTTTCTTGCAATCCCCTGACCCGGAGCATTTTTCTGCTAGTCCAAGTGGATTTCGCAAAACGCCATAATCAAAGAAATAGCTAGGTTCTGTTGCTTTTTGATCTGTAAAACGGAAGGCAGAATCCATCGCTGGACTGTCCGTTATTTTACCAGGATTAAAGATCTGTTGAGGGTCAAAAACGTACTTAATCTCTTTAAACAAGGCATAGATTTCTTTTCCCATTAATTCGGGAATAAATTCACCACGTAAACGTCCATCTCCGTGTTCTCCACTTAATGATCCTTTGTATTTCTTAAGTATTTCAACTGTTTCAGCCAAAATGCTCCTGAATAATTTGATTCCTTCTGGACTTTTCAAATTAATAAATGGCTCGATATGCAATTCTCCCGCTCCAGCATGCGCGTAGTAGGCAGCTTTAGTGTCGTTTCGAGCTAGTAATTCCTGTATTTCTGCCACATATGCGGGTAAATCTGTAGGGTCCACAGCACAATCCTCAATTAAATTGACGGGTTGAGTATCACCTTCTAAGTTACGAATTAGGCCTAATCCTGCTTTTCTGATGTCCCAACCTTTGGCAATATCATTACCCCATAAAATAGGGTAGGCGTATCCTTGATTCGCATTATTCAGCTCCTGAATTAAACTGGATACGTTTTTATCGAGTTCTTCTCGAGACTCAGCTCGCATTTCTACCATCAAGATGGCTGCCGGTTTTCCTTCTATAAATCCGCGATCTTTCTCAAAATTAGGGTGCCCCTCCGTGAAGGACAAGATGTACTCATCCACTAATTCTGAAGCCAATATGGGATGTTTTAGGGCCGTGATATTCGCCTGTAAAGACTCTTGCAAAGAGTGGCAATGAATACAAATCAAAGCTACCTCCGGCTGAGGGAGATCTAATAAGTTCAACTTCATCGAATGAACAACGGCTAAAGTTCCTTCTGAACCAGCGATTAACTTAGATAAGTTAAATGGCTCACCTTCAGCAGAGAAGGGTTGCATGTCCAATAATGCATCCAAAGCATAACCCGTATTTCTACGTTTTATTGACTTCTTAGGAAAACGATCTTTAATTAAAGCTTGAATCTCCGGATTATTCAACATCCGGTGAATCTCCCGATAAATCCTGCCTTCTAAATTTTGCAGGGTAGTCTTGTGGTAGAATTCTTCCCGCGTTAAAGGGTGCGTATGAATCTCCGTTCCATCCGATAAAAAGGCACGCGTTTCCAAAATATGATCCCGAACTGATCCCCAAACAATACTATGTAAACCACAACTATTATTGCCTAGCATTCCGCCTAAAAGGGCACGATTAGCTGTGGACGTTTCAGGACCAAAAAATAAATCTGCGGTAGCTAAATGCTTGTTTAGATCATCTCTCACCATACCAGGTTCGATCCAAACGCTTTTTTCTTTCTTATTAAGTGAAATGACTTTACCCAAAGCAGCCGAAATTTCCATTACTATTCCATCACCCACGACTTGTCCAGCCAAGGAAGTTCCGGCTCCTCGAGGAATTAAGCCAGTCTTTGCTTGTATAGCAAATTGAATGAGACGTTTGATGTCTTTCGAAGAGGCTGGAATGGCCACTGCGGCTGGTTTTACTTGATAAACGGAGGCATCTGTC
>NZ_JBIIBQ010000021.1:0-49659 GCF_044239315.1 Aquirufa sp. | reverse complement strand
CTTGCTGATTGACTTTCGTCAAAAAACAATTGACCCTCAAAATGGTCCTTCAATAAACGTACCTCGTAATTACTCCAGCTCATAATTCCTAAATGGAAAGTGAATTTACGAAATCCAATCTTACCTTCATATTGCCATTTAAAGTTTATAAGCTCTGTTCATAAAAGTTCCCCGATTTCTTGTGATTAATTTTCTAAATTTGAATTATATCAGAATCCTATGAAATTTTTAATTCAAGTTTACGAAAGTTTGATTTTTGCCTACCAGGCATTGCGCTCGAACATCTTGCGCACAACTTTATCCCTTTTAGGGGTGAGTGTTGGAATTTTTGCTATCGTGGCCGTGTTTACAGCCGTAGATTCCCTAAATAAGAACATTCGTTCCGAAATTGATTCTTTCGCTGGTTCAGGTGTTTTATATGTAGGAAAATGGCCTTGGTTAATGCAGAATAACTACCCTTGGTGGAAGTATTTGAATCGTCCTGAGATGAAATACACGGAATTTCAGTTTTTGAAAGACAATTTGAAGTCAGCTAAAGCGATTGCCATTATTGATAATGGGCGTTCAGCTTCAGCGACTAAAGAAAGTTCTAGTATGGACGTGAATATGACGGGTGCAAGTTATGATTATAATCAAATTACGAGTGTGCCTATTCAAGCGGGACGCTATTTTTTGCCTATTGAATCAGAAAATGCTTTAAATGTGGTGATTATAGGGACTAAAGTCTCTGAGAATCTTCAGGCCATTGTAGGGGATCAGATTAAATTAAATGGTATCAAGTTTCAAGTAATTGGTATTATTGAGAAGAAAGGAAACGATATGCTAGGTTTTGGAGGTACTCCAGATGAAAAGGTATTTATTCCTTATTCAACCTTTTCAGCTGTATTTCAAAAAGATAAGCCAGCACCAGATATCGCAATTAAAGCGATGGATGACGATATCGGTCAAGAAGAATTAGAAGGAGAGGTAACAGGTTTAATGCGTTCATTACGTTCTATTAAGCCTAAACAAGAGGCAAATTTTGCCGTGAATCGTTTAGATGGATTAAATCAGTTTTTTGATGGCATTTTTGCCGCCTTAAACATAGCAGGGGCCCTTATTGCTGGATTTTCACTTTTAGTGGGAGGTTTTGGTATCGCAAATATTATGTTCGTTTCGGTGAAGGAGAGAACAAACATCATTGGTATTCAGAAATCACTAGGGGCTAAGAATTATTTTATTCTTTTTCAGTTCTTATTCGAGGCGGTGTTCTTAAGTTTGATTGGTGGATTAGTCGGAATTGGTTTAGTCGTCTTACTAACCCTCATTCCACAGGATGCCTTACCATTAGTTCTTTCTATGAAGAATATT
Organism: Aquirufa sp.; assembly: GCF_044239315.1. Classification (GTDB taxonomy): domain Bacteria; phylum Bacteroidota; class Bacteroidia; order Cytophagales; family Spirosomataceae; genus Aquirufa. The sequence goes on along the minus strand of NZ_JBIIBQ010000021.1, from coordinate 48,309 downwards.
GTGACGGGTTTATTCATCTCTAGTTTTATCGGTATTCTTTCTGGGATTATTCCAGCTTGGGTGGCTGCTAAGATGGATCCAGTGATAGCCATTCGATCAAAATAAAGTATCGACTACTGTCCACTGACCACTGTCAGACCATAAAAAAGCCTCTCCTAACTAAATAGGAGAGGCTTTTTTATTCAACTTTGTAAAATTACAGAGACAAGGTATCTAATACCGAGTTCATATTGCGAACCGCTTCAGCTGACTTATTGAAAGCAGCTTGCTCGTCTTCAGTTAATTTATAGTCTACGATTTTCTCCCACCCATTCTTGCCTAAAACGACAGGAACACCTAGGCAGATATCTTTTTGGCCATATTCTCCTTCAAGAGATACACAACATGCCATGATTTTCTTCTCATCACGAACAATCGCTTCTACTAAGGCAGCTCCTGCGGCACCTGGTGCGTACCAAGCAGAAGTTCCTAATAAGCCGGTTAGTGTAGCTCCACCTACCATCGTATCTGCCACAACTTTGTCTAAAGTTGAATCATCTAAGAATTGAGATACAGGAACACCGTTATAGGTTGCTAAGCGCTTCAATGGAATCATCGTTGTATCTCCGTGGCCTCCGATAACGGTTCCTGAGATATCATTGATGGACACATCCATCGCTTTTGCTAAATAGCACTTGAAGCGAGCCGAATCTAAAGTACCACCCATACCAATGATGCGGTGCTTGTCTAAACCAGCAATTGATTTCGTTAAATAAGTCATCGTATCCATTGGATTAGAGATGATAACGATAATCGGGTTTTTCGAATATTTTAAGATATTTTCTACCACACTTTTCACGATTCCTGCATTCACTCCGATTAACTCCTCACGAGTCATACCTGGTTTACGTGGAAGTCCGGAAGTAATCACCACAACATCTGAATTAGCTGTTTTTGTGTAATCACTAGTAGATCCGATTAGCGTAGTATCAAAACCTAACAAGCTAGCTGTTTGATACATATCTAATGTTTTACCTTCTGCGATACCTTCTTTGATATCTAATAAAACTAATTCATCTGCCAATTCTTTTCTGGCAATGTTGTCAGCACAAGTTGCTCCTACAGCACCTGCTCCTACTACTGTGATTTTCATTGTTATAATTTTTGGTAAGTATGATTCAAAAAACGATACAAAAATACGACAAATCCTTAAATGATTTCATTATATTTAAGCATTAATCGAAATTATTATGTCACAATCTGGGACTTGGGTAAAGCGTATTGTCGACTCCCATTTTTTTAAAGAAGCAATGAATAAGAGTGAAATGCTCTTTTCTCAAAATCAAGTAGGATTATTATCTTTGATCAAGGGAGCATTGAGAAAGGTGCAAGAAACGGCCGCTTCCAGTGATTTAACGGTTGTGAAATTATTGAATCGCTACATTATCCTTTTTAGTGAATTGATTAAAGCTTATGTTCAAGGTTCATATACTAAACTACCAGTTAAAACGTTAATAAAAATTACAGCCGCTTTACTCTATTTTGTGATGCCTTTTGACTTCATTCCAGACTTTTTGCCATTAGTGGGTTTTGCAGATGATTTAGCCATCGTAGTTTGGGTAGGGAAGGCGATCAAAGAGGAGCTTGATGAGTTTGAAAAACATCTTTAAATACACGAATAATTAACCTTTTTTAAATATATTTACGAAAATTTAGACAAAACACGATATGATGACTGCAAGCATATTATTATTTTTAAATAGCCTCGGTGGTGGCGAAATGTTACTGATCGGTTTATTGATTTTGTTGTTTTTTGGAGGCAAGAAACTACCGGAATTGATGAAAGGCTTAGGCAAAGGTATTCGCGAGTTTCAAAATGCGAAGAATGATGTAAAAGATCAAATCAATAAGGAGTTAGACGATACGAAAGAATAAGTCACTCTATTTCTCTATATCTGCATAGTTGAAGAAATTCAACTATGCTTTTGTGTTTATAAAGATTCCCATTTTTAATGAGTTATACGAGTCAGCCCTATGCGAAAATTAGGGAGAAATTGTTAGCGGGTGAGCTTTCTGTTTCTTCGATTGTCGCGAGCCATTTAGATCAAATTCATGCACACAATAAAGCCCTGAATGCTTTTTTAGAAGTGTATGAGGAAGAAGCTATTGCCCGGGCTGTGCTTGTTGATGATAGAATTAAAGGTGGGACAGCAGGTAAATTGGCAGGTTTAGTCATAGGTATTAAAGATTTACTTTGTTATGAAGGGCATCATTCGTATGCTGGAAGTAAAATTCTCGATACGTTTAAATCGACTTTCTCAGCTACGGCAGTTCAGCGTTTGTTGGATGAGGATGCGATTATCATAGGTCGTCAAAACTGTGATGAGTTTGGAATGGGGAGTACCAATGAAAATTCGGCGTATGGTCCAGTTCTGAATTTCGCGAATCCGGCCTTCGTGGCTGGAGGAAGTTCTGGTGGTTCTGCAGTGGCTGTTCAAGCCGGAATGTGCCAGGTTTCTTTAGGTACCGATACAGGAGGATCTATCCGTATGCCCGCTGCATTTTGTGGAGTGGTTGGTTTAAAACCTACCTATGGATTAGTTTCTCGTTGGGGTTTAATTGCTTATGCGTCCTCATTTGATACCATTGGTCCTATTTCAAACTATGTTTCGGATGCCCGTTTAGTATTAGATATCATTAAAGGTGACGATGGTCAGGATAGTACCTTGAGTTCAACTCTTCCTGTAGCTCAGCAGGATAAAAAGCGTGTCGCTTACATCAAGGAAGTAGTGGAGCATCCAAGTCTTCAACCGGAGATTAAAACGGCATTTGAAGCGCAAGTGGATAAATTAAAGGGTATGGGATATACCGTAGAAGGCGTTGAATTTCCATATATTGATCAGTTGTTACCCACCTATTATGTATTAACTACGGCTGAATCGAGTTCTAATTTAGCTCGATTTGATGGAGTGAAGTTTGGACATCGAACGGCTAATCCGTTTGATTTAATGCAGCTATACAAGCGTACGCGTCAAGAAGGTTTTGGAGAAGAAGTACAGCGCCGTATTATGTTAGGCACCTTTGTTTTGAGTGCGGATTATTATGATGCTTATTATACGAAGGCCCAAAAAGTACGTCGATTAATTCAAGACAAAACGCTCGCTATTTTAGCTGAGTATGATTTTATTATTTCTCCTACGACCTCATCGACAGCCTATCGCTTGGGGGAAAAGACACTTGATCCGATTCAAATGTATTTGGGAGATTTGTTTACGGTTCAAGCCAATGTGGCAGGAATTCCGGGTCTTTCCATACCGATGGGAACCGATTCCGTAGGTTTACCGATGGGATTTCAACTGATGGCCAGTCCATTTCAAGAAGATAAATTGTTACATATAGGTGAAATATTAAGCGATGATTTGGAATAGATTTGTTCTTCTTTCTTGTTTATTTATCTCCTCTATTTCCTATGGACAAATAACGGGGGCCTATCAAACTGCCTATGATTTAAATCAAATTGATTCATTGGCCAAAGTAGAGCAAGGTGGTCCCCCGGCTTTCAGTATCGACCCTGGAGTAATTCAAGATCGTTTAAAAAAGTTGGAGAACGAGATTCCATTACATTACAATATTATCACGCACCAGTTTGTCGAAATTTTTGCCTTTCGCAAGGCAAGTTTTACCCAGCGCATGTTAGAGCGTAAGGATATCTATTTCCCCTTGTATGAGAAGTATTTAAAGAAATATGGCCTACCTGATGAATTGAAATATTTGTCGCTGATTGAGTCAGGTTTGGAAAATAAGGCCATTTCAAATAAGGGAGCAGGTGGTTTATGGCAATTTATGCCCTATACAGCGAGAGGGGACTTTGGGATGCGGGTGGATCAATATATTGATGAGCGATTCGATGCCGAAAGAGCGACAGACGCGGCATGTCAATATTTGAAAAGACTGTATAAAACATTTGGAGATTGGCATCTTGCCTTAGCGGCTTACAATACGGGGCCTTCTAACGTGAAAAGAGCGATGCGTCGCTGTGGAGGTTCGAATGATTTTTGGGGGATTTATGCTTGCTTACCTGCCCAAACAAGGGCTTATGTTCCTCAATTCATTGCGATAACCTACATGATGAATTACCATTGGGATCATTCTATTCAGCCGGAGAATTGGGCCATTGATATTCCGAAAGATAGTATTCTGGTCAGCGGTTACTTGAATTTGAACACCCTAACACAATTAACGGGGTTTTCATTAGATACCTTGAAGCGCCTTAATCCGCATATTCTGTCGCATTTTTTGCCCAAAAATGCGCAACAAGTTAAGGTACATATACCTAGAAGTCGTTTTCCCTACTTTTTAAAGAATAGAGCTCAAATTTTAGATTCTGCGAGAGTAGATTTGACAGCACCAGATTTGTTAGAAATAGACACTTCTCAGTCAGTAGAAGAACCATCTCCAGTGGCAAGAAGATATACGTATAAAGTTAGAAGTGGGGAAACGCTTTCAAGGGTGGCAAGGAAATTAGGACTCAGCATTTCTGAGCTAAAGCGAATAAATAGAATCAAAGGAACTAAATTAAGAAAGGGGCAAATACTGGTTTATTTTAAACTAGCAAAAGTAAAATCCTCTCAAAAGTGGAAAAAACCCACTTCAAAAAAGAAAAAGAAAAAGGTGTCAAAAAAGAAGAAAACCAAATCTAAAAAAGTCCGTAAACGCAGGTAATTATGATAGCTTATTTGAAAGGTAAATTAGCACACAAAGATCGTGCTCATGTGATTATCGATGTGAATGGAGTAGGCTATGAGGTTAAAATCTCCTTACAGACCTATGCCGCATTAGCTGATGGAGTAGAGCTTTGTAAGCTATATACACATTTGCAGGTCAAAGAGGACTCTCATACCTTAGTTGGTTTTCATTCCATGGACGAGAAATTATTATTTCTTGATTTGATATCTGTGTCTGGAATTGGATTAAGTACAGCATTAGTGATGTTATCTTCCTTCTCTTCGAACGAAATTCGTTCTGCGATTATGAATGAAAATATTGCACTGATTCAGTCCATTAAGGGAATTGGTTCTAAATCTGCTCAGCGAGTAATTTTAGAATTAAAGGATAAATGCAAGAAAGATGCTCTTTTCGTGGAAGCAGGAATAGCCTCTCACGACGCACACTTTGGAAATAAACAAGAAGCATTAGCGGCTTTAGTTACGTTAGGCATTCCACGGACTGCTGCAGAAAAAAGTTTGGAAAGTATCTTAAAATCGAACCCTGAAGCTTCCGTTGAAAATTTAATCAAATTAGCCTTGAGATAGTTGAAAGCGCTTAATAGACATATATTTTCCTTCATTTTATCCTTTTTATGGGTTGTAGGAATTGTATTGTCTTTTTCGAGTTATTCACAAATTGATTCTGTTTCTAAATCTGGTAAAAAACCTAGATTGACCTTAAAAAAACCTAATCGATCGACATCAAAGTCCCCTTTTTCAATTTATTCTAAAAAGCCAAATTCCCTTTATTCTTTTGAATCAGATAATAAATTAGTTATTCAAAAAGATGCGACTGGCTCGACTAATGCAACAGATTTTACCACGTTTAATCGATTGCAAAACCAGGATGTAAATCGAAGCTTTTGGCAAACTTATTCTAAAAGTTTAGACGGCAGCAGTAATTTGAAGTCTAGAGGATTATTCCCTAAAGTTGAATTACCACCATCGATTGATCGAATTTTTGGAGGAACAGAAGTTTCCTTTAAACCTAATGGTTCCTTACTGCTTGATGTGGGTTATATGGGCCAGTATGTGGATAATCCTGCCATTCCCGTTCAATTACGGTATGTAGGTAATCTATTTTTTAACGAACAAGCACAAATTAACTTTCAAGGAAAAATTGGTGATAAGCTGAATTTAAATGTCAATTTTGATACGAAGGCTAGTTTTAATTTTCAAAACCAATTAAAACTGAATTGGAGGACACAAGAAGAAGATATTCTGCAAAATATTGAAGTTGGAAACACTTCCTGGACCTTAAATTCTCAATTGATACCAGGGGTACAGAATTTGTTTGGTGTTAAAACTTTGTTGCGTTTCGGTGCACTCGATATGACAGTCGTGGCTGCTCAGCAACGATCTAAACAGGATTGTATAACGTTAAAGGGTGGAACTCAGGGAAAGAATTTTGAAGTAAGGGTGGATCAATACGATGAGAATCGTCACTTTTTCTTATCCTCCTATTTTAGGAACAATTATGAACGTGCATTAAAGAATTTGCCGGTAATATCTAGTGGAATTACGGTAACCAGGGTAGAAGTATATGTCACAAATCGTACACAAAGCACGGAGACACTTCGTAATTTAGTTTCCTTATATGATTTAGGGGAAGCTAGTCCTTATAATAACACTAACCCTGTTTTTCAACCGGTCAATCCGACTAGTCCAGTTGATAATAAGGCAAATGGAATGTATGCCAAACTACTAGCGGATCCTAATTTAAGAAAGTCCAATGAGGTGACAGATCGTTTAGAATCTACTTATAATCTAAAACGTGGTACAGATTTTGATGTATTAAAAGGAGCAAAACGCTTATCAGAAAGAGAATTTAAATTCAATTCGCAATTAGGGTATATTTCCTTGGTAGCCCCCATACGTAATGATGAGGTTTTGGCCGTATCATATGAGTATACTTTAAACGGCAGAAAGTATAAGGTAGGAGAATTAACCGAAGATTATCAAGCTCGCCAAGACGATGAGGTACTGATTTTAAAAATGCTAAAATCAAGTACTATTCGGAATAACTTGAATTCAGTTTCCACAGGAAAACCACATCCAATGTGGGATTTAATGATGAAAAATATTTATTCATTAAATACCTCCTCTTTAACTAAACAAAATTTTCAGCTAAGAATTGTCTATAAAGACGATGCAACAGGGATAGATAATAGTAATTTAATAGAAGGCGCAAATTTTAAGGATATTCCGTTAGTTAAAGTTTTGGGCTTAGATAAATTGAATTTTGCCGGAGATCCACAACCTGATGGTAACTTTGATTATGTAGAAGATATTACGATTGATGCTAAGAATGGAAAGATTATTTTCCCTGTTCTTGAACCATTTGGGAATAATTTAAGAGCTAAGTTTACGGCGAGTGAGAGTAATTTAGTCGATAAATATGTGTTTGATAAATTGTATTCAGGTACACAAGTTGATGCTGCTCAAATTACGACTAAAAACAAGTTTTTCATTAAAGGATCATTTCAATCTGGGGTTGGTGGGGATATCTCCTTACCATTTGGGGTAGAAGCAAAATCGGTTACGGTGACAGCTGGAGGTCAATCCTTAGCGCCTGGAACAGATTATATCGTGGAGCCACAATCAGGTCGAGTAAAGATAATTAATGAAGGGGTTTTTAGTTCAGGAAGAGAGATTAAGGTTTGTTATGAAAAGCCAGATTTGTTTTCGAACCAAATTAGAACTTTGTTAGGTACACGTCTTGATTATAATTTAGGTAAAAATGTACATTTAGGTGCTACCATTCAGAACATGTCGGAAAGTCCGCCGGCCTTTTTTCGACGGGTGGCCATGGGTAATGAACCGGTGAATAATACCTTAATTGGGTTTGATGCGAGTATCTTGCAAAATTCTCAGGGGCTGACCCGGTTTCTAGATAAGTTACCTTTGATTTCAACTAAGGAGACTTCTGTCATTGATTTTCAGGGAGAGTTCGCTAAGTTAATTCCTAATGTGAATGATCGCGTGCAAGGAAACGCTTTTATTGATGATTTTGAGGCTGCTCGTATCATTTATAATTTAAGTTCACAATCAACACTTTGGAAAGCTGGAGCAACACCTAAATCGTATGTGTCCGCTGGAAATAAATTGGCAGCTGGATTTAATCGAGCTAAAATTTCTGCCTACACGGTGGATGCTAGTATTTATGGACAAGGAGGTTTTGGTTTAGAAGTGCCTGGACTAGATCCTACTAAAGTAAATACCTTTGCATATGAAAGAGTAGTAACTCCAAGAGGTCTGTTCCCGAATAAAGACTTCGCAAATAATATTACCAATTTGCCCATTAATGTATTAGATGTTGCTTATTTCCCTTCGGAGAGGGGCATGTATAATTTTAACCCTAATCTTTCCTCTACAGGTTTATTGCCTACTCCAAGTGCTAATTTTGGGGCAATTACCCGAGCGATTAGTTCTGATACTGATTTTGATAATGCTAATATAGAGCAGTTAGAATTTTGGTTGATGGATCCATTTATTGCCGGAGAAGCAGGGAAAATTCGAGATGGTCTATTTAATAAGAACAATGAGACGGGTGGTAAGTTAGTTTTCCATCTGGGAGATGTTTCAGAGGATTTTATCCCTGATGGCTATTCTAATTTTGAAAATGGCATACCAGCAGGTGAAAAAATCACCTCAGGTACAACGAAGAATATTGAAAAAACAGATTGGGGATTAGCTCCTTCAAGACAGTTTGTCATCAATGCATTTGATAATTCGGCTGGTAGAGAAAAGCAGGATATCGGTTTAGATGGTCTACCAAATAAAGCAGATGATGCTACTGCATTAACGGAAACGACTCATTTTAAAGCCTATTTAGATCAAATAAAAAATCGTGTGTCTGATCCTTTGGCTTTGGTCAGTATACAAAATGATCCAGCAGGAGATGATTTTGATTTTTATTTAAATCAGAAATTTGATGGTACAGAATCGTTAATTCAACGTTATAAGAGTTACTTAGGTATGGAAAACAATAGTCCTACCACAGCCAATCCTTCTAATGTCAATTTCACTGAGGCTAATAGTATTTTGCCAGATCGAGAGGATTTGAACAATGATAATACAGTAAATGATAGTGAAGCCTATTTTGAATATGAAATTGATCTAAAGCCTAATAGCCTACAAATTGGGAATGGTTTTGTAGTGGATAAAATTACAGAGGGTGGAGTTAATTGGTATCTTTTCCGCGTACCCATAAAAGATAAACGTATTTACAAAACACCCGCTGGGGAAATAAATTCCTTTAAATCTATACGTTTTATGCGGATGGTTTTGAAAGATTTTAAGGAGCCTGTTGTATTGAGATTTGCCCAATTACAATTGTCAGGATTCAGTTATCGAAAGTTTATTGGTGAGTTAGATAAACGAAGTGGACAAGATTTGCCTGAGCCATATGATGCTAAATTTCGGGTTTCTAGTGTGAATATTGAAGAGAATGGACCAGCCAATAAAGGGGAGACAGCGATTCCTTATGTGGTTCCACCTGGGTTCGTCAGGGATCAGGATATTACTACCATTAATAACGCTCGATTGAATGAGCAATCTATGAGCCTCTGTGTGGATAATTTGCGCGCTGGAGATGCAAGAGCGGTATTTAAAAATACAATCTTTGATTTTATTAATTACAAACGTTTAAAGATGTTTGTATCGATGCAAAGTCCAGATATGATTAGTGGTCAAGTTAGCGCCTTTCTACGTATCGGTACTGATTTGACAGATAACTATTATGAAATAGAAAATTCAGGTTTAATTCAAACTCAGAGGGGCCAAAGTTTAGACACTGAAATTTGGCCAATGGAGAATGAATTCGACATTGAGTTTGATTTAGTTAAGCAAGTTAAGATCGAGCGAGATAAACAAGGTAAGAGCTTAAATGAGCGTTTTACGATGTTAATTACGAGTTCTACTGGAAAGACGTATAAAATTACGGTAATGGGTAGGCCAGATCAAAGTGCTACGATGGTCACCATGATAGGAGTTCGCAATACGAGTAAAACAAATAAAACATTCTGTGTTTGGGTAAATGAATTGCGCGCTTCTGGTTTTGACCAGACTTCAGGTGAGGCTGCTATAGGTAAATTAGCCATTAAACTGGCTGACATAGGTACGATTCAAATGAATGGTAGTTTTAAAAATTACGGATTTGGAGGAGTTCAAGCTAAAATATCAGAACGCAGTAGAGAGAATAATTTAGAGTATGGAATTACAGCAAATTTAAGTTTAGATAAGCTATTGCCTAAAAATTGGGGTTTTAATATTCCTTTCTTTATTACCTATGACCGCCGAAATATTTCGCCACAATTTGATCCATTTGATCCAGATATTTTTCTTTCTAATTCAATTCAGAAGTTTAATGCTGAAGCTAAAAAGAATGCCTATTTAACTATGGTGGAAGATAATACGGAACGTAAAGGATTTAATTTTTCTAATGTTAAAAAGAATCGAGGGGCTAAGTCTAAGATTTCCTATCCTTGGGATTTCTCGAATTTTACTTTCTCCTATGCCTTTTCCGAAATGTTAAGAACAAGTCCGCTTATTGCAGAATACACACAGTTAAGTCATAAGGGAAGTGTTTTATATGCATATTCAACGTCAGCGCGCTATATAGAACCATTTAAGAAGGCGTCATTCGATTTGATCAAGGATTTCAACCTGAATTTAGTGCCTTCTTCTTTATTAGTTCGACTAGATATGGATCGCAGTTTTATCAAAACTCAGTTGAGAAATTCGGAATTCACTACTTTGGGGGTAGCTCCTCAGTTTGAAAAATATTGGTTCTTTAATAGACAATATGCCTTGAATTGGAATTTGACAAAGTCTATGGTTCTCAATTATAATACCCAAGTTAATTCCATTATTGATGAACCTATCGGAGATTTAGATACTCAGCAAAAGCGAGATTCCGTAATGATTAGCTTGAGAGCCTTGGGTCGCGCCAGAAGTTTTGATCAACAAGCAGGTATGGTTTGGCGTTTGCCATTACAGAAATCTGTTTTAACGGATTGGATGAATGCAGATTATACGCATCGGGTAGGGTACAACTATTTTGCCAATTCATTTGATATTCGAGATTCTTTAGGTTTACCTTTTGGAAACATTATAAAAAATACTCGCGAACAAGCCATCAATGGGAAAGTTGATTTTGTTGCTTTATACAATCGGATTAAAGCCTTACGTTGGGCAAATACTCCTCGCACCTTTGGTAAAAATATCGCTAGAAATCCAGGTGATGAGGAAGATATTGTCATTCCGAGTAAATCTGCCATTAAAGCTGTTACACGTTTATTGTTAACCTTGCGTGGAATTCAAGTCAATTATTCTATTAATGAATCTACCACCTTACCTGGTTTTATGCCTAATCCAGGTAATCTAGGAATGAATTCTATTAATTCAGCTCCTGGATTTGATTTTATCAGTGGAGGGCAAGGCGATGGAATACGATTTAAGGCGGCAGAAAATGGTTGGTTAACACGAAGTACCGTTCAAAATACACCATTTACGCAGTTAAGGAATCAGAAATTAACCTATTCTACTCAATTAGAACCTACGAAAGATTTGCGTATCCAGGTAGATGGAAATTACAATCGAGGTGATAATTACCAAGAATTCTTTAGACCTGATCAAGCTGGAGGGCCATTTAAATCTCAGAGCCCGATTCGCTCAGGTAATTATTCGATGTCATTTTTGTCCTTTATGACTGCTTTCTCTAATTCAGAAGCCATTTTTGAAGAATTTAGGGCTAATCGTTCCGTTTTAATTTCAAGATTAAATAAAGCGAAATCATCTGAAGTAGGAACTTATAATCAAAACTCTCAAGACGTATTAATTCCTGCTTTCTTCGCTGCTTATTCTGGTGTTTCCGCTAATGATGTGAAATTTTCGCCTTTCTACAATATTCCATTACCAAACTGGAAAGTAGATTACAATGGGTTGAATTTGCTTCCTGGAATTAAGAATAAATTCTCTTCATTCACGATAATGCATATGTATTCAAGTACCTATAATGTGGGGAATTTTGTATCGTCGTTAGAGTATGGTCAGTTTGCTACGGATTACATGAATTTGTCCCTTAATAGTTTACTCTATCCTCTTTCCTCTCGTTTTGATCCAGAAACAAATACCTTAATTCCGGTATATGTAATGAGCACGATCTCCTTCGTGGAACGTTTCTCGCCATTAGTTGGGGTTAATGCAGTGACCAAGAGTAAAATATCCTTACGTTTAGAATATAATCAGGATCGTAATGTAGGCTTAAATTTAGCTAATTCACAGGTTGCAGAATTAGCAAATAAGGACATCACAGTGTCTGTCGGATTTACTAAATCCAATATGTTAATTCCTTTTAAGATTAATGGCAGATCTGTTCGTTTGCCTAATGATTTACGATTTAATATGAATTTAACTATCCGGGATACACGTACTTTACAACGAAAATTAGATGCAGAAACGATTGTTACGCAAGGTTTTGTGAATTTTCAATTCCGTCCTCAATTAAGTTATAATGTCAATAATAAATTAACGGTGACGGCTTACTTCGATAAGATGATGAATAATCCATTGGTATCTAACTCCTTCTATCGATCTACTGTAGCGGGTGGTTTTCAAATACGGTATAGTTTAAGTGAATAAATAAAAATCGTTTGCAAAAAATCTAGATTTTAGTGACCTTTGTAAGCAAATAATAATCATATGAATTTTCCAAGTGAATTAAAGTACACTCAAGAACACGAGTGGATTAAAATAGAAGGCGATGTAGCTGTGGTGGGTATCACTGATTTCGCTCAAGGTGAGTTAGGAGATATCGTTTTTGTAGAGGTGGAGACTGTAGGTCAAAGCATTACAAAGGATGGCGTCTTTGGAACGGTAGAAGCTGTTAAAACAGTATCTGATTTGTTCTTACCTGTAGCTGGAGAAATTGTAGAATTTAATACAGCTTTAAACAACAGTCCTGAATTAATAAATTCAGATCCTTATGGAGATGGTTGGGTAGTGAAAATTAAGGCAGCTGATGCTGGTGATCTTTCCCAATTAATGGATGTTGAGACATATAAATCCTTTATCGGACATTGATTTTTAAACCCTGTTAATCAGGGTTTTTTTATAACCAAAAACAAATGCGAATCTTATTCAAACAGCTTTTAATTCAAGATAGTCGGTCTTCCTTCTTCGGTAAGAAAGTTGATTTGCTTTCTGATAATGGTCGATGGATAGAAATTGGAACCACAATTCAATCGAAAGCAGATTTAATCGTTTTAGAAGAAAACCTGGAGTGGTTTCCTTCCGTAGTAGATCTACGTGTGCATAATACGTTGCCAGGTGGTGAACATAGAGAAGATTGGTCAAGTTTGAAAGCCGCCGCTTGGAAGGGTGGGGTATTAGATTTTTTATTATTACCTACAGGTGATCCAGTTCCACAACAGCCTGAGTCTATTCAGTTTATTAAAAATCGCTTAGTTGGTTCTGGTGTTTTATCCTATCCTGTAGCACCCTTAACACTAGAAAATAAATCAGAAAACTTTAGTGATTTGATGGATTTGCATCAAGCAGGTGCCTCTTGGTTTAGTCATGGTGCAGGTGCTTTGCAAGACACCGATTTGATGTTAAAATGTCTTCAGTACTTACAACCATTAAAGGCAAAAGTTATTTCTAGACCTGATGTTGAGGGCTTATCTTTATTTGGCCAAATACACGAGGGGCTACAAAGTACCTTGTTAGGATTGAAAGGGATACCTGTATTAGCAGAAACGTTGCATATAAAACGCGATTTAGACCTTTTATCCTATGTTATTCAGCATTCTTTCGGTTTAGCTCATCCAGAATTTGCGCTACATTTCTCTTGTATTTCTACGGCAGAATCAGTCAGTTTGATTTCAGAAGCACAAAAGGCGGGATTACCTGTAACGGCAGATGTTGCTATATATTCACTAGTATTTACAGAAGATGCTGTTTCTGAGTTTGACACCCTTAAAAAGGTAAATCCTCCATTAAGAACCGAAGCGGATCGTTTAGCTCTATGGAAAGGATTAAAAGAGGGTGTCATTCATTCAGTGGTTTCTGATCATCATCCTGTTGAAGTAGAATGCAAAGAAGTAGAGTTTGATCAAGCATCCTTTGGAACAATAGGACTAGAAACGCTAGCTATCGCCTTTATTCAAGAAGCGAAGAATCAAGGTATAGAAAAATCTGATCTTTATTTATCACATAATCCAAGTTCTTTCTTAGGCATCTCCCAGCCCGAATTAAATGTGGGAGAAGAAATGAAAGGAATGTTAGTAGGGAGAGAAAAGAATACCTATGAAGTAGCTGATATCGTTTCTAAATCGACGAATTCCATATTTATCGGTAATCCCTTTGATTATAAAATCGTGGGAGTATTTAATGGATTAAATCATTCTTATGGTCAATAATTGGTTTACTGAAATAGGTCGATTTACTCTTTATGCCTTAATTTTCGTTGTTTTGATGGTCATGTATGGTCTTCTTTTACAGCAAATAGGAATTATTCCCATTGGTGGAAAGAAGGCACCTACTTTTGTTTTTTTGTTATTTTTTCAATGGTGGTATATTTCACGATTTCCTCAAAATCATCAGGGGGAGAAGAAGCATTTTTTAGTCTATTTTGTCTTGCAATATCTCTTAATTCTTATTACAGCTCTATTTAGTAGCCTATTTTTAAATTATTTCTTTCAAACCGCCACGGGTTTACAAATGTTGGCTTCCTACATCCAGCAGAGTTTGTTAGAGTTAAATTCTTTTAAGGAAGTTATTGTGAGTCAAGAAGGAGGGGAGTATTATAATAGTTTGCATGCTGGAATTAAGTCAATTGATGCTTATAGCATTGCTAGAGATGATTTCTGGCAAAAAATAGCTTTAGGTTTCTTACCAAATTTGTTAATTTCACTTTATTATAAAAAATAAATTTTATGGAGAATACATCCGAATCAACAACTTCATCCTCAATAATCGCCTTAAAATATGGTTTTATAAGTGGATTACTGAGCTTTCTTTTTTCGACTCTTATCAATGTAATGGGATGGGCGGAACAATTTCAAGAATCGATTAGCTGGGTTTCTACGATTTGGTCTTTGGTTTTAGCGGTGACGATTTCCTTTTTATGTTTACGGGAGTATAGAGAGCAGAATGGAGGATATATTAGCTATGGTCAGGGTTTAGGTTTGTCCACCTTATTAGGAGCTATTACTGGATTAGTGGCCGGAGCCTTTAATTACATTTATATTCAATTTATAGACAATACAGTCATTCAACGCCAGATGGACATCGCAAGAGAGCGTATGGAAGATCAAGGTTTAAGCGCCAGTCAAATTCAAAGTGCTGAAGAAATGACCTCGATGTTCTTGAATCCAGGAATTCAATTTGTGATTGTCGTTATTATGAGTGTTGTATTCAATTTTCTTTTGGGCTTGATCGTTTCTGCTGTAGTTAAGAGAGAAAAATCAGTTTTTGAATAGTATGTTCGCTATTTTAAAGAAAGACGTTATGGCCTATTTTAGCTCATTGATGGGCTGGGGTACCATTTCGTCTTTTTTTATTTTGATGGGAATCTATGTTTGGGTGATTGACGGTAATATACTTGATTATGGTTTTGCGGAGTTAACCGTTTTCTTTGATCTAACTCCTTGGTTTTTACTATTTTTTGTTCCTGCGCTTTCGATGAGTAGTTTTTCGGAAGAGACCGATAAAGGAACATTTCAATTATTGCGTTCTCTCCCCATTCGTGTTAATCAAATTTTGGCAGCTAAATACTTAGCTTTGGCCATGATTGTTTTAATGACCTTACTACCGAGCGCTTTATTTGTGCAGAGTATTGCTTCTTTAGGGTTTCCTACAAATAATTTTGATTCGTCTTTAATATGGGGTGGGTTCGCTGCTTTATTCCTATTAACCTTATGTTATGTATTCTTGGACGTATTGGCTTCTAGTTTTACGAAGAAACAACCGGTCGCCTTTATCTTGGGACTTGCTCTGAATTTTGCGATGTGGCAGGGTTCGAAAGAGCTAGGTTTAGAAACTGCCAATTTATACTCGCATTATGATCGAATGAGCATGGGAGTAGTTAATTTCGGAGATCTGCTTTATTTCAGTGGATTTATTCTGGTCGTATGGGGAATCACCAGATGGCGATTGCGTTTTCTTATTTAAAATCCAGTATAGCTATTTTGTCGGTACAAAATTCAATTTCTCTTGCTTCATTCGAGGCAAGTACAATAAGTTTATGTCGCTGTTTCTCTAACTTATCAAAGAACCATTGTTTAGCTTGCTCATCAAAGTTAGTAGTGGGTTCATCTAATAGTAATACAGGTCTATCTGACAAGAGTGCAAAACCCAATTTGATTTTCTGACGCATACCAGAAGAATAGTTCTTTATTAATTTGAAACGGTCAGGCTTTAAATCGATGAAATCTTTTAGTATTTCTAATGTAATCGCTTTAGGTAAATAGGAGTTTTTAACTAAAATTTCGAGGTGTTCTTGAAGGGTATATTCCTCAATTAATTCTACATATGGAGCTGCGTATATAATTTGACTATAAACCAAGTCAGAATCAATCCCTGACATTTTCACTGTTCCTGAATTTGGAAGAGTATATTGAGCGATTAATTGCAATATAGTTGATTTTCCTGAGCCATTAGGGCCAGTTATAGCATACGATTGACCAGATTGGAATGTATAGCTGAAGGACTTGATGACAAATTCTTGCCTAAACTTTTTGAAAAGATTTTCAACAAGAATTTCCATAATACATTAGCCTTTCATAATACCTCTTTCTGAATTTTTTATAAATTCTAGAATTTCATTTCTTTCTGGCGTATTAGGCAATTGTGTTTCGATTTCTTCTATAGCGGCGTTGGTATTTAAACCTTTCAAATACAAAAAGCGGTAGGCTTCTTGAATGACATTAATTTGCTCGTCTGTGTAGTTACGTCGGCGTAAACCTACCGAGTTAATACCTGCATAAGTTAATGGCTCACGACCTGATTTGGTAAAAGGAGGGACATCTTTTCTGACTAGCGATCCACCTGATATCATCACGTGTTGACCAATAGTGGCAAATTGATGGATGGCGGATGAGCCCCCAATAATGGCGAAGTCGCCCACTGTAACGTGTCCTGCCATTTGCACAGAGTTAGCTAAAATGCAGTTATTGCCAATCAAGCAATCATGCGCGACGTGAACATAGGCCATGATAAGGCAATTTTGACCTATGACAGTCTTCATCTTATCAGACGTCCCACGATTAATCGTCACACACTCGCGAATAGTGGAATTGTCACCAATCTCTGCGGTCGTTACCTCCCCTCCAAATTTTAAATCTTGTGGAATGGCTGAAATAACAGCACCAGGAAAAATTTTTACATTTTTACCTATGCGAGCACCTGGATAAATAGTCACATTTGATCCAATCCAAGTTCCTTCACCGATTTCGACATCTGCATGTATAGAGGTAAATGCTTCGATACTAACATTAGCACCAATTTTGGCTTGAGGATCAATATGGGTTAACGGATGAATCATATGAACAATCTTACGATTTACGAACTAAACTAGCTGTCATTTCAGCCTCACACACTACTTGGCCTGCTACATAAGCCTTACCTGTCATTTTTGCAATTCCTCTACGTATAGGTGCCTGTAGCTCACATTTAAAGATAATGGTATCTCCAGGAATGACACTTTTTCTAAAGCGGCAATTTTCTATTCCCACAAGGTATGGCCAATAATTCTCAGGATCTTCTACAGAACTCAAAACAAGGATTCCTCCCGTTTGGGCCATGGCCTCTACCTGCATAACGCCTGGCATAACTGGATTGTTTGGAAAATGACCCATGAAGTAGTTTTCATTCATCGTCACATTCTTAACACCGACCACACTATTATCGTCCAAATAAATGATTTTATCAATCATTTGGAAGGGGTAACGATGCGGTAGAAGTTCATAAACGCGTTCGTGGGTAAAAATAGGTGGCTGCTTAGGGTCGTAGGTCGGTACTTTATTCTTCTCTGCGTCTAACATCAATTTCTTGATCTTACGTGCCAGCTCTACGTTAGAAGCGTGACCTGGACGGGAAGCTAAAATTTGCGCCTTAATCGGGCGACCCACTAAAGCTAAATCTCCCATTAAATCCAGTAATTTATGGCGAGCCATTTCATTACTGAAGTGCAAGTTCGTATTATTTAAAATACCCGCTTCTTTAGAAACAGAGACTTTAGGTTTACCTAAAACTTCGGATAAATGGGCTAATTCAGCTTCTGAATAATCTTTATCTGCAATTACAATAGCGTTATTTAAGTCTCCGCCTTTAATTAAGCCTGCCTTGTAAAGGACTTCTATTTCATGCACGAAACAGAAGGTTCTACACATAGAAAAGTCTTTTTCAAATTGTGATACGTGGCTTAAATTAGCGTGTTGACTTGATAAAAATTTAGAATTATAATCCACCATAACCGCCATGCGGTAATCGTTTAGCGGTAAAGCCGCTAGTTCAATTCCATTTTCTAAATCTTTGAATCGCACTTCTTCTGTAATTTCAAAGAATTTACGGTGCGCATCTTGTTCCACCGGAACGGCGTCCTTTAAAGCCTCAACAAATTTGATTGAACTACCATCCATGATGGGAGGTTCTGGACCATCTAATTGTATTAATATATTATCAACTTCCAGACCTACAAGTGCCGCTAAAACATGCTCCACTGTGTTAATTCTAGCTCCGTTGTGTTCAATGGTTGTTCCACGAGAAGTATCAACTACATAGTCCACGTCTGCATCTGCAATAGGTTGACCGGGTAAATCAACACGTTGGAATTTGATTCCATGGTTTGCAGGAGCGGGTAAAAAAGTAAGGTTGGCAACTATGCCAGTATGTAAACCTACACCTGATAGGGTTACAGCCTTGGTAATAGTATGTTGCTTATTATTCATACTCGAGATTAAGATTCTAATCGTTTTAATAAATCCGGCAATTGACGTAAAAAAGCATTACGTTTCAAATATTCACTGTTAGGGGAGGCCGGCGTTCCACCTAGTATTTGTCCTTCTTTTCGGACCGTTTTTGTTACCCCTGATTGAGCGGTAACAATTGTTTTATCTGCTATGGTAATGTGTCCAGCTACACCCACTTGGCCGCCAATTAAGCAATTTTTGCCAATTTTAGTTGAACCAGAAATACCTGTTTGAGCAGCAATAGCGGTGTTTTCACCCACTTCCACATTGTGAGCTATTTGAACCAAATTATCAATTTTAACTCCTTTTGAGATTAAAGTTGATCCCATTGTTGCGCGGTCAATAGTCGTATTTGCACCTATGCTTACTCCATCTTCTAGTACTACGTTTCCTAATTGAGGGATGGTGGAAAATGTACCATCAGGCTGAGGTGCGAAACCAAATCCATCAGAACCAATAACGGAATTCGCATGAATTGTGCAATTATTTCCAATGATCGTATCATTGTAAATGACTGCCCCTGGATAAATAACACAGTTATCACCGATTGTCACTTTATTTCCTATCGTTACATGTGCAGCGATATACGTATCGTTTCCTATAATACTACCATTGCCTATGCTTGAAAACTGACCTAAATAGAGGTTTAATCCTTTTTTTACATTATCTGCAATATAACTGGGTTGCTGAATTCCTGTTTCTTTAACGCTGGTAAATTCTTGGTATTTTTGTAGTAATACAGTGAAGGCACTATATGGATCTTGTACCCTTATTAAGGTAGCTAGAGGTTTCTCTTTTAAGACTAAATCGTTAGCAATAATAATTGCGGTTGACTTAGATCGATATAAATAGGATTCATATTTAGGATTTGCCAGAAAGGAAATACTGCCCGATTCTCCTTCTTCTATTTTATTAAACGCCGTGATACTCGCTGATCCATCGCCATCTACTGTTCCTTTAATTAATTGGGCTATTTGATTAACAGTAAATTTCATTCGGTCAAACGATGTTTAATTTGGGCAATGAGAATTTTCACTAGCTCAATTCTCCTTGCAAATATACGCTCTTTGGGCAACAAAAATAGTATTTTTTTACAATCTTACTTAATGCTTGTATGGTCGGTAAATCGGACGCTTCTAGTAACTCGACCACTTGTCCTTGTTTGTCGACCATTTTGATGGTATTGTCTCCCTGAACATAAGCAGCATTGGAAGTAGAGCCCTCTACGACGAAGTAAGATAACTCTTCATCAGTAATGCCATATTCTCGTTTAATGTTCTCCTCTATTTCTACTCTTTTTGCTTTTGGAAGTGGTTGAGAGCCTAATTTGCAAGTGAATAATTTTCTTGCCAAAAAATGGGAACACAAATGCTTAAGAATTTTGTCGCTGGCATTTTTCCATTCTTTGATGGCAGCCCACACATCGTGATCATCCAATTCGGTGAAAGCAATTAAGAGACTTTCTTGAGAAGAGAATTCTTCCCAGGTGTATGTACCTTTAAGAAATGTCTTTAACGGGCTGGAACAAGGGAGTTTTTGGCCCTCTGCTATCAAGAATTTAGCCCGGCGCAAAATTTGAATTAACATCGTTTCTGCTGCGATGGCCGTTTTATGTAAATATACCTGCCAATACATTAAACGGCGGGCCATCAAAAAGTTTTCTGTAGAATAAATACCTTTCTCTTCGATGACCAATTGCTCATTATTCAAGTCCATCATACTTAGTAATCGCTCAGATCCTATAAAACCTTCGCGGACACCCGTGTAAAAAGAATCGCGACTTAAATAATCTAAGCGGTCTACATCTAACTGAGAAGACACTAATTGATGGAAAAATTTACGTGGATATTTATTTTCAAAAATCTCGATGGCAAGACTTAATCTGCCCTTGAAATGTTGATTCAATTTAGCCATTAACAGGGTAGATACATCCTCATGTTTTACCTCATTTAATAAAGTATATTCTAAAACATGTGAAAAAGGACCGTGGCCAATATCGTGTAATAAGATGGCGATTTCGGCCGCTTCACGCTCTTCGGTGGATATCGAATACCCTTTTGCTTTTAAATTATCTAAAACTTGATCCATTAAGTGCATGGCCCCTAATGCATGATGAAAACGCGTATGATGTGCACCCGGGTATACAAATTCAGCTAAACCTAATTGCTTAATGCGCTTAAGTCGCTGAAAATAAGGGTGATCGATTAGTTCAAGAATTAATGGATTATTGATTTTAATAAAACCATAAATCGGATCATTAATAATTTTAGTCGGATACATGGGATATTCTTTTCCGAAATTTAGCTAAAAAGGTTAGTATTCCTTAATTTTGTACCACATTGAATTCCTTAAAAGGATGTACAATGCGGACTTGTAGCTCAGTTGGTTAGAGCATCTGACTCATAATCAGGGGGTCCATGGTTCGAGCCCATGCTGGTCCACTCTTTTTTTTTACCATACTCTTGTCAGGAGAGTATGGTTTTTTTATGCGATAAATTCAAGGTAGAGTAACGCTAACGCTGCGATCGTCATGATAATAAATGCGCCAATTCCTAAAACATTAGAAAGAACGCTATTCGTATTTTCACCCATGATTTCTTTATTGTTCGAAATATGTAAGATGATGGCAATTAAAACGGGAGCCGTCATTCCATATAAAATGGCGGTGTAGATCAGAGCATTTATGGGAGTTATGCCCACGTAATTTAAGGAGAGGCCTACTAGAAGAGAAAATGCAATGATGGAATAGAAGCCTTTGGCCTCATGAAACTTTTTATTTAGTCCTTGTTCCCAACCAAACGTTTCTGTGAAAATATAAGAGAGAGAGCCACTTAAAACAGGGATAGCTATTAACCCTGTTCCAATTATACCAACAGCAAATAACAAGTAAGCTAAATCACCTGCTAATGGTTTCAAAGCCATGGCAGCCTGCTCAACTGTATCAATTTGATGAATACCGCTCTTATACAAAACGGTACCTGTGGTTAAAATGATAAAATACATAACAAAGCCAGAAAAAGTCATCCCAAAATCAACGTCTTGTTCCATTTCATGAATAATCCGTTTATTCACCATTAGCTTTTTATGGACATTCATTTCCTCCACTTCCACTGAGGCTTGCCAAAAGAATAAATAGGGAGAAATAGTAGTACCTAAAATACCCACTAAAATAGCGATGTACTCTTTTGTGAATTGAATTTCAGGGATAAATGTCGCAGTCAAAATCTCCTTTATATCTTGTTTGTATAGGAATGGAACAACAAAATAAACTAGCATGACGATGCATAAATACTTGAGGGTAGCTGCGATTTTAGCATAAGGCAGATAGATAATAAGGCCGATTAAAAGAATGGTAAATAGAACACTGAAGTAACTTTGATCAATCGATGGGAATAATAAGTTAGCCACGGCCCCCATCCCAGCAATATCTGCACCTATATTCATAATGATGGCTGGGAAACTGAAAAGTAACATCAGATAAAGTACTGGCTTAGGGTAATGCTTTTTAAGTGTACCAGTTAATCCTTGTTTTGTTACTAATCCAATTCTGGCACACATTTGCTGGATGGCAGCCATTAATGGGAAGGCAATTATAGCTGTCCAAAGAGTTGAAAGACCAAAACCTGCACCTGCTTGTGAATAGGTTGCTATTCCCGAAGGATCGTCATCGCTAGCTCCAGTTACTAAGCCTGGTCCTAAAAGCTTCCAAAAGCGAGTAATCCTTTTTTTTATTTCCATTTAATTTATCAGTATAGTGGTAATTTACTAAGTATTGATTTTACATCATTATATTTTAGTACATTACATTTGTATCTAACCACTTCATAATGCTGTTTCTATTCCAATCGATTTTTGTCATGACACTATTTACTAGTTTTATGACTCCTTCGATCATATTCTTGAAATCACGAGGTTCCTTATTCGCTAACCCTAACATCTATTTAGCGATTCTATTTTTTATTTCTGGGATTTATTGCCTAACCATTTATTCCATGTCTCTGGGGCAGAGTATGCTTTTTACCGTTTTATTATTTGGCAATTTCTCTTCTCTTTATTTTCTGATAGGGCCTTTGTTGTTTTTCTATTTGAGAAGCCTTAGAAATGGAAATACCAAATTATACTGGACGGATATATGGCATTTAATTCCTTTTATACTCGTCTTTATAGACACAATTCCCTATTATTTTTCACCATATGCGTATAAAATAGCTGTGGTAAGGCAGGTTTTCAGTAATTGGACTGCCATTTTCTCTATCAAACTTGGTCTCCTATTTAGCGCTTCTCATCTTTATATTCTACGGCCTCTCTTGTTGACATTTTACACTGTTTGGGGTTTAATGTATCTGAAAAAAAATAAATTATACTTCTTTGAGGTTACTAAAGTAGGTAGGTGGTTAGTTATTTTTCTACTTTTACAATGGTTAGTTTTTGTAGGAATGAGTTCTGTTTTTTTTGGCGTTTGGTTAGAGAACAATTGGTTTTTCTCCTATTTAAATCATCCCAATGAAATAAAATATATTTCCCTGATTGCGTATGTGTTGATGGTTTTTACCCTTTATTTCTTTCCTCAGGTGATTTATTTAAATGTGGATCGATTTAAAAGGAATTTAAATCCGCAGGATGCCTATTGGTGGAAGATGGATCAGACGTTAAATGCAGTTTATATATTTGATAGGCCATATTTAAAACCTTTTTTGACTTTGGATCAATTCGGGGAATTAGTCCAAATAGATAAAGCTGTTTTAACTGATTTTTTTGAACTTTATCTTTTCACTAACTTTACTGATGAGATGAATCGTTTGCGAATACAGTTTGCGAAGCATTTAATTAAGAAAAGATTTGAGGAAAATGTTTGTTTAGACAATCTCTATTTGGATTCAGGTTTTGATTGTCAGGCAGATTTAACTTATTTTTTCGTTGAGTTTGAAGGCGTAAGTGTAGATGAATATTTAACAAGTCTTAATCATAATAATTAATATGAAAAGTTCTCTTTTTGCGGTTTTAATGCTTGCTTTTACCCAATTTGCTTATTCTCAGAAGGTGATGAGTTCCTCTATCGGTTCCGGTGGTTCTACAACCATGGTAGATGGAAAATATTATTCCCAAATCATTGGACAACAGAGTGCCGTTACGGGAACCTCTACGAAGGGTGGTGTAATTGTCCGCCAGGGATTTAAGCAGCCTTCTTTATTAGAAAGAAGTATTGCTGCCTCGGGTATTAAGTTGAATGTTCAGGAAGAAAATCCGATTACCTACACTGCTTTTCCGAATCCTTTTGTGGATAAATTAACAATTGGATTCTCCGTACCAAGTACAAAGCCAACTTTTGTGGCCATTTATGATCAATTAGGATCGGTTATTTACCAACATACCTATGAAGCGCCTATTAAAGAAATTGTATTCACAGACTTTTCAGGTATTCGTGTAGGTAAGTATATTTTACATGTGATTTCCTCAGGAAAACCTTTTTCAACCACGATTGTAAAAGAATAGTTATAGGCTGAATGCCACATATTTATTGCCTTTGGGCGTTCCTAATTTGGTTCCTCCGCAAGCAATGACAATGTATTGTTTACCATTTACTGAATAGGTAGATGGAGTTGCGAAAGCTGCTGCTGGCAAGGTAATTGTACGTAGCAGCTTTCCTGTTTTACTTGCATAAATGCGCATTTTTCCATCTTTAGCTGCTCCAATTATTAAAAGTCCACTGGCAGTTACAATCGGTCCACCATAATTTTCTGCTCCGGTACCCGTGATTCCTTGTTGAGCTAGTGTGGGTTCGTCTCCAAAAGGTATTTTCCAGAGGTATTTTCCTGTATTTAAATCAATGGCATTAAGCGTTCCCCAGGGCGGGCTCAGTGCCGGTAATCCTTTGGAATCTAAAAATTTATTATATCCTGTCATTTGGTATGGAGGGACGTAATTTATTGATGCAGAAGTGACTACTTCTTTAGGAGTTTCATTTAAAATAAAGGCTAGGATATTCTCTTTTTCTTCTTTTGAGAGCTGATTAAATCCAGGCATCATTCCTTTTCCATTATTAATTATTTGTTTGATATAGTTCTTTGATCTTTTTGTTGTTATTTCTAATAGGGAAGGGTATCCACTTAAGGGATTACCTTTTCTATCTGATCCATGGCATGATTGACAATTTGTTTGATAGGCTTTTTCGCCAGGATTAAGACTATTCATTTTAGTTGGAACCATCTTTTGGATCCATCCCATTTCATTGCTATTAACATATAGAATTCCGTCAGGGTCTGCTGCTGCGCCGCCCCATTCGCCACCACCATCAAATCCGGGTAAAATCAGATTTCCTTTTTCGCTAGGTGCATCATGCCATCCTCTGTTTAATGAAGCTAAAGTCTTCACTAGTTCTTCTTTATTTTCTGAATAAGGGTTAATATCATTGTTCTGAATTTCAGAGGATAATCTAGCAAAAGGTTTCGGGATAAGGGGAAATGGTTGTGTTAACCAAGCATTTTCACCTTTTAATAAAGAACCGTTCACTTTTTTCTCTATGATAGGAAATAGGGGTTTTCCACTAACCCGATCAAAAAGAAATACGAAACCCTGCTTCGTGATTTGAGCAACTGCTGCTATTTTTTTTCCTTTATGTATAACGTTGATTAAATTAGGAGGAGCAGGTAAATCACGATCAAATAGATCGTGGTGAGTAGTTTGAAAATGCCAAAGTCGTTTCCCCGTTTTAGCATCAAGGGCAATTAGGCTATTCGAAAATAAGTTAGATCCTTTTCGATTTCCTCCGTAGAAATCATATCCTGCAGATCCTGTAGGCACAAATAGGATACCTCTTTCTATATCTACTGCCATTCCAGCCCAATTATTTGCGGCTCCGATGTGCGTATTGAGATATGCATCCTTTGGCCATGTTTCAAAACCTTTTTCCCCTGGATAAGGAATCGTATGGAAGGTCCAGGCTAACTTACCCGTTATTACATCAAAGGCACGAATGTCTCCAGGGGCTGCATCCGCACCTTCAGAAAGACGAACAGGCATTATTATGAGGTTGTGGTAAATGGTACCAGGTGTATTGGAAATGATGAATTTATTAGCTGCTATGGGAGGTAAGCCTAGATGTAGATCTATTTTGCCTTGATTTCCAAAACTGCTGATTGGTTTTCCAGTCTCCGCATTCAGAGCCCAAAGATTTGGTCCTGCTGTATATAAGATTCTTTTTTCTCTTCCATTTGTCCAAAAACTAACACCTCTAGACGTGCTTGCCCAGTTTTTCAATGGATCGCCAAATCGCCAAATTTCGCGACCCGAAGATGCATCCAATGCAAATGCCTGCACTGAGGCACTAACTCCATAGAGGATTCCTTTGACGATAAGTGGATTCACTTGCATTTGACCAGAATCAGGTAAGCTATATTCCCATGCCACCTTTATTTGATCCACATTGCTTGGATTAATTTGTGTGAGCGTTGAATAATGGTTTCGGTCGGCTCCACCTAAATATTCTGACCAATCCTCAGATGAGGAGAAAGCTAGGGCGATTATAGCTAAGAAGAGTACTCTTTTATACATAAATATTCAATATATAATGCTAGTTTAGTGTGATTTTAGCTTTATTCCTTGATAAAATTAAATTATTTGCACTTTTGGTCATTTCAAATTCACTTAGAGGATACAATAAATTTATAGTTATGGGTTCAATTTTAGGTCTTTTCTTTCATTCCTTGGGTGGATTTGCTTCAGGTAGTTTTTATATTCCTTATCGGAAGATTCAAGTATGGTCATGGGAAAGTGCTTGGATTGTGGGTGGGGTATTTTCGTGGTTAATTGTTCCTTTGCTTGCAGCTTGGTTAACAATTCCCGACTTTATGAATATTATTCAAACGATAGATTCTGATACTTTTTTTTGGACCTTTGTGTTTGGTGTTTTATGGGGAATAGGTGGCCTAACTTTTGGATTGGCGATGCGTTATTTAGGGATGTCCTTGGGTATGTCTATTGCCTTGAGTTTATGCAGTATTTTCGGCGCTTTAGTCCCACCTATCTATAGAGAAATAGCTGGGGTAGATGGAGATACCATATCTCACATTGTGGGAAGTACAGGCGGTCAAGTGGTATTGTTAGGGATATTAGTTTGTGTTTTCGGCATTTTCTTATGCGGTAGAGCAGGGATGATGAAGGAAGGGGAGTTGTCGCAAGAACAGAAACAAGAGACGATAAAAGAGTTTAGTTTAACGAAAGGTCTGATTGTTGCCACTATTTCAGGTCTTTGTTCCGCATGTTTTAATTTTGGAATAGAGGCTGGAAAGGATATGGCAGATGTAGCTGTTGCGAAAGGCTGTGATCCTTTATTTCAAAACAACGTTATTTTTATCGTGGTTTTATGGGGTGGTTTCTTAACAAATTTTGTCTATTGTATGTATTTGAATTTTTCAAATAAGTCATTTGGTGATTATTTGAATGCTTCAGCGCCTTTAAAAATGAACTATCTGTTCGCCGCTGTAGCAGGTACTACCTGGTTTTTACAATTTTTCTTTTATGGAATGGGTGAGAGTAATTTAGGGAATGGCGCCAGTTCATGGATTTTACACATGGCGACCATTATTATTACCTCTAATTTTTGGGGACTTTATTTCAAGGAATGGAAAGGTGTATCCTCTAAAACCATGCGTACCGTTATCGGGGGTATTGTGGTGATCCTTATATCTGTTATCATTGTAGGTATCGGTAATTCCATCCATTAATGTTAATTTCAAATGGATTAATTTGTTCTCTAAAATGAACAAGTTGAAGAAGAATTTCATTTAATTTTATTTCGCATTCATCTCTGTTAACCTATCATTTATTTGGCAAAATATCAGTTAAACAGTTGATTTGCTTTGCATTTTTGCAAAAAAAACGCGATTTTTGTAGCTTAATTTTAATTAAAGCGCCTTTTAAATTAATTTATATAATGAGTAATTCCCCAACAACCTTATTTGATAAAGTATGGGATTCACACGTAGTTCGTAAAATTGCTGATGGTCCTGATGTTTTCTTTATTGATCGACATTTTATTCATGAAGTAACCTCTCCAGTAGCTTTTTTAGGTTTAGAAACACGCGGTATTGGCGTATTATTCCCTGAGCGTACGTTTGCGACAGCTGATCATAATACACCTACGATTAACCAACATTTGCCTGTTGAGGATCCTCTTTCAGCAAATCAATTGCTTCAATTAGAGAAGAATACCGCGAAATATGGTATTTCACATTGGGGTTTAGGAAATCCTAAAAATGGTATTGTTCACGTGGTAGGGCCTGAAAATGGTATTACGTTGCCAGGTATGACGATTGTTTGCGGGGATTCTCATACATCGACACACGGTGCATTTGGTGCCATTGCTTTTGGTATTGGTACTTCTGAAGTAGAGATGGTTCTTTCATCGCAATGTATTATGCAGCCGAAGCCTAAGAAAATGCGTATTAATGTAAATGGGGCTTTAGGAAAAGGAGTTACGCCTAAAGACGTAGCCTTATACATTATTTCTAAATTAACTACTTCAGGCGCCACGGGATATTTCGTTGAATATGCCGGAGATGTTTTTGAAAAAATGTCAATGGAAGGCCGTATGACGGTTTGTAATCTAAGCATTGAAATGGGAGCTCGAGGAGGTATGATTGCACCGGATCAAACCACATTTGACTATATCGAGGGACGTGAATTAGCGCCTAAAGGTGCTGATTGGGACAAACAATTAGCGTATTGGAAAACGTTAAAAACGGATGTAGGGGCAACTTTTGATGAGGAGATTACTTTCTCTGCATCTGATATTGAACCGATGATTACCTACGGTACTAACCCTGGAATGGGAATGGGCATCTCTAAGCAAATTCCCAATGCGGATGAGGTAGAAGGTGGTGTAGCTACCTATGAGAAATCCCTAGAGTATATGGGTTTTGCGCAGAATGATTCTATGATTGGAAAAAAGGTCGATTACGTATTTATAGGATCTTGTACGAACGGTCGTATCGAAGACTTTCGTGCATTTGCATCCATAGTAAAAGGTCGTAAGAAATCGGAACATGTGACGGCTTGGGTGGTACCAGGTTCTCACATAGTTGAGGCTCAAATTAGAGAAGAAGGTATATACGATATTTTAACAGAAGCTGGTTTTGCACTTCGTCAACCAGGCTGTTCTGCTTGTTTAGCTATGAACGACGACAAGATTCCTGCAGGTAAATATGCGGTAAGTACATCTAATCGTAATTTTGAAGGTCGTCAAGGACCAGGATCACGAACCTTGTTAGCTAGTCCATTAGTTGCTGCGGCAGCTGCCATCACAGGGGTTGTAACTGACCCTAGAGAATTTTTATAAGATCGAATAAATACAAAGCATTATGGCTTACGATAGTTTTAATATATTAAATAGTTCTGCAGTGCCACTTCCAATTGAGAATGTGGATACAGACCAAATCATCCCAGCGCGTTTCTTGAAAGCAACAGAGCGTACTGGTTTTGGGGATAATTTATTTAGAGATTGGCGTTATGACAAGAATGATGCGCCTAAGACAGATTTCGTTTTAAATAATCCAACTTATTCAGGTAAGATTTTAGTTGGAGGTAAGAACTTTGGTTCTGGCTCTTCCCGTGAGCACGCTGCCTGGGAGATTTATGATTACGGTTTTCGTTGTGTAGTTTCGTCCTTCTTTGCGGATATTTTCCGTGGAAATGCCATTAACGTAGGTGTCTTACCTGTTCAAGTAAGTCCAGAATTCCTACATGAGATTTTTACAGCTATTGAGGCTGATCCTAAAGCAGAGTTAGAGGTAAATCTTCCTGATCAAACAATCACGATAGTAGCGACAGGAGCATTTGAAAAATTTGCGATCAACGGTTACAAGAAAAATAATTTATTGAATGGTTTCGATGATATCGACTATTTACAGGCGATGAAGTCTGAAATTGATACGTTTGCAGTTAACCGCTAAGCTCTTGAAACGTCACATAGAAATAATGGACACGACCCTTCGCGATGGGGAACAAACCAGCGGAGTATCGTTTTCAGCCTCAGAAAAGTTAACCATAGCTCAATTACTTCTGACCGAATTAAAGGTCGATCGTATTGAGATAGCTTCTGCGCGTGTTTCTGAGGGGGAGTTTCAGGCAGTAAAGAAGATTACTTCCTGGGCTTCGATCAATGGATTCTTAGATAAAGTAGAGGTGTTGACTTTTGTCGATGGTGGAACCTCTGTTCAGTGGATGGTAGACGCCGGTGCTAAGGTGATGAATTTATTAACTAAAGGTTCATTGAATCACCTGAAGCATCAGTTAAAAAAGACTCCAGAGCAACATTTCAAGGAAATAGGCGAGACTATTTCTTTAGCAAAATCAAAAGGATTATCGGTTAATGTATATTTAGAAGATTGGAGTAATGGGATGCGCAATAGTGCAAGCTATGTGTTTCAATACTTGGATTTCTTACAAACACAGCCGGTAGATCGGGTTTTGTTGCCAGATACTTTAGGGATATTAACTCCGTATGAGGTTTCTGATTTTATCAAACAATTGATTGATCGCTATCCTGCGATGCACTTTGATTTTCATGCCCATAATGATTACGATTTAGGTACGGCTAATGCCTTAGAGGCTGTACGTTGTGGAGTTCATGGATTGCATTTAACGGTGAATGGGATGGGAGAGAGAGCTGGAAACGCACCTTTAGCTAGTGTTATAGCCGTATTAAATGATTACCAAACCGATGTAAAGACCTCTGTTTGTGAGAAGTCTCTTTATAGGGTTAGTAAGTTAGTTGAGACGTTTTCTGGTTTTCGTATTCCGGTGAATAAGCCGGTGGTGGGAGAAAATGTCTTTACTCAAACTGCTGGTATACATGCTGATGGAGATAAGAAAAATAATCTTTACCACAATGATTTAATGCCAGAGCGTTTTGGTCGTGAACGTAAATACGCATTGGGAAAGACTTCTGGTAAGGCAAATATTGAGAATAATTTAGCGGCTTTAGGTATTCAATTATCTGATCAGGATCTAAAGCTAGTTACACAGCGAATTATTGAATTAGGGGACCGAAAAGAAGTGGTTACCCAAAATGATCTTCCGTATATTATCTCTGATGTATTAGATAGTAATTCAATTGATGAACGTGTTCAAATTTTAAATTATGTACTGACTCATTCCAAAGATTTGCGTCCTTCTGTTACACTAAAAATTTCCATTAATGGGGAGATTTTCGAGGAGCACGCGCAAGGAGATGGTCAATATGATGCTTTTATGAAAGCGCTAGGTATCATCTTTGAAAAGAATGGTAAGATTCTTCCAGTTTTGAAGGATTATGCAGTGCGTATTCCGCCAGGAGGTGATTCAGATGCGCTTTGTGAAACGATTATTACGTGGTCAGATGCGGGTAAAGAATTAATTACAAGAGGCCTAGATTGTGACCAAACAGTTTCAGCCATCAAGGCGACTCAAAAAATGTTGAATTTGATTTAATAAAAATAATAATGGCGAAGAAGCATATTTTAATTGTTCCAGGTGATGGAATCGGTCAAGAAGTAACCGAAGTAGGAAAGAAAGTTTTAGAGAAAATTGCGGCAAAATTTGGCCACGATTTTACCTATGACGAGGCATTAATTGGCCATGTGGCTATTGAAGCGACGGGAGATCCTTTACCTGCGGAGACATTAGAGAAAATGAAGGCTTCGGATGCGGTATTGTTTGGTGCTGTTGGCCATCCAAAATACGATAACGATCCATCAGCAAAAGTTCGTCCTGAGCAAGGTTTATTGAAAATGCGTAAGGAATTGGGCTTATATGCAAATCTACGCCCGATTAAGTTATTTGATGAGTTGTTGAGTGCTTCTAGCATTAAGCCAGAAATTCTTAAAGGAGCAGATATTTTGTTCTTCCGCGAACTGACAGGTGATATTTATTTTGGCGAAAAAGGCCGTAAGAATAATGGTGATACAGCCTATGACGTGGCTGAATATAGCCGTTACGAAGTGGAGCGTATTGGTCGCAAGGCATTTGAAGCAGCTCGCACACGTAAGAAACATCTAGTTTCTGTGGATAAGGCAAACGTATTGGAATCATCTCGTTTATGGCGTGAAGAAATTCAAAAATTAGCCCTAGAATACCCAGATGTAACAGTAGAATACCAATTCGTGGATGCTACTGCGATGTTATTAATTAAAGATCCCAAGCGTTTTGACGTTGTGGTTACAGCGAATTTGTTTGGTGATATCTTAACAGATGAAGCATCGCAAATTGCAGGATCCATGGGTATGTTAGCGTCAGCTTCAATTGGTGATGGAACGGGTGTTTATGAGCCAATTCATGGCTCTGCACATGATATTACAGGAAAGGGCTTGGCTAATCCAATGGCTTCTGTTTTATCTGCTGCCCTCTTATTAGATATTTCTTTTGGTATGAAGGCTGAATCAGAAGTAGTTATTAACGCTGTAGACCAAGTATTGAAGAAAGGTTTCCGTACGGGTGATATTGCGGATGCTACAACAGATAAAGCCATGATTTTAGGAACTGATGCCATCGGTGAAGAAATCTTGAAATTGATTTAATCGAATTTACTCGTATTTTTATGCTCAGTGTCCACGGATGCTGAGCATTTTTTTTACCTAGACTTTTCATCTATGAAACACCTTTTTTTATTACTCTTCGCTTTTAGTGTATTAGGCCAAAGCCCAAAAGAAAAAATCCAGGTTACCGATCTTTTGAAGATCAAAACTGCCGGTAGACCCCTGGTATCCCCTAAGGGAAATCAATTTATTTATACAGTTACTTCGATTGTAGATGATCCAGATAAGAAGAATGATTTTGTCTATCAAACGCATTTACACCTTGGAAACCTTAAAACAGGTGAAACGCGTGCATTAACTTCTGGTAAATATTCGATTGCCTCTCCTGTTTGGAGTCCAGATGGCTCTAAAATAGCCTTTACGCGAGATATGGGAGCTAAATCTCAGGTATAGTTCTTGGATTTAGCAGGAGGGGAGCCTCAGGCTTTAACAAGTTTGCCTTTCTCTGTTTCTAATCCTGTTTGGGCTTCATCTGGTCAGGAAATTTATTTCCAATCCTCTTTTACTGTGAAGGAATTCTTAGTGGATTCTGTTTATAATAAGAAGGGATTAGTACCCTTTTGGACTTTGGAAAAACCGATGCTTAGTGGTATTCCGAAGAAATCTAAGTCTAACCCTAACGGAAACATCGACGAAGTACGTGCTTATTTAGCTCAAAATGAAACAGATAAAAAAGCCAAGGTTATCAATCGATTGAATTTCCAAGAGGAGAGTACCACGACCTCTGAGATTTCGTTACCCGCGTATTTTAAAACTACTTTATCAGGTAAACCAGTTTTATTGAACAACCCTTTTACGCGTTGGTCGGATGTGGAAATGGCCTCTAATGGTATTTATACAGTTATTCCAGCCGATTCACTAGCACATCCTGATAAGGTGTTAGATTCTTATATAGGATTCAGTTCTAAAGTGATTTATCAAAAAGTAGGTCACCGCATGTCTAATCTAGCTTTATCTCCTTCAGAAAAATGGTTAGCTTTTCAAGAGACCAAATCGACAGGTGTGCAAAATGGATCATTGCAAATTATTTCTGTGTCGAATCCCGGTGAGATTGTTAAGGTTCCTTTGGATCGTGTAATTACTCAAGTTAAGTGGTCATCCGATGAGAAGAAGCTTTATTTTACAGCTCAAAATCAGGGAGGAGCACCACTTTATTCATTTGACATAGCCACTAAACAGGTGAAACAAATAACAGATAATAACACTGGTATTTTGGGTTTTGATGTAACAGATTCTGGTTTCATTTATGCCAAAACAGGCATTGATAATCCGTCCGAAATCTACCAGCAAATAGCTGATTCTGAAAGAACGTTCACTTCTCTAAATTCAGGCTGGTTAGCTTCAAAAAATATAGTTCGTCCTACTAAACATACATTTACTAATCCTAAAGGCCTAAAAGTTGACTATTGGGTTATGAAGCCGACTAATTTTGAAGTTGGAAAGAAATATCCTCTTGTTTTAGAAATTCACGGAGGCCCTTCTGCCATGTGGGGTACAGGTGAAGCGAGTATGTGGCATGAATTTCAATATTATGCTGCCAAAGGTATGGGGGTCGTATATGCCAATCCAAGAGGATCGGGTGGTTATGGTTCGGAATTTTTAGCAGCTAATGTGAAAGATTGGGGTGCTGGTCCTACATCGGATGTAATGAAAGCATTAGATTTAACTATTGCCGAAGGCTGGGCAGATACGACACAGTTAGCTGTGACAGGAGGATCCTATGCAGGTTACCTAGTCACTTGGATCGTTGGACATACAAATCGATTTAAAGTAGCTTGTTCGCAACGGGGTGTTTATGAGCTTTCAACCTTTATGGGAGAAGGAAATGCCTGGCGTTTAGTGCCAAATTATTTTGGCGGCTATCCTTGGGAAAAAACGACTAAAGCAATTTTAGATCGTGAATCACCATACAGTTATGTTCAAAATATCAAAACACCCTTGTTAATCTTCCATGGCGAGAATGATTTGCGAACTGGAGTCATCCAAAGTGAAATGCTATACAAAAGTTTAAAAGTATTAGGCCGCGAGGTTGAATATGTGCGCCATCCGGGGGGAACACATGAATTAACACGTTCAGGTAATAACCGTCAAAGAATTGATCAGATGCTGAGGACGTATGAATTTTTTGCCCGGTATTTGAACATACAGTAGTCGGTGGTCAGTAGTCAGTAGCCAGTAGTCAGTATCCAGTAGCCGGGATAAGATTAATTAGATAATTCCAATTACCGATTACTGGTTACCGATTACCGTTTTCCCGTGATTTAATTAAAATAGCGCCAATCCTCTCCACCCTTCACCTTCAACAAGCACTGATAAATCAGTTCTATTACTGCATTCATATCATCTTTAGCGATGGTTTCGACAGTAGTATGCATGTATTTTAAAGGTAAACTAATCAGTGCCGATGCAACACCTTCGGTGGCATAAGCAAAAGAATCGGTATCTGTTCCGGTAGAGCGAGAAACGGCTTGTCTTTGGAATTCAATCTTGTTTTCTTGTGCCACGTCAATAATAAAATCACGAACATTGTTTTGTACAGCAGGACCGTAACATATAACCGGACCTTTACCGCAAGCCATATCACCTTGCGTTTTCTTGTTGTACATCGGTGATTGTGTATCATGCGTAACGTCTGTTACAAAGGCCAAATCAGGTTTTAATCGACGTACTATCATTTCTGCACCGCGTAAACCAATTTCCTCTTGAACCGCATTAACAACGTAAAGTGTGAAAGGTAATTGGATGTTATTCTCTTTTAATTTTCTAGCCACCTCAGCTATCATGTAGCCACCGATGCGGTTATCCAATGCACGACCGACTAAGTACTTTCCGTTTAATTCCATTAAACCATCTTCGAAAGTAACCACTGTACCTACGTGGATGCCCATTTCTTCTACTTCTTTTTTGTTAGAAGCGCCACAATCGATGAAGATATCTGCGATGGCTGGGGCTTTGTCTTTGGCAATATCACGAACATGAATTGCTGGCCAGCCAAAAATGCCTTTTACTACCTTATCTTTTGTGTGAATATTTGCACGCATAGACGGTGCAATTAACGCATCTGAACCCCCATTTCTGCGTAAGAATAAGTAGCCATTATCGTCGATGTAATTAACAAACCAAGAGATTTCGTCTGCATGTGCTTCGATGACAACCTTGTAAGGCTGACCTGGATTGATGACTCCGACAGCGGTTCCATACGTATCAATGATCT
Organism: Aquirufa sp.; assembly: GCF_044239315.1. Lineage (GTDB taxonomy): Bacteria > Bacteroidota > Bacteroidia > Cytophagales > Spirosomataceae > Aquirufa. The sequence continues at coordinate 12,806 of NZ_JBIIBQ010000021.1, read as the reverse complement.
TTTCGTCAATGAAAGGTTGTATATAATCTAACCAAATTTTTTGTCCACTTGCCTCAAATCCAGTAGGTGAGGCGTTATTTAAATAGGAATATAAAAATTCGTTCGCGTTCATAAGTGCTGTAATTTTATTTGTCTAAGTCTCAAATTTACGTTTTTATTGCATTTTTAATGCTTAAAATCGAGGTAAAAAGAGAGAAAGATTGTATTTTTGACTGAATAAGAGGTCTAAGAAATTTTAAATTAGAAGAGATGAAGAAAATAGCTGTATTTACATCAGGGGGTGATGCACCGGGAATGAATGCATGTATTCGTGCGATTGTTCGTGGAGCTGCTTACCATGGGGTTGAGGTGTTTGGAATTGTGCGTGGATACAATGGTATGATTAAAGGGGATATTATTCCTTTAAATTCTCAATCTGTAAGTAATATCATTCAACGCGGTGGTACTATTTTGAAATCTGCTCGGTCTAAAGAATTTATGACCACTGAGGGTCGCCAGAAGGCTTATAATCAACTTCAAGAGTTCGGTATAGAAGGTTTGGTAGCAATTGGTGGAAACGGAACTTTTACAGGTGCAGAAATATTTTATAATGAGTTCAAAATACCCACGGTAGGAGCTCCCGGAACGATAGATAATGATTTATATGGCACTGATTATACGATTGGTTTTGATACAGCAGTAAATACAGCCCTTGATGCGGTAGATAAAATTCGTGATACGGCAGATTCACATGATCGAGTATTCTTTATCGAAGTGATGGGCCGTGATTCAGGTTATATCGCCATTCAATGTGCGATTGCAGGTGGGGCGGAGTCAGTTATGATTCCAGAGAATTTAACTTCAGTTGAAGAAATTACTGCTACTCTTCAAAAAGGTTTTGTTAAAAAGAAATCATCCTCCATTGTTATTGTTGCTGAAGGTGATGAAGAGGGGAACGCTCAGATTGTAGCTAAGAAGATTAAGGATAAAATGGGCGAGAACTTAGATATACGGGTGACTACTCTAGGTCATATTCAACGAGGGGGAATTCCTACTGCATCTGACCGTATTTTGGCTAGTAGATTAGGATTAGGAGCTTTGGAAGGCTTATTACGGGGAGAGAAAAATGTAATGGCTGGTGTGGTTAATAACCAGTTGATCTATACCCCTTTCCACGATACGATTACAAAGAAAAAACCTGTTTCAGAGGATTTAATTCGCATGGTAGAAATTTTGTCAACCTAGGCGAAACCTACAATTTGATAAATAACATAACCAGTTATTTCTCTTACTAATTCAGCAAACTTTGCAAGATTGCGTTCTTGAGGAATAATTTGATCTAGGATACCTGATGGGGTATCCTTTTTCTTTATATCTGCGGGAAATGAATCGATCAAAAAACCCTCTTTTAGATAACAAGCTTCTGCTCGAGGCATGTGCATCGCTGAAGTAACTAATACCATTCTTTCTTTCAGGAAGGGCTTTAACATTTGTTTCGTATTTACTGCATTTTCATGCGTATTTCGAGCATTTTCTTCTAAATAGATATCCTCAGGTTTTACACCCATGGCAATCAACACTTCCTTCACTTTTTTACTTTCCTGTGTTACGTCAATCTTCAAACCTTTGATATTAACATTTCCACCCGTAATGAGTAGTTTTTTTACCATGCCCTTTTTATATAATAAGAGTGGTTGGATAAAACGATCAGCTGTTTCTCCTGTTCGATATCCTTCTCCAGCTCGCATCATTCCGCCACCTAAGATTATGCACCATTGATAGGTATTTTTTAGTTTTAATTGAGGGCTTTCGTATGCCAAATAACACTGATTTACAAACCATCCATTGCTGAATAATAGTAGAGCACCTGTAATTATGAGAATTATTCGCTTCGTATATCGACTAAAATAGGCGACTCCCAAAAGAATAAAAATCCAACAAATTGGTTGAAGGAAAAAGTCGATTATTTTAGATAGGATGAAAAACATTGTAAATTTGAGTTTTGTGACACAAATTTATTCTAAACTTATGAAAGTAGTCGGTACTGTACTTTTTATTTTGTTATTCGGGCTTAATAGCTTTGCGCAATATGATATTAAGGGTAAAATTAAAGGATTATCCAATTCTGAAGTCTATTTAGCCCACTATTTTGGCTATAATCAGCAGGTCATTAAAGATACTGTTATGGCAAATGAATCAGGGGAGTTCCAATTTAAAGGATCGGAGTCCTTGCCTAAAGGGTTGTACTTGATCTCTTTTCTTAAGTCAAAATATATTGATGTGGTTTTAGAGGATGCCAATTTTTCTTTCTCACTAGATACTACAGATATTCTAAAATCGATTTCTTTTACAAATTCAGCGGAAAATACTGCCTTTTATTCTTTTCAACGTAGTATGAATGATTTTTATACTCAACTTAATCAACCTACTCTTTCTGCAGATCTAAGAAAAAATTTGCAGGCTCAGGTACAAAAATTTCAGCAGCAATGGAAGTCGGCTAATGCTGGGTTATTTGTTACTAAACTGATTGAATCTTCCTTTGATCCAGAAATTCCTACCTATAAAGGTACATTAAAGTCAAAAGCTGATACGACTAGAATGCAACTGTATCAATACCAATATTACAAGAAGCATTATTTCGACGGGATAGATTTAGGAGATGAGCGAATGGTTCGTACTCCATTCTTGCAGAGAAAGTTAGAGCGCTACTTTAAGGATTTAGTTGTGCAAGATCCTGATTCTATTGCGATCGATTCGGATTGGATTCTTGCCAAAGCTAAAGACACCGAAGTGCGTCGTTATATTGTTTACAAAATTGCCAGTACTTATGAAAATAACCCAATTTTAGGCACAGATGGTGCTTTTGTTCATTTAGCTGAGAAATATTATATCGGGGAGCCGGCTTTGTGGGATTCAAGTACGGTGAGGCGGATGAAAGAAAGAATTGCCATTATTAAACCTCTGCTTTTAGGTAAGGCTTTTCCTAAAATGCATTTGACTGATGTATCAGGAAAAGAAATAAATATAGCCTCATTACCATTTAAATATACGGTAGTTTTTATCTATGATCCTGAATGTAGTCATTGTAAGCTGGAAACGCCTAAATTGGTTGCTTTAAATGATTATTTTAAATCAAAAAATATTGGTGTGGTCGGAAGTTCGATTGTGCGAGATAAGGCAGCTTGGAAGAAATTTATAACAGAATTTAAAACAAGCTCCTGGATTAATGGGATTGATATTCACTTGAATCCAAGGACAGGTAAAGAAGAATTCTATACTGATTTTAGAAATACTTTTGACGTCTATTCAACTCCAGTTGTTTATGTATTAGATCAGCAAAAGAAGATTGTTGGGAAGCGTATTCCTGTGGAGAATTTAAAAGATTTTATTCAGTATTTAGAAAGTAAGCGTAAGTAAAACTACCGTTTATAATATTTTTTATTAATATATTTTTTGTGCTTGATGTTCTTCTTCATTTTATAATGCGTCTCGTATTTAAGCCGTGATTTCTGATAAAAGTTTCGGCTAAATTTAGGATTACTCTCTAAAGAAAGCTTTCGGTAAGGGATGAGCATTAATTCATTCTCAAATCCTACTATTTTAATTTTCACTTTGACTAGACCTATTTTTTTTAGATTTAGTTTTTTAGCTGCAGCCTCTGAAAGGTCAATAACACGACCCTTGCGATAGGGTCCACGATCGTTAATTCGAACGATTACACTTCTACGATTGGATAGATTAGTGACTTCAACTAAGGTATTAAATGGAAATTTTTTGTGAGCTGCGGTTAAGGCTGTTTTTTTTAAACGCTCCCCACTGGCCGTTTTTTTACCATAAAATGAATTAGCATAAAAGGAAGCAATACCTGTCTTTTCATATCCTAAATCTTGTGAGAAAGCGTTTAGGGATAAAAATGAGCATATCAATAATACTATTGACGGTATTTTTATCATTAAAAATGATTAGATGATGATGGTAAAGATGTAGGTTTAAATTGGTATTTAAAAATTAGGTATTTTGGGACATTACTTAATTCTAGTATTTTTTTTTGAGTGAATAAGAATAAATAGTAGATTTACACATTGTGAAACCATAATTTAAATACCAGTGGAAGAAAGAGATAGAGAAGAATTATTTTCTAAACGTATTAGGGCCGGAAAGAGAACGTATTTTTTTGATGTTAAGTCTACGCGTTCTCAGGATTACTACATTACTATAACCGAGAGCCGCCGCCATCAAAAGGAGGATGGTTTTGTTTATGAAAAGCACAAAATGTTCTTGTATAAAGAGGATTTTGATAAATTCGTTGAAGGTTTAAATGAGGCAGTAAATCACGTGAAGACGGAGTTAATGCCAGACGTTGATTTTTCTTCCTTTAATCGGGATGAAGATGAGTTTGGGAACAGTGAATTGAAATGGGAGTAATATTCTTTAAAATATTCGAAAAAGCCTCTGAGAAATCAGGGGCTTTTTGATTTTTAGCCGTACTTTTGTGCTTTCATTTTTAAAATTACTATGGGATTAACTTGTGGAATTGTCGGATTGCCTAATGTAGGTAAATCAACATTATTTAGTGCTATTTCTTCTAACAAGGCAGAAGCAGCTAATTATCCTTTTTGTACAATTGAGCCTAATGTAGGGATAGTTTCAGTGCCGGATGATCGTTTAAATATATTAGCGGAATTAGTGAAGCCAAACCGTATTTTACCTACGGTTATTGAATTTACAGATATAGCTGGGTTAGTGAAGGGTGCTTCGACTGGAGCTGGTTTGGGAAATAAATTCTTAGCTAATATACGTGAGGTGGATGCCATTATTCACGTAGTTCGCTGTTTTGAAGATGAAAATATTGTACACGTGGAGGGTCGTGTGAACCCAGTAAGCGATAAAGAAATTATTGATTTAGAATTACAGATTAAAGATTTAGATTCTGTTGATAAGAAAATTTCTAAAACTGAAAGAGCGGCCAAAGCTGGAGATGCAAAAGCAAAAGCTGAATTAGCCGCATTACAACAATTCAAAAAAACATTAGAAGAAGGTAAATCAGCCCGTACGGTTGTAATGGATGATGAACTTCGTCAAACAGCTGTAGGTGATCTCTATCTATTAACGGATAAGCCCGTTATTTATGTGGCCAACGTGGATGAAGCGTCTATTGCCGCTGGTGGAAATCAATATGTTGATCAATTAAAGGCTAATGTAGTTTCTGAAAATGCAGAAGTAGTTGTTGTTTGTGCTGCTTTAGAAGCTCAAATTGCGGAAATGGAAGATTTGGATGATCGTGCTATGTTCTTAGAAGAATATGGTTTGAAGGAATCAGGATTGGATAAATTGATTCGCAGTTCTTATCACTTATTAAATCTAATTACCTATTTCACTGCTGGTGTTCAAGAAGTACGTGCATGGACCATTCAAAAGGGATGGAAAGCTCCAGCAGCTGCTGGTGTGATACATACAGACTTTGAGCGTGGATTTATTCGGGCAGAAGTAATTAAACTAGCTGATTACGTCGCTTACAAAACGGAAGCAGGATGTAAAGAGGCCGGAAAGTTAAGTGTTGAAGGTAAGGATTATGTAGTCAATGATGGAGACATAATGCACTTCCGCTTTAACGTGTAACGACTCTCGACTATCGACTATCGACTCTCGACTAGTGACTCTCGACTAGTGACTCTAGACTCTCGACTAGTGACTATCGACTCTCGACTAGTGACTATCGACTAGTGACTACCGTCGTATACCCCACCAGCGCATCATACCTAGTGCCTGGTTTTTGGAAATATACTAAAATTTCATAAACGTTTTCCGTTTGAGAATAATTTCCCTCTAATGACGTGTTAGAGGGATTTTTGCTTTTAAATTGGTAGTTATAAATCCCTTGTTTTAGCGTTGCAATATGTTCTAAATATCCGTTCGATGGATTCAATTGTAGGGGAGAGTCGAATTGGTAGTCATTATATCCTCCGACAACATAAATGGTTTCATTTGTGTCCACAGGTTTAAGTCTAAAAATGCAAGAAACATAATCAGCCTGTAAGGGATTTTCTCTGTTCTCGTAGGATTCAATCGCAAAGGAGCCATTGAAGTCATTTCTTTGGACGTATGGTAATAATCCTTGTGCTTGTTCTAGTTGAGTAGTTATTCGATTAATTTTTTCTCCTGTCTCAATTCGATCGACAAAGTTTAACTTTTGCTGAGAACTTCTAAGATCGATTAATCTGAATTCATTAGATCCTGGGAATGCATTTTCCTGAAGGAAGAACGGGAAGGTTAAACTATTTTCTTGGAGATTAAATTGTCCGGTCGGCAATTTCTTTAAAAGATTCTCCGATTGATGATTTTGACGAATTTGAATGGATAACTGATCATCCCCCGTATAATTTAAAAAGGGAGGTATGTTTAATTTAAAATCAATGCTTTGATGGGTGGCGCGCAATGTATTTGTTTTAGCAAAAGAGAATTGTGTGGCTATTTTTACTTGCTGCTCTGCTACTGAAAATCGAATAGATAGGACGGTATCTTTCTTGTTTCGTTTGTTATACACCATGGCAATATAGTTCCCGCTCACCTTAACTGAGGGAATAGGGACACTATAATGTAAATATGGAACCTTTGTTCCAAGGGAGGATTCAGGGTTTCTGAGAGGGAAATCATTAAAATCCTGTAGATATTCGATTTCCGACAAGGGAGAAGGATTCCAATCTGATTGGCAATGAATTAATCTGAAATAGTAATTAGGGTAATTCAAGCCTAAATCATCAAAATTTAAGCTAGTCTGGTTTTCAGAACCTAAGTTTAAGATCGCATTAGGATGATTTAATTTACTTTCTTGTTGTATAAAAACAGAGTGAATGTTCGGATAATGTGTACGCGACATAATTTGACCAAGCGCCATAAAAGGAAGACCTACCAATAGCAAAAGCGAATAATAGGTCTTCATAAAGATTAAATTAATGCTTCCCAAGCAGCAGTTATCTCTGTTAATTTCTCCTTTTCATTAGCTAACTCTACTTCTAATTTTTTTAACCCAGTATAATCTGCAGTATTAGCTAAATCTACCATTTGGGCCTCGATTGAGGCAATATTTTTTTCAATCACCATAATCTCTGCTTCCAGCTTTTCAATTTGCTTGGCTTGATTAGGGGTTTTAGCTTCCACAGGAGCTAACTCGGGCTTAGCTTTCAAAGCAGCCTTCACAGAAACGGGTTTAGCTGTTTCTCTTGTAGCCATCCAGGTCTCGTATTCATCGAATGAACCTGGGTATTCCTTGATTTCATGATCCTCGATGTACCAGATTTTATTGGCAATATTACTTACGAAATAACGGTCGTGGGATACGACTACATAGGTTCCTTCATACTGTTGCAAAGCTTGAATTAGGATATTCACTGATTGCATATCCAAGTGATTAGTAGGCTCATCGAGTAGAAGGAAGTTTGCTTCGGAGATTAATACCTTAGCTAAAGCCACGCGAGATTTTTCTCCACCAGAAAGAACCTTGATTTTTTTGAATACTTCTTCTCCTGAGAACAAGAAACAACCCAAAACAGAACGCAATTCCATCTCGGTCTTCGTCGTCCCTGTACCTTTCAATTCATCTATTAAGGTATTTTCAACCGTTAAACTTTCTAATTGGTGTTGAGCAAAGAAGGATTCGATCACATTGTGACCTGTTCGTCTTTCGCCTATGATTTGTTCTGAACCTGAAATGATACGTAGTAAAGTTGATTTACCTTTTCCATTGGCACCGATTAAAGCAATTTTATCACCTCGGTTAATCGTCGCTGATGTGTTTTTTAAGATAACTTTTTCTCCAAAAGCCTTGGAAATATGTTCTAAAAACAAAATAAATCGCCCTGGTTCTGTTCCAAAGTTAAATTTGAAATTAACTTTTGCTTTCTCATCAATGACATCATCAATGATATCGATTTTATCTAACGCTTTTACACGTGATTGCACTTGTCTGGCTTTAGAAGCTTTTGCCTTAAAACGTTCGATAAAACGCTCTGTCTGGCGAATTTGAGATTGTTGGTTCTCAAATGCTCCTTTTTGAATCTCATTACGAAGGGCTTTTTCTTCCATATAGAAAGAATAGTTACCCGGATATAAGGTGATTTTTGCGCCAGAAACTTCGGCAATATTATCAATCGTGCGATCTAAGAAATAACGATCGTGGGAAACAACAACAATCGAACCTTCATAATCGTGGATGTACTTTTCCACCCATTCGATGGACGGTAAGTCCAAGTGGTTAGTAGGTTCATCTAGAAGGAGTAGGGCAGGTTTTTGTAATAATAATTTCGCAAGCATGACCCGCATTCTCCATCCTCCTGAAAATAACTTCAATGGTCTCTGCAAATCATCTGTGCTAAAACCTAATCCTTCTAAAATCTCTTCTGTACGCGATTGAATCGTATAACCGTCCAAACGTTCAAAGTCCTCTTGAAGTTTAGCTAACACATCGATGTCTTTATCTTCATAATTTGTTTCCATTTTATGAAGCACGGCATCAATATCTTTTTGTAGTTCTAATTGCTTTTCAAAGGCCTGCATGGCCACATTTAGGATACTATCGTCTGTTTGGTAGGATAGTAAATCTTGATTTAAGAATCCAATCGTGCAATCACCTGACTTTGAAATAGTCCCACCATCTGGAGTATACTCTCCTGAAATAAGACGGAGTAAAGTTGATTTACCCGTGCCATTTGCACCGATTAAACCGATTTTAGACTTAGGTTTGATATGTAAATTAGCCCCTTCATACAAGGCGCGACTTCCGAAATAGAAGTTTAAATTCGATATTGATAACATGTTACAAAGATAGCCGTTTTCTTGCATTTAGACCACCTAAATGCGGACATTTGACTAATTCTTCTAATCCGGGATAATTTATCTCTGTTTTAGTGTACCCTAAAGCTTTTGAAAGAGCCATCGTTCGGTTATTGTCACCCATGGACCATTCGATGTCATCCATTGTCATTTGAGTAGGATGTTCATATCCACAAGCATGTGTGATTTCTGCAATCTCTTTAACGAGTGTATAATGGTAGCGGTAATAGCGTTCGCTTTTTAGTGTCACGTCGATGCCTGCTTGTAACCACTTATTGGAGGTTGCAATACCAGTAGGGCAGTGGTTTGTATGGCATTTTTGTGCCTGAATACATCCAATGGACATCATGGCCTCACGTGCGATATGAATGCTATCAGCTCCCATTGCGAAAGCCATTAAAGATTTTTCTGGGAAACCTAACTTGCCTGAAGCAATAAAGTAGATTTTATCTGTTAAGTTATGTCGTTGGAAAATCTGGTAAACTTTAGCAAAGGCAAAAGTGAATGGCATTGATACGTGGTCTGCAAAGGCATGAGGTGCCGCACCGGTTCCCCCTTCACCTCCATCGATTGTGATAAAATCAGGTCCTTTACCGTGTTTTTCCATGTAGGCAGCTAATTCTTCCCATTGTTCTAGTTTGCCTATGGCAGATTTTACACCCACTGGTAATCCCGTCTCTGTGGCCATAGCCTCAATGAAATCTACCATTTCTGGTACAGTGGAAAATTCCGAATGAAAAGCAGGTGACATGGCATCTTGACCCATCGGAATGTGACGAATTTCAGCAATTTCTTTATTAATTTTTGATTTAGGTAGCATTCCGCCTTTTCCTGGTTTTGCTCCTTGGGATAGTTTTAATTCGATTGCTTTGATGCAGGGATTTTCAATCACTTTTTGTTTCAGTTTCTCCATCGAAAAACGACCATCCAATTCTCTAACACCGAAATAGGCAGTGCCTATGTTCAACATCACATCAGCACCATTTTGATGGTAAGGGGATAGTGAACCTTCACCCGTGTTATGATAGCAACCGGCAATTAATGCACCTTTATTTAAGGACTCTACTGCTTTGGCAGATAAAGAACCATAAGACATACCCGATATATTTACAATGGAATAAGGTCTATATGGTTTTTCTCTATTGTGATAAGCGCCTATGACTTTCGCTGCTGGTAAAACTCCTGGGTTCTTGTGGTATAAATGTTCCTTTGAGGGATTAAATCCCATCATGGCATTTTTGATAAAAATATAGCCCGGTGAGCTGAAGTCTTGGTCGGTGCCAAAACCTTGTAAATTATTTTCATTCTTAGAGGAAGCATAGATCCAGGAGCGCTCTTGGCGATTAAAGGGTAATTCCTCCCGGTTATTTGCTACAATGTATTGCCTAATTTCTGGGCCAATACGTTCTAACCAATACCTAAAATGACCTACGATAGGAAAATTATGTGTGATAGTGTGACTTTTTTGAATAAATACGTCACGAATGATGACGATGATAGCAAAGAGGGTAATCCAAAACCAGGCGGATGTTATAATGTTCATAGGGTTGATGATTAATGGTTCAAATTTAGGTTCATTTTGGCAATATTATTACCAATAGTTCTAATTATCTTTGTGGTTTATTATACACTATGCAGGCAGATTATCACTTATTAAAAAAATATGTTGCTTCTGTTTTTACAGCTATTGGTTGTAGCGAAGAAGAAGCATACCTAGCTTCAGATGTTCTTGTATCTGCCGATGCAAGAGGAATCGATTCTCACGGCGTTGCTCGTTTAGCTGGTTATGTTCGTCTCTTCGATAACGGAAGATTAAACACTAAACCCCAGGTAAAAGTTTTACATGAAACCCCTTCTACGGCTACTTTAGATGGAGATCGCGGTTTAGGATTAATTGTGGCTCCTAAGGCTATGGAAATTGCCTGTGAAAAAGCGGCGCTAGCTGGTACCGGTTGGGTTGCGGTTCAAAACTCTAATCATTTCGGTATTGCCGGATATCATGCGATGAAGGCCCTGCCATCCCAAATGATTGGTTGGGCCATGACGCACGCCGCTCCTCTTGTTACTCCTACCTTTTCAAAGGAAAAATTATTAGGAACAAATCCGATTGCAGTAGCCATTCCAGCGAATGAAGAACCTGCTTTTGTGGCTGATTTTGCATCCACAGCAGTGGCATATGGTAAATTAGAGATATTACAACGCAAAGGTTTGGACACACCAGATGGTTGGGTGCAGGATGCGAACGGGGATCCTTGCAATGATGCTTTTGCTATTAAAAATGGTGGGGCTTTATTGCCTTTAGGTGGTGATAGAGAGCATGGTTCACATAAAGGATATGGACTAGGCGCGATAGTAGATATTTTATCAGGGGTATTATCTGGTGCTAATTTTGGTCCTTGGGTTCCTCCCTTCGCGACTGCTGGATTTATGCAGGCAGGAGAGACGGTGGGAAATGGAACGGGTCATTTTTTAGGGGCAATGCGCGTAGATGCGTTTAGACCAGCGGAAGATTTCACAAAAGATATGGACAAATGGATTCGTCGCTTTAGATCTGCTAAAGCCGTAGAAGGCAAGCAAGTCCTCATTCCAGGTGATCCAGAGCGTGAATTAGAGGCTATTCGCCGAATGGAGGGTATACCTCTTTTAAACCCGGTAGTGGAGGATTTAAAATCCTTAGCTTCTCGTTTTAACTTAGATTTTAAAATTGATTAAGATGGTTTCGAATAAACGTATCAAAATTTTTATTCTGTTGTTTAGCTTGGTGTCAGCTATGTTCTCCTACTATGTTTGGCAAGTGTTCAAAACACCTAATTTTAGAGTTGAATCCAATCAATCTTTCGAGTTATTCATTCCCGTAAATTCAACGTATGAATCGGTTTTGGATACGTTGAAAAAGCATGATTTAGTACGAGATCAATTGAGCTTTCGTTTTCTTGCTAAGGCGTTAAATTATCCTGAAAAAGTACGTCCAGGTCGTTATATTATCCACAGCGAGATGGGCAATTGGGAATTGCTTCGAAAACTAAGAAATGGCCGCCAAGATGCGTATAAAGTGGTCATAAACAACTTTCGGTTAAAAGAGGATATTGCAGGTCGGATAGCACATCAAACGGATTATGATTCTGCAGCTATTTATGCAGTTCTTGATTCATCGCAGATAATGCAAAAATGGGGTTTTGACTCGGAAACAAGTCCAGCTATTTTTGTGCCTAATACCTATGAGGTTAATTGGACGACGACATTTCCTGAGTTTTTGGAGAAGATGAACAAGGCTTATGTGAAGTTTTGGACAACAAAAAGAAAAGAGGAAGCAAAGAAATTAGGATTAACACCCGTTCAGGTTTCGATATTAGCTAGTATCGTTTATGGTGAATCGAAAAATTCGAAGGAACAGGCACGTGTGGCGGGTGTTTACTGGAATAGGTTACAGGCCAAAATGCCTCTTCAGGCTGATCCAACCGTCGTTTTTGCTTGGAAAGATTTTACGATTAAGCGAGTTACTAGTAAGTATACGGCTTTAAATTCTCCTTATAATACCTATAAAAATACGGGATTACCTCCTGGGCCTATTTCCATTGTTTCTGGTGATGTTATTGATCGAGTGTTGAATTTAGAACACCATGACTACCTTTATTTTTGTGCTAAGGCTGATTTTTCGGAGAATCACGCTTTCGCAGTTACTTATGAGGAGCACATGAAGAATGCATCAGATTACCAAAAAGCATTAGATAAGAACAAAATTCACTAATATGTTGACTCATAGCGTCTTTTATCGAGTTTGTTATGCGGATACGGATCAAATGGGCTATGTCTATTACGGTAATTATGCGCGATTTTACGAGATTGCCCGAGTAGAGACTTTGCGAAGTATTGGCGTGAGTTACAAGGTATTAGAAGATGCTGGTATTGGTTTGCCGGTGTATGAGAATTATTCAAAATACCACGCGCCAGCCTTGTATGATGATTTATTGCGAATTGAATGTACTTTAATCAAAATG